>CALDEU010000064.1:0-169699 GCA_937942395.1 uncultured Collinsella sp. | reverse complement strand
CCCCCTTTGCCCGGGGCGCGGGGCCCCCCGTCGCCGGCGCCCCCCACCCCTAATGGCCGCAAGCCACCACTGCCAACCACACCGCGGCCCAACCCAAACGGCGCGGTGCCTGCAACAACCGCCGGCTGCGCGCCTTCTATTATTTGGACGGAACCCGTATCCCGACATTCCTTGCTACTTGCCGTCGTCGTCCTGGGCTTCATCGCGCGCATAGAGCTCCAGCATGCGGCGGCGATATTCGCGCACGGCGAGCTTGGCGCGCTCCAGGCGGCGACGCTCACGCGGAGTCAGCTCGGACGGGTCAACCTCATCGCCATAGGTCTTGTCGGCAAGCAGGCGCGCCGCGTCCACGATGCGGGCATCGATGTGACCGCTCGCCGCCTCGGCGGAAAGACGCTCGGCAATCGTATCGAGCGTAGGCAGGCCCTCGAATACGCGACCATGGCCATGCGAGGTCAGCAGCTCGTGCTCTCGTGCGAGCAGGCTCGCCAAATCGTGATGGGCGCGCAGGATGTCGAGCGCATCGGATGGATGCTCGGCAACTTCTGCCACGGCGGCAACCGGTGCGGCGTCGACCACGCGGTAGAAGAGCTGTGCGAGCAGCGGCATCAAGAACACCGTGATGGCGCCGGCGGCAACCATGACCGACGCAATATCTTGCGACAGCGCGCCCGCGTTGACGGCAACGCTTGTCACGGCAACGATAATCGGCAGCGCCGTAGTGCAGTACAGGGCCACGGTAATGCGACCATACGCCGACACATCGCGCGTCGCAGGACAAATGCTCATAGAGATGAGAATGGGCACGGCACGAATAATCAGCAACGCCACGATAAAGCCCGCGAGCAAACCCGGGCGCGACGCCACGGCCGCCAGGTCGATCTTTGCGCCCGATATGGTAAAGAACACCGGAATCAAAAAGCCGTAGGCCAGGCCGTCGAGCTTGGTCTCGAGCGTATGGTTGCCCTCGGGGATGATATAGCGCAGGACAAAGCCGGCGGCAAAAGAACCCAACACGATGTCGAGGTCAAAGATGGCCGAGAACGCCACGAGCGTGACCAGGATGAGCACCGTCAGGCGCACGAAGGTCTGCGACGTGGTATCGGCGCGTTCCTCGACAAACGCAAAGAAGCGGCTGCCGACGCGCTTGGAGCGACTTGGGACCACGGCCAGCAACACGCAAACCGCCGCAAACAAGCCAAGGATTACGAGCGTTTGGATGCCGGTGCGGGCAGACAGCAATACCGACATAGCAAGCACGGGCCCAAGTTCGCCCCAGGTGCCATACGCGAGAATCGAGTCGCCCACGCGCGTTCCGGTCAGCGAACGCTCACGCATGATGGGCACGAGCGTGCCGAGCGCCGTCGAAGTGAGGGCAAGCGTCACGGCGATACCGTCGAAATGGCTGACCGAGAACCACGGGGTAAAGCGCACGGCGAGCCAGGCGATACCAAACGTGACGACCCACGTCGCCAAGCCGTAGCGTCCCTCGACGCCCGTGATGCTCTTGGGGTCGATCTCAAAGCCGGCAAGCAGGAACAAAAAGGCCAGGCCGAGCTCGGACACAAGCGAGACCTCAGCATCCACATGGATAATGCCGAGCATATGGGGTCCCAGCACCGCGCCGAACACGAGCAAAAAGACCGTCTCGGGAACGGGTTTCCCGGGAATCGCCGAGGCGATGAAGGGGCTTGCAAAGGCCACGAGCGCGATGATGGCGAGCGAAACGAATGCCATGTGATGCCTTTCTCTTGTTTGCGCTTCACTGTAGCACCCTCGCCGTCCTCAACGCGCCGCGAGCTGTCGTATCATAGTGAGGTTTACAAACATGTGGCTCAAGGCGACCGCAGGGCAGACCCCGCAAACCGACCGCTGCCGCATACCGTACCGTACGCCCAACCGATCAGGAAGGCAGGAACCAATGGTCTCTCGTATCTACGTGGAGAAGAAACCCGGGTTCGACGTCGAGGCTCAGCAGCTCAAGGGCGAGCTGACCGAAATTCTCGGCATCAAGGGCATCGAGGCCCTGAGGATCATCAACCGCTACGACGTCGAGGGCATCGACGAGGAGCTTTTCCGCTCTTGCGTGCCGACCGTCTTTAGCGAGCCCCAGGTCGATGTGACCTACGACGAGCTCCCCGCAAGCGATGGCGCTGTCTTTGCCGTCGAATTCCTGCCTGGCCAGTTTGACCAGCGCGCCGACTCCGCCAGCGAGTGCGTGCAGCTCATCAGCCAGGGCGAGCGCCCCGCCGTGCGCTCCGCCAAGGTCTATATGATCTCGGGCGCTCTGGACGAAGCCGCCATCGAGGCCATCAAGCACTACGTGGTGAACCCCGTCGAGGCGCGCATCGCCTCGCTCGACCTGCCCGAGACGCTGTACATGGAGACCCCCGAGCCCCAGCCCGTCGAGGTGCTCGACGGCTTCCGCGAGCTCGACGAGGCCGGCCTTGCCGCCTTTATCGCCGATCGCGGCCTTGCCATGGACGAGGCGGACATCGCCTTCTGCCAGCAGTACTTCCGCGATGAGGACCGCGACCCCACCATCACCGAGATCCGCGTGATCGACACCTACTGGTCCGATCACTGCCGCCACACCACCTTCGGCACCGTCCTGGACGACGTGATGATCGACGACGCCGTGGTGCAGCAAGCCTTCGACCGCTACATGGAGATGCGCCACGAGCTCGGTCGCGACGCCAAGCCCGTCTGCCTCATGGACATGGGCACCATCGGCGCCAAGTACCTTAAGAAGACCGGCGTCATGACCGATGTCGACGAATCCGAGGAGATCAACGCCTGCACCGTCAAGGTGAAGGTCGATGTCGATGGCGAGGACCAGGACTGGCTGTTCCTCTTTAAGAACGAGACCCACAACCACCCGACCGAAATCGAGCCCTTCGGCGGTGCCGCCACCTGCGTGGGCGGCGCCATCCGTGACCCGCTCTCTGGCCGCAGCTATGTGTATCAGGCCATGCGCGTCACCGGTGCCGGCGATCCCACCGTCCCGGTTTCCGAGACGCTCGAGGGCAAGTTGCCGCAGCGCAAGCTCGTGACCACTGCCGCCGCCGGCTACTCCAGCTACGGCAACCAGATCGGCCTTGCCACCGGTCAGGTCAACGAGCTCTATCACCCCGGCTACGTAGCCAAGCGTATGGAGGTCGGCGCCGTCGTGGGCGCTACCCCGGCAAACCACGTGCGCCGCGAGTGCCCCGCCCCCACCGACAAGATCATCCTACTGGGTGGCCGCACCGGCCGTGACGGCATCGGTGGCGCCACCGGCTCCTCCAAGACCCAGAACACCGAGTCAATCGAGACCTCGGGTGCCGAAGTCCAGAAGGGCAACGCCCCGGTCGAGCGCAAGCTGCAGCGTTTGTTCCGCCGCGGCGATGCCTGCCGTCTGATCAAGCGCTGCAACGACTTTGGCGCCGGCGGCGTCTCGGTCGCCGTGGGCGAGCTTGCCGATGGCCTGTATGTCGACCTTGATACCGTGACCAAGAAGTACGACGGCTTGGACGGCACCGAGCTCGCTATCTCTGAGTCCCAGGAGCGCATGGCCTGCGCCGTCGCCGACGGTGACGTCGAGGAGTTCATGGGCTACGCCGCCGAGGAGAACCTGGAGGCAACCGTCATCGCCGAGGTTACCGCCGAGCCGCGTATGCGCATGGCATGGAATGGCGTCGCCATCGTCGATCTGTCCCGCGAGTTCCTCAACTCCAACGGTGCGCCCAAGCACCAGGTCGCCCACGTCTGCGCCCGCAGCGTGTGGCAGCCCAGCTGGGCCGGCACCACGCTTGCCGAGCGCATGACCTCGCTCGTCACCGATCTTAACGTCGCCTCCAACAAGGGCCTTTCCGAGCGCTTCGACTCCACCATCGGCGCCGCGACCGTGCTCATGCCCTTTGGCGGCAAGACGCAGCTCACCCCGAGCTCTGCCATGGTCGCCAAGTTCCCCGTGGACGGTGAGACCACCACGGCGAGCGCTATGGCATGGGGCTTTAACCCCTATCTGATGGAGGCCGACCAGTTTGCGGGCGCCTACCTGTCCGTGGTCGAGTCCATCGCCAAGCTCGTGGCCGCAGGCTTTGAGCACAAACGCGCTTACCTCTCCTTCCAGGAGTACTTCGAGCGTCTGCGCACCGAGGCCGAGCGCTGGGGCAAGCCCATGGCAGCCGTCCTGGGCGCCCTTATGGCCCAGGTCGACCTGGGTGCCGGCGCCATCGGCGGCAAGGACTCCATGAGCGGCTCGTTTGAGGACGAGGCCGGCGAGCTCAACGTTCCGCCGACCCTCATCAGCTTCGCCGTGGCCGTGGGCAAGGCGGCCCGCGCTGTCTCCCCCGAGTTCAAGGGCCTCACGCACCGCGTCGTCCGCATCGCCCCCGCCACCTATGGCCAGGACTACCGCCCCGACGCCCAGCAGCTGCTCGCCGCATTTGACGCCGTCGAGGCGCTCACCGCCGCCGGCGACGCCCTGGCCGTCTCCACGCCCGGCTACGGCTGCGGCGCCGAGAGCCTCTTTAAGATGTGCGTCGGCAACCAGATCGGTATCGAGCTTGCCGAAGATGTGGACGTGGAGAGCCTCTTCACCCCGCTCTACGGCAGCTTTATCGTCGAGCTCGCCGAGGACGCCGAGCTGCCCGAGGTCGCCGACGGCGTTGTCGTCGAGCCCCTGGGCACCACCGTTGAGGGCTACGTCATCGACACCGGCTCCGAGGTCATCGAGCTCGCCGAGCTCCAGGAGGCCTGGGAGAGCGGCATCGAGAGCGTCTTCGCCTACCGCAGCGCCGGCGAGACCGCCGAGGTCGAGACCATCGACTTCCGCGCCAAGGACATCCACGTGTACGGCGGCGCCAAGATCGCACGTCCGCGCGTGGTTATCCCCGTGTTCCCCGGCAACAACTGCGAGTACGATAGCGCCCGCGCTTTCCGCGCCGCCGGTGCCGAGGCCGACACCTTTGTGATCAACAACCTCACGCCCGAGGCCGTCGCCGAGAGCACCCACGAGCTTGCCCGCCGCATCCGTGCAAGCCAGATCGTCATGATCCCCGGCGGCTTCTCGGGCGGTGACGAGCCCGATGGCTCCGCCAAGTTCATCACGGCGTTCTTCCGCGCTCCCGAGGTCACCGAGGCAGTCCGCGACCTGCTCAAGGCCCGCGATGGTCTGATGCTGGGCATCTGCAATGGCTTCCAGGCCCTGATCAAGCTCGGTCTGGTGCCCTACGGCGACATCGTCGACGCCACGCCCGATGCGCCCACGCTGACGTTCAACACCATCGGTCGCCATCAGAGCCGTCTGGTGCGCACCCGCATCTCGTCCAACCTGTCCCCGTGGCTGTCGCAGTGCAGCCTGGACGACCCCTACACCGTCGCCATCAGCCACGGCGAGGGCCGCTTTGTCGCCAATGACGAAGTACTCGCCCAGCTGATTGCAAACGGCCAGGTCGCCACGCAGTACGTGGGCGAGGACGGCAAGCCCAGCATGGACCTTTCCGTCAACCCCAACGGCTCCGCACTCGCCATCGAGGGCATCACGAGCCCCGACGGCCGCGTCCTGGGCAAGATGGGCCATGCCGAGCGTCGTGGCGACAACCTGTACCGCAACGTGCCCGAGCATGTCCCCGGCGATAAGTTCATGCCGATCTTTGAGAGCGGCGTAGCCTACTTCGCCTAAACCTTTCCCATCGGGTACAATCCCTTCGGGTAACAACACCCGCCATCGGCACGCCCGGTGGCGGGTTCTTTTTTGCTTCGCGCATACAGGAAGGACATCATGGAAAGCCGCAAGCCGTATCTCGCCACCCTGCCCGGGCTCATCCTGGGCTGCCTCGTCTGCTGCGCGCTCTGGGGATCGGCTTTCCCCTGCATCAAGATCGGCTACGCGCTCTTTGGTATCCCGGCGCACGATAGCGCCTCGCAACTGCTTTTTGCAGGTTTGCGCTTCACACTTGCCGGTATGCTGGTCATTGTTGGCATGAGTGTGGCCCAGCGCCGTCCGTTCGTTCCGCAAGTGCGCGATATCAAGCCCATCTGCATCCTGTCTCTCTTCCAGACTATCGGACAGTACTTCTTTTTCTACCTGGGACTCTCGCGCGCCAGCGCCATGTCGAGCTCCATCATCGAGGCCAGCGCCAACTTCCTCGCAATCCTCTTTGCCGCCCTGGCATTTCACACCGAGAAGCTCAATACGGCCAAGGTGCTTGGCTGTGTGCTGGGCTTTGCCGGCGTTGCGCTCGTCAACCTTTCGGGCGCGGATGGCACCTTTGGCTTTACGCTCGACGGTGAGGGCTTTATCTTGGCTTCCACTGTTGCGGGCGCCCTATCGACCTGTCTCATTGGCATCTTCTCGCGCGAGCATGACGGCGTCTTGCTTGCCGGGTGGCAGTTCTTGGTCGGCGGCCTGGTCCTCACCGCCATCGGCTTTTTGATGGGTGGCACGCTCTCCCCCACGGCGATTGTCCCCGCTATCGCGCTCATCATCTACATGGCGCTTATCTCCGCCGTCGCGTACTCGCTATGGTCGCGCCTGCTTGCCGTCAACCCTGTCAGCCGCGTCTCGGTCTTTGGGTTTATGAACCCCGTCTTTGGTGTGCTGCTGAGCGCGCTGCTGCTCGGCGAGGGCGCTGGCACGAGCCCCGTTACCGTCATCGTTGCCCTGCTGTTGGTCTGCGGCGGCATCATCATCGTCAACAAACCCAAAAAAGCCTAGCGAGCTCACCTTTTAGAGAGGGTGTTCGCACACTTTAGCTTAATGGAGTACACTGGTTCTCGTTGATTTCGTACCGAGTCGCGGCGGCAGACGCCCGTCTTGCCGCACCGCGCCTGGGCATTATAGCCGGTGGCCCCCACAAACGCAAAAAAGGGGCGCACGACCATCGCAACGGTCGTGCGCCCCTTTTTCTAGCGTATCTGGACGCCGGCCTTCTTTTTCTCGGCCTTGACGCGGTAGAGCTCCGCGTCGGCAGCGCGAAGCAAGTCTTGCCAGGTATCGACGCCGTCACCGACCCGTGCGTAGCCGATGGACATCCGCAGCAGATATGGAACCTCGGCACGCGCGAGCTCGTCGTTGATTGCCGCGCACAGACGCATGATGTCCTGCTCCGCCGTCGCCTTTTGAAGCACCACGAACTCATCGCCGCCATAACGTGCGATAAAGCCGCCAGACGCCGAACAGACCTCTTTGAGCGTAGCAGATATGACCTGGAGGGCATGGTCGCCCTCCACATGTCCATAGTGATCGTTAATCTGCTTAAAGCCGTCGGCGTCCATCATGAGCAGATACACATCTTCTGCCTGACCCACATTTGAGAAGAGCGACAGCATGTAGGTCTCAAAACGGTTGCGATTGTTGAGGCCAGTCAACGGGTCGGTCGAGATGAGCTGCTCCTGGTAAATGATGTAGAGCAGCAGGATGCTCAGCGTTATACCGACACAAAGGCCCGGTACCGAAAACAAAACCTGGAAGGTACCGCCCACCAGAGCGGGAACCACAAAAAAGGCGAGGGTGCGATAAATGGCCTTCGTTTGCAGGCTTTCGACTTTTCGAGCCTGAATAAAGGCATGCACGGACGTATATATGATGTAGCAGTAGCTAACGATAGGTTGAATCATATAAAGCGCTCCGCGACGATATACGCCCTGCGCATCGATATAGAACATAGCGTGCGTCCAGTAGCTGGTAAATGCCAGCACGACCACCAATACGGTTGGCAACGTCACGATCGCAACCCTATAGCGCGCGGTCAAAAGGCGAGAGCCCTGCACTGTCTCGGAATAGAAAAACCAAATGAGGCACGCGATGGCGAACAGCGAAAACGAGACCGCGTTGGAAATCCAGTTGGCCGTGATGCCTACAGGAGTGCTCACGCAGTCCGAGAGCGTCCAGATCATATCGAAGAAAATGTAGGCAGCAGAGGTATAGCCGAGCATGCTAAACAAGAGCTGCTGGGTGCTCGAGAACAAGGAGCGACGACTTCGCACGGCAAGCCCGATAAGAACAATCATGCATAGCACGAATATCTCAATCTTGAGCGCCTTAACCACTAGACGCCATCCCTTCAATATCCAAGTGGTCAGAATCGCCCGACTCGTGTCTGGGCAACAAATGCCCCCTACTCCGCAGGGGCAAAGGGAATAATAGCAGAGCGCCCGAACGTTGCTGCAAGACAGCTTTCGTCCGGGCGCTCGAACGGCGCGAATTGTACGCCGGCATCATTGATGGGTATCGATTGCTACTCGCCATCGATGTCGGTCGCGACGGCCTCCTCGATGGCCTCGACACCGGCGGGCGACAGATCCTCCTTGCCCTGGCAGAACTTCTTGTCGACCCAGCCGGTCAGAATCGGAGCCATGATCGCCGTGATGATAACGGCGGTGGCAATCTGAGCGTACGCGGTGGGTGCGAGCTCGGCGTAGCGCGGCGCGACCTCGGCAAGGGCAACCGGTGTGGTCATAGCCGTGCCGGCGATGGTGGAACAAGCCACGGCAGCCTTGCCGTTACCACCGCACAGGCGCTCGAACGCAAAGGTGATGGGCCCGACGATAAAGAGCGTGATAAGGCCCAGCAGAATGCCCGAGATGCCGCCGGTGATGAAGCTCGAAAGGCTCATAGACGCACCGAGCTGAAATCCGATGACGGCAATCGCGGGATTGGCGCCAGGAACCAGCAGGTTCTTGATGAACGGGAAGAGGTTGCCCAGAACCATGCCAATAACGAGTGGCAAAATGGAGCCGATGATAGTACCGACAGGGATGTTGGCGAGACCCGAAACGCCCAGGATGATCATGGTGACGGCGGGGCCGGCCGTAAAGAATAGGATGCCCACGGCGCCCTGCTCGGACTCATCGCCGAACTCGCCCATGATGCCCGTATAGAGCGCCATGTTGCAAAACGTAATGCCGCCGATGATAGACACAGAGCTCAGGCCCAGGAAGTTGTCGTTAAAGAAATATGCCACACCCAAGCCGAGAGCCGCTGCGACGACCAGCTTGGGAATCAGCACGACGATGCCGGTTTTGATGGCGCCCGGCGTGGACTTAAAGCTGATGCCGGCGCCCACAAACAGCAGGATCGCGGCAACGATGGTGTTGGAACCGCCGCGGCAGGCGGCGGTAAAGAAGCCACCGATCTCGAAGACCTGCGGGCAGAAGGTATTAAGCAAAAGGCCGACGATCATCGGGTAGATCATGATGTCACCCGGGATGCGCGGTACTTTGAATTTCTTTTGCTCGTTGGCGGTCGCTTTCTGTGCCATGAAACCCCCATTTCCGCTGACGCGGAACAAAAGCCCACGTCATGCTTTGCTACAGTAAAGTTTGACCATGCTACCAGAAGAAATAGACCAGCTCGGTGAAAAATTCGACAAGTTGGGATGGAACGAGATTCGGCGCCCGCGACGCCACCCCTATATAAGGCTCAAGACGATATAGAGTACGATGCCCGAGACGCAGCACCACAGCATCGATTTTGTCTTGACCGCCACGACCACGACGCCGGCGGCCGCAATCCAGGGAACCAAGGCAGGCCAGAGTCCCGCGTCGAACGCGCCGGGGCTCACCAAGTCGTTGGCGACCAGCGCGGCAAAGGCAGCGGGCGGGATATAGCCCAGGGCCTCGGTAATGCGGGGCGACAGGGTCCGCCCGCGCAAGGCGAACGCCGGCGCGATGCGAAAGAACGCGATAGCAGCCCACGACGACAGCCACAGAACCAAGAACTCGTTAACGGGCATCGCGGGCACCTCTTCCGTCAAATACAGCATCGCACGCCAGCGCAATGGCAATGCCGACCACGACGCTTGCCGGCACGGCAATATTCGTGAGGCCCAAGAACTTGCATACGGCGACGGACACCGCGCCCGAAACCGCCGCGACAACGTTGCCGCGCGACAGCCGCTGCGAAAAGAGCAGGCAGATAAAGAGCGAGGTGCAGACAAAGGCTGCAATGGCGGTGGGAACATCGACAACGGTGCCGACGATGCCGCCCGTCGTACACGAAACGCCCCATGTTGCGATAAGGATCACGTTGAGCACGAAGGACTCACGCGGGCCCCAGTCGTCCTTCTCGACCAAATTGGCTAGCGAGATGCCGTACGCTTCTTCGGTAAGCGTCGCGGTGACCGCCAGCGTCTGACACTTCGAGGCACTCTTCAGATGCGGGGCAAGCGATGCCGAATATAGTGCAAAACGCGAGGAGATGGCGGCGACGCTCGCGATAATCGAAGGTGCCGGTACGCCCGCCAGCCAAAGATTGCAGATCATAAACTGGCCGCTGCCCGTCACAAACGTGCTGCTCAGGGCAAAGACCATCCAGGGCTCCATTCCCGTCTGCCCCATGATCATTCCGCACGGCGCGCCTATTGCAACATAGGTAAGCATCACTGGCCAGACGGTTCTAACGATTTTGAGCACCATACGCTTCTCATCCTGACAAGGTCTCCGAGCCGCATGTAGCGACACGGCAGAATCATCATCCGACAGCAACCGAGTTCACCTACAATTGCCACCGGATCGAAAGACACAACTTTTTAGGAAGTCATTATGACAGCTATCGATCGAGACCGGGCGCGCGCGGCCTTCAAAAGCTACACCGATGCCTACGACGCCACCAACCCACGCATCGCGCTCAAAATCGAGCATACGTACCACGTGGCCGAGGCGTGCGATGCCGTAGCGCGCGAGCAGGGCTGGTCGTCAGAAGATATTGACCTGGCATGGCTTTGCGGCCTGCTACACGATATGGGCCGCTTTGAGCAGCTGCGACGCTGGGACACCTTTAAGGACGCCGAGAGCATGAGCCATGCGGCGCTGGGCATCGAGGTCCTCTTTGGCGAGAATCCCGACGATGCACCCGCCGTAACGAGCATCCGCGACTTTATCGATGACCCGGCAGAAGATGAGCTCATCCGAGCGAGCATTGCCTATCACAGCGATTTCCGCCTACCCGCGCGGCTCGACGTGCGCACGCGGAGCTTCTGCGATATCGTGCGCGATGGTGACAAGATCGACATTATGCGCACCATCGCCGACAGCACCGTCGACACTATCCTCAAGGTGGACGAGAAGACGTTTCTCGGCAGCCGTTTCTCGTCGCCGACACTTGCCGCCTTTGACGAGCACCGCTGCGTCGCACGCGATGAGCGCGATGAGCCCGCCGACTTCTTGGTGGGGCTTATCTGCTTTATGTTTGAGCTCGTCTATCCAGCAAGCCGCGCGCTGGCGCGCGAACAGGGCGATATCCACCGCCTGCTCGACGCGCCCTTTGGCATTACGCGGCCCTTTACCGACCCCGCCACGCAGGCAACCTGGAGCCGCCTAAAGGACGAGATGCGCGACTGGCTGGCGCGCGCTTAGCGCTCAAGCTGGGCCAGTAGCTCCTCGACGACCTCGACGGCGTCCCCAACAACCTTGTACTGGGCAGCACCAAAAATGGGGGCATCCGGGTCCTCGTTGATGGCGATAATGCACTCCGCCCCACCGATGCCGGCAAGATGCTGGATGGCGCCCGAAACACCGATACTCACGAGAAGCTTGGGCGAAACCGATACGCCGGTCTGGCCAATCTGATGGCGATACTCCAACCAGCCGGCCTCCACGACAGGTCGCGTGCAACCAAGCTCGGCTCCCAGAGCCTCGGCGAGCCTTCGCATCAGGGGCAGATTCTTCTTGGAGCCAATGCCGCGACCCACCACGACCAGGCGCTCGGCATCGGCGATCGAGGCCTGCTGCCCCCACTCCTCGGCGGGAATCGAGATCTCGACACGGGCCTTAGCATCATCCGCAAGCGATATCTGGGTGATCGTGCCGGAGCGGTCGTAGTCAAAGTCGGGCGCCTTAAAGATGCCGGGACGAACCGTTGCCATCTGGGGACGATGATTGGGGCAGACGATGGTGGCCATCAGGTTGCCGCCAAACGCCGGACGCGTCTGTTGCAGCAGTCCCGTCTCCGTATCCATCGAAAGTACGGTGCAGTCAGCCGTAAGGCCCGTCTGCAAGCGTACGGCAACTCCGGGTGCCAGTTCGCGGCCAAAAGCGGTCGCGCCGTATAAGATGGCCTCGGGTTTGCGTTCGGCTACCAAATCGCAGATCAAGCGGGCGTAGACCTCCGCATCGTTTTGGCGCAGGCGCTCGTCGCGACAGGCCAGGACTTCGTCGGCGCCCGCGCAAACCAGATGCTCCAGGTCGCCGAGAGAACCCTCGGGGCCCATGCCGGCCAGTGCCACCAGACGGCAGCCGCGAGCATCGGCAAGCTCGCGGCCCTTGCCCATAAGCTCATAGGCAACGGGAGTCACCGTATCGCGCTCGTCGGTCTGCACGAATACCCAAATGTCTCGATACGCATCGAGGTAAACCGCACCAACGGCCTCGTCACGCTCGATCGAGATAGCGTTGACAGGGCAGGCGTCGACGCACCCACCGCATAGGATGCAGCCGTCGGTTACGCGGGCGCATCGGCTGGGTCGCTCGCCTTCCACTACGATGCCGCCCGAGGCACAGGCGTGAACGCAGCGACCGCAGCCGATACAGGCTTCGCTATCGATAATCAGTCCGCTCATCTATGCCATCCCCTCGATAATCTTGGCAAGTTTTGCCGCCTGCTCGGACGCCGTTCCGTCAACGTCCTCGCACGTTTGGTCACGGTCGGGCACAAACGAGCGCACGACCTGTGTCGGCGACCCGGCAAGACCGCAACGCGCGGGGTCGGCGTTCACGTCGGCGGCACTGACCACGCACACGTCCGCCTCCTCCGCCGCGCGAATACCGGCAATACTCGGCATACGCAACTGGCCAATCTCCTTGGCAGTCGTCATCGCACACGGCATCTCAAGATAGACCGTCTCCTCGCCGGCATCGCATCCGTGAACGAGCGCCAGCGAGCCACACGTCGTAAAGCCCGCGCTTTGCACGCAGCTCACGTCGGTCACGCAGGGAATCTCAAAGGCACCGGCAAGCTCGGGGCCAATCTGGGCCGTATCGCCATCCACCGCCATCTTGCCGCAGATGAGCAGGTCGAAGTCCTCGTCGAGCGCCTCGATGCCGCATTTGAGAGCATAGGTGGTCGCCAGGGTATCGGCACCCGCAAAGGCGCGATCGGTCAGCAGCAGCGCGTCGTCGGCACCTCGAGCGATGCAGTCGCGCAGCAGCAACTCGGTCGCGGGGATGCCCATCGACACCACCGTTACGCGCACGTCCATGCCAAAGCCGATAAAGTCGTCTTTCAGCGCCAGCGCGCATTCCAAAGCGCTCGCATCAAAGGGATTAATGACCGTCTGCTTGCCATCGCGCACGATGGTATTGGTCTTGGGGTCCATCTTGACCTCGGTGCTGCCCGGCACGGCCTTGACGCACACCACCATATGGAAATCGCTCATCTTCACGCGCCCCCTTTCTGGACGAGCTCATCCAAGAGCTTCTCCGAAAACAGGTTGCCGCGACCCAGCTGCCCGTCGGGATCGAGCTGGAGCTTGAGCCGCGCCGACTCGACCATGGCCTCGTGACCGTACATCGTCTCTAAGAAGCCCGCCTTGATCTTGCCGACGCCGTGCTCGGCAGAAACGGCACCGCCCATAGCCGTTACCTCCGCAGCCCACTGGGCAAACAGCTCGCCACCGCGACGGTAGTCCTGCGCATCGCGCGGCAGGATGTTCACATGCAGATGGTTGTTACCGATGTGCCCCCAGGCAGCAGATTCAAGCCCACTTTCGGCCAGTGTGCGGCGATAGAGGGCCACGACATCGGCAAGGCGTGCATTGGGCACCGACATGTCCGAACCCAGTTTGGTGATGGTGGGATCCGTGCGGCGACGCTCGTCGATAAGCATATTGACGCTCTCGGGGACCGCATGGCGGAAGAACCGCTGGCACTCGCGATCGACCTCGGTGCGCGCGACCCATGTCGCATCGTCGCTGCCGCCCGCAAGCTCCAGTACCCACCCCAAGTGATACAGCTCCTCAGTCGCCTGAACTTCGTCGTCGCAGTCGAGCTCCACGTAGACACAGACCTTGGCCTCTTTGTCGAGCGCCGGCAGCGAGGCGAACGCGGTCGACTGCTCACGCTGACGACGCAGGATATCCAGGGCGCCAGCATCGAAGTACTCGATGGCAGCCGCATGGGACAGGACTGGGCGCACGGAATCGGTGAAGGACACGGCCTTGTCTTCGCTGTCAAAGAAACAGCTCACGCCCCAAACGACCGCAGGTGCCGCCTGCAGGGCAATCTCGAGCTCGGTGATAACGCCGAGCGTGCCACAAGCGCCGATAAAGAGGTCGATGGCGTCCATTTCGTCCGCAACGAAATAGCCCGAGGCATTTTTTGTCTTGGGCATGGTATAGCCGGGAAGATCGAGCTCGAGTGTACGGCCCGCTGCCGTCACGAGCGATAAGTGGCGGCCCCGGGCAAAAGCCTCGCCGCGCTGAAGCTCAAGCAAATCGCCATCAGCCAGCGCGACGTGGAGTCCAGTGATATGCGGACGCATGGGGCCATAAGCGTAGCTGCGGGCGCCGGAGGCGTTGCATGCCGCCATGCCGCCCAGACAGGCAGACGCCTCGGTGGGATCGGTGGGAAAAAACTGCTCCGGGGCCTCTTGGAACTCCTCGTAGGCCTCAAGCGATGCCTGGTCCCAACCAGCGATCGGCAGCACCTTCTTGCTCAGCTGCTTGCGCAGCTCCGAGAGCACAACGCCCGGCTCCACACGCAGCAGAAATTGACCTTGTTCATCGCGGCGAAGGCCCAAGTAGCGATTCATACGGGAAGTATTGAGGATATGCCCGCCGTGGGGCACGGCACCGGCGGCAAGGCCGGTTCGGGCGCCCTGAACCGTTACCGGGACACACTCGGCATGGAGCTTTCCCAAAATGGCGCGGACCTCGTCTTCCGTCGTCGGAAACGAGATGCTCGAGGCCTCGCCCGATGCGCGAGACTCATCGCGACCATACTCTTCGAACTCGTCGGTGAAGGGTTTAATGGTTGCAGACACGCGAACTCCCCCTTTAGCTAACTACAGTGTTTGCAGGGAGATGTTACCGCATCGTTTCGTCGACGTGTTCGAGACCGTCTCCATAATTGGCGATTTTTACGTTCGTGCAATTCGGCGAACGGCAAGGCTTCCTCGGCAGACGATGCTTTTGACACATATGGCCCCGCCGTTGCCGACCGCGCGATTGTCGCTCGAAAAAAGTTGGAGTATTTTTTGCCGCCTTTTACCTGCGGAGACGCCAATCCGTCAAGCATTTGGTCAGAAATTGGTCAAGTAGCGGCTGATAAGGTCGGCGTCGACAGCCAAAACCGATAGAAGTTTTGGCCCAGAAGCAGGGAGGTTCCCATGGCATATTACTGGCCCCAGTACGGCATCGCCATCGAAGTCGACGACGATCCCCATCTCCTGCCTTTCGACGAAGAGGCATTCCCCGATACGACGGTCTACCACGTTACCACCGATGTGATCTGCGACCCCGAGTCGTTCTCGGCGCTCGCCCACCACATCGCGCATATCCACGACGTCGAGCTCCCTCCCGACTTCGACGAGCTCGTCTACTCGCGCCGTCTGATGCTTCACATGCTCTTTGGAGCGGACCCGTCCACCTTTGCGCGCATCTATACCGCCAAGGATGCCGCATGAGCGCGAAGAAGCCACCCCACTTTGCAGGCCTGGGGCATCGCAGGAAGCTCATCGTTGCCTGCCTGGCCATCGTCTGTGCCCTTGTCGCCGTAGGACTATACGCTTGGCAGTCGCAGCCCGTACCCGAGGCGGGCGCTTCGGTTACGACGGCCGAGGGCAAAACGCGTCAGGAAATCCAAGATGAGCTCGACGCTATCGTCCGCGACAACATGATGACGATTTCGGTCGCGCCGGTCGCTCAGCTGCAGGAGGACGGCAAGCTGCGCGTCAACGTGCAAAACGTCCAAGACAATAAATTTCCCCAGCGATTCCGCGTCATCCAAAACGACGAGACCATGTACGAATCCGGTGTGGTCGAGACCGGCAAGACAATCGAGACGTGCCCCGCCGGCGACATCAAAGAAGGCGAGGCGTACATCGAGATCCAGGCACTCGATGCCAAGACCCTCGACAGCCACGGCAATCCGACACGTGTCAAGGTGCGGGTTGAGCAAGCCGAGAACTAGCTTTTCCGGCCGACGCGGCACCGCACGCAATTCACCAGCATTCGTCCAATCATCGCGGGGACGGCCCGCGGCGAATAGAAAGGAACGACCATGGACATCACCAGGAACATGAACGGAGCCAGAGCGCTCGTCGTGGGCGCAGGGCTCGCGCTCGCGCTCGCAATGGGCGCTGCCCCGACGCCAGCTATGGCGGCCGGGCGCATTGGAACCACGAAAGTAATGGTCAGGACCGAGATCGACAACGTTGAGTTCAAAGTTCCGACGGTTATTCCCTTCGTCGCCAAGGCCGACGGCACGCTCCAGGGCCCCTCAGAAGACGCGACCACCATCGATAATCATTCGGCCTACGGCATCCATGTCACCAACATGAAGATCGACGCCATGAACACCTGGACCATTGCTGCCGACGCCAAGGCCGGAACCGCGCAGAACTCCATCGACTTTAAGGTCGGCCCCGACGGCGCACTCCAGAACGCCAGCGCCGCAATGCAGGGGACGGGCCTCGATCTTTCCAAGAACGCAGCCTTCGACATGGGCTACCAGGGCATTGCCGGCGGCAAGGACAAAATTAAGCTCAAGACAAGCGGAAACGTCGCCCGCGTCACGCGCGACATCTTCCACGTAACCGGCGAAGGCGATCAGGTTGCAACGATCACCTGGACGGTCGAGCCCGGTGCGCACACGGCATAAGGCCGTCGCCCTGGCCGCCGCCGTCAGCATCCTAGCGTTTGGCCCAGCCATGGCCTTTGCCCAGCAAGAACAGGCGCAGGCCGCCACGCAAGTGACGGTCGACCTCTCGGGGCTCGACCGCGGCGACCGCGAGGAACCATTGGCGCAGACAGGCGATGGACGATGGCTCTTGGCAGCAGGCGCCACAGCAGCAGGCGCAGGAACCGCCGGCCTCGGTCTGCACATCAAACGCAGCCAGAAACAAAACATGGACAGGCCGCACTAAATTAGCTAAGGAGACCCCATGGCATCGAAGAACCTTTTGCCCGTCGTCGCACTCTGCGGCGCGCTCGCAACCGGAACGCCTGTCGCCGCTTGGGCGACTCCCGCCATGGCGGACTCCTTACCAGCAGCCCTAAGTTCCGCACCAAATCCGTCGAGCGCCATTGCGTGCGAGCGTTTTTCGATCGCACAGGCCGCGATCTCAACCTCGGGATGCCTTCGTCGTAATACGGACGGCTCGATAGTCGTGGATATCAAGCGTTCGAACAAGGCAAACGGCTCCCAGGCGGGGTGCGCCGTCTGCATGTGGCGCTCGGTTGTGCTCGATGCGGATGGCGATCCATGCAATTTAGAGCTGCGCATCGACATCGCTTCGGTCGATGACTCGGCGAACGGAGCGAAGGTCGCCTTCGACGGTACGTTTTTTGAGAAAGGAGGCGGTATATGTCTGGGCTGCGCCGCCGCGAATGCAGACGGCACGCAGCCCACCCTCTCATTCACGACATCGTTGCGACTGACCAAAGCCGACACCGATGCCATCGCGGCGGGAGAAGCGTCCCTGCTGTTCTACGCCGTCAGCACCAAAGACACAGACGCTCATTTCGAGAAGCCAGCCGGATCACTCAGCCTTACACGAGGGATAGAGACAGGCCCTATTGAAATCGATGCCCACGCGCAAAGCGGGCAACGCATTCTTGCCGACCCGGCGCTTCTCGAAATGGAGTGGAACGGATCCGGAGCCATCGGAATTCTTCCCTCCGCGCTTGACGCCAAGACGCTCCCCTCAAACGACGAACCCATCAACGCAACCATACAAGAAGAGAGCGCGGACAAAGAAGCAGGTGCGGGCGACACGCCGTCGCCGACAAACGGCATCCCAGCTTCTCTCGAAGCACCGAATGAGCCCGCTAACGATCCAAACGATCCCGAGCTCGCGGACAGTCTGGGGCTTGCTGATCCTCAAGAGATCGATGAAGGTAACTGCTGCGTGCTTGCCGCGCTCGACCACACAGAGGTCATCGACGCTGCGGACATCGAAGTTGCCGCCGCCAATCAACCCGTCCGCAAGTCGGCCATCATCGCATTTCCCGAATCCATCGAAGTCGTCTTTTTGCCATCGGGCGAGGTCGTGGCCCCAACACTGCTCACCTTGTTGGGCGCCAAGAATACTCGAAACGAAATTAAAAAGGTCACGGTTGTCGACCCTGCAACCACCGCCAAGCTGCGTCTATACGCCGTTGCTCCAGATGGAGGCAAGACCTTGGAATTCGATGGCGACACACTCCTAGCCTGGCGACGTCTGGACATTATGCAAGACGTCTCGTATCAGATCGAACTCGAAGGGTTTGATCGTGCCCGCGATGCCAATATCATCGCCGCGGCTATTGAATCCCCACAGCGGCTTATGACACTGCGCTTTGACTACTATCCCTATGTCCCGACAACCACCTGAGGCTTACATGCCGCGCATCATTCCTAACACCACTTATATAACGTATTAGATGAGTCGCGATGTGCCTCGCATTTCGTTCTGCTACGATTGCCACGTTGGCATCAATACAGGAGGGCTCATGCCGGGCTTGGGAACAATCATCAACGTTGTGCTTTTAGTTGCGGGCGGTCTTTTGGGATTAGCGGGCGGCCGCTTCATTACACCGCGCATCCAAGACACGCTCATGAAAGCATCGGGGCTGTGCGTCCTGTTTATCGGCCTGGGCGGCACCATGCAAAAGATGCTCATCATCGATGGAAAGGCGCTGGCGACCACCGGTACCACCATGCTCATTGTCTCGTTCGCCCTCGGCTCTCTCATCGGCGAGGCCATCAACTTGGAGGCTGCCATCGAGAACCTTGGCGAATGGCTGAAGCGCAAAACCGGCAGCGAGGGCGATAACGAGTTCACCAACGCTTTTGTCTCGACTTCACTCACCGTGTGTATCGGCGCCATGGCCATTGTGGGATCGATCCAGGACGGTCTGCTCGGTGACTGGTCAACGCTTGCCCTGAAAGGCGCGTTGGACTGCATCATCGTCTGCACCATGACGGCGTCGCTTGGCCGTGGCTGCATTTTCTCCGCCCTGCCCGTCGCCGTGTTCCAGGGGACGATCACGCTGTTTGCCGGCGCACTCTCCCCCATCATGACCACGGCAGCCCTCGACAGCCTTTCGCTCGTAGGCTCCATGCTCATCTTCTGCGTCGGCGTCAACCTCATCCGTCCTCAGACCTTCCGCACGGCCAATATGCTCCCCTCCGTCGTCATCGCCGTCATCTACGCCCTCCTGTTCTAAATCTATCTACACAGCGGTATCTCGAACATCTGTTTGATGCTGTGCTATGATATGAGGTCACCGAAGCTGCGTTAGGAGAGGAGAAGCGGTGGCCGACCAGGACATCAAGATGCTCATCGAGCGCATTATGGCCGAGGCCCGGACCCATCAGTCCGCTCGCTTCTCACATGAGGTCTACGCAGACGAGCCGATTCTCAAGACCGGCCGACAGATGCAGAACTTCCTCCCCGACCAGTACCGCAAGATGCGTGAGATATCGCGTTGGCAAGAAGACCCCAAGGGCGGCGCGGGCCGTTGGCTTTCGGAAGCCGAGCTTTTCTACCGCCAAGGCCTGCTGATGGCCGACTTTGAGGACGACTGCCCCTACAACGGCACCTTTAAGTCGTACTTTCCCACCTACAACGCCATGAGCGACCGGCAGTTGCGCGGCTACTTTACCTGGCGTGCCCAAGTGCGCCGCGGAACCGTCGAGGAAACGTCTACGTCCTTTGCCTTTCTGTATCTCTATGAGCTGATTTGCGGCATTGGCGTAGATGACCCGCTCGATGGTTTTAACAAGATCAAGGCTTTTTGGGATGTCTATCGCGCCTTTGAACCCGGCATCGACCGGTTCGCACGCGTGTGGCTGCAGGACTATGCCGTGTTCCATGAGCTCGACCCCAAGCTGCTTCGTGACTCTAAAACCGTCATGTTCGATAATGCCCTTATCGAGCTGCGACGCGCGGCACGAGACCTTGTACCAGCACCGGCACCGTCCGGCCAGACCCCCAAGCGTCGCAAAACCTCCGAGCCCACGCTCCCCCTTCCGCCCGACGAGGCAGGCGAGGAGCGACTCATGGCCGCCATCAACGCCCTCTCCACGTACAACCTAAGTAGCTCGCGGCTCGACCGCAGCCACCACCGCGATCTGCGCCACGTGGCGTGCGCCGTGTATGTCCGTATGGCGCGCTACTATGACACGCACCGAAAGACCGACATCGTGGCGAGCTTATTTGGGGAGGAGACGGCCATGCCCTACACCATGTTTGCCTCGGCCGTATTCTTTGCGCCCGAGCGCCACGAGGACTGCGAATATCGCCTGGACCCCATTCACATCTACCGCTGCCAAAACGGCTTTTGGGAATGCATGCGAATTCACGGCAGCAGGCAAAAAAGCAGCAAGCTTGGTGAGATGATGCGCGCCTGCGACCAACGCCTACGCCTGGCCCTAGACCCCACCCACCCCCTGAAGGAGGAGAAGGTCCCCAAATATCTGGCCAAGATCATCGATGACGAGATCATGGCATGGCTTTCGTGGGACGCCGCACACCAGCCCATCAAGATCGATATCGATTTGAGCCAGCTGGGGCACATTCGGAGCGCCGCCGCGCAAACGCGCGAAGCGCTTTTGATCGATGAGGAACGCGAGGACGACGCATCCGCAGAAGCCGAGGCAGCGGACTCAGGGCAACCGGAAGCCGAGCCCGTAACCGACGCGATTGTCGAACCGGTCGTGGCACCCATTCGGCAGGACTTGACCGACGAGCCGACCATATCCACCGAACAGTTTGGTGTCGTGGCACCGCTTCTCGCGCCGACGCCCGCGTTCGCAGCTGCTGCGCCCGCTGACGCCACAAACGAACTCGCGCCCGCCGCAGATGCCTTCCTTCGCGCACTGCTCGAGCAAAACGCAGCGCAAGCGACATCGGCAGTGGCGCACTCAGGACAGAGCGAGGACATGCTCGTCGATACCATCAACGAGGCGCTCTTTGACCTGGTGGGCGACACCGTAATTGAATTTAGCGCGGCAGGGCCGCAGATTATTGAGGACTACGAAGCCGACGTGAGAGGATACCTAGACCATGAGTGATACCGCATCCGCAACACCCCGCGTGCCCAAGCGCGTCGCTGCCGTCATTCTCAACTCGCTCAAGGGCGGCGTGGTCCCGCGCATCGGCCTTCCCTACATTACCGTAGGGCGCGAGGTCGAGATCCGCGCCCTGCTCACCGATCTGAGTCTCATCGCCGACGGTGGTGCGAGCTTCCGCTTTCTGGTCGGTCGTTACGGCGCCGGCAAGAGCTTTTTGCTCCAGACCATCCGCACGCACGCCATGGGTGAGGGATTCGTCGTCGCCGATGCAGACTTATCCCCCGAGCGCCGTCTGCAGGGCGGGCAGGGGCAGGGCCTTGCCACCTACCGCGAGCTCATACGCAATATATCGACCAAGACGCGCCCCGAGGGCGGTGCGCTCAACCTTATTCTTGATCGCTGGGTCGCCTCGTACGCCGACGTCGACGAGTCGGTTGTCAATGCCCAACTGGCCCCGCTCGAGGAAATGGTCCACGGCTTCGACTTCACCCGCATGCTCCGCCGCTATCGCATGGCCGTATCCGAGGGCGATGAAGAGGCTATGAGCCGCGTGACCAAATGGATTCGCGGCGAGTACCGCACCAAGAGCGAGGCACGCGCTGAGCTGGGCTCCTCGACCATCATCAGCGATGACGACTGGTACGACTACGTTAAGCTCATTGCACGCTTTTTGGTCTGCAGCGGATACAAGGGCATGCTGGTGCTCATCGACGAACTCGTGAATCTGTACAAGATTCCCAACGCGATCACGCGCCAATACAACTACGAGAAGATCCTGACTATGTACAACGACACGCTCCAGGGCAAGGCGCAGTACCTGGGCATGATCATGGGCGGCACGCCAACCTCCATCGAAGACCGTCGCCGCGGCGTGTTCTCCTACGAAGCTCTGCGCAGCCGACTCGCTCAGGGTCGCTTTGCGCGAGATGATCTCAAAGACATGCTCGCGCCCATCATCCGCCTGCAGCCGCTCACCTACGAGGAGCTGCTGGTGCTCATCGAAAAGCTCATGCAGATCCATGCCGGCTACTTTGGCTGGACGCCCACGCTTACCGAGAACGACTTGGTGGACTTCCTCAAGATCGAGTTCGGTCGTGTGGGAGCCGACACACATCTGACGCCGCGTGAAGTCATTCGCGACTTTATCGAGTTGCTCGACATCCTATGCCAGAACCCCGACGCCAACGTAGCCGAGCTGCTGCAAAGCGTCGGCGGCGACGCGCTGGTGCCGGCAGCCGCAACAGGTGACACCGATACCGCAGGCGGCGACCGTAACTTCGCCGAATTCACCATCTAGCCTGCCAAAAAGGGACAGGTTTATTTTGGCAGGTTTTATCTGGGCAAACGTCGAGGCAGTAATGCAGCAAGCCACTGCCCACCGCGTTGAGAGATTCGTTTTTGAAAGGAGGCCCCGTGAACGCCTTTGACCGCTACGCCCCGTTTATCCAAGACTTCATCTACTCCCACGATTGGGAGAGTCTACGCTCCATCCAGGTTGCAGCAGCTGATGCCATCTTTAACACTCAGGACAATGTGCTCCTAACGGCATCCACGGCTTCCGGCAAAACCGAGGCAGCCTTCTTTCCCATCCTGACCGAGTTTTGGGAGAACCCGCCCGCGAGCGTTGGCGCCCTCTACATCGGCCCCCTCAAGGCACTCATCAATGATCAGTTCGTCCGCCTCAATGACCTGTGCGAAGAGGCCGATATCCCCGTCTGGCACTGGCATGGCGATGTTTCGCAGTCGCACAAGGCTAAGCTCATCAAAAAACCGAGCGGTATCTTGCAGATTACGCCCGAGTCGCTCGAGGCGCTCCTGATCCATAAGCACGTGGCAATCCCTCGTATGTTCTGCGACCTGCGCTATGTGGTTATCGACGAGGTTCATTCGCTCATGCGCGGCGACCGCGGCGGTCAGACGCTCTGCCTTATCGAGCGCCTCTCGCGCATGGCGGGCGTGCAGCCCCGCCGCATCGGCCTTTCTGCCACCATCGGCGACCCCGAGCGCACGGGCGCCTTTCTCTCACAGGGAACAGGACGCGATTGCATCATCCCCCGCTTTGAGGAACCGCGCCGCGTGTGGCGTATCTCCATGGAGCACTTCTACAACTCGGGTCCCCAGGCACAGCAGCGAGGATTCGAGAGCATGGGTCCTCAAAAGGCCGAAGTGCTTGCATGCGAGCGCATTGAGGCAGCGGCACCCGCGGCACTGCCCGGCGGCGCCCAAGACATGCGTCACAGCGGACAGCTCACACAAGAGGAGCGCCGTCAACGTCGTGAGCGGGCACGGGGCAAGGCCGCTCCCAAAGACCGTCGCACTTCCTCGGCCCCCGAGGGCGAAATCGACATCCCACGAGCGACCGAGCAGGCGCTTCTCAACCCCACCGACACGGCGCCCGACAACGCCGACCCCGGTATGGGCTATATCTTTGAGCATACGCGCGGCCGCAAGTGCCTGGTCTTTGCCAACTCGCGCGAGGAGGCAGAGGCCGTGTGCTCCATGCTGCGCAGCTACTGCGAAAGTCGACACGAGCCCGACCGCTTTCTAATCCATCACGGCAATCTTTCAGCATCGCTGCGCGAGACGGCCGAGGGGCTCATGCGCGACGAGGAGCAGGCGCAGACAACCGTCACCACCTCTACGCTGGAGCTCGGTATCGATATCGGCCGCCTGGAGCGCGCGTTCCAGATCGATGCACCGTTTACCGTCAGCTCCTTTTTGCAGCGCATGGGGCGCACGGGACGCCGCGATCTTCCGCCCGAGATGTGGTTTGTCATGCGCGAGGAAGAACCCGAGCCGCGCACGATGATGCCCGAGACCATTCCGTGGAAGCTCCTGCAGGGTATCGCGCTCGTACAACTCTATCGCGAGGAAAAGTGGGTCGAGCCGCCCGAGCTCGATCGACTCCCCTACAGCCTGCTCTATCACCAGACTATGTCGACCCTCGCCAGCACCGGCGAGCTCACGCCGGCCGAACTTGCCCAGCGCGTGCTCACGCTCAGCTATTTCCACCGTGTCTCGGCAGACGATTACCGTGTGCTGCTACGTCACCTCATTAAGATCGACCATATCCAGGTCACCGAAGGTGGCGGGCTCATCGTGGGTCTCGCGGGCGAGCGCATCATTAACAACTTTAAGTTCTACGCCGTGTTCCAGGAAAACGAGGAATTCACCGTTCGCAGCGAATCGGCCGAGCTGGGCACGATTGTCAACCCGCCACCACCTGGCGAGCGCATCGCCATCGCGGGCCATTGCTGGATTGTCGAGGAAGTGGACTGGAAGCGTCACACCGTCTTTGCCACGCAGGTCAAGGGCCGAGTGCCGGCCTACTTTGGCGACTGCCCCGGAGACATTAACACGCATGTGCTCGAGCGCATGCGCAAGGCGCTCAACGAGCACGCGGCGTATCCGTACCTTATGGGTAACGCGCGGGCCCGTCTGGCGCAGGCTCGCCATACGGCCGAGATTTCGGGTGCGGGGACCAAGCCGCTCATTAACCTGGGCGGCGACACCTGGGTGCTCTTCCCCTGGCTGGGCAGCTACGCCTTTTTGGCACTCGAGCGCATGCTCAAGATTAAATGTGCCGCGGAGCTGGGCCTTCGCGGACTCGACCCGTCGCGCCCGTACTTTATGCAGTTTAAAATGAAGGCCGACGAGGAGACGTTCTTTGAGGTGCTCGCCGCCGAGGCCGAGAAGGACTTCGATCCCATCGAGCTCGTCTATCCTGGCGAGGTGCCTTACTTTGACCGCTACGACGAGTTTGTCCCCGAAGAGCTCGTGCGCAAGGGCTTTGCCGAAGGCGTGCTCGACATCGAGGGTATGAAGCAGCGCGTCCTCAGCTGGCGCGACCACGCCTAAGACCAGTCTTTTTGGGACGGGGAGACTTATTTGTCGTGAAGAACGGTGCCGAGGAAGTCGGTGTCGAAGGGCACGGCTTCGGCAAAGGCGTAGTTGCCGTCGCTGGCGATGAGCAGGTAGTTTTCCTCGCCGCCGAACTTCGCATCGCCGCATGGGACTACCCAGGCGTGGACGAATACCTCGAGTGCCGTGGCAGCGCAGGCGCGCAGGAACGTCGCATCGCTCCCCTCGTTTGCGCTCACGATATTGGCAACGTAGATGCCGCCGGGGTTCAGACTGCCCCGCACCAAACGCAATGCCTCAACCGTCGCCAGCTCGCGTACGGGCTCGGCACCGCCAAAGCAATCGCTCACGACCACGTCGTAGCGACGATGACCCACGCTCGTCACGCCCAGATACGAGCGAGCCTCAGCGGTTATCACCCGCAGGCGGTCGCCCGCCGCGCGCTCCAGCTCGTCCAGGTAGAACCAGCGGCGCGCCAGGCGCGTAATCTCTCCGTCATACTCGATGACGTCCATGCGCAAGCTCTCGTGCGACATCAGCGCAAACTTGGGATAGGCAAACCCGCCGCCGCCCAGCATGAGCATACGGTCGATACCATGCCCGTAAGCATCACGCATTGCGTCCTCAGCCTCAAACACGTCGTCAAACGCGCGATAGTACGCAAAGACGGGCTCCGCCCAGCGTTCGCCAACGTAACTCGCGCTTTGGTAGACGCCGCCTTGCACCAATACGCGGACTTCGTCGCCGCCCTCATCGTGCACGCGTTTCACACGCGCCAACCCATTGCGGGTTCGCGCAACCTGCAAACAGGCAGCACGAACAGCAACGGCGGCCGCTCCGAGCGCCGCAGCTCCCAGGGCAACGCCGGCAACGACGCCGGCAGAAACACTCGGCTTGTTCATTTAGAGCTCCTTTTGCAGATAGAGTCCGTGGTCGTAGAAACCCAAATGGCGATAATACTCGCGCGTACCGATCGCGCTGATCACGTTGATGTGCGTATAGCCCGCATCCCGGGCAATATGGCACGCACGCTCCACCAGCGACCGACCCAGTCCATGGTGCTGGGCCGCCTGGCCTTGATCACCAACGCGCGCCGCCATGCCATACACGTGTACCTCGCGAATCATCGCCTCGTCCGGCGTCGTCGGCAACTCATCCGCATGTGCAGCAACAAAAGCGCGATCGGGAAGCGACAGTCGCAAAAAGCCCGCGATCTTGCCCTGCGGCGTCACCCACTGCAAAAAGCGCTCGCTCGTCACCGGCGTCTCGTACGCCACCTCCTCGTCAAGGGTCAGCTCATCCAAGTCGGCACCCGCCGTGCTGATCTCGCGATAGCGAATCTCACGCACCGTCGCACCGTCACCCCGAGCAGCCAAGCGGTTTTCGACGAGCTGGCGCAGGTTGGGCTTCTTGTTGCCCACCATGATGTCGTCGGAGCTAAAGTCGCGGATCATGCGACTGATGCGGCAGAACGCCGGCGTCACCACGATGTCGTCGGCCAGTACATCGAGCAGCTCGTCCTCGGTATAGGGGCGCCACTCGCCACACTCATAACAGCCCACCAGACGCGAGCCCTCGATGAGCGCGCACGGGTAGACCTTGACCTCGTCGGGCATAAAGGCCCCCTCGGTCATAAAGCGTTCGTAGTCGCGCTTGTCTCCCTCGGGCGTGGCGCCTAGCAAGTTGAGCATAAAATGCGCGTGGATCTTAAAGCCAAACAGACGCGCAAGCGAAAACGCCCGCTCAATCTGCGCCACCGAAATGCGACGCTCGTTGATATCGAGCAAATGCTGGTCGAGGCTCTGGATGCCCATCTGAATCTTGGTGCAACCCAGGCGGCGAATGAGCGCGAGGGCCTGCGGTGTTACAGCATCGGGGCGTGTCTCGATAACGAGCCCCACCACGCGATGCTTCGCCGTCTCGTTGATGCGCTGCTGACGCTCGAGCTCCTCCATCGTTGCCGTTTGCCACTCGGCAACCTCGCCCCACGGCGTACCGGAACCGTACAGACGACGCACCGCGTGGTTATAGCCGCCCACGGCAGCATCCACACGCCCCTGCTCGTCGGCAACGCCGCTCGCAAGCTCAACCTCATCGGTCGCAATACCGGCAGCGCGATATCGTTCGCGTCGCTCCGCTACCACCGGCGGCAGGACATCGGCGGGAGCGTCATCGAGCAGGCGCCCCGCCTCGGCACGACTGATACCCGGACGCGCCAACATGGGGTTGGCCGCCACGCCGGCCACGGCATCGTCATTGAGCGCGCGGAAGAGCTCCGACATAAACCATGTCTGATAGCCTTGCGGATAGTCGCTCCAGGTGCCACCGAGCACAATGAGCTCTATCTTGTCGGTCGCATGCCCCATCTGCGAAAGCGCGGTCAAACGAGCGCTCACCTGCAGATACGGGTCGAAGCAGTTTTGCTCCGCACGGGCGCATGCCGGCTCGGCGTGCAGATAGCTCTTGGGCATGCGCAGGTCGTTGGGGCAAAACAGGCAATCGCCCGAGCACGGCCACGGCTTGGTGATGACGGTAATGGTCGCCACGCCCGAAGCCGTGCGGCGCGGCTTCATGCGCAGCACCTGCAGCAGTCGACGTTCCAACTCGGCATCGACATTCCACCCAGCCCAACGAGCCGGCTCCTCACGTTTAACCCGTTGGTAAAACGGCAGCAGGCGGCGCTTTGCCAAGTCGCGCTTATCGGCACCCTCGCGGCGCGCCTCGGCATGTATCAGTTTGACGAGCGCCTTGTCGTCCACGGTCTCGCCGCGGCGCAGGGCCTCGAGTATGTTCAAGATAATCTGTTCCATGACCCCATTGTAAAGGCAAAGGCGCCGAAGCCCGTCACGGCTCCGGCGCCTCCATCAAACAGCGCAGCTATGGTTTATAAGTCTTCGATAGCCGCCCGTCACTCCGAATCAAACGACATGTCGCCCGAACCGACCTCAAAACGATACGTGGCAGACTTATCGCCGTTATCGAATTCAAGATTCAAAACGGTCTCGCCGTCGTAGCCAAGAGGAAGGAAATCGCTCTCGAAGTCGCCGCTGCCCAAGGTGAGGCTCGCCTTAAAGCCCGTCGAGTTCGGAACCGTCATCTCCACATCGCCCGAGCCCACGCTCACGTCCATCGACTTCGCGGGGGCCTGGTAGAGCTCGAACGTCACATCGCCCGAACCGACCTCGGCATTCAGGGTATCGGTCACGGTACCCGTAAACTCGACGTCTCCCGAGTCCAAAGTCAGGTTGAGGTCATGACACGCAATGCCCGCGACCGTCAGATCACCCGATCCCACATTCGCTGTGATGCCCACCATGTTATCGGCAACATCGCGCGGCAGTTCGACGGTAACCGTGCGGTCAATGGCGCGCTCGTCATCGCAATCGAACTGGCGAATCTTGAGCGTAGAACCCTTGATTTCGGCCAGGTTCTGGGTTGCCGCATCGAAGGCAACGGTCCCCGTTGCCACGCGACCGCTTTCAATTACGCGCACTGGCCCGCCGGAGACGTGTTTGACCTCGACCGTGCCCGACGTCACGTCCAAATCAAGCGATGTGAACGCGTCGGCATCAAACGTTTCGCTCGAAAGCTGTTGAGGCCGAGCGGAATAGTTACCGCTATCCAAAAGATCGTCCTCGTCAAGCGCATCGTCCATACCAGACAAGCCGGATACAACATCGTCGAGATCCCACGGACCATCAAAATGAATCAATGTCCGCGAAATGCCAAAGACAAGTCCGATGATGAGCACGAACGCTCCGATGCCAACGCCCAAGCGTACCTTGGATTCATGCGAAAGCTTCATCATTCATCACCCTCTTTGGCACTCGGCTCAGCGGTGGCCGCGGCAGCCATGCCAGCGTCAACCGCAGTGGAAACGTCTTCCCCCTTAGTCCTAGCGACCGCCGGCACCGGACCAACCTGGATATCCCCACGTGCCCAATCGCCATCAAGCGCACGTGCCACCCAGTGATAGATAGGAATCGTAAAGAAGATCAGTGCGGGAAAGGGGCTGGCACCAACCAGGAACATCAGTAAAAAGAACAGTAGCCAACACACGGCCCAATACGGGAACGACTGGAACGGGCCCTTCACCGGAGTCGAGCCAACCGCAGTGCCACTCGTCGCCTGCGCCGTAGCGGCATTGGCGGCCTGCGCACTCCAGCTTGCCGCTTGCGCCGCCTTGGCCGCAGCATCACTCGCCTGCGTTGCCGCCTCGGTAGCGCGCGCCGCCGCCTCATGGGTGCGAGCACGCTCTGCCGCCTCGGCCTCGCGCTGACGGGCGCGGTCCTCGTTCTCAAACTCGATATCGTCCTCGATCTCGTCGCTCGGATTGAGCAGCTCGTCTAGGCTCACGCCATAGAGTTTGGCGAGTGAGATCAGGTTCTCGGTATCGGGCGAGCTCTCCGCGCGCTCCCATTTACTGACTGCCTGGCGCGACAGCCCCAGCTTTCGCGCCAGCCCTTCTTGGCTAAAACCCTTGCTGCGACGAAGGTCGGCGAGCCGCTGCGCAGTTTCTACATTCATGGTTCCTCCTATGTGATGCCAGCCGTGCCGCCGGACCGTTTTTGTTCTTAAGGCGCCTTGCACAGTTAAAAATCTATCCGCCACCGCCAAAATCATGCCACCTATTCTAGTGAGATTTTTGACAACCGGCGGTTGCGGGTGCATATGAGCTGCGGAAATGTGTCCAAACAAAGCAATGACCCGTAGCTTGGTTGTCCCCGTTGCGGCGTTAACGGTAGTATGGTCGTACTGTTTATTCCGCACCGCCAACGGAGGGAGTTCCGCGCCGTGAACCGCGATTTCGCCTCATCGCTCATCCAGCTCAACAACACGTTCTATCGCGAGCACTCCGCCTCCTTCTCCGATACGCGCCAGGCCCCGTGGCCCGGCTGGGTGCGCACCATGGACATTGCGCTCGAACAGCTCGACGTCGCCACGATCGAGCATCCCGTCCGCGTCTTCGATCTTGCCTGCGGCAATATGCGATTCGAGAACTTTGCCGCCGGCGGTACACTTGCCGCCAAGGGCGTCGATGGCGCAAACCCCTCGGCAGACGCCAGCTGCCCGTTTGAGTTCTATGGTGTTGACTCGTGTCAGGATTTGGCTATCGATGCGCACGGTCACGCCCTGCGCATTCCCAACCTGCACTTCCAGGAACTCGACGTGCTCGATGCCCTTATGAAGCTCAACCCCGCCGAGACACCCGACGTGCTTTTCGACGCCCCGCTCGCCGACATCTCGGTCTGCTTTGGTTTTATGCACCACGTGCCGTCGTGCGAGTACCGCGTACGCGTGCTCGACGCCCTGGTGCGCCAGACGCGCCCGGGCGGCATCATCGCCATCAGCTTTTGGGAGTTTATGAACGATGAGCGCATGGCGCGCAAGGCCGTTCGCGCCGAGGCCCGCGCCGAGCTCACCCCGCCGTTTGAGGGTTACGATTCCGCGCAGTTTGAAGCCGGTGACCATCTCATTGGCTGGCAAAACGACCGCCACGCCTACCGCTATTGCCATCACTTTGACGATCAGCAGATCACCGACCTGGTGCGCGGCGTGCGTACGTTCTACAAGAGCGGCGAGGTCCCCGTGCGTGAGCTTGAGCGCTTCCATGCCGACGGTCGTAGCGGCGAACTCAACCGCTATGTGATTCTCAAGCGCCTGTAGGCACCGACGACTCGCCGTCGAGCCGCACCGCATCTTTCGGGCAAATCGCCCCCTTCCAATCCATTGACGGAACGCGCAGCTAAGCGTTCCATACTTATGACCAAGGAGCCTCATGGGAGCCGTCCACGTTCGCACGCCTAAGAACTTTGTGCTCGAAGAGCGCCTGGAACGCTACGCCGATGCGATTGAGACGAGCCCCGAGGCCTATGCCGGAGATTGGCGCAAGGCCTGTGCGCCCACAGGCAGCAAGCCATTCGAACACCTTCACCTGGATCTTGGCTGCGGCAAGGGAACGTACCTTGTAGAGCGCGCGGCCCACGAGCCAAACACCCTCTTTATCGGTATGGACCAGGAGCCCATCTGTATCGCCTATGCCGCGCAGAAAATCTGCGAGCAGGAACTGACCAACGCACTCGTCCTGCCCCGAGGCGCCGCATCGCTGCCGCAGCTGTTTGCCACAGGCGAGCTCGATGCCATCACCATCAACTTTCCCACGCCGCAGCCCAAGGCCAAGTACGCCAAAAAACGACTCGTCCATGTCGACCATCTGATGCTCTATCGCCCGCTCTTTGCAGTTGGCGCCACCGTAACGCTGCGAACCGACAGCAAGCCATTGCGTGACTACGCCCTGGGGCAGTTTGCCGCGGCCGGTTACGACACGCTTTGGGTAAGTGACGACGTCCGCCGCGACCATCCCGAACATCCCGAGACCGAATATGAATGCCGCACGCGCGAGATGGGCGCCGCCGTCTATGGCATCTGCGCCACACCCGGCACGCAGCCCAGCGATGAACAGCTCGCGGCGGGCCGCGCGCAGGAGCAAAGCCTTGCGTGTTACCTGCCCGACAACCTCGATGAGCTCACCTACGTGCCCCTCGGCATGGAAGAGGCCGTCGAGAACTTTAAAAACCGCGCCCGCAAGGGCAAGAAGCGTCTGCCGCAAGAGCACTAACTTCACGCGCCCATTTCCTGCATTTTCTCGCGCGCTGGCACCCCGCGCCGCCGCTACGCCATAATAGTTGGCGGACAATCGCGAGAGAAAGCAAACACATGGCACAGACCACGACAGATACCGCCGCCAGCACCGTCTCCGGCGCCGGCGCCGCCAGCTCATTCTCGGGCGGCACGGGAACCGAAGCCGAGTTTGGCTCGCTCGGTGCGCTCTCCCCCACCTGGTGGGAGCCCGAGGACGGCAGCGAGCCCGAACCGTGGCTTACGCCCGATCAAGCCTTCGAACGCTTCTTTGAATGGACAAGCGATCGCGGCATTGAGTTGTGGGATCACCAAGAAGAGGCCCTCATGGACCTGGCTGCCGGCGATCACGTCATTTTGGGAACACCGACCGGATCGGGTAAATCGCTCGTCGCGCTGGGCATGCTCTTTATGGGCATGGCGCAGGGCAAACGTTGCTATTACACGGCCCCTATCAAGGCCCTGGTCAGCGAAAAGTTCTTCGATCTGGTACAGGTGCTCGGCCGCGATAACGTCGGTATGATCACCGGCGACACGCACATCAACACCAAGGCGCCCGTCATCTGCTGCACGGCCGAAATCCTTGCCAACGATGCACTGCGTGAGGGCGAGGGCGCCGACGTGGGCTGCGTGGCCATGGACGAGTTCCACTACTTTGCCGACCCCGATCGCGGTTGGGCCTGGCAGGTGCCACTGCTCGCCCTGCCTCACACGCAATTCATGCTCATGAGCGCCACGCTCGGCGATGTCACCGCGATCGCCGCCTCGCTCGAGGAACACACCGGCGCTACCTGCGACTTGGTCGTCGATGCCCCACGCCCCGTGCCGCTGAGCTACGACTACGTGACGACCTCGCTCGAGGGCACCGTCGAGCTCGCCATGCGCCGCGGCGAGGCCCCGCTCTACATCGTGCACTTTAGCCAGGACGCCGCACTTGCGACGGCGCAATCCCTCGCCAACTTTGGCATTGCCAGCAAGGAGCAGCGCGAGGCTATCAAGGAGGCGGCCAAGGGCACGAGCTTCTCGACGGCCTTCGGCAAGATCCTCAAGCGCTTGCTTGGCTGCGGCGTCGGCGTGCACCACGCCGGTATGCTGCCGCGCTATCGCCTACTGGTCGAGCGCCTGGCACAGCAGGGCCTACTGCCCGTCATTTGCGGCACCGACACACTCGGCGTCGGCATCAACGTGCCCATCCACACCGTGGTGCTCACCGCGCTCACCAAGTTCGACGGCTATAAGATGCGTCGCCTGCGCGCCCGTGAGTTCCATCAGATCGCTGGTCGCGCCGGTCGCTCGGGCTTTGACACCGAGGGCATGGTCATCGCCGAGGCCCCGGAGCACGAGATCGAGAACGCCAAGCTCATGGCCAAGGCGGGCGACGACCCCAAGAAGCTCCGCAAGATTAAAAAGAAGAAGGCCCCCGAGGGCTTTGTCACCTGGAACAAGCAGACCTTTGAGCGCCTGATCGAGACGCAGCCCGAAACGCTCAAGCCGCGTCTTCGCATCACACACTCCATGGTGATTAGCGTAGTCGAGCAGGGCGGCGACGCCCGAGCCCGCGTACACGACCTCATCGAGACAAGCCTGCAGACTCCCGAGGAAAAGGCAAAACTCGAGGTTCGTGCCGACGAGATCTTCGCCACGCTCATCGACTCCGGCGTCGTCGTGCGCACCGAGGTGCCGCCCGCACCCGACGCTCCGGCTGACGCCGCGCCGGACATCGACTACGCACTGACGGTCGACCTGCCCGAGGACTTCGCGCTCGATCAGCCGCTCTCGCCGTTCTTGCTTGCCGCGCTGGAACTGCTCGACCCCGAGAGCGAGACCTATACCATGGATCTGATCTCGATGGTCGAGGCAACGCTCGAGGACCCCAAGCAGGTGTTGCGCGCACAGGAGCGCGCCGCGCGCGACCGCGCGATGGCCGAAATGAAGGCCGACGGCGTCGACTATGAGGAGCGTCTGGAGCGCATTCAGGACGTCACGTACGAAAAGCCGCTCGAGGATTTGCTCGACGCCGCCTTTGACAAGTACTGCCAGGAAGTGCCTTGGGCAAACGACTACCAGCTCTCTCCCAAGAGTGTCCTGCGCGATATGCTGGAAAGCGCGAGCGATTTTAAGGGTTACATTCAAAAGCTCGGCATCGCCCGCTCCGAGGGCATTTTACTGCGCTACCTGGCAGAGGCCTACCGTTCACTCGACCGTACCGTGCCCATCGAGAAGCGCGACGAGCGCCTGCGCGACATTATCTCGTGGCTGGGCTTTGTGGTGCGCTCGGTGGACTCGAGCCTGGTGGACGAGTGGGAGAACGCCGGCAACCCGGCAGCCCTCGATGCTGCGCTGCCGCAGGGCATCGACGAGGTCGTGGCGGACCGCCGCGGCTGCACGCTGTTGGTGCGCAACGCACTCTTCCGCCGCGTGACCCTTGCCGTCCGCGAGCACGTTCGCGACTTGGGCGAGCTCGACGACGACTGGGGCATGAGCGAGATCCGCTGGCAAAAAGCACTCGACGCTTACCACGAGCAGCACGAGGAAATCCTCGCCGACGGAGATGCCCGCAGCGCCGCGATGTTTTCCATTGACGAGTCCGACGAGAAGACCGCGCACGTGTGGCACGTGCACCAGATCTTTGCCGACGAGGATGGAGACCACGACTTTGGCATCATGGGCGATGTCGATCTGGACGCCACGCAAGACGGCGGCGAGGTCATCTTCAAAAACTACCGCGTCGGCTTTATCGAGGACCTGCTCGAGGACTAGCCGGGCACAATGGAACGAAACGAAGCGGGGCCGCTGGCAACATCACCAGCGGCCCCGTTTTTGCACTATATGCTATGCCTCACTCGGCATCCTCGACCTCATACGAATCCGCCTCGGCGGGTTCATCGCTTGACCCTGCCGCAGCCCCGCGCGCCTCGTCAAACGCCGCCTTCATGGTCTTGTTGCCCCACGTGAGCTTGCGAATGGTAAGATCGTCGGCTTTCTTGTTGGCTAGGCGCAGATTGTTCTCGGAGGACAGCAACGCCTCCTTGGTTTTCTGCAGATGGCTAATCGTCTTGTCGATCTCATCAATCGCCGTTTGGAACTTGCGGCTCGCGATCTCGTAGTTGCGACCGAAATCATTCTTGAACTTTTCCATCTTGGCTTCGAAGTTCGTAACGTCGATATTCTGCTGTTTGTACTCCGCTAGCTCCTGCTTATAGCGCAGCGAACCCATGGCGGCGTTGCGAAGAAGCGTAATCATGGGAATGAAAAACTGCGGGCGAATCACGTACATCTTCTCGTAGCGATAGCTCACGTCGACTATCCCTGCGTTATAGAGCTCGCTCTCGGGCTCGAGCAGCGTGCAGAGCACCGCGTACTCACAGCCTTTTTGGCGGCGATCGTGATCGAGTTTCTTAAAGAAGTCCTCGTTTTTATGCTTGGTCGTGGTCTCGTCGTTCTCGTTTTTCATCTCGAACATAATCGAAATGACCTCGTTACCGCTTGCGTCGCACTCGCGGAAGATAAAGTCGCCCTTGGTACCCTCGGACGCATCGTTATCTTTCTCGAAGTACGCGTTGGGAAACGCCGTCATGCGCAGACGGTTGAACTCGGTCTCGCAGTGCTGCTCGAGCGACTCGCCCACCATCTTGGTGGACAGGCGGACCTTCATGTCCTTAAGGCGCTCAATCTCTTCATCCTTGTAGCGAATCAGGTCATCGCTCGCGCGCTTGGCCTGCGCAAGCTCGAGCTCGTGTGCCGCCTTGGCTTGCTCCTCGCGAGAATCGCGCACCGCCAGCTCGCTCGTCAGCTTGGCACGTGCCTCATCGCGCTCTCGCTCCGCCGCGGCAACCGCCTTCGACAGCTCCATTTTTGCAGAAAGTTCTTGCTCACGAAGCTGTGCACGAAGGCCCTCGGCCTCGCGCTCGGACTGAGTCTTAGCATTCGAGAACTTCTCACGCACTTCTGTCTGGTAATCGGAAAGCTTACGATTCGCTTCGTTTTGCGCAGCCTCGAGCTTACGCTGCGCCTCGGCCGCAGCAGTTGCGAGTGCCATTTCTTGAGCCTTATCTGCGGCGGCAAGCTTTGCCTGCAACTCCGCAATCTGAGCATCGCGCGCGGCGAGGTCATTTTGAGTCGCATTGCGTACCGCGGCTTCGGCAAGCTTTGCTTCGTCATCTTTGCGCCCAAGCTGCGCACGCAGGCTATCGATCTCGCGCTGAAGCTCAGCATTCTCCTTCTGAGCATCGGCACGGGCCTCAACCGCCGCACGCTGACTTGCGCTCTCGCGCTCTGCAGCAGCGCCCTCGAGCTTGGCGCGCAACTCGGCAAGCTCGGCATCGCGCTTGGCGACCTCTTGTGCCAGTTGCTGAGCCGCAGCGTTCTTCTGCTCAACGAGCTGAGCGTTGCGCTGAGACTCTGCCTCCTGCAAAGCAGCCGTCGAACGCGAGCGCTCAAGCTCCAGCGCCTGCTCGCCCTCGCGCTGGACTGCCTTCACACGCTCATCCAAGTCGCGCGAAAACTCGGCATCGCGCACCTGCTTGACGATATCCGCATAGCCGGATGCATCGACCTTAAAGACTTCGCCACAATGCGGGCACTTGATCTCATTCATAGCAGCTCCTCGATGGACGCAAATTTCAACCGCCTACACTCTACCGCGCCGCACGGACAAAAAAGGCGCCGCCGCCATAATGTCAACGGCGCCAGAACCACCACAAAGGCGCACTGTGTCCCCTTTGTGGTGGTTCTGGCGCCCTATAGCCCAAAGAAGCTAAGAATCTGGTCGCGGCTTACGGGCTTGTACTCGTTGGCGTCGAGGCCCACATCGTAGCGGTAAATGGGGCGCTCGCGATCGCGGTTGCGTGCGTTGGTGCGGTCTCCTCTGCTGTGGATATGCCCGTGTAGCATGATGGCGCCACGCGCCTTACCATTCCAGCTGAGCATGGGGTAATGGCTCATCACCAGACGATGGCCCTTGGCATAGCCGGGAGCAACCTCCAGGTAATCGCGCACGTCTTCCCAAATTTGCGGGGCGTCGGGATCTTCCCAGTCGCCGTCATGGTTACCGCAGATGAGCGTCACATTCTTGCATTCGATACGCTCGCACAGGCGCACCGCCTCCGCCATGGGCAAGCGATACGTAAAGTCTCCCAAGATATAGAGGCGGTCGTCCGCAGCCACGCACTCATTGATGGCATCGATGACCTTGCGGTTCATCTCCTCGACCGAATCAAACGGTCGATCCATGTCGTGCAAGATATTCGTATCGCCCAGGTGCAGGTCGGCGGTAAACCACATCATCGTCTATGCCCTCATTTCGCAATGCATCCAACTCGTGCTAAGTATACAGACACAGCGATGCGGCGGTTAGCCAAAGAGCCCGCCGAACAGTCCGCGGCGGCGCTTGTCTTGCTTTTTCGAAGCGTCACCCTGGGCGTTCTTGCCCTGCCGCTTCTTACGATCCCGCTCCAACTCATCGTCATCGAGTAGCGTATCCCACTCAAACGGATCGTCTGTCAGATCGAACAGGTCATCGTCATCAAACATGGCAGTCTCCCATACCGATTAGCGAGCATCCACCACATAGAGCCCAACGCGCACCTGATGCCACGGGCTGCGCTCGGGGGCAACCTGTTGCACGCGGGCCTCAAATACGTCCTCGTGGCCGTAATACATCATCAAGGACAGTGGGCCAACCTCGTTTCCCGGAACGTAGCCAAGTTTGGTCTTGCCATAGTAGATCGCAACTGCCTCGGGGTCATGGGGATTATCGCGCTCGGCACACAGCGTCAGTTTATCGCCCGCTTTAAGATCGCCCAAGACCAAGGCGCCATCGGTATACTGAAATCCTGCAATGTGAAATGACAGAAGAACACGCGAAGGCTCGTACATAGCAGCTCCTCTAACGGCCGGATAAACCGGTGTGTAACCTTATTGAGAAGTCTACGGTCCCGTGCGGACACAAATACATCCTGTCTGCGTCCTTCAATCGTTTGCCTCAACGCTTGCGCGACAGAACGCTTGCAGATAAGATAGGAATACGGATGGCACCCGTTGCCGCGGGTCTTGCCAACTCCGATACACGTTTTCATCGTGAGAAGTGGCCGTCTTCGCTTACGCGGGGGCGGCTATTTCATTCGGCCGATAAACAGACCGAGTTCGATAGCCGCAATCAACAACGCCAATAACGAAATAACATCGCTTACGTTCATACCAAATCCCTTCTAAAGGGAGTTGGCCCATCCGTGCTCCATAACAGTAGTCTAACGCAAAATGCAGGTAATAGGAACACTTGTTCGTATTACCTGCGCCCTTTTCTAATGCACAAACATGCGCACGAACTTGTGCTTCCAGCTTGCGTAGGGCGCATAGCGGAATGGCACGTCCAGCCAGGTTGCCTTGTTCACGATGCTCTTCTTGTGGCTAAACGTATCCAAGCTTTCGCGGCCATGGTACTGCCCCATGCCGCTCGCGCCCATGCCGCCAAAGCCCATATGGCTCGTAGCCAAGTGCATGATGGTGTCGTTAACGCAGCCGCCGCCAAAAGGCACGTAGCGCACAAAGCGCTGCTGAACCTCGCGATCCCGACTAAAGATATACAGGGCCAGCGGCGTCGGACGATCCGTAATAAACGTCTCGGCCTCGTCTAGGCTCTCAAACGTCAGTACCGGTAAGATGGGGCCGAAAATCTCCTCCTGCATTTCGGCGTCCTCAGGCGCCACACCGTCTAAAATCGTCGGCTCAATCTTGAGCGACGACTCGCGCGCCATGCCCCCCAGCACAACCTTATCGGGGTCGATCAGCCCGCGCACGCGCGCGAAATGCTTGGCGTTGACGATATGCCCGTAATCCTCGTTATCGAGCGGGTGCTCGCCAAACATGCGACGGACCTCTTCCTTGATGAGGCCCAGCAACTCGTCGTGCACGCGCATATCGACCAGCAGATAGTCGGGCGCTACACAGGTCTGGCCCACGTTGAGCCATTTACCAAAGGCGATGCGGCGTGCCGCGACCTTCAAGTTTGCCGTCGCATCCACGATGCAGGGACTCTTTCCGCCCAGCTCAAGCGTCACAGGCGTGAGGTTTTTGCTCGCGCGCTCCATGACGAGCTTGCCGACCGGAACGCTACCGGTAAAGAAGATCTTGTCCCAGCACTCATCGAGCAGCGCTTCGTTCTCAGCGCGCCCGCCTTCGACGACCGTCACCAGGCGCGGATCAAATGCTTCCTCGCAAATCTGCCTGAGCACCGCGCTCGATGCCGGAGCATAGGCGCTCGGCTTGATGACCACGGTATTGCCCGCGGCAAGGGCGCCAGCGAGCGGCTCGAGCGTCAGCAAAAACGGATAGTTCCACGGAGCCATGATGAGCGTGACGCCATAGGGCACGGCTTGCGTTTTGCACACACTCACGGCGTTGGCAAGGTCGCACGGACGCAGGCGCGGACGACTCCATCGAGCCACATGCGTGATCTGATGACGAATCTCGGAAAGCGACGTGCCGATCTCGCACATATAGGCCTCGTCATGCGACTTTCCCAAATCGGTCTTGAGCGCATGGGCAATATCGGCCTCGTGGGCCCGTACCTTATCGCGTAAACTCACGAGCGCGCGACGTCGAGCATCGATATCAAACGTGGCGTGCGTCTTAAAGTAGGCGCGCTGATCGCCGACGATGCGCGCAATTTCCTCGGTGTTCATGGGCCCTCCTAGTTCTCGTCCTCAAACATACCACCTGCAACAACTTCGTACATATGCTCGAGTTCCAAACGGTCCATTAGAAGCGGAACAGGGTACAGGGGATTGGCCTCGGCATCGGCATGCGCCGCCATCTCAGGAATGTCGGAGCGGCGAATGCCCGTCACATATTTGGGAATGTTCAAAGCGGCGTTCATGCGGTCGACCCAATCGATAAAGGCCTCGGCCGCAAGACTGTCCTGCGCGGTAGCCGGCGCAATGCCCACCATGCGAGCAAGGTCGGCAAGCTTGGGGGCGGCGGCGTCACCATAAGCGCGAAGCATGTGCGGCAGGATGATCGCGTTGGCCAAGCCGTGCGGAATCCCGTAACGCCCGCCTAAGCTGTGTGCGATGGCATGAACGTATCCAACATAGGAGCGCGTAAAGGCAACACCCGCCTTATACGCCGCCGAAAGCATATTGCGACGCGCACGCATGTTGTCGCCATGCCCATAGGCCTCGAGCAAATTGTCGTGGATGAGTTGCACCGCCTGTCGCGCCATCTTGCGCGTGTAGGGCGTGGTGCTTCGCCCGATAAAGGCCTCGACGGCATGCGTCAGGGCGTCCATGCCCGTCTGCCCCGTAATGGAGGCGGGCAGACCGCGCGTAAACTCGGGGTCGTGCACCGCAAAGCGCGGGATAAGCACAAAGTCGTTAATGGGGTACTTGTAGCGTGTCTCGTCATCGGTAATTACTGCCGCAAGCGTGACCTCGCTTCCCGTGCCTGCTGTGGTGGGAACGGCGATGAGCAGCGGCAGGCGACGATGAATGCGCAGCAGGCCGCGCATCTTGTTGATGGGCTTGTTTGGCTGCGCGATGCGCGCCCCCACACCCTTGGCGCAGTCCATGGCCGAGCCACCGCCAAAGCCGATAATGGCCTGGCAGGCGCTCTCTCGATACAGGGACGCCGCTTCCTCCACATTTGAGACCGTGGGGTTCGCACGCGTTTCGGCATAGACCGTAACACCAATCCCCTGAGCCGTAAGCGCACGCTCGAGTGATGCCGTGAGTCCCAAACGTGCAATACCAGGGTCTGTCACGATAAGGACCTTCTGGATCGAGCGCTTTTGAAGCACCGCGGGCACATCCTCGGCATGCTCCAGAATACGTGGCTCGGTATAGGGCAGTACCGGCAATGCGATACGAAAAACCGTTTGATACGTTCGGCACCAGGCACGACGGGCTAGACGCATAAAGGAAACTCCTTCATTTGTTGATTGGTCAACATTTGCTCGACCGATTGTACTCAGCGGCGGTCAAAGACGGCCTGCCAATCGTTAATCAATCAACATCTTCATATCTCAAAATTGTTTTATTAAAAATCATTCCTAATAGGCTTCACTTTCAGTCTCATTTATGGATAATAGAACTCGTCAAGACGCACGTCCGGAGAGGGCCCTTATGGGACCGGGCGAGCGCACCATCGCCATCGATCGAAAGGATCGAATCATGAAGTTTGTTTGCCCCGTTTGCGGTTATGTGGAAGAGTTCGACGGCGACCAGCTGCCCGAGGATTTTAAGTGCCCCCAGTGCGGCGTTCCCGGTTCTCGTTTCCTGAAGCAGGAGGAGGGTCAGCTCGAGTGGGCTGCCGAGCACGTCGTGGGCGTCGCCAAGATGGAGGGCGTCTCCGAGGACATCGTTGCCGACCTGCGCGCCAACTTTGAGGGCGAGTGCTCTGAGGTCGGTATGTACCTGGCCATGGCTCGCGTCGCTCATCGCGAGGGCTACCCCGAGATCGGCCTGTACTGGGAGAAGGCTGCCCACGAGGAGGCCGAGCATGCCGCCAAGTTCGCTGAGCTCCTGGGCGAGGTCGTGACCGACTCCACCAAGAAGAACCTCGAGATGCGCGTTGAGGCCGAGAACGGCGCCACCGCCGGCAAGACCGATCTTGCTAAGCGCGCCAAGGCCGCTGGTCTCGATGCCATCCACGACACCGTGCACGAGATGGCTCGCGACGAGGCTCGCCACGGCAAGGCTTTCGCCGGCCTGCTCAAGCGCTACTTCGGCTAAGCCAAACGCCTGAGAGATAATCTTTAGGTCGATAAGGCCCGGACCGCATGGTTCGGGCTTTTTTTGTGTCTCGAGAACTCGCAAACGCCCTGAAATAGGACCGCCTTCGACATCGGTTTCTCGTCAAAAACCAAGTGAGTAGACTTTTTGGAACTTGCCGAGCACGCCGTCCAAAATGCTTTATAAAGCCGCAGGTAAATGACTTGTTGCAAAACGGCCTGGTCGCCATCAAGCCAAAAGTCTACTCACTTAGTTCCCCAACCGTCCACGATCGAGTTGTTTTGTGTCTAACGGGCGTCTTTCCGTCAATTACTCCCAATTTTGTCCAGTCAACGAATAGTTCAGACCGGAGTAATGCCTCAGCCCTTTGCTCATCCGAGCTTTTATCACGATATTCAGCATCGAGCATCCTGCATACGGCCTTAACGATCGCGCGGAATCTATCCTCATCGGATATCTGTCTGTGTGTCAGGAGAAGTACATCATAGCCCATGGCCTGAAGGGCCGTCATGCGGTCAGCGTCACGCAAGCCATCCCCTGCGCGTCCGTGCGAGGCCTTTCCCTGACATTCAATGGCCACCTGTCGCCTGCCGTCCGGCGAAGACAGAAGTAGATCAATATACACACGGGACTTTCCCACAATCGCTCGAGCACTTGTGCTTAACGTCACTTCGACATTGAGCTCTATGCCGCAAAACCCTTCGCCTCCCAGGGATCGCGGCAGTCCAAGCAACAAATACGCCTCAACCTCAAAAGGCGACGCGGCACCCAATGGAACGAGTTGCGATACCGCCATAAATCTATTGCCGTAACGCATCCCGCAAACATCTGAACAAAAACGGTCAAGGTCTCCGCCCAAAACCAAAGCGTCTCGACGCCATAAATTTGAGGCGGCGCCGCCCTCGGACGGGCAGCGCACCCAACCGAACGTTGTCGAAATCGCGCCCGAATCAATTGCACGCGTAAGCTCCGCCTCAAGTGCCGCCGGCAGAGCGCACACCGCAAACAGGCCACACATCTCCGCCAATACCAAAAGAAGTTGAAGATCCGTCAGATGCCGCGACATGATGAATGCCGTCAGCAGAGGAGACGTAACCAAAAACCCATGCTCCGTTTCCAGCACGGATTCCCTGGGGAGCTCACCAAGAAACAGCCGCTGTCTAATGCTGACAGGACAAGTCCGCTTGTTTCTCGTCCGAACCAATGTATACAACGGGAAGCCGAGCGCAACCGCAGCCGTCGGGTTACGGACGAGGTCATATCGCTGCCGGTCTTCTTCCGGCCGTGGAAGCGGCGGACACAAAGCGCAGACCTGAGGCGGCAAACGCCAGTACTTAAAAGCCGATATGTCACAAAATAGATCCTTCATAGGCACAGGAAAACACGAATTTCAACCCAGCCTGTCTCGCATTGGCGCGAACGCACCAAAAATGGCGCCGAACGGACTGCTAAGTTTTCAACAGCCCTCCCCAACTGGCCAAAAGCTTGCCGAGAGCTGGACGAAGTTCTGTTGAAAACCCCATTTTTTCGCATGCAGAAGCTTTGCGCGACAAGTGAGTAGACTTTTTTGAACATCCCGAGCAGGCCGGTCATCCTGCTTTTCAAAACCGCAGGTAGATAGCTTGTTACAAAACTGCCTGGTCGCCAAAGTGCCAAAAGTCTACTCACTTAGATTGCAGAATGCCCCCGTTAGCTGCAATTCCAAGGTGTTAAGCACTTTTGGACTCAGATCGTCATACTGGACAAGAATTTTAGTTGAGTCTTCAGGAACAGACGCGCCATCGGCACACCAATAACAGTCATTGATATCGACAAAAGGGGTGCTCGAGCGCGTGAGGGCCCGCACAAAAGAACTTCCGCCCGCTTCGCACTCCGCAACCACGGTACAGTAAAGGCCCGCGTCTGCATGCTCGATCGAAACCTCCCCTGCCGAAAATGCTTTCCGTACAAGCGCCGCCAGGTCATCACGCGCCTCGCGAGCACGAACGCGCACGCGGTTCACATGCCGCTCGTAATCACCCGATTCCAGCAAACGAGCCAAAGCGACCTGGTCAACAGAACTCACCGACGAGGCGTAAAAACCAAGGTTGCGCCTAAACCGTTCCATCAGCTCATCGGGCAGCACCATGTACGCTAGACGCAACGCCGATGACAGGCTCTTTGAAAACGTGTTGGTGTAGATGACCGATTGTGCGGCATCGATCGAAGCAAGCGCGGGAATCGGCTTGCCGGCCAGACGAAACTCGCAATCAAAGTCATCTTCGATGAGATACCGACCTGGTCGCTCGGCGGCCCAGCTCAGCAGCGCATAGCGACGCGCAATACTCGTCACAAGGCCGGTCGGATACTGATGGGACGGCATCAGGTGAAGGACATCGGTCCCGGTTTTCTGCAGAGCGCTCAAGTCCACGCCCTCATCATCCAACGGGATATGTCGAACTTTGCAGCCCATAGCCTGATAGATGCGCGTCAGGCGCAAATAGCCCGGATCCTCAACGGCATACACCTTGTCCGCGCCAAGCAACTGAACCAACATGGTATCGAGCAGCTGGGCGCCCGCACCGATAACGATGTTATTAGGATCGACATTCATGCCCCTCGTCCCACGCAGATGGTGAGCAATTGCGCGTCTTAGCCGAGCGGTGCCCTGTGCCGGTGCGGGCGAAAAGATTTCGCGTTCGTCTTCGGACGTCAGCGTCGCCCGTAGCGCGCTTTGCCAAAGCCGCGCCGCCTCCAAAGCGGAAGGAGAAAGCGCATCGAATCGCTCGACCTGTCCGCTGGCATCATGCACGCCGGAGTCCACAGAGACGGCATCCCGGTCGATGCCCTCCGCAGCCGAAGCCAAAACCGGTGCATCCGGAAGCTTGCAAGCGTAGTAGCCACGACGCGGCATTGAGCAAATATAGCCCTCGGCAAGTAACTGGCTATATGCATTCTCGATGGTAATGACACTGATTCCCAGATGACTGGCAAAGGCGCGCTTAGACGGAAGATGCTCCCCCGCCGCAATGCGTCCAGCTACGATATCATCTCGAATTTGCTGGTAAACATACTCATAGAGCGATGCTTCGCCGCGTTTTTCCAAATTGTAGTCAAGCATGAGCCTATCACCTGACCTTATTAAGCCATTCAATCTGGTATTAGTCTGACCTTGTTATTATCTCGAAAACTGAGTATTTCGCCATACCCAGCTCCCCGATAGGATATTCCGTCAAGCAATGCACATGCCAACCAAGGGAGCAACCATGGCAGAACAGAACAGCAAGGCCGACCGCGTCAAACTCAATCGCGAGCTCGCGCAGATGCTCAAGGGCGGCGTCATCATGGACGTTACCACGCCCGAGCAGGCACGCATCGCCGAGGAGGCAGGCGCCTGCGCCGTCATGGCCCTCGAGCGCATCCCGGCCGACATCCGTGCCGCAGGCGGCGTCTCGCGCATGAGCGACCCCAAGATGATCAAGGGCATCCAGGAGGCCGTCTCCATCCCCGTCATGGCCAAGTGCCGCATCGGTCACATCGTCGAGGCGCAGGTCCTGCAGGCCATCGAGATCGACTACATCGATGAGTCCGAGGTTCTCTCCCCTGCCGATGACGTCTATCACATCGACAAGACCCAGTTTGACGTGCCGTTTGTCTGCGGCGCCCGTGATCTGGGCGAGGCGCTGCGCCGTGTTGCCGAAGGCGCCACGATGATTCGCACCAAGGGTGAGCCGGGTACGGGCGACGTCGTTCAGGCCGTGCGTCACATGCGCAAGATCCAAAAGCAGATCCGTGACGTTGTTGCCCTGCGCAACGACGAGCTCTTTGAGGCAGCCAAGCAACTGCAGGTTCCGGTCGAGCTGGTGCGCGAGCTCCATGCCACGGGTAAGCTTCCCGTCGTGAACTTTGCCGCCGGCGGCGTAGCGACCCCCGCCGACGCCGCGCTGATGATGCAGCTGGGCGCCGAAGGCGTGTTTGTCGGCTCGGGCATCTTTAAGAGCGGCGACCCCGCCAAGCGCGCAGCCGCCATCGTCAAGGCCGTGGCAAACTTCACCGATGCCAAGCTCATTGCCGAGCTTTCAGAGGACCTGGGCGAGGCCATGGTGGGCATCAACGCCGACGAGATCGAGATTATCATGGAAGAGCGCGGGCGCTAGTCCAGCAGAAAGGATCGCACATGAGCGATTATGCAGACCAAACGGTCGCCGTGCTGGCGGTCCAAGGCGCATTTGCCGAGCACGAGGCAAGACTATCCGAGCTGGGCGCGCGCTGTATTGAGCTGAGGCAGGCGGCTGATTTGAAGCAGGACTTTGACCGTCTGGTACTTCCCGGCGGCGAGTCTACCGTTCAAGGGAAGCTGCTTGATGAGTTGGGCATGCTCGAGGAGCTTCGCACCCGCATTGTTGAAGGCATGCCCGTCTTGGGCACCTGCGCCGGCCTGATTCTGCTGGCTCACGACCTTGCCGCCCATGACGATAAGGGCACGCCGCGCCTGGCAACCATGGATGTGCTCGTTGAGCGCAATGCCTACGGCAGGCAGCTCGGCAGTTTTCGAACCAAGGGGCAGGTAGCTGGCATCGACGGTGAAGTGCCGCTGACGTTTATCCGCGCGCCCCGCATCGTCGAGGTCCACGGCGACGCAAAGGCCTTAGCGAAAGTCGACGGCCGTATCGTCGCCGCGCGCCAGGGCAACCAGCTCGGCGTAACCTTCCACCCCGAACTCGACGAAGACACCCGCCTCCACGAACTGTTCCTACAAATGTAGGCATCGAAATCAACAAACGAAACGAGAGTGGATGATCTCCCACTTTGAGCTTGAATGCAGGCTCAAACCGGGAGATCATCCACTCTTGTTCTATGTAGTCGTTTAAGAACGTCCCCAATGACTACAAGGAGTGTCCCAAGCTGCCGGCAGAAAAGGAACGTCCCTAACTGCCGCATCCGGAGCAAGACAACGCCGCAGGCAGAGGACGGACAGCGAGCGGGTCGCATTTGAGGCAAGGTGACGTGAAACGAAAGGGCGCTGACCTTCTGGTCGCGCCCTTGAAGTTGAACGTCAGATTGTCCAAATGCGGCCCGCGCAGCGTCGGCCCGTTACGGCGTTTGGTAAAACGCCGTAACTAAAAACGGTTGCCGCGGAAGCCGCCACCGTTGCGGCCGCCACGGTCGCCACCGCGACCGCCGCGGTCGTTACCACGGTTGCCGCCAAAGCCGCCGCGACCGCCACGATCGCCGCCACGGTCACCAAAGCCGCCACGGCCGCCACGATCGCCACCGCGGCCGCCGCGGTCACCGCCACGGCCACCGCGATCGCCAAAGCCGCCGCGACCGCCACGGTCGCCGCCACGGCCACCGCGATCGTCACGACCGCCGCGAGGACCGCGGTCCTCGTCCAGGCCCATGGCGACGAGCGGAGCGATGACCTTATCGAGAGCGGCCATCAGCTCGGTGGCCTCCTCGTAAGAAAGCTCGGGCAGGAGCTTCTCCTTCTTGTTGGCAAGCTCGACCAGGCCCTCAGCGGCATCCTCGGCAGCGAAGACAACGATCTTGCGCATATCGCCCTCGGCGTCGTCGATGCGGCCGACCAGATCGGCAGCCTCGGCCTCGGCCATCAGACCATCGAGCTCACGAAGGCGCATGCCCAGCAGGTCGGACATTTCCTTCTGCTCCATCTTGGGCTTGAGGTCAAGGAGCTTGATGGCGCGCTCGATGTTCGCCATGCGCTCGGCCTTGGCCTCCTCCTCTTTGGAAATAGCAAAGCGACGGCTACGCAGCAGGCGGGCGGCCTTCTGCATCTTGTCCATCAGCTCTTCGTCATCGTAATCAACGGCGGCCTCGACAACCTCGGCCTCCTCCTCGGCGGAAACCTCGTCAGCAGCCTCAACCTCGGCAGCTTCGGTCTCCACGGTCTCGACTGCCTCGACCTCGGCAGCCACGGTCTCGTTCTCGGTCTCGTTCATGATCTCTTCGTTCTCGGACATGAGACTCCTTCTTGGCCCTCTCGGGCATCATCGCCCCATTCGCGGGGCCCGTCGCGCACTCTTTGCGCTTTAAGCATTCATGCCTCTCGGCAAAACGTCCATTAGTTTATGGTGTTGCCATCCAATCTAGCTGCAGAATCTATGTGTACACATTAATGCGACATGTGTGACTCGCGACGAGCGTACACCAGCGACGCCACGAACCCGACCACGGCAATTACAGCCGCCACACGCACGGCAGCTGCAAATCCAATCGCCTGGGCAACGTCCGTCGCAGCGCCAGCGGTGCCGGCAGTCGCCGCAGAACTCGAGAGCAGACCGATAAACAGCGACGGGCCAAACGATGCGGCAATCATATTCCACGTGTTAAGCAATGCCGTTCCGTGAGGATGCTCAGCGGCAGGCAGCGTCTCCAAGCCGGCCGTTTGCGAGGGGCTTAGCACCAAACCGACTCCGGCATACACCACAACGGTCAGCGCCACGACGACGCCGATGTTCATGCTTGCCGCCGTCATCGAGATGGCAGTCTGCCCCACGGCAATCAGGGCAAAGCCGACCGGCAGCAGCGGCCATGCGCCACGGGCGTCCATCACGCGTCCGCCCACAATCGAGGTCACGGCGTTGCAGGCAATCGCCGGCAAAATGAGCAAGCCCGCAATAAGTGCGGTCATGCCGTATGCGCCCTCAAAATAGAGCGGCAACAAAACGCTCATCGAGAACGTTGTCATCATCGACACCACCACAAGCAAACACGCAGGCCAAAAACGAACGCTCGCCATGGGACGCACGTTAAGCACCGGATGCTCGAGCTTAAGCTGGCGGGCCGCAAACAGGCCGAGCAGCACAATGGCGGCGAAGAGCGTCACGATGCCGGCAATCAGATTGGTCGAGAACTCGCCTACGGAATACACAAATGCCGTAATGCCGGCGGCGAGCAAAACAACCGACAGAATATCAAGCGTGGTGTTCGAGCGCTCTCCGACATTCTGAACGAGCTTTACGCCCGCCGCAGCGACCACAATGCCGCCCACCAGCGGCACTACGAACACCGCCCTCCAGCCAAACAACGTGCACATAAGACCACTGATCACGGGTCCAAACGCCGGCCCCAGCGTAATGCAGGCGCCGCCCAGGCTCAGGTACAAACCGTGCTTCTCGCGCGGGGCGCAAGACAGCACCACGTTCATCATGAGCGGGAACAAGATGCCCGATCCCGCAGCCTGCAAAATACGACTTGGCAGCAAAACGCTAAACGACGGAGCGACCAGGCACAGGACTTCGCCGGCGACCATGCATCCGCATGCGAAAAACAGCAGCTTGCGCGTCGAGAAACGGCCGGACAGGAAGGCCATGATGGCCGTAAAAATCGACGTCACGATCATGTAGCCCGAGACGAGCCACTGTGCCGTGGTGGCACTCACCGAAAAGGCTGCCATAATGTCGTGCAACGCCACGTTAATGATGTTCTCGTTAAACGCGGCAACAAAGGCTGCAATATACATTACGACGAGAATCGCCGCAGAGGCCGATGGCGTTACTTGAACTTGTTGCTGAGATTTGCTCCCCATGCATTTCCTTCCTCTTGGAACGACAGTCGCATCGCCCCAGAGGAACGGTCCAGGGCGAAAAATGAGCCCTAGACTTACGCCAGACGCCGTACACGACGAATCTGGCAACATGGTCCAACATCGAAAGATTGTAACGCGGACGCACAGCTTTCCTTCCGCGCTATTATTAAAAGTCCACGAAAGCATAAGACATGAGGAGCCCGCCATGATTAAGCCCATCATGAAATCCGAGTTCTTTTTGCGTCTGCCTTCCGAAGACGCGGGACCCGACGATGCCGCAACCGGGCAGGATCTCCTGGATACACTCCACGAGCATGAGCGCGAGTGCGTGGGCCTCGCCGCCAACATGATCGGCGTGCGCAAACGCATCATCTGCGTAAAGGACGGCAACAGGACACTCCTGATGTACAACCCTCAAATTCTTGAGCAGGTCAATGCCTATCAGACGAGCGAAGGATGCCTCTCGCTGATCGGCGAGCGTCCCTGTACCCGCTATCGCCGCATTAAGGTTGAGTATTTGGACGAGAACTTCGTTCACCGCATCAAAAACTTCTCGGGCTACACCGCCGAGATCATCCAGCACGAAATCGACCACTGCAACGGCGTTGTGGTTTAGGCCACCTGCCAAAATGAGGGTACCGGAGGCCTCCCTATGGATATCAACCGCTTTGGCGAATTCGCCATCTTAGCGCAGTCACGCACGTTTCTTGATGCGGCGGAACTGCTTTTCATGTCGCAATCAACCCTCTCCAAGCACATCATGGCAATGGAGCACGAACTCGGCTGCAAGCTCATCGATCGAAGCCAGCGCCACGTAACACTCACCGCGCAAGGTGAAGCGCTCCTCCCCTATGCGCAAAAAATTGCGACGCTTCAGCACCGCTATCTTGCCGCCATTCAAATAGGCGCAGGTGAGCCGCTCGAGCACCTCACCGTCGGTTCTATCCCCATTATGGCCCCTTATGGGATCACGGACGCCGTCATCGATTTTCAGCAGGCGAACCCCTCATATTCTGTCGAGCTCATCGAGGGCGAGGGCGACACACTCAAGCGCATGCTCCTGCACGAGGACATTGACCTGGCCTTCATCCGTGACGGCGGCGCCATCGAGCCGGAGTTCAAAAAGATTCCCTTTACGACCGACCGGCTCGTGGCCGTCCTTCCGCTCGACCATCCGCTCGCCGAACGTGACGCCGTCGAGATAGACGACCTTATCGACGAGAATTTCCTCATGCTTCCCCAAGGCTCGTTCGTAAGCGAGCTCGTCCTTTCCATTTGCCGCGAAGCTGGATTTGGCCCACGTGTTACGTTCACCGGCAAACGAGCCGAGAACATCATCTCTCTTGTCGCACGCGGCGCCGGTGTCTCATTCCTCATGCGCAAGCCGGCGGAATCGCTTGCCAGCGGAAAGGTAGCCCTGGTGCCGCTTGAGCCCGCGACGACCTCCGAGGTCAGGCTCTACCTCAAGCGGAACGCCGCGCACTCGCAGGCGGTCGTCTCGTTCATCGGCTTCCTCCCCTACCGTCAGCTCCTGCAGGGCGACCGTATGTCTTCCACCGCGGCACGCCCGTCATAATCCCCGCTGCTCCACAACCGCAGACTTGTGTCCGCAAACACGATGACAGCGGCACGAAACACAAATATGCCTCGGGCGGCACGTCGCCGTCCGAGGCATATTTAGTTAAAGTGCGCAGAAAGACTAGTCCACCGAGATGTTGAGTGCCTTACCGCCCTCGTCCTTCTTGGTACCGATCACCATAGCGGCGACAAGAGCCAGAACGAAAGCGACCACACCGGAGATGACAAGGCCGATAAAGCCCGTGTCGATGCCGGCAGGGTTAATAAAGCTCGGGAAACCGAGCGGGCCGGAGGCACCGAAGGCATAGAGCTTGGCACCCATGAGGCCGGCAATGGCGCCGCCTACACCAGCGGAAATAAAGGTTGCCCACATAAGGCGCTTACGCGGCAGCAAGATGGCGTAAAGCGCAGGCTCGTTGACACCGAAAATCGAAGAGACAAGGGCGGGAATGTTGACGGCAGCATTTTCCTCGGAGTCCTTGGTTCGGATGATCATGCCAAGCACAGCGCCGGCGATGGCACAACCGCCTGCATACACGAGCGGGTTAATGAGGTCATAGCCGTAGGTTGCGACATCGAGGAACCACAGCGGGATGATACCCCAGTGCAGGCCGAACATGACGAGCAGGCTCCAGAACGTGCCGATGACGAAGCCGGCGATGGCGGGTTGGAAGTTGATGAGCATCAGAATGATCTGGGCAACGATGTTGGAGAGGACCGTCATGACCGGACCGACCACAAGCAGGCCAAGGATGCCGCAAATGAGGAGCGTCAGGATGTTGGAGAAGAACGAGCTCACAAGCGCGGGCAGCGCGTTAGAAAGGGCCTTGTGTACCTTGGAGGCAATCCAGACGATAAAGATCGCAGGCAGAATCGTCGATGAGTAATTCTGCATGATCAGCGGGATGCCAAAAATATCACCGTAGACATTGGACTCGAAGACCGTGCCGGCGCCGAGCGTGTAGAGCGGATCTCCGCCCATAAGGCCAACGAGCGTCGGGTAGACGAGGATACCACCGAGCGCCATTCCCATAACGGGCTTAAGTCCGAACTTCTTGGCCGACGTCCAGCCAATGATTAGCGGAAAGTAATAGAAGACCGAATCTCCGATTGCCGAGAGCGTCACATAGGTATTGCTGTCCTTGGCAAGCCAACCGGCAACCGTGCAGAGCGCGAGCATCGACTTGATAAAGCCACCGGCCATAAGCACGCCAAGAACCGGCTGCAGAATCTCGGAAATGATGGCGAGCAGGCGCGAGAACGGATCGCCCTTCTTGACATTGTCGCCCTCATCGATATCGAGCGCGGGCTTGGTGTCGAACCCGCCAATCTGAACAAGGTCGTTGTAGACAGCCTCGACAGTGGCACCAATCACGACCTGATACTGTCCGCCAGCCTGGATGACGTCAACGACGCCCTTCGTCGCCTTAAGTTCATTGGTCTGGGCAAGTGATTCATCCTTGAGGTGGAAGCGGAGACGCGTAATGCAGTGGCTCACGTCTAACACATTGTCTCGACCACCGACCTTTGTGATGATTTCATCGCAAAGCTTCTGGTATTTCATGGAATTCTCCTTTTTCTGAGCGGGGTATAGCATCGATTTCAGGCCTCCGTAGTCGACGTGGGAGGGCAAGGAACCCGCTTCCCCCTTTGTAATCCGCGGACGCACGTACGCCCGGGATGGGAAACGGCAGAGAAGATGGAAGATGCCGATCACATGGCAGGGAGCCTCATTGGCCCATGTCACGCAATCAGGTCTACAGACGCGAATCTGCTGCGCCGAGAAGTCTCGTCGTCTGGCAGAACTTGTCACACAGACGTTCCGGTTCGCCCTGGGGAATCTGAGTACGCTCGGTCTCAAAGGAGAGGCCGTACTCGCGTGCCGGAAGGAAATACTCGAAATAGCCGTTGGTGTAACCGCAAACTATTCCCTCGACCGGGCATTCGCGCTTCATGCGAATACCCAGGTCGCTGCCGAGCTCGCTCGGAAACACAAAGAGGTGCATACCGCCCAAGCTGATAACGGCACACTTAAGCGTGAGTGAAAAGTCGTCATGGGCAACGGTGTGATAGAACGTCTGAGGCTCAATGCGATCGAGAATGACCTCGCGATCGAGCTTGATCTGGGAAATCGCCTCGGCAAGACCGGTCGAAACACGCTCGACCTCGGGAATGCCGCGTCCCTGGCGAAAATTGCGGTCGCTACAGTCGCCAGCAGCACCGACGACCATGGCCGGATAGTAACCAAGACTCTGAGCGAGCTTTTTACCGGTAAGGCCGGCAAGCTCACTCGTGAGCTCCGTACAGTCGGGCCCGACGCAAGCGGAATGCACCGCCCAGTTCACAAAGCCCGCAAATGGCTTGCCTTCGGTATCGAAGAACGATACGACAATGACCTCATTGTCGGCGAGTTCACCTGGGATGATGCGGTTGTCGTAGAAACCGGTGATGACCTGCTTGCCCAAGCGACAAATCGCGGGCTGTGCGTTGGCGCGGCACTCCTCAAAGCATTGGCAAATGGTATCGAGGAACCAGCGGTAGTAGTTCTCGTCGAATTTTCCCGTCCACCAGCTGCGGTGGTAAGCGACGATTGAAGTATGGTCGTGCGTCGCCGAGAGCAAAACGCAGTCACGGTCGATTCCATAGCGCTCGGCGAGCATTGTCTTGACTTCCTCGGCCATGCTTTCCTCGAACTCGAGGACATCGGCATTAAAGAGAAACACTTCACGTTCGCCTTGCTGGAAGAGGATGGCGTTGGCGAAGACGTCGTCATGGACGCCCGTCGCAGGTTCAAGACGGTTGGGAAGATTGCGGTAGCCAATCAGGTAGATGTCGCCCTGTGGGGTAATTTTGCGGCGCGCGTGTCCAATGTTCATGCACGTTCTCCTTCTGTGTCACGCCGCATTCAAGGCGGCAATGATGATTTCGACGAGGCGCTCATGGGATCCGGCGGCAAAACCGGAGTTCATAGCCTCATAGGTGATTTTTTCGTACGCGTCGGGAGCCGGTAGGTACTTCTGTCCGCCGTTGACGAGCGTGGCAAAGAACACAGAGCCGGACCGGGCGGCGCGCACAGTGGCGCCGAATGCACTCGAGACCTCGGGTTGTACGCCGACAAGCTCGACGTTTCCCAGCCGGAGCAGATAGACCCTCGTGCGCTGCTCGCCAGCGGCATGAAACTCATACGTTCGGTGCGGGGCCAAAGAGTGAAAATCGGCGCGTGTCTGAGCGGGCAGGAGAACGTCGACCGTGCGGGCATCGATGCCGGTAGCGTCATCCTCACGCGCCATGCGAGCGGCCTCGACTAAAGCATCGCCCAAGGCCTGCCCCTGCTGGTGCAGCATGCGGTATCCGTCCTCATGGGCATCGACCGTCTGCTTAACGCCGGCCGCATCGAACATGACGTTCATGGCGCGCTCCGCCGGACCTTGGTCGCCCGCGGCGCCTGGCAGCAACAGGGCAACGCTGCCCAGCTCGCGCTCGAGTGACATGGCGGCAAAACCAAAGAGGTCTCCGCTCGCCATGCGCCTCCCCTCGGAGTCGCGCGACCCGTCGAGCACGGAGGACTGAACGTCCGCCGTCGCGAGCACGGCAACATACTCGCCCCCGGCATCCCTTATGGCGAGTACGGGCATCGTGTGGTCGGCAAACCCCCTGGGATTCGAGCCCAACCACCAGCCGGCAGGCGTCTCGATGTCGCGATTAACGTTCACGGGGCATTCGCCCTCCACAGTGGCGAGAGTGACGGAGCGAATGCCCGCAACAGCGCGCTCGACAGCCGTGCGGGCGGCAGCGACGAGCGCTGCGCGATAGCGCTCGTTGCGATTGCGAGTAGCATCGTCGACAAGATGCCCGGGAGTGCGGACGTGAGGCATGGAAAACGTGTGGGTAGGAACCACCCAAGAATAAGCACCGCTGCAATTGGCGGCATTCTCAACAACCTCACGCAGATCGGCGAGTAGAGCCGGAGCGATCGAGGTGACCTCAAGCGAAAGGACGCAGGCGCGTCGCCCCGTCCCCTCGATGATAAGGGCACGGGCGAAGACCTCATGACGGAGTTCGTCGAAACCGTCGAACGGCAACACGTCCCCAAGATCGATGGCCACACGAGCGGCCCCAGCCCTCATCTCTCCTTCGTCCATGGCAGATACTCCCCTCTGATTGCCGCTCACTCGACACCGTACAGTTGCTGCGCCGTACCGCCAAGCACAAGGTCGCTGTCTGTATCGCTCAGATTTGCAGCGCGAACGCAGGCGACACCCTCGGTGAGCCACTCGCGTTTAACGGGATAGCTCGTGCCAAAAACAATATGGTCTGCACCCAGCACGTCAACCGCGCAGGCGAGGAGTGTCTTGCCCCAAGGCTGGGCATGGGACATGTCGAAATAGATGTTGTTCTCGAGGCGCCTGGAAACGGTCTCGGTATCGACCTGAAAACGGCCAGAAGCATCAGGGCGCTTGGGACCATGAGGCAGCAGCATCTCCTTGAACGCAAAGTATGCGCCGCCGAGCATGGAGTGGACCATCTTGATATTGGGGTAGCGCTCAAAGAAATCACCAAAGATCTCTCGACCGATCGCCGTAGTTTGGTCGACGCAGCGGCCATAAGAGCGGCGAAGGTTGTCGTACGCGAGAAGCGACTCGTTCTCGACCGGCACGGGAACATGGTGCACGTAAACGGTGACATGGCGTTCGTTCAGGTGCTCGAAAAAGCTCGAGAAGACCTGATCGTCGAGATAGCGCTTGCCGTAGTGAGCGCAGAGCTGCACACCCGCAAAACCATCGTCGAGCCTGCGGTCGAGCTCCTCCAAATTCGCTTTGGTGCCAAAGGGCGGCACGGCGACAAGCGGAATCAGACGGCCATTTGACGCCTTCGCGTCAGCAGCCATACCGTCGTTGAAACGCCGGCACATCTCGAGCGACATCCACTCGTGGCAGCCGGGGAGCTTGAGGATCGCCTTGTCGACCCCCGCCTCATCCATATCGGCCAAGCGCTTCTCGAGGGTGTAGTCGCCCTCAATGTAGTTAAGACCCGGAGAACCGGCGGGCATCTCGATCACGATCTGTCGTTTGCCGGCGGAATTCATGGTCAGATAGCCTTCGGTGTCATAGGCGCGGGGTACCTCGGCCAAAAACTGTTCGCAGAGCGTCTCGTCATGAAAGATGCGCTCGTCGAACCAGTAGGAATTTGCATCGATAATCATTGGTTGGAACCGCCTTTCATCTTGTTGAAAACATTCTAGAAAAGCAGGTACCCGGACATCAATTCCAGCTTAAGCCCACTGTATTCCATTTTGGAATAGAACTAGCCGCTCACGCGCGAACCTCGCCCGCTCAACGAGACAAGCGCTAACAGCACGGGCTTAGAAAGAAAACGGTCGGCCCGCATCCGTTGCGGGCCGACCGTTTCATTACAGGCTACCCTTGCCGTTACGCCTGGCGGTAATGATCGAAGAAGTCGGCGAGGTCTTCGAGGGACTCTTTGAGTACTTCCATGCGCGGCAGGTACACGATGCGGAAGTGGTCGGGCTCAGCCCAGTTGAAGCCGCCGCCGCGCGTGATCAGGATCTTCTTCTCGTGCAGCAGGTCGAGGGCAAACTGCTCGTCATCGGTGATGTTGAACTTCTTCACATCCATCTTGGGGAAGATGTAGAACGCCGCGCGCGGCTTAACCACCGAGATGCCGTCAATCTTGTTGAGCGCCTCATACACAAAGTTGCGCTGCTCGTAGACACGGCCGCCGGGACGGATGTAGTCGTTAACGGACTGATGACCACCGAGTGCCGTCTGAACGATCGACTGAGCCGGCACGTTGGAGCACAGGCGCATGTTGGAGAGCATGTTGATACCCATGATGAAGTCGCTCATGCAGCGCTGGTTGCCCGAAAGCACCATCCAGCCAATACGATAGCCCGCAATCATGTGCGACTTGGAAAGGCCACTAAAGGTAACGCAGGGCAGGTCGGGGGCGAGCGAGGCAATCGAGACGTGCTCGTAGCCGTCCATGCACAGGCGGTCGTAAATCTCGTCTGCAAAAATCATGAGCTGGTGCCTGCGCGCAACCTCAACGATGCCCTCGAGCACCTCACGCGGGTAAACGGAGCCCGTGGGGTTGTTAGGGTTGATGATGACGAGGGCTTTGGTCGCACTCGTGATCTTGGACTCCATATCCTCCAGGTCGGGATACCAATCCGCCTGCTCGTCGCACAGGTAGTGCACAGGATGGCCGCCGGCAAGGGTCGCGCACGCCGTCCACAGCGGGTAGTCGGGGCTGGGGATCAGAATCTCATCGCCGTTGTCGAGCAGCGCGTTCATCGAAAGCTGAATGAGCTCGGACACGCCGTTGCCCGTGTAGATATGCTCCATCTGAACGTTGGGCAGGCCCTTGATCTGCGAATACTGCATGATCGCCTTGCGCGCGGAGAACAGGCCGCGCGAGTTGGAATAGCCTTCGCAGTCGGGCAGCTGCTGGCGCATGTCCTTGATGACCTCATCGGGCGTGCGGAAACCGAAGGGCGCCGGGTTGCCGATATTGAGCTTGAGGATGCGCTCGCCCTCGTCCTCCATACGGGCGGCCTCGTCGACGACGGGGCCGCGAACGTCATACAGGACGTTATCGAGCTTGGTGGATTTAGAAAAAGTGCGCATGGTGGTGCTCCTTGCAATTTGAGCTGAGGGATGGGGTTCGGGCTTGGAATCGTTGCGGGGTGATGATGCCTCGCCTTGATCGGCGTCGCCGGCAAGCAGCCAGGTAACATCGACCTCCAAAATACGGGCGAGCAGCTCAGCCACATCGCGCCGCGGGGTCGTCTTGCCGCTCACATATTGGCTCATCTGACTCTTGCCGAGTTTTTTGCCGAGCATCTCCGATGCGCGGATCACGTCCGACTGGCGAACGTCGCGATCGGACATAGTCTGTCGCAGGCGATCGCTAAACGTCTCTTGGGCCACTAGAACCTCCTTGCTGGCAAAGTTCAATTTATAGAATACGAATTGAACCAAGGTTCAATTTAGGCAGCAGTATAACGCGGCACCTCATTCGAAAGTTCAATTTCATAAGAAAATGCACCGGACTCTGAGATTTGCCCAAAGTGGGCAATGACGCGCACACGTTTAGAGGTATTCGAGGAAACGGGCGGCGGCAAGCGAAACATCGGCCGTTCGATATATCGCATTGATCTGCCGATGAGGATGTCCCTCGAGCGGACGCACGGCAACATCGAACTGACAGCGACGCAAGATGAGCGCGGGAAGAATGCTAACGCCCAGGCCGTCCTCGACCATAGCCATAATCGCATAGTCATCCCAAGTCGACAGCTTAGAGCGCACCGCCAGGCCCGCGCGGCGAAACAGCGGCGTAATCTCGTCGTCGCTACCGCGTTCCAGCAGGATAAACTGCTCGTTGGCCAAATCGGCAAGGGAAACGACCTCCGCGGTGGCAAGCGAGGAGTCCGCTGGCACCACGGCCATCAGCTCGTCTTGCACCAACGGTCGCGACGCCATGCCGGCGCCGCGTGGCTCGCGCGGAATAAAGCCCAGGTCGCAGCGACCTTCCGCCACCCATTGTTCAATCTCTGAGTAATCGCCCATCAGCAACTCATAATCGACGTCCGGATGATCGGCGCGAAAGCGCGCGATCACCGGCGGCAGTACATGAGTCGCCACACTCGAAAACGTACCGATACAGATCTTGCCGCGCATGAGCCCTCGCATCTCGTCCACGCGTCGCTGCAAGCGGCCAAACTCTTCGCATAACGCCTCGACTGCCGGCATGGCCTGCCGCCCGTCGGCAGAAAGCACCACGCCCTCGCGGCTGCGATCAAGCACCTTAAAACCCCAGTCTGCCTCAAGGTCGCCCACCATGCGGCTCACGCCCGACTGCGAATAGCTCAGCCGCTCTGCAGCACGCGTAAAGCTGCCGGCACGCACCGTCTCGAGCAGCACTTGCATCTTTTGGATATTGGTCTCCACGGCACGTCCCCACCCTTGTATGAGTTTTTGTCATGTTTTCCATGCATTATATTCGCTTTTCTTCTAAAGCCAGTTCACCCATAGTGAACATGCTCGGATATAGAGGGGATGGAAGCGCATGAACAACGGACTGTTTACGTACTTAGCAGCATTGCTATTGTTTGGCTCCAACGGCATCATCGCCGCTGCCATCGCGCTGCCGAGCTCCGATATCGTGCTGCTACGCACTTTTCTGGGAGCCCTCTCGCTTGTAACCATCCTCGCCACTACCCAACACCATAAGTTGCAGGCGCCATCTCGTCCCCGCGAAGCCGCGGCCCTCCTCCTCTCGGGAGCTGCGCTGGGCGCCAGCTGGATTTTTCTGTTCCGCGCCTACCAGACGATCGGCGTCGGCGTATCCTCGCTGCTGTACTACTGCGGCCCCATCATTGTCATGGCGCTCTCCCCGCTCATCTTTGGCGAAAAGCTGACCGGCGGCAAAATCGCCGGCTTTGTCGCCGTCGCCTGCGGTGCTTTTCTCATTGCAGCACAAGGTCTAGGCGGCAATATGCCCATTGCGGGCATCGTCTGTGGAATCGCCTCGGCCTTCTGCTATGCATTGATGGTCATCGCCAGCAAGGGTGCGCCGCACATCGAGGGCCTCGAGAACTCCGCGCTCCAGGTGAGCGCCGCCTTTGTGACCGCACTGGTCCTCACGCTCATCACGCAGGGCGCTCCCTCGTTCCTGTCCGCCGGCGTCGCCGCCAGTATTGATTGGCGCGCCGTCGCTATGCTCGGCGTCGTCAACACCGGCATTGGTTGCCTGCTCTACTTTAGCGCCGTCGCCAAGCTGCCCGTCCAGACCGTCGCCGTCGTCGGCTACCTCGAGCCGCTTTCGGCGGTCGTGTTCTCGGCCGCCCTTTTGGGTGAAGCCATAACACCGGTCCGCCTGATGGGCGCCGCGCTTATCATCGGCGGCGCGATTTTTTGCGAACTCGCCGGCAAACGCGCAGGTGCCAAGACCGGCATCGCTCAGGCAGCACGCGCCTAACAGCCCCTGCTTTGAAATGCCACCTGCGTACATGAATAATCCCCAGATGGGGATTATTGTCTAAAACACCCCGATGTGCCAAACTGCTCTTATATGTATAAAGATGGCATAAAGGTCTGCTGCCCTTTGCAGGGGCCGGATGTCTAAGGGAGTCCACGTGGCACACAACAAACTGGAGGCAAGCCCCCAAGACCAGCGTGGTCAAGGCGGGCATGGAGCCATTCCCCTCTCCGCTGGCATGCTGCTCGTAACGCTCGGCGTCGTCTACGGTGACATCGGCACGAGCCCCATGTACACCATGAAATCAATCGTTGCCAACAACGGCGGCATCGGTACCGTCAGCGAGGACATGATCCTGGGCGCGCTTTCGCTCGTCATCTGGACCATGACGCTCGTGACCACGGTCAAGTACGTGGTTATCGCCATGAAGGCCGATAACCACAACGAGGGCGGCATCTTCGCCCTGTTTAGCTTGGTGCGCAAAGTGGCGCCGTGGCTGATCCTTCCCGCCATGATCGGCGGCGCGGCGCTGCTCGCCGACGGCATCCTCACCCCCGCCGTCACGGTTACCACGGCCATCGAGGGCTTGCGCACTATCGAGTGGGGCCATGCGCTTTTGGGTGACGGCCAGACCAACGTCATCATCATCACCATCATCATTATCTGTGGCCTGTTTGCCATGCAGCGCGCCGGCACCTCGTCGATCGGCAAGCTGTTCGGGCCGCTCATGACGCTGTGGTTCCTGTTCTTGGCTGGCGCCGGCCTGTTCAACATGCTCGGCAACCTGTCCATCCTACGCGCGCTCAACCCCATCCGCGGCATCATGTTCCTGTTCTCGCCCATCAACCACTCGGGCATCATGGTGCTCGGCTTCGTCTTCCTGTCGACGACCGGCGCCGAGGCGCTCTATTCGGACATGGGTCACGTGGGCAAGGCTAACATCTATGCATCCTGGCCGTTTGTTAAGGCGGCCCTTATCCTCAACTATCTGGGTCAAGGAGCTTGGCTGCTCGCCAATAACTCCAACCCCCAGATGCTCGCGATGGATATCGTCAACCCGTTCTATATGATGCTCCCCGAGCCCCTGCGCCCCTTTGCCATCGTGCTTTCGGCCGTAGCGGCCATCATCGCCTCGCAGGCGCTCATCACCGGCTCGTTCTCGCTGGTTTCGGAGGCAACCCGTCTCAATCTCATGCCGCATCTGCGCATCCACTACCCCAGCGACACCAAGGGCCAACTCTATATTCCGCTCGTCAACAACATCATGTGGGTCGGCTGTATCTTCATCGTGCTGCTGTTCCAAAACTCCGAGCGCATGGAGAGCGCCTACGGCCTCGCCATTACCGTGACCATGCTCATGACCACGACGCTTTTGACGAGCTACATCGCCGGCATCCTCAAACACAAGCTGGGCGCCTGCGTCTTCGCCCTGCTCTTTGGTGCCATTGAGCTGTGCTTCTTCGCTTCGTGCCTCACCATGTTCTTTGACGGCGGCTACGTCATGATCTTCCTGGCCGCGCTGCTGTTTGGCCTTATGTACGTGTGGCGCCGCGGCACCGCCATCGAGCGCACGCAGACGATCCTGCTGCCCGTCTCCAAGTACATTGACCAGCTCGGCCGCCTGCGCAACGACGAGACCTACCCCGTGCTCGCCGACAATCTGGTGTTCCTTACCAACAGTCCCGACCCGCTCACGCTCGACCGCGACGTGCTCTACTCCATCTTGGATAAGCATCCCAAGCGCGCCAAGGCATACTGGTTCATCAACGTGCATGTCACCGATGAGCCCTATACGCACGAGTATTCCGTCGAGACCTTTGGCACAGACTTCCTATTCCGCGTGCGCTTGGGCCTGGGCTTTAAGGTCAATCAACGCATCAACGCCTACCTGCGCCAGATCGTTGGCGACCTGATGGCATCGGGTGAGTTGCCGCCGCAGCATCACACCTACTCCATCTACGAGACACGCGGCAACGTGGGCGACTTCCGTTTTTGTATGCTGCGCAAGATGCTTGCCCCCGAAACGGACATCAACCGCAACGACCATCGCGTCATGGCCATCAAGTACGCCGTCCGCCGCGCCTGCGGAAGCCCGGCACGTTGGTATGGTCTCGAGAACTCGGCCATCATCATTGAGTACGTACCGCTCTTTGCTCGCATGCGCCCGGCCGTCAAACTTGTGCGCACCCAGGTGCCACTCGAGGTTCAGATCGAAGAGGCCGAGGAAATGGAAGTCGACATCTTCTCGGACGACTTGGTCAATGGCAACGAGGCCGGTAGGGACATGAACGTCGATCCCACCGAGCTGCTCGAGAGCGTCGCCGATACGCCCGAACAGCAACAGCTCGACGGCCTCGAGAGCGAACAGCTCAACGACGCCAACTTCTAGCGCCGTCACCCATCGACGATAGCGGCCCTGCACCTCGCGAGAGATGCAGGGCCGTCTTGTATTGCAGTAAAGCTAGCGGCTACGAACGACGCGGCTCGGGAACCACGAGTCTATCGGGGCTCGCGCCCTCGGCATCCGTCAGGCTCACGTAGCGAATCGACGGATCCCCATACATCGCGTAGTAATAATTGCCCGTGCGCGCGCTAAAGCATCCGGTATAGATAGTCTTCTCGAACTTGCCATCGCCCATCCTGGACGCCCCCTCAATCATCACCACGCCCTCGAGTGAACGGAACATGCGGACGACGTTTTCGGTCTCGCTCTCCTTTTGCGGGTAATTGGCATTGAGGTACGCCGCCTTTACAAAACGGCTCGGCGAATAGCAGTCACCCGGAATACCGCGCATGCCGGCACCCGCGCCATAGGGCTTGAGCTCGGCGCCACGCCATGTCGCCGTCTGCGGAAAATCGCTTGTGGCCGTGATATAGGTGCGCAGGTTTTCCATGTGCCACGGGAAGGTGGGCTGATTGGCAAGGGTGTCGACCGGATCGTCGTATACATGCAGGCCGTCAGCCATCATCTCGACCACGATGCTACGCTGGCTGTCGCCGATAATCCAATGGAGCAGCGACACGCCCAGCCCCTCTCCTGCAGATTTGGCGACAATCACCGTATCGCGCAGCGCAGCCTCGACCTCGTCGACCGTCGAGAACGTCGCTGCCACCCACAGGGGAAACTCATAGGCTGCGATATTGGTCTTGCCGTCGACAGGGTCCTCGGCATACTCGGCATAACCCGGGAAATTGAGACCCGCCACGGCGAGGCCCGCATCGTTGCCGCAGTCGAAGAACATGGGATAGTTCTTGTAATCGATGCACATACCGATCACCGCGTGTGCCGCTGTTGCGTCGTCGATAAACGAATACGGAATGTGAAACCCGCGCGGCATCACGCGAACCTGTTGGCCGTAGTCAAAGCTCCAGTCGAGGTTGCGGCCTAGATACATGTGGCCGGAATTATCGGTAAATCGAATGCTCGTACACATAGCGCCTCCCAGCTTTACGTTCTTGCTAAGGTTATTGTCACCAAACAAAGAGGCGCTAAACACAAAAGCCCGGACATGACAACAATGTCACGCCCGGACTATTCAAGCAGGATAAACTCAACCAAGTTAACCCCGCAGGTCGTCTAAGGGGTCAAAGTGCCGCAGATTGCCACGAAAGAGGAGCGAAGCGTACTTAAGGTACGCGAGCGACGATTGAGCGGCAAGGTGCGGTGCTTTGATCCCCTTAGACCAACTTGCCGAGGCAGTGGTCGATCATATGCTGGATCATCTGTGCCTCGAAGCCGACGAAGTCCTGCTTGCGCTCGCGCATCTTGCCGTCGACGATCACGTCATAAGCGACCTTGCACTTGATATAGCGCGTGGACTTGGTGACCTCCTCGTGCGTCAGGCAGCTCTCCTCCATCTTGCTGGCACCCAGGCCAAACACCAGACGGGGGTTGTAGAGCACATGGGGCTCGCCGGCATCGTCCAGGTAGACGCAGACCTTCTTGGTGATGCCGATCTGGTTGGCGGCAAGGCAGCCGGCATCGTCGAGCGACTTGATGGTATCGATCAGGTCCTGTGCGACCGACTCGTCCTCGACGGTCGCGACCTCGCAACGCTGGGACAGGATAGCCTCGTCGTGACAGAGCTCTTTAATCATACGTTCCTCCATAGGGGTCGTTGTAACCGCTTAAGTATACGGTACCCACACATTTTCATGCGAAAAATACCGTCCGTCTGCTACAAAGCGCCGAACATCAACATGCGAGGAACAACAGCGTCGTAAAGGGACTATAGTGGGTGAGTTCGTGTCAATCGGCCTAAACTCGGGGCCGAACAAGGAAAGGGTATGCATGGACGAACTATTTCACGTCAGCGAGCGCAAGTCCACAATCGGGACCGAACTCCGCGCTGGACTGACAACATTCCTGGCGATGGCCTACATCATCGCCGTCAACCCTGCGGTGCTCTCGGGCGCCGGCATCGATGCGGGAGCGCTCGCCTGCGCCACCTGCCTGGGCGCCGGCATCATGACCATCTGCATGGGCATCTTCGCCAACCGCCCGCTCGCCTGCGCGTCGGGCTTAGGCGTCAACGCGATGATTGCTGGAATCACCACCACCGTCTGCGGCGGTGACTGGCACGTGGCCATGAGCGTCATCTTCCTTGAGGGCGTCGTCATCTTGCTGCTCGTGCTTTGTGGCCTGCGCGAGGCCATCATGGACGCCATCCCGGTTGTCCTGCGTCACGCCATCTCGGTGGGTCTGGGCCTGTTCATCGCCATGATTGGCCTGTGCGATGCCGGCATTATCACCGCTGGCGCCGGTACGCTCGTCGGCCTGGGCGACATCGCCTCCCCCACCTTTATCGTCGGCATCATCTCCATCCTGGTGACAGTCGCCCTCGCCTGCCGCAACGTCCCTGGCTCGCTGCTCATCGGCATCGTCGTCGCCGTCATCGCCGGTATCCCCCTAGGTGTGACCCAAGCTCCGACCGGTATCATCGCCCCGCTCGACTTCTCGAGCATCGGTGGCCCCATCGCCGACGCCGGCGGCGTGCCCGCCATCGTCAAGGTCCTTACCGACCCCGCGCTCCTCGTCATCTCGTTCTCGCTGCTCATGAGTGACTTCTTCGACACCATGGGCACCGCGATGGCCGTGGCCAAGCAGGGCGAGTTCCTCACCGACGACGGCAACGTCGAGAATATCAAGGAGATCCTAATCGTCGACTCCGCCGCCGCCGCTGTGGGCGGCTTCATGGGTGTCTCCTCCATCACCACCTTCGTCGAGTCCACTTCCGGCGCCGCCGACGGTGGCCGCACGGGCCTCACCTCCGTCACCACCGGCGTGCTGTTCATTCTCGCCGCGTTCTTCTCCCCCATCGTCACCATCGTTTCCAGCGCCGCCACCTGCGGTGCTCTGGTCTACGTCGGCTACCTCATGATGAGCGAGGCCTCCGAGATCGACTGGTCCGACGTGTCTCAGGGTTTCCCGGCGTTCATGATTGTCGCCGGCGTGCCCTTCACCTACTCCATCTCTGCCGGCATTGGCCTGGGCTTTATCGCCTACGTGATCGTCGCGCTCTTTAAGGGCGAGGCCTCCAAGATCAAGCCGCTCATGTGGATCGCAGCCCTCGCCTTCCTCGTCTACTTCTTCGTAGCGTAGCGGCAAAGCTGCCAAAGCAGAACACCAAAGCGCGGAGTCGCATCGAGCGGCTCCGCGCTTTTCTTTTAAAGCCAGGCGACGCACGGACGCGCGATGTATTGCTTCCCAAGTTTTGGACATTTTGTCCTCCAAACGGCACTACCGCCGGCTACATCCTGCAGATATGCTGGGCGTAATCGCATAGGCCCTATGAGGATGGGAGTAACCATGGCCGCCTTGTTCACGACCCCCAAGCGCAATGGCAAAACCTCTGGAGCCCATTTTGTCGAGCCCGACGTGCACCGTCGCACGCTGCTCGCACACGGCAGCTGGCGCCGCGTGACACGCCGCATCGTTGTAGGCGCCGTATGCGCGCTTACGGTGAGCTCGCTGCTCATGCCGAGCGTCTCGCTCGCGGCCGAGTGGGTGGACGTCGACGGTACCCAGTACAACGCCGGCACCGCGGCAGGCGACGAGGCCGGCACCTGGAGCTGGGACGGCGCCGACGATATGAAGCTCAACGGCTATGACGGCGGCGCGATCGAGGCAGCGGGCAAGCTCAACGTGAGCTACGAGGGCAACAACACCGTCACTAACGACGACGGCCGCGGCATCAAGGTTAAGGATGGCGCGAACGAGAACGCCGAGCTTAATATTCAGGGCGACGCGTCCAGCACGCTCAACGTGACATCTTCTCGTGACGCCATCACTTCCGTCGGCAACATCAACATCGACGGCGCTGGCACTGTCAACGCCACGAGCACCGAGCACGATGCCATCGATGCCGGGGGCGATGTCACCATCAAGGGCTCGGGAAACGTTAACGCCACGGGCGATTCGGATGGCATCAGGGCCGACGGCAACATCACGATCGACAACAGCGGAACCGTCACCGCCAAGGCCACCGAGGATCAGGGTATCGATGCTAACGAGAACCTCATCATAAAGGGCGGCGGCAAGGTAGAGGCAAGCTCTATCAAAGACAATGCGATTTGGGCCGACGGCAACATCGAGATCTCGGGTGGCAGCCAGGTCAAGGCAAGCTCCGAGGAAGACGCCACCATCGACGGTAAAAACAGCCTCACGGTCACGAACGCTTCCCTCAACGCAAGTGGCGTTGGGTATGGCATCTATGTCTACAAGGGCATCACGCTCGATGGCGCGACCGTGACGGTCCGCGCAAGCTCAGATGGCGGGGAAGTCAGCGCACTCTTCACCGATGAGGACGACATCGTCATCAAGAACGGCTCGACTGTGGATGCGCTCGCAGAAGGCAGGTTCTCGGTTGCAATCTCCACCAGTAATTTCTACTCCGACGAAGCGGGTGGCCATATCTACATCAGCGACTCCGTTGTCAAGGCCATAGCCCGCTATGTCGAGTCCGGTAGCGACGGCCCCGATCACTACAGCAACGACCAAAGCGGCGCGGTCATTCCCGAGCATAGGGGCGTGAACATCGGCATCTTTGCCCGGACCAAGGAGGGCATCACGCCCGCGACCATCTCGATTGTCCGCAGCAAGGTCACGGCCGAAGGAGACACGGCGGCGATCTTTGCCCGTGCCATGAGCGCTGACGGCAAGGCAATCGGCACCATCAAGATTGAGAACGCCGCCATCCAGACGCCCGAAGGCGGCAAGGTCATTGACTATCGCAAGCTCCGTGACGACATCTACGAGGCAGGCCAAGCCATCGGCACGGGCGACGCCACGGTCGACTCCCCCTACGACGAAGCTGTCGCCAAGAGCACGGTCATCGCGCCTCCCGAGGAGATCAAACCCGAGGAGAAGCCAGGCGAGACCAAGCCCGATGGTTCCAAGTCCGAGGGCACGAAGACGACCAAGACCGTTGCAGTTGCAGCCACGGGAGCCAAGACCACCGGCAAGCTCGCGGCAACCGGCGACGCCTCGAACGCAGCCATCGTGGCAGCCGCCCTTGCAGGAACAGCCGCCATCGCCGCGGGCGCCGTGGTGAGCCGCAAGCGCTCGTAAACACTTTTTCGCACGGGACGGGTGGATCGCGGCCCTTGCCTTCCTCGTCTACTTCTTCGTAGCGTAAGGGCAAGGCTGCAAAAGCTGAACAATAAAGCGCGGAGTCGCCATGCGGCCCCGCGCTTTTCTTTTAGCGCCGGTCCCTGCGCCAGCGTGCGGCCTATTTCTCCCCCATTTTGGCCATTTTGCCCTCCAAACGGCACTACCGCCGGCAACATCCAGTAGATACGCTGAATCTAGTCGTATAGGCCCTATGAGAACGGGAGCAACCATGGCAGCCTTGTTCACGACCCCCAAACGCAATGACACTACCGCCGGAACCCATGTTGCCGAACCCGACGTTCGCCGTCGCATAGGACTCGCGCACGGCAGTTGGCGCCGCGTGACGCGCCGCATCGTCGCGGGCGCCGTGTGCGCGCTCACGGTGAGCTCGCTGCTCATGCCGAGCGTCTCGCTCGCAGCGGAATGGGTCAAGGTCGGCGGCAACAAGTACAACACCGCGGCGAGCGACGAGGCCGGTACCTGGTCGTGGGACGGCGCCGACGACTTGAAGCTCAACAACTATAACGGCGGCGAGATCAAGGCCGCAGGCAAGCTCAACGTGAATTACTCGGGAACCAACATCGTCACTGCCGAATGGATCGAAAGCATCAACGTTTCTCATGGCACTAACGAGAATGCCGAGCTCAATATCCAAGGCGACGAGGGCGGCACGCTCAGCGTGACATCTACTGAGGACGCTATCCTCTCCACGGGTAATATCAACATCGACGGAGCCGGATCCATCAACGCCACGAGCACTGGGTTTGATGCCATCAATGCCGGAGGTGATCTCGCTATCAAAGGTTCGGGCAACGTCAACGCCACGGGTGCATCGGATGGCATCAGGGCAAACGGCAATATCACGATTGACGACAGCGGAGCCGTCACCGCCAGGGCTACCAAGGACAAGGGTATTGGAGCCGACAAGAACCTCACCATCAAGGGTGGCGGGACGGTCGAGGCAAGCTCAGCCGATGGTGAGGCCCTTTGGAGCGGCGGCAATATCAACATCTCGGACGGCAGCCAGGTCAAGGCAAGCTCCGAGAAAGACGCTGCCGTCGAGGCCAAGGGCAGCCTCGCAGCCACAAACGCCTCCCTCAACGTAAACGGTGTTGAATATGGCGTCTATGCCCACAAGGGCATCACCCTCGATCATGCAAACGTGACGGTCCGTGCAAGTAAAGGCAGATACGGTGGCGCCAACGCCCTCTTCACCTACCAGGACGACATCGTCGTCAAGAACGGCTCCACCGTGGACGCGTTTGCGGAAGGCGAGGTTTCGGCTGCATTCTCCACCAGAAACGATCGACCCAACGAGAAGGGCGGCCACATCTACATCAGCGACTCCGTTGTCAAGGCCATAGCCCGCTATGTCGAGAACGGCGACGGCCCCATCCCCTACAGCGAAAACCAAGATGGCGAGACGAGGCGCGAACCCCAAGGCGAGAACATCGGCATCATCGCCCAGACCAGCGAGGGCGTCACACCCGCAGTCATCTCGATCATCCGCAGCAAGGTAACGGCCGAAGGAGATACAGCGGCAATCTTTGCCCGTGCCATGAGCGCTGACGGCAAGACAATCGGCACCATCAAGATTGAGAACGCCGCCATCCAGACGCCCGAAGGCGGCAAGGTCATTGACTATCGCAAGCTCCGTGACGACATCTACGAGGCAGGCCAAGCCATCGGCACGGGCGACGCCACGGTCGACTCCCTCTATATCAAAGCAGTCGCCAAAAGTACGACCATCGCACCTCCCGAGGTAGCCAAGCCGGAAGACCCCAAGCCCGACGAGACCAAGCCCGCAGAAAGCAAGCCCGCGGAGTCCAAGCAGAACCCCAAGCCTGAGGGCTCAAAGCCGACCAAGGCCGTTGCGGCTTCAACCACGAAAGCCAAGACTACCGGCGTGCTCGCGGCAACCGGCGACACCTCGGGTGCGGCCATCGTGGCAACCGTCCTTGCGGGAACAGCCGCTATCGCCGCAGGCACCATGGCGAGCCGTAAGCGTTCTTAGACGCCTCTGCGCACATGGCAGCTCCCGCGAAGGCCCCGAGCCCCAGCACCGTTTAACAACGCCACCGCCGAGCTCCCCTCCGGCGGTGGCGTTTTCCATATGCGTCCGCAGGGGATGCACGAGATTGTCTTTGGTCTAGCCCAACCGGCATACGCTGGCGTGCGACAATTGGGGCTGCCGATATCACAACACTGAGAGAAGCCCGTCATGGAAGCGCATCAAAAGCAGATAACCGTTTATTCGAATCATACGGAAAGCGCGCCTGTCATCTACCTTCCTGTGGTCGTGGGCGACGGCAGCGAGGTTTATAAGTGTTGCCGAGAGCTCGACTGTCCGCCATTCGCCCTCGTCACCATTGGCGGGCTCGATTGGAATCGCGAGCTGAGCCCCTGGGCATGCGACGGGACCGTACGCGATGCCGAGCCTTTCGGCGGCCAAGCTGCCGGTTTTCTTGATGAGCTGCTGAATCAGATAATCCCCCAGGTGGAGTCATCGCTTCCTCAGCCGCCCACCTGGCGCGGCATTGCCGGTTATTCGCTAGCGGGCCTCTTTTCGCTTTGGGCCCCCTGGCAGACCGATGCCTTTGACCGCGTCGCAAGCGCATCGGGATCCCTGTGGTTTCCTGGCTTTATCGACTATGCGCACGAGCACGCGATGGCAGTTACGCCCGACGCCGTCTACCTGTCACTCGGCAAAAAGGAAACCAAGACGCCCAACCGCATGATGCGGCATGTACTCGACGACACGCGCGCGATGGAAGCGTTGCTCGTCGAGCGCGGCATTCCAACAACGCTGGAGCTCAACCCCGGCAATCACTTTGCCCAAACCGACTTGCGCATGGCCCGCGGCATCCACTGGATACTGACGCAATAAAAATGGCGCCCACGCGTGCAATACGCATGGGCGCCATTTATTTTGTTTTAGCTGAACGCAGCTGCTACTCAGCAGCCTCCTCGAGCTCGGAGACATCAAACTCAAAGTCGTTACCCGGCAGAATCGCGTTGAGCACGATGCCAACCAGCGAGCCCACGGCAAGGCCGGAAAGCGAAATCGTCACGCCGCCCAGCTCCAGCACGATGGCGCCGGCGGTGCTGTACGCAATGCCGAGCGAGAGCACGAGCACCAGGGCTGCCACCAGCACGTTGCGGTTGTTCTGGAAATCGACCTGGTTCTCGATGAGGTTGCGGACACCCACAGCGCTGATCATGCCGTAGAGCACGAGCGACACGCCGCCGATAACACATGCCGGCATGGCGGCGATGACCGCGGCGAACTTGGGGCAGAACGAAAGCACGATGGCGCAGCACGCGGCAATGCGAATCACGCGCGGGTCGAACACGCGCGTCAGGGCGAGCACGCCGGTGTTCTCGCCATACGTGGTGTTGGCCGGAGCGCCAAAGAGCGAAGCCAGAATCGTGGCAAGACCATCACCGAGCAGCGTGCGATGCAGACCAGGGTCGGCGATGTAGTTACGCTCGCAGGTGGAGCCGATAGCCGAGATGTCACCGATATGCTCGATCATGGTCGCAAATGCCAGCGGCATAATGGTGATGATGGCCGTCGTGGCAAGACCGCTATCGAACTGCGGCCCAAAGAGTGCAAACACGGTGTTGTCCCACACGATGGGCAGACCGACCCACGGAGCGGCGGCAACGCCCGAGAAATCAACCTCGCCGAGCGCAGCCGCAACGGCATAGCTCACCACGACGCCCAGCAGGATCGGCACGATCTTGACCATGCCGCGGCCCCAGATGTTGCAGATCACGATAACGGCAACGGCAATAACAGCCACAAACCAGTTGGTCTGGCAGTTGGCAATAGTGGAGCTCGCCAGAATCAGGCCGATGGAAATAACGATGGGACCAGTCACCACCGGCGGGAAGAAGCGCATAACGCGCTTGGCGCCAAAGGCGCGGAAGAGCGCCGCAAGCACCGGATAAAGCAGACCGGCGCAGGCTACGCCCAGGCAGGCGTAGGGCAAAAGCTCGGTCTCGCCGTTGGGCGCGATTGCGGCATAACCGGCAATAAAGGCAAACGATGAGCCCAAAAATGCCGGCACCTTACCGCGCGACAAGAAGTGGAACAGTAGCGTGCCCAAGCCGGCAAACAAAAGCGTCGCCGAAACCGAGAGACCGGTGAGCACGGGCACGAGCACCGTGGCACCGAACATCGCGAATAGATGCTGCAGACCGAGTAGAAACATGCGCGGGCGGCCGAGCGACGACGCATCGTAGATGGCATCGGCGACGGCGGGCGTCGAGGACTGGGACATGGATGTCCTTTCGAATGGAAGGGCGATCAGGCATATCGGATAACCTGCCCGAACGATACGATCCGAACCATTGTACGCGATACGCCATGCCTCGCACGCACCGTCACCTGCGAACGTTACCGCTATTTCCAAACGCGCTCGGCAACGCGCTTGACCAGCGCGATCTTTGCCCATTGCTCGTCCTCGGTCAGCTTGTTGCCAATCTCGCAGCTGGCAAAACCGCACTGGGGCGACAGATACAGGTTCTCGAGCGGCACGTACTTTGCAGCCTCGCGGATGCGCTCGACGACAGCATCCTCCTCCTCAAGCTCAGCGACCTTGGTGGTCACCAGGCCCAACACGACCTTCTTGCCGGGGGCAACATACTTCAGCGGCTCAAAACCACCGGCGCGCGGCGTATCGAACTCCAGGTAAAATGCGTCGACATCCTCGTTTGCGAACAGGTACGGTGCGATGGGGTCATAGCCACCCTCGAAGGCATAGGTAGAGTGGTAGTTACCGCGGCACACGTGCGTGTTAATGACCAGGTCGTCGGGCTTACCCTCGATAGCGGCGTTGTTGAGCGTCACGCCCAGCTCGCTTACCTTTTGCAGGTCGACCGGGCTCATGCCGGTCTTGGACACAAAGTCGGTATCGCAGTAGATGCCCCAGGTGCAGTCATCAAACTGGATGTTGCGGCAGCCTGCTGCGTACAGGTCGGCGATCACCGTGCGATAAGCGGCTGCAATGGCGTCGGCAAGTTCCTCATCGGTCTTATAGACAGCACGCAGGCTCTCCTGCTGGCCGTCGCAGCGATCGAGCGTGACCTCAGAGAACGTCTGGATCGGTGCCGGGATGGTCTGGCGTGCAACGTGGCCCTCGCCCTCAAGTGCCTTGACAAACTTAAAGTGCTCGACGAAGGGGTGGTTCTCGCCGCTGATGGGGCCGGTCACCACGGCGGTATCGGCCGTGGTCTCCTCGTCGTGGAACATATAGCCCGTACGCGAGGTACGGCGTTCAATGCCGTTGAGCCCCCACATAAAGTCGAGGTGCCAGTAACTGCGGCGGAACTCGCCATCGGTAATCACCTGCAGGCCAGCGGCCTTTTGCTTGTCCACCAAGTCGCGAATGGCCTCATCCTCGACGGCCTTAAGGCCGTCGTCATCGAGCGTGCCCGCGGCGTAGGCGGCACGGGCGTCCTTCACGGCCTGCGGACGAAGAAAACTGCCGACGATATCGGCGCGAAATGGCGCGTTCGGTTGAATCGAAGTACTCATAGATATCTCCCTTTGCATTGGCTGCTTTACTGGGACAGAGTATGAGCGCTCATATGGCCATCGTAAAATATACGTTTATATCAGTTTGATATAGACGTTTCCTATATCAGTCTGGACTGCCATAAAGAGATTTGACCCGCGCGGAGCACAGCAGCCTAGATATGCTGGCGGATCGCGTCGATATAGGCCTGCCCGTAGCGCGTAAGTGTTGTGTTCTTGCGCGTGATGATGCCGATCTCCATGTACTCGTCTACATCGAGCGGAATCGAGATAATACCGGGGCCGTTAAGTTCATGGCTGATCACGCCCGAACACACCGTGTAACCGTTAAGGCCCATAGCTAGGTTGAACAGCGTCGCACGGTCGCGCACGCGGATATTCTTGCGGCGCTCAAACGTCGAGGTCAGCTCCTCGGAATAATAGAACGAGTTGTAGCTGCCCTGCTCGTAGGACAAAAACGGATAGTCTTCGAGATCTTCGAGCGTCACGCTGGAGCGGCCCGCCAGCGGATGGTCAGCACACACAAAAACGTGCGGCGTGGCGCAGAAGAGCCCTTCGAACACGAGCTCGTTGGCCGCCAGCATGCGCTCGATAACCTCGCGATTGTGCTCGGACAAGTACAAGATGCCTAGTTCGCTTTTCATATGCGCGACGTCCTCGATAATCTCGTGAGTCTGCTCCTCGCGCAGGGTAAAGTCGTAGCGCGCGGCATCGAACTCACGGATCACATCGACAAACGCGTTGACGGCAAAGGAATAATGCTGGCAGCTCACACTAAAGTGCGGCACCTGCTCGGACTCGCCCTTGTACTTGCCTTCGAGCAGATCGGCCTGGTCAAGCACCTGGCGCGCGTAGCCCAAGAAGGTCTCGCCCTCCTCGGACACAATGACACCCTTGTTGGTGCGCTCAAAGATGTGCACACCCATCTCGTTTTCGAGATCGCGGATCGACGCGGTAATCGAAGGCTGCGACACAAAAAGCCGGCGCGAGGCCTCGGTGATGCTGCCGCATTCGGCAACTTTGACGACATACCTGAGCTGCTGAAGCTTCATAGCTTTCTCCCTAGACGTTCGTGACGTCAAAACCCGTCGCATCCATCTGACGCATAAACGGCGGCATCTCCCCCGTCGCGGCGCAGTCGGCAATCTGATGCAGAGCCCCGGCAACCGCATCGTCTGCCGCAGCGCCGATATGCCAGCGCGCGGCAGCCGTGACAGCCTCGTTGGCATTGGCGACTGCAACGGAGTTGGGAACGGCGTCGATCATGGGCAGATCGTTATCGGAATCACCGAACACGGCCACCTCGTCGAGTGTCAGGTCCAAAGCGCGCGCAAGCTCCAGCGCGGCGCAACCCTTGTCCCAACCTGCTGGAAGGATGTCGAACAGGCGCACACGATTGTTGGGAAACACGAGCGAGAGCTCCGGTACCTCAGCGGCAACGCGCTCACGTAGCTCCGCGAGCTCCTCACGCGAACGGGCACTCCAGATATTCGCCTTGAACACCGGTGCGTCATCGACAACAGGACGGCACGGGGCCTCTTCGCCCTTGAGCCACGCGTTGCCGCCCGACTCCATGGCGCGGCGCACGCGCTCGGGGTCGCTCGTCACGCAATAGGCATCGTTATCCCAAAAGTCATCACCCAGGCTGTAGACCTTCAGATACGTATCGTCGGTCTCTTGCTCCAAGTAGTCAGCCAAGCGCATAAGGGCGGCGTTGTCAGTCGCGCGCGAAGCGACCACCTGACCGTCGACAAACATTACCTGGCCGTTGCAGAACGCGCCGGTCGAGAAGCACTCGACGCAATTGCGGAACATCCAGCCCATCGCGGACGGCTGGCGACCCGAAACCGGGCCAAAGTGCAGACCCGCCGCCTGCATGGCATGAATGCCCTCGATGGCGTAGTCGCTGGCGCCGTCATGCCCGGCTGGAATCAGCGTATCGTCCATATCGGTCAGCACAAGTTTAATCATAAGGCCCCCATTCGTATCGGTCCTACCTATTGTAACGACCTGCCAAAATAAACCCGCCCCTTTTTGGCAGGTGCGCTAGTATAGGGAACAACAGATTCGATGCGGGAGTGCCGGCGGTGCAAACCACAAGGCTGAGAGGGCATGGGGCCCAATCCTTTGAACCTGTCAGTTAATGCTGGCGTAGGGAGCATGCCGCCTTTACAGGGGCGCTGTCTATGCACAGCGCCCCTTTTCTATGCCAAGGAGGCATGTGCAGTGATTGATTCGGAACAGCTTAAGCAAAATGTGGTCAAGGCCGTGGAGGAGATTCGCGCCACCAATCCGATGGCCGGCTCCATCACCAACACGGTGACGATCGACTTTGTCGCCAATGCTCAGCTCGCCGTGGGCGGTTCGGCCGCCATGGTCTATCTGCCCGACGAAGGCGAGGCGCTCGTTGCCGGCGGCGGCGCCATCTATCTCAACATGGGCACGCTCTTCCCCATCTACGAGCAGACGATTCCCCGCGCGGCCAAGGCGGCACACGACGCCGGCAAGCCCTGGGTGCTCGATCCGGTGGGCCTGGGCATCGGTAGCCTGCGAACCCAGCTGGTAAACGAGCTCAAGCAGTACAAGCCCGCCATCGTACGCGGCAACGCCTCCGAGATCATCGCACTCGCCGGCCTGTGGGGTCTTGAGGGCGAGGCAGCTGATCTGAGCCGCGTGCGCGGTGTCGATACCACCGACACGGTCGATGCCGCCCGCGATGCCGCCGTGGCGCTCGCCCGCTACACCGGCGGAGCCGTAGTGGTCTCGGGCGAAGTCGACCTGATCACCGACGGCACGACGGTGGCCAAGTCCCACGGCGGCAGCCCGCTCATGTCCAAGATCACCGGCTGCGGTTGTTCGCAGGGCGGCGTGCTGGCTGTGTACGCCTGCGCTGCCGATCCGTTTACGGCAGCCATCTGTGGCACCGCCGTCTACAACGTTGCCGGCACGCGTGCCGCCGCTGTCGCCGATGCTCCGGCAAGCTTTAAGGTCGCCTTTATCGACGAGCTCTACCGCGCGACCGCCCAAGACATCGCCGATAACCGACTCGAGCTCGAGGAGGCATAAGCCATGTCCGAGCCCGCAACCAATGCCGGCATGAACACGCTCGTCGCCGTGGCCATCGCCCCATGCGGCACCGGCGACGAGCTGTCCGCCGAGGTCGCCGAGGTCGTGCGCGTCATTCGCGAGAGCGGCCTTCCCAACCGCACCACCTCGATGTTCACCGAGATCGAGGGTGACTGGGACGAGGTCATGCAGGTCGTGCGCGACGCAACCTTTGTGTTGGCGAGCAAGGGCATCCGCACCGAAGTCGTGCTCAAAGCCGATATTCGACCCGGATTTACCGACACCATGACCGGCAAGCTCGAGCGCATGGAAGCACAGATCAAAAAGCAGGAGGAAGCACGATGAGCATCCGCGACAACCTTGATATCTCGGCCTATCTGGTACTCGGCCCCGAAAACACGCTCGGGCGTCCCGTGGGCGATGTGGTGGCCCAGGCGCTCGACGCAGGCTTTACCTGCATCCAGGTGCGCTCCAAGGTGGCAAGTGCCCGCGAGATCATCGCGCTGACGGGCGACGCCGCGCAGGCAATCGCACAGGCCGGCAAGACCGGTCAGGTCGCCCTGCTGATCGACGACCGCCTGGACTGCGTACTCGCCGCGCGCGAGCAGGGCATCGCTGTCGACGGCGTGCACGTTGGCCAGAGCGATATTCCCGTCGAGGTCTGCCGCAAACTTTTGGGCCCCGATGCCATTGTGGGCCTTTCGGCCCGTTGCGAGGAGATGCTCGAGTACGTCAAGACCGCCGACATGAGCCTGGTCGACTACCTGGGCATCGGCCCGCTCCACGAGACCGAGACCAAGCGCGACTGCGGACGCGCGGCCGACGGCTCTATCATCACCAAGAGCTTTGAGGACTTGGCCGCACTCCACGCGGCAAGCCCCGTGCCCATCGTGGTGGGCGGCGGCGTCAAGACGGCCGACTTGCCGCAGCTTAAGGCAACCGGCGTCGATGGCTTCTTTGTGGTGAGCGCCGTCTGCAGTGCCGACGACCCCCACGCCGCAGCCAAGGAGCTCGTCGACACCTGGCAGCAGGCATAGGCTCAAGCCGAGCAGCTGATCCGCAGCCTCACATCTTTAGCAATGGAAAGCGCATCCCAGTTTGGACCTCCATTCCGGGATGCGCTTTCCGCCGAGTCCACGGCAGTTTGCCCTACTCTGCCAGATACGCTTCCAGCGCCGGCAAGGTCGCCTCCGCATCGTGGCGACCGACCTGGTAGATGCGCTCGAGCTCATCGGGCTCACGGCATAGCGACGGCACCTTCACCGATTCGCTCGGCCGCACCACAATGATTTCGCCGGCAGCCTCGCGACGTGCCAGGTCATCGAGCGTGGCATTGTAGACCTCATGCCGATGCTCAAGCGCTGCGACAAACTCCGGGTAGTGACGGAACACGCGCCGCAGCATGGGCATCATGCTGTTGGGCTGCTTCACAAAGCCCGCCGGCTGCGTGAGCACCACGATATTGCGGTCATACCCCTGCGCAAACAGCCATGCACTGGGAATGGAATCAGCCACGCCACCATCCAGATACTTATGCCCGTCAATAGCAACGGGACGCGTCGCCACGGGAATCGCCGACGATGCCCGGATCCACTCGATATCCCGCTCGTCGCCATAGGGCAGGTCATGGTAGACGGCCTTGCCCGTCTCGATATCGGTACACACGCACGTAAATCGCATGGGGCAGGCGCGATACGCCTCCAAGTCGATGGGATCGCGCTCGATAGGCACCTCGTGATAGGCAAAATCGGCATTGAACATATCGCCAGTTCGCAGCCAGCTTACTACACCTGCATAGCGTTTATCGGCGCAATAGGCCTTGTTATAGCGAATGGCGCGGCCGATCTGACGCGATTTAAAGTTGTAGCCAAACGCCGCGCCCGCCGAGACACCCACCATATGGTCGCAGGTCAAACCGTGCTCCATCCAAACGTCGAGCACGCCCGCCGTATACATACCGCGGTAACCGCCTCCCTCGAGTGCCAGCCCCACCGTGCGCGTCATAGTTGGCTGTGCCATGCGACCATCTCCGTCCCCGCAAATTTAAACGGAACAAGTATACCCATCAACATATACCGCCCCAGTCGCATTTTTATCGAACATCGCATCATCGCGCTGCCGTTTGTCGAATAATAGCCACCCACAGCATGTGCACCCCTATATAATTTTGCACTGTTGTTTATACTACTCAGCAGTTATCAACAGCGAACATTAGCCGGCAAAGTAACCCAACAACGCAGCAAGGCGGGGGCCTGGATACACGCAAAACGCTGAGCAACGATGCGTGTACACAACGAGCTCGCCCGACGCAATCCGCTCCGACTTCAGAAAGCCGCTTAGAACATGGATACTGTCAGCAATTACACCGAAACGCTCGAAAAGACCGTCCGTGACCTTCTCGAGCGTCAGGAGGATCTGATCAGGACCGCCTTTACCGACCAGCTTACCGGGCTTGGCAACCGTGGCGGCTTTGCCCGTTCCCTCGAGGAGCTCTGGGAGCAGGACACCCCCGTTACCATGGCGTTCATCGATATCGACAATCTCAAGCACTGCAACGACGTCTTTGGGCATGACGAGGGCAACCGCTATATCTTGCAGGTAAGCCTCTATCTCAAACTGTATATGAAAGTGGACGAGGCGGCGTTTCGCATAGGCGGCGACGAGTTTGCCATCCTATCTACGATTGCGACCGAGGACGACCTCGCCGAACGTCTGGAACACTGCCGAACGATCCTGCTCAAAAACAACGATTCCGAGATGCCCCACTCGTTTAGCTATGGAGTGGCACACGCCGACCCCGCCCTGGGCGAAGCCTCCAATCGCATGACACTCGATGCCGACCATCGCATGTACGACTACAAGCTACGTCATGCCATGCACCTCGATCGGCGCAATATTACGCAAGTCCACGCCGACGACTTCGAAATAAGCGATCGTATTTTCGACGCTTTTTCGATGCTCAACGAGGGCCGTTATTTCTTTATCGAGAACTTGGACAAGGACCGCACCCTTTGGTCGCAAGGTGCCTTGCGCGATCTCGGTCTTCCTTCGGAGCACATAGACAGCTGCCGCGATTTCTGGAAGACGCGCGTCCATCCCGATGACCTCGAGGCCTACGCCAACGACATCAACCAGATCTTTAACGGCTCCAAACACCGCCGCGTCATGCAGTACCGCATGCGCAATGCCGCGGGTGACTACGTTCTCTGCCGTGCTCGCGGGTTTCGCATCGACGGCGACGGAAATGTCCCCTCGCTCTATGTCGGCGAACTCGTCAACCACTCGCTTGCCGAAACCGTCGACGCCGCCACAGGCCTCGGAACGCAGCGCATGCTGGTCAACGCTATCGATGCCTGCCGTCGCGACCGCTGCGAGACGGGGCTTATAGCGGTGCGCATTCGTGGCACGGCGAATCTCAACGAGCTCTACGGGGCCGAGGCTGTCGACAACATGCTTGCCGAATACGCAGGCCGCATGCTGTCGATCACCCGCGGCAGAAGCCGGGTCTTCCGTTCACGAAGCGTCCAGTTCGTCGTGCTCAGCAACGATTTGGACCATGAGGCATTCGAGCAACTGACCCGCCACCTTAAAGAGGCTGTTTTCGCTCCTGTTCAAATCGCGGGCGACACCATTACTCCCGTCTGCCTTGTCGTCCCGGCCTTTTACGAGCAGTTAACCCATCAAGCGACCGCCGTTTTAGGCGAACTCGACCGTCGCCTTCGCACGGCCGGCGGGCTTGTTCCCAACGACAACCTCCCCATACCCGAGGCGGAGCGCAAAAGCGCCATCGCCGAACGTATCGACTCGCTCACGGGCCTCTATCGACCCAGCGAGTTTATGCGGCGCGCCAACGCATTTCTCAAGACAAGGCGCGACGGCACCTGGTGCATCGCCACGGTCGACATGGGCCACATGCGCCTGTTTAATGAATGGCACGGCCAGGCCGAGGGCGACCGCGTACTCGCCGATGTGGGCACGGTCCTCAAGGACATCGAGAATGCCGATATGGGCGTCGCAGGGTACTGGGGCCAAGATGACTTTTGCGCACTCATCCCCTTTAAGCACATCACCGTCCATCAAATCTACAACCGCGTTCGCGAGGCCGTAGCCAGGCATGATGACGGCGTAGGTTTTTGGCCGTCCATGGGCATTTACCCCATCGACTCCAATGAGGAGATCACCATCGATGCGCAGGCAAAGGCCATGTTTACCAATCGACGCGCCAAAAACGACTTCAAGGAGCGCATTGCCATTTTCCGCCCCGAAGAATATGAACACGAGATTGCATTCCACCGCACGCTGACCGAGTTCCAGTACGCGCTCTCAAACGGCCGCATCACGTACTACCTGCAGCCCCAGGTCGATATGGAAACCGGCGAGATCATTGGCGCCGAGGCACTCACCCGCTGGATTGACAAGGACGGCTCTCTCATTTCGCCCGCAACGTTTATCCCCGCACTCGAGGAAAGCGGCTTTGTGGTGACGCTCGACAAGTACATTTGGCAGGGTGTCGCCTCGTGGCTGCGCGAGCGTCTCGATCGCGGCCTTCGTGTGATTCCGGTCTCGCTTAATGTGTCGCGCGTGGATATCCTTGCCTGCGACGTTGCCGAGCATATGGGGGCGCTTGCCGCCCAATACAACCTACCGCCCGAGCTCATGCGTATCGAGATCACCGAGACGGCTTATACGGGAGAGTCCGAAGCCGTGGACAAACTGACAGCCGACTTGCACACCCGCGGCTTCTCGACCTATATGGACGATTTTGGCACCGGTCAGTCCACGCTCGCGATGCTCAAGAACGTCAATGTCGACGTCATCAAGCTCGACCGCACCTTTGTGCCCACCGACCGCGATCAAGGCCGCAGCGCGCAGATCGTGTCATCGATGCTCGAGATGGCGCAGTCGCTCCATCTGCCCATTGTAATCGAAGGCGTCGAGACAGATGAGCAGGCAAACATGCTACGCCACATGGGTGCCCGCTACGCTCAGGGCTTCCTCTACTACCGCCCCATGCCGGCGAAGGATTTTGAGGCATTGCTCGATGGCGGCAATAACAACTGATACGCTCGCGCGCAAAACGCCACCGCCGAAGGGGGCATTTGTCTCCATTAGCTAACTTATATCCCCAGTTCAAACCGAATTGGGGATATGATACAAACCGTTGTTCCGCCCAAGGAGGTTATCCATCATGAACGAGTCATATCGCCTGGGCGAGCAATCGATTATTGCCTATCTTCAGCGACTTGCGAATGGCATCTCGACCGCCGAACTCGATGTTGCCGCGCTGCCTGCTGAGCTGCGCGCCGTTGGCGAGCAACTGCAAAAGACGCATGCCATCCTGCAACAAGAGCGCCGGCTGCTTGAGAGCAACGCCTATATCGACCCGCTCACCAACTTGGGCAACCGCGGCGGACTCGACCGTCACGTCGAGCAACTCTGGCACAAAGGTGACCCCTTCACCTGCGCCTATATTGACATCGACCATCTCAAACATTGCAATGATAGGTTTGGCCACGCCGAAGGCAATCGCTATATTCTGAGCATCTGCCGCACGCTCTCCGAAACCATGGAGCACGATGAGATGCTGTTCCGTATCGGTGGAGACGAGTTTGTGCTCATCTCGCTCTCCGCAAACGAGACCGAACTCGAGCAGCGCTTGGAGCGGGTACGTGCCGGACTGATCGAGGCGAGCTCAGGTGGCAAGGCGCCCATGATCGCCAGCTTTAGCTTTGGCTGCTCGCGCGTCGATCCACTTGCCGGCGACACGCGTCGCCAGATGACGATGGATGCCGATCGCAAGATGTATCGCTATAAGCTTATGCATCGTGTGCAGCAACCGAAAGACAATGACGCGCCGCAACGCCCAATCGTCGATCAGCTTCCCTGCAACGACCGGGTGTTCCAAGCGATCTCCATGAGCTCCGAGACACGCTATCCGTTCATCCTTAACCTCGATACGGGAGAATCGCAATGGTCGGTTAACGCCGTGCGCGATTTTGACCTGCCCTCCCAGCACCCCTTTAACTCACTCGACATGTGGCTCGCCCGCGTTCATCCCGAGGACCGCGACAACGTACGCGCCGAGCTCGACATGGTGATAAACGGCACGTGGCACTTCCATTACATGCAGTATCGCGTAATGGATGCCACCGGAAAATACGTGCTTTGCGACTGCACGGGCTACCGTTTGGACGGCACCGATACCGAGCCCAGCATGTATGTGGGCATTATCATCAACCGAAGCTTGGCAGATACGACCGACTCGGTAACGGGCCTGGGCGATGTCCACGCGCTGGTCAACGCTATTGGAGAGATGCGCCGCGTGGCGCGCGAGGCAGGCTTTATTGCCATTAAGGTCGACGATATCGCCGAAGTCAATGCCCGCTTTGGATTCGATGCAGGCGACCGCGTGCTCGCCGAAAGCGCCGCCTGCCTCATGGACTGTTCGCGCGGCAAGGGTCGCTTGTTCCGCTCGACGGGACCAATGTTCGTGGCGCTTTTCGATGAGCTCGGCCCCGAGGCAATCGACGAGCTCGCAAACGAAATCGAACGATTCCTGGGTTCTCCCGTGCTCATCGGCTCGCTTGAATATCAGCCGCCCATTCGTGTGGCGACGCTTCATCTGGACGCTGTCAATCGACAGCCCGTTTCCATTTTGAACGAGCTCAAAGCGTTGCTCGGTAAAGCCGTGCAGGTGCCAGGTACCAAACTGGATTAGCACCGCGCCCGCACCGCCTCCCCCATCGTGCGATAATCCTCTGCAGAAGTCACCAACAGCAGAGGGAGTTTGTGATGAAGGTTCTTTTGGTCAATGGCAGTCCCAAGGCAAACGGCAATACCGCCCGCGCACTCGCCGAGGTCTCCGAGCAACTCAACGCCGAGGGCATCGATACCGAGGTGTTCCAGCTGGGCGCCAAGCCCATTCGCGACTGCATCGGTTGCGGCCAGTGCGGCAAGCTCGATTGCCGCTGCACCTTTGACGACGACGTGGTGAACGAGCTGATCGCTGCCGCCGAGCAGGCAGATGGCTTTGTCTTTGGCTCCCCCGTCTACTATGCGCATCCCAGCGGACGCATCCTCTCGGCTCTCGACCGCGCATTCTATGCTGGCAGCAAGGCCTTTGCGCACAAGCCGGGTGCCGCGGTCGCCGTCGCCCGCCGTGGCGGCACGTCGACCACCTTCGATGTACTCAACAAGTACTTCACTATCAACCAGATGCCCGTGGTGGCCTCCACGTACTGGAACAACGTCTTTGGTGCCATGCCGGGCGAGGCCACCCAGGACGCCGAGGGCCTGGCCACCATGCGAAACATCGGCAAAAACATGGCCTGGCTCCTGCGCTGTATCGAGGCAGGACAGGCCGCCGGTATCAACGCACCCGAGGCAGATCGAGCAACGACCAACTTCATTCGATAGAGCGGCGGAGCATGAATATCCAGATTTTTGGAACCAAAAAGTCTTTCGATACCAAGAAGGCCCAGCGCTATTTTAAGGAGCGCCGCATTAAGGTGCAGTTTATTGACCTTAGGGAAAAGGAGATGAGCAAGGGCGAGCTCACGAGCGTGATGCAGGCGGTCGGCGGCATCGACAAGCTGCTCAACCCCAAGGCCAAGGACGAGGAGACGCTCGCGCTCATCCAGCACCTTACCCCTAGCCAGCGCTTCGACAAACTGCTCGAAAACCAGCAGGTTCTAGCCGAACCCATCGTGCGCAACGGCAAAAAGGCCACCGTCGGTTATTGCCCCGATGTATGGGGAGCCTGGGAGTAGCCTGTGTTATTTGCCGGCGCGTGGGTATAAGAGCAGGCGTTTGGCATAAGATTCAACTGTAAGCCATGTCTAACAAAGGAGGGCACATGCCCAACAAACCCGTAAAGATCATCATGCTTACCGGATACCTCGGTGCCGGCAAGACCACGCTGCTCAACCACATCCTCGCTAACGACGGCGGCATCCGCGCCGCCGTGATCGTCAACGATATCGGCGAGATCAATGTCGACGCCAGTCTTATCGCCGACGGCGGCCTTTCCGAGACCGACGACCTCATCCCGCTCACCAACGGCTGCATCTGCTGCACGCTTTCGGACGACCTGGCCAACCAGCTGCAGGGCATTGCCGATTCGGGCAAGTTCGACTACATCATCATCGAGGCATCGGGTATTTGCGAGCCTATCCCCATCGCCTACACCATCTCGAGCTTCTGCGACGAGGCCAAGGTGGGCGGCGAGCCCAAGCTCGCGCTCGACAACATCGTGGCCGTGGTCGACTGCGCCCGCATGTACGACGAGTTCAACGGCGGTCGCGACCTGCTGGCTGAGGATATCGACGAGGACGACATCGAAAGCCTGCTCATCCAGCAAATCGAGTTCTGCTCCACGCTGATCCTTAACAAGACCGATACCGTGACGCCCGAGCAGATCGCCGAGCTCAAGGCCATCGTGCGCAGCCTGCAGAAGGACGCCGTGATCGTCGAGGCCCAAAACGGCGAGGTCCCCATGGAGGAGCTGCTCGATACCGACCGCTTCGACTTTATGCGCGCCTACAACTCCGCCGCCTGGATCGAGGCCATGGAGCATCCCGAGGAGCACGACGACCCCGAAGTGCTCGAGTACGACATCGAGACCTTTGTGTACTCGCGCCGCAAGCCGTTTGACCTGCAGAAGTTCACCGATTTTGTTGAGCAGGAGTGGCCCGACGAGGTCATCCGCGTCAAGGGTCCGCTGTGGCAGACCGGCGATCCGGACATGTGCTACATGTTCGAGCAGGCCGGCCACCAGATGCGCCTGATGGAGAACGGTCTGTTCGTTGACTCCGCGCCCGAGGGCGAGAAGCAGAAGATCATCGACGAGAACCCCGAGATCATGCAGATTTGGGACGACGAGACGGGCGACCGCATGACAAGCCTGTGCATCATCGGCCGTCACATGGACAAGGATGCGCTCATCGCCTCCCTCGATGCCTGCCTGACCGACTGGCACCGCGCCTAGGTTTATCCAAGCGGGCATTTTTCCGCCTACGTAACCGCCAAACCACCACGAAGGTGCCCTTCGTGGTGGTTTTTCGTTCTGAGCCAAGGAGATTCATGTTCAATATCGTGCTGTATGCGCCCGAGATTCCGGCCAATACGGGCAATATCGGCCGTACCTGCGTGGTCACCGGTGCCCATCTGCATCTGGTGGAGCCGCTGGGGTTTTCCCTCGATGACAAGACGGTACGTCGCGCCGGTCTGGGCTACTGGCAAAATTTGGACGTGACTACCTATGCCGGCTGGGAGGATTTCCTTGCGCGCAACGGCCTCTCCCCCGCCGATGGCCATCTGCATCTGCTGACCAAAAAGGCACGCCGCACCTATGCGCAAAGCACCTACCGCGACGGTGACTATTTGGTCTTTGGCAGCGAGAGCTCGGGCATTCCCGAGCCACTGCTTGCCGCGGCGCCCGAGCGCTGCGAGCGCATCCCGATGCTGCGCGATTGTGACTCACTCGATAACGCCGAGGCCTGGGAAGCTCACGAGGAATCGCTCGGGCATACCGAGGACAGCCACGAGACCATCCTTCAGCAGGATATCTGCGGCAACTTCGTCAACCCGGACGACTACCGCATCAGCGCACTCAACCTCTCCAACAGCGCCGCCATCGTCCTCTACGAAGCCCTACGCCAAACAGGCTTTCCGGGAATGTGACAAAGGGACTGACCCTTTGTCACATTCAAGCGCCACGCCGACGGCACACACGCCTAATTGATGCTCTAGATAAAGAGCCATCACTTTTAATCAGAATTAACTAAAGTAAAATGAAGTTAAACGGCGGTGTGAAAGGAGAGCCTTGTGAAATATCTCGAGAACCCATTTACCCCCAGTTTTGGTGAGGTTCCTGCCCATCTCGCTGGCAGACAACAGATTATTCGGGATTTGGACCGTGCCTTCTTGAGCCAGCGCAGGCGCCCAGAATTAACATCGATCTTCTCAGGCGCGCGTGGAACCGGTAAAACCGCTCTCATGTCGTCGCTCGCGACAAGGGCGGAATCCCACGGCTGGATTGCCGTAAAGACGACCGCGCTCCCGGGAATGCTTGAGGAAATCGAGCTCGGGGCGAAACGTGCTGCCGGCCATCTTATCGACCCGTCCAACCACTTCGAAGTCACCGGTCTCGGAATTGCACCGCTCGGCAGCATCGAGGTCAATCGCGTTCACGATGCCTCAACCTGGCGTTATCGCATGAGCGACATCATCGACCAGCTCAACGAGGCGGGCACCGGTCTGCTCGTCACGGTTGACGAGGTGGACCCGACACTCAACGAGATGATTCAGCTCGCAGCGACGTATCAGCACTTTGTGACCGATGGGAAACGCGTCGCCCTGCTCATGGCGGGACTTCCCAACAACGTATCGACGCTACTGAACCACAAGACGGTCTCGTTCCTTCGCCGCGCCCAACAATATCATCTGGGCCGCATTGCCGACTATGACGTGCGCGAGGCCTTGATTCGCACAATCCAGGAAAACGATCGCCTGGCAGATGTTGAGGGAATCGATCGAGCCGTTCGCTCGATCTCTGGCTTTCCCTTCCTATTGCAACTCGTAGGCTACCGTGCCTGGGACCTCACAAGCGATTCGAAGGAAATCTCGTCACGCGACTTTGACCTGGGAATCAAAATCGCGCGCGACGAGATGGACGACCGAATCCTCGCGGCAACCTATCGGGAACTCACGGCAGAGGACAAGCGATTCCTCATCGCCATGCTCGATGACGAGGAAGAGTCCACCACCGCTGACCTTGTCGAGCGCCTTAAGCGTTCGCCGCAGCAGGTCTCCCGCTACCGACGCCGCATGATAGACGCCGGCATCATCGGGGAGCGAGGACGAGGGCTCGTCGCATTTGAATTGCCATTCTTCCGCGACTATCTCGCAGCTCAATGCGTGAAATAGAAGTCAATGCGACAAAGGGGTGCCCCTTTGTCGCATCGCCTATAGATAGCGGCCGGTAATGCTCTTGGAGCAGGCCGCGATGTCGCCCGGCGTGCCGGCGCAGACGATTTGCCCGCCCGCGTCGCCACCGCCCGGGCCCATGTCGATCACGTAATCGGCGTTACGGATAAGATCGAGGTCGTGCTCGATCACGACAACCGTGGCGCCCTTGGCAACAAGGCCGTCAAACACGTTCAACAGCACCTGAACATCGAGCGGATGTAGTCCGATCGTGGGCTCGTCAAATACGAATACGGCATCGTCCTGCACGCGGCCCATCTCGCTCGCAAGCTTAAGGCGCTGCGCCTCGCCGCCCGAAAGCGCCGGCGTGGGCTCACCAAGCGTGAGATAACCCAATCCCAGGTCGTGCAAGGTCTGCAAGCGCGTCTGAACTTTCTTGAGTCCCAGTGTGGCGTCGATGGCCTCGTCCACGCTCATGTCCATGAGCTGCGGCAACGTAAGCAGACTCCCGTCCTTGCCCTCGCGATGGATATGCGAAGCCGCGTCTGCATAACGCGAACCACGACATGCCGGGCAGACGATCTCGACGTCGGGCAGAAACTGCACGTCGAGCGATATCGAGCCCGTGCCATCGCACGTAGGGCAGCGCAAGGCGCCAGTGTTGTAGCTAAAGGCACCCGCCTTGTAGCCGGCTGCCTTGGCCTCGGGCGTACGGGCGAAGGCGCGGCGCAGCTCATCATGGATGTCGGCATAGGTCGCCACCGTCGAGCGCACGTTGGCGCCGATAGGCGTGGCGTCAATCAGGTTGGCGCGTGCGATACCCTCGGCGTCGACCCAGCGCACATGGCTTGGCAGGCGCTCGCCAGCTGCCTGGGCTCTAAGCGCCGGAATGAGCGTCTCGAGCACCAACGTCGTCTTGCCCGAACCCGAAACGCCCGTCACCGCGACAAGACGGCCGCGCGGAATATCGACTTCGAGCGGCTTGACGGTATGGATGGCATTAGTTGCCATGCGGATGTGGCCCTGATCAAACATTTCCTCGTCAGTCACCTGCGGGCGCAAGCGCTTGGGATCTGCGCGCAAAAACGGTGCGATGCGGCTGTCCTGCGATTGCTCGACCTCGTCTACCGTACCGGCAGCGATCACGTTACCGCCGCCTGCTCCGGCAACGGGGCCCATCTCGACCAGATAGTCGGCTTCCGCCAGCACGCGCGTGTCGTGGTCGACAACAACCACGGTGTTGCCGTCATCCACCAGATCGCGCATCACGCCCACCAAGCCATCGACATTGGCAGGATGCAAGCCGATCGAGGGCTCGTCCAGCACATAGAGCACGCCTGTCGATCGGTTGCGCACCACGCGGGCAAGCTGCACGCGCTGGCGCTCACCCGTGGAGAGCGTGGCACCGGCACGATCGAGCGAAAGATAATCGAGACCCAGGTCGACCAGGCGGCGGGCCGCGCTCAAAAACGAATCGCAGATATCCGTCGCCATGGGCCGCATCTCGGCTGGCAAGGATGCGGGCACCCCGCGCACCCACTCAATCGCCTCACCCAGCGTCATGGCCGCCGCCTGCGCCAGATTGATACCGCGCACCTGGGGCTGGCGCGCAGCCTCGGAAAGACGCGTACCACCACAGTCGCGGCATGGCCCCTCGCGCAAAAAGCGCGCAACGCGTTTGAGGCCCTTGTCGTCCTTAACCTTGGCGAGCGCATTCTCGACGGTATAGACGGCGTTGTAATAGGTGAAGTCGAGCGGCGTGGCGCCCTCGCCGTTTTTGGGAACGTAGAGAATGTGCTTTTTAACCGCCGGACCATGGAACACGATGTCGCGCTCTTGAGGCGTGAGCTGGTTAAACGGCACGTCGGTGCGCACGCCCATCTCGCCGGCCACCTGCTTCATCAGATCCCACATGAGTGTGCCCCAAGGAAGCACCGCGCCTTCGTTGATGGTCTTTGACTCGTCGGGCACCAGGCTCGCCTCGTCCACCTCGCGCATGACACCGGTGCCGCCGCAGGTAGGGCACGCACCACCGCTATTGAAAGCCAAATCCTCGGCACTCGGCGCGTAGAACTCGCGGCCGCATATCGGACACGTGAGCGACAGGCCCGCAGCCACGTTAAGGCTCGGCTCCACGCGCGCCCCGCAGTGCGGGCACACGTGATGGGCGCAGCGGCTAAAGAGCAGACGCAGGCTGTTGTTGAGCTCGGTCATGGTGCCAAAAGTGGAACGCACGCCCGGCACGCTGGGGCGCTGATGCAATGCGAGCGCCGCCGGCACGTGCAAGACCTCATCCACCTGGGCGTGTTCGGCCTGTGTCAGGCGACGTCGAGTATAGGTGCTGAGTGCTTCCAAGTAGCGACGCGAACCCTCGGCATAAAGAACCCCCAGCGCCAGCGAACTCTTGCCCGAACCCGACACGCCGGCAATACCCACGAGCTTTCCCAGCGGGATATCAATATCGATGTCCTTAAGGTTATGGACACGTGCGCCACGTACCTCGATAGCACTTGGTTGTTGCGACACCGTCATCGCTCCCCTTCTGCCCGCCCACGCCAGTCTTCGCGGGTCAAACACGTAAAGCACTCGGTGCGTACATCGCCCATAAGCTCGCAGAGTACGTCGCGCTCAACGTGATGCGGCGCGAATCCGCACTTTTGCTGAACGCGTAACGACTTGTTATTGCCCTCGTAGTATCCGCACCAAAGCGCCTTGCAGCCAAGCGTTTCGAACGCATAGCGCTGCATGGCTCGTACTGCTTCGGGGGCAAAGCCTCGGCCCCAGAACGGCTTGGCGATCCAATAGCCCACTTCGAGTTCAAGACCGTCATCTCGACGGTTTGACTCGCAGCGAGACGGCATGAGGCCGATGCTACCCACGGGCTCATCTGTCGCAGCCAGGCAAACGGCAAAGGTATGGGGTGCCGCAAAGACTGTCCGAATGATCTCCCTGCTTTCCTCAATGCTTCGATGGGGCAGCCAGCCCGCAGCCGGTCCCACGTCCGGGTCGCTCGCATATGTAAACAGGCTCGCCGCATCCGTCTCGCGCCACGGACGAAGCGTCAAACGCTCAGTATGAATCGCCATAATTTAGCCTCTCAAATATCGATGTGACAAAGGGGCTGCCCCTTCGTCACATCACTCGTGCCATAAAACGCAATCGCGAATATACGTGCCCAGCATAGGCACGGTAAACCGGACGAGGCCGTATCCGGCAGCCTCGATGACGCGCTCGCGAATCAGGCTTGCGCGATATTTGCTCGCCCAGCTTTGGGTGCGATCGCAACGCTCAATGATATCCGCCATGCGAGTCGGTTTGCCCTCGTCAGCCGCCATGGCCTCGATAAAGAGGCGCTGCGGACTGCGCAACCCGTAATACAAGGGAGCGTCGACCGCTTCATAGAACTCGGAGACGGCATCGGCGTAGCCAGCCTCGACATCGCGCCTTTCAATGACTCGCGAGTTGCGCCGGACAGCAGACCGCCACATGTAATAGCCCACCAGCTGAACCATATAGGGATGCCCCATGCTTTTGCGCGCCGCAAGGTCCGCCGTCTCCGCGTCAACGTAAAGACCAGCGTCTTTGACCGTCTGGATATACGAATCGCGCACCTTGGGCAAAGATATCGCCCCCAGCGTACGCTGCTGGGCACGCCGCAAAAACGTCACGCTCGGCTCTTCGAGCAGATCGTCAACCATACTGGGTAAGCCGGCAAAAACAAGCGCAAGGCCGCGCTGGTCGCTATCGGACAAGCCCGTGGCATCCTGGTCTCCGAGCACCTGCTGATAGAGAACGGCAAGAGCCGCCAGCTCCTCGATAGACGCAGATTGAGCCTCGTCAATCGCAAACAGTATGCCCTTGCCTGGACCGAGCTTCTTGAGGCGCTCGTTGACCAGCCCTCGCAACGTCTCGCCCTTTGCTCGCGCCGCCTCGACTGACATCCGCCCAAACGACGGACCGAACTCCATTGACGTTACAACGGGTTTATTCGAGCGAAGCGCGTCGGCCAAGCGGTCGCATAAGCCAAGCGAAGCGGAATCGGAGACAACCGCCCATCCGCGCTCGCTGGCCAGACGTTGCAGCTCCCGCAGGAGAACTGTCTTGCCGCAGCCGCGGTTTCCCGTAATGAGCATGAGCCTGCCCGGCGCTCCGGCGCCGTTATCGAGCCCTTCCGCAAAATCTTCGATGACCGACTCGCGACCGATGAGTATCGGAGGCCGCTTGCCAGCCGTGGGCTTAAAGGGATTTGGATTCATGTCGGTCTCCTCGGATTGGCAAACCCTGGTAATAGTTATACCAACTTATACCGAGTTATACCAATAACATGTGACAAAGAAACTGTCCCTTTGTCACATGTGGCCGAAAAACTCGGCGTCTGCTGCTCGCCAGGGGCGGAAGGTGGCGGGATCGATCTTTACGTGCGCCGCGGCGGGCACGTCGTACCATTTGACCGTGTAACCGGCGCCGTGAGAGCAAAAGACCGAGTCGGGCGTGTTGGGCAGATCGGCCTCGGGCTCATAGGCGGCAGTCTCGATTACGCACTCGGCATCATGGCAAGCCGCATAGCCGGCAAACTCCAGGTACAGATGTCCGCGACCGCTCGTGTAGGCAGCCACCTCCAGCGCGTAATCCTGCACCTCGGATGCCGGCACGCGACCCACAAGCTTCGCCCGGTCTCCCGCCATCGTCGGCGGCTCGTACTCGGCACCCATGCGCGTGGCATCCGAGAGCGCCCGGCCCACGCACTCCCCCGGCACCTCGAGCTCAAAGCGATACCACGGCTCCAACAGCACCGCCGCGCCGGCCTCACTCGCTTGCATGAGCCCCTGGCGAATCGCGCGGTACGTGGCCTGGCGAAAATCACCGCCCTCGGTGTGCTTGGCATGCGCGCGGCCGCCCGTGAGTGTAATGCGCACATCGGTGATGGGCGAGCCAGTCAGCACACCCAGGTGGTCGCGCTCCATGGCGTTGGTGAGCGCCAAACGCTGCAAGTTAAGATCGAGCTCGTCGGTCGAGGTCACGGTGCCAAACTGCACGCCCGAACCCACCGGCAGCGGCTCCAGGCGCAGATGCACCTCGGCATAGTGGCGCAGCGGCTCAAAGTGGCCCACGCCCTCGACCGGCTGCGAAATAGTCTCCTTATAGAGAATGCCACCAGACTCGAACGCAACCGAAAGGTCAAAGCGATCGGCCAACACCCGCTGCACGACCTCGAGTTGCACAGCGCCCATCAACTGCAAATGAATCTGCTCCAGATGCGTATTCCAGCTTACGCCGAGCATGGGATCTTCATCCGCCAGCTCAGTCAACGCTTTGAACACCGCATGGACATCGTGTTCGCCTGGAAGCACCGTATAGGTAAGAACTGGCGCAACGACGGGTGCATCGCCCGCGGGCTCCGCGCCCAGGGCGTCCCCCGGGCGAACGTGCGCAAGACCCGTCACGGCACAAATACCGCCAGCAGCAACTTCTTGGGCAAGCTCATACTTTTCGCCGTTATAGATGCGTACCTGATCGACCTTCTGCTCCCATGCCTCGGCACCGGAGCGTCCGTTAATCACCTGTTTGGCATGCAGCGTGCCGCCGGTCACTTTAAGCCATGCCAAGCGCTCGCCGCGATCCCCGCGGCTGACACGATAGACGCGCGCGGCAAACTCCGGGTGCCATGCCTGTTCACGCATCAGCGCGCATATGCCGTCCAGCAGCTCGTCCACGCCTTGGTCCTTGAGCGCCGAGCCGGCAAAACATGGAAAGAGCCTGCGCTCGGCAACCATGCGCGACAGCGTTGCGACAGAAAGCTCACCCGCCTCAAGAAACTCCTCGAGCGCCGCCTCGTCCAACGCAGCAGCGTCCTCCTGAACGGCGCCGCCCGCCAGCAGTTCGTTGGCATCCAGGCAGCCCTCGGAAAGACGTTGCCCAAGTTGTGCCAACAAGACATCGCGGCCGGGATTCTCCAAATCGATTTTGTTGATATAGATAAACGTCGGGATGTCATAACGTGTAAGCAGACGCCACAGGGTTTCGGTATGACCCTGTACGCCATCGTTGGCACCCACAACCAAAATCGCGTAGTCGAGCGCGCGCAGCGTGCGCTCCGCCTCGGCAGAAAAATCGACATGCCCCGGCGCATCCACGAGCATGACGTGGGTATCGCCATGGTCGAGCACGGCCTGCGACGAGAAGATCGTAATGCCACGCTCACGCTCGATCGCGTTCGTGTCCAGATGCGAATCGCCATCGTCCACGCGGCCGCGCTTGCGAATGCGACCCGCGTTGAACAACATGGCCTCGGCCAGCGTGGTCTTGCCGGCATCGACATGCGCCAAGATTCCAACGACCGCTTGCTTCGACATGGCTCTCCTCTTATTGCAAGCCCATCGCACGCGGCAACGGGCATCCTCGTTCCACACTGGATGATACAATGTACGGGCCGGCGGGCGAAGCGAGCCCTATCCCCCGACCGAGCTCATCGCCCCGCGTTGCCGCGCAGCGATTTTCGTAGGTTCGCGCCTTGCGAAAGCCGGCACCTCCCCTTTTTGTCTGCCTGGGCTCATCTGGGGCGATAACAACGCGAGCCCCACAACAACGCGTTTTACCAAAAATGGCCCCACTCGGGGCCATTTTTGGTAAAACGCTGGTATGTGGCTCGGCCTTTATGCCTCGCGCAGCCAATCAAACGCGACGCGCGGCGTACCGTCCGACACATATACGATACCGGCGCGCTTAAACCCGGCCTTGGCAATGGCTCCCTGCATGGGCAGGTTGTCCTGATGCGTGTCGATGCGCAGGTGATCGGCGCGTTCCTTGGCAAAGGCAAACATCGCAGCCGCGATACCGTGCGCGGTGCCATCGGACGCCACACGGTGCAGCACAGCATACAGGGCGTCGCTGCGCCACTGGCCGCCCTCGATCACATCGTAGGAACTGTCCGGCCCCGGCAGAAAGGCAAACGTCGCCACCACGCGTCCGTCTTCCTCGCACACATAGCTGCCACCGGCGGCGATATCGGCAGCCAGCTGCTCGCCCGAAGGCGTGCCCTCGGGCCACTGCGTCGTGTTGCCATGTGCGCGCATAAAGGCGCGGGCCGCGTCATAGATGGCCATGACGGCGGGAATGTCGGTATCGAGGGTTTTTCTGATCATCACGCGGCGACCTCACGTTTATTGGTATCACTTTGATTGAGCAATGATACCAACGTTTGGAGAAGGGCGCGAAGCAGATGGGAAGCAAAAAGCGAGCCGCCTGGTCAAAGGCCAAAAGCGAGTTTTTGAGCGCTGCTACCGGCGGCGATATGAGCGACCTGTTTGCACGCGAGGACGAGCGCCGCGACGCCCTGGACGCCGAGCGCGATGAAGCCTGGCGCTACAAATCGTGCGAGCGCAAAAACCGTTACGACACGCGCGCCGAGGCCGAGGCAGTTATGGCCGACTGCGAAAACCGCGGACGCCGCGGGCTGGCCTGCTACAAATGCGAATACTGCGGCGGCTGGCACTTGACGTCGCACCCTTGGAAATAGGCGCCGCATCGGCACGGCATTGACGGAGCGCCAGCCATCGCACGCAAGCTACGGGCGCGGCGGCACCAACACATCGCAGCGAACGGCCTTGCCCGCAAGTTGATAGCTCGGCTTAACGCCGGCAAGCAGCGGCCCCTTCACCGGCCGCTTGATAACGACCTTGCGCGGGCGCGCCGCAAGCGCAGCTTCGACCAGCGTCTCCTCATCGGCGCACGGCTGCTCCAGATGGTGCAAGAGTTGGAACTTCTTTTTCACCGCCGCGCTCTTGGTGCGTTCGGGAAACATGGGATCCAGATATACCACGTCGGGGGCGGCAAGCTCGCCCCGCCCGATCAGCTCAGCCGTATGACGAAGGCCGGCAATGCTGTCCTCGCCCGCATGTAAGCGCATGCGCGACACGGCAGCCGCAAGCGCCGGATCATCTGCCGCGCGATCCAGGGCATCCTTGAGGAGCGCCGCGATCACGCAATCCTGCTCATACAGATCGACGGTAAAGCCCGCGGCCGCCAACAGCAGCGAATCCTCGCCAAAGCCTGCCGTGGCATCAATCGCCCATGGGCACTCGATGCCTTTTGCGCGCGCAGCCTTTACCAACAGCTCTTGCTGCAGACGGCCCTGCTTGAGCCGCGGAAGCATGCGGTCAAAATCGGCACGCAGCTCCATCGTGCCGTCGGTGAGCGTGAGGCCCTCGGACTTCCCGATCAGCTCAAGCCCCGCGGCCCGAGCAACAGAAAAGGGATCGACGACGCCCATGGGCACTCCTTAGCAAGCAAAACGAATACGCGAGTGCCGTTTACGCCAGCACCCAACCGTTCGCTATTGTCCCACATGCGACATGGTCCACAGCATCGCAATGCAAAGCACCGCCATCAATCCCGTGCACACGGCAGCGATCACAGAATCACCCATGCGCCTTCCCAACGACCGCGGCTCACGCACTTGCCCTGCTCCGTACATCATGACTCCTCCTTGAGACCAGCTCCTTGTTACGGCCTCATCATCGCAGCGCCGCACATGGGCTGCCATCGATTTGGCTTACGTCCAGCTTTCCTTTTTGAAAGGTTGGACCGTACAGGCAAGAGACGCTTTCAAACGCATGCATCGCCCCGTTGAACTACAATGTGCTTCACGATATGTGCCGCAACCTGGGTGCGACAGATTCTCCGCGCCCGCATCGAAAGGACCAGCTATGAGCGCCGCTCGCAAGACACTCAAAATCCTTGCCCTGATTTATTTTGTTCTGGGCATCGCCAGTCTCGTCATTGGAATCGCCGGTATCGCGACCGGCAAGCTCGAGTCCACCTACGGGTCGAACGCCATGCTCGCCGCGGTCGTGCTGGTCGCCAAGGGCGTTGTCGATCTTGCCGCAGGTGTTGCGGGCATCAAGGGCGCCAACAAGCCTTCGCAGGTGGATGGCGCGTTTAAGCTCGGCATCGTTGCCGCAATCGCCACGATTGCGCAGGCCGTGCTCACGCTTCCCTCGCTCGGCGGCAGCGCCGTCAATATCGTCGCCTTTGTCATCGTGGTGTACGACCTGTTCTTTGTTCAGCAGGCACACGCCGTTAAGGCCGAGAACAAGGACCGCCTGTAAGCGCTCGCTTCTCATAACCTCTGCAGCCAAGCAACTAAAAAGGGCCGATCGCGCGTCTCCGCGGTCGGCCCTTTGCGTTTGCCCAGATAAAACCTGCCAAAATAAACCTGTCCCTTTTTGGTAGATTAGCAGTGGCGGTACTCGGCGATGATGAAGTCGATATCGGTCTGGAGCGTGTCCAAATTTGCCAGGCGCTCTTTGTCGGCAGGGCGTGTGCGGTAGTAGTACGGCGTCATCTGGAACACCGCCTCGATGTCGGCCTGGGTCTGGAGCGTAATATTCGCAGATACCCGCTGCGTTCCGACCAACTCGAGCTCGGTAGTCTTCGGCAGCTTTTCATCGTTGAGATATGGCGTATCGTAGAGCACCTCTTTGAGCCCAAACAGATGGCGGGCACCCGGCACCACGGTGTAGAGCGAGCCCTCCGGCGCCAGCACGCGGGCAAACTCGCGCTCGTTAAAGGGAGCGAAGAGCTCGGTCACCATATCGAAGGTGCCATCGGCCACGGGGATGTCCTTCATGTTGGCCACGAAGTAGGTCGCATCGCCGCGCTTGGCGGCAAGGCGCACCATCTCTTTGCCCAGGTCAAAGCCGTAAGCATCCACGCCCGGCACCGCACCCATGGCGCTGGTGTAGTAGCCCTCGCCACAGCAAATATCGAGCAACGTCATGGGGCAGTTCGTAGACGCGGCACGTCCAGACACCCGCTCGCGCACCAGCTCGACCATCGCATCGCGCAACGGCGCATAGTAACCGCGGTTCAGAAAGTCGCGACGGCTGCGTGCCTGCGACTTGGGATCGCCCATGGAGTCGCCGCTCTTGGACGAGCGCAGGAGATATAGATAGCCCTCGCGCGCACGGTCAAACCGGTGCCCACCCGCGCATGCAGCACCGCGTTCGTCATCCACCAGCGGCTCATGGCAAACGGGACACAACAACATGGCAACTCCTTAGCGCGAACAACACAACGCCCACCATTGTCGCACGCCTTCCCCGCCTAGTCATTGGGGACGTTCTTGAATGAGTAATCGTTTTAGAACGTCCCCAATGACTAGGCGATTAGGAGTATCATCGTCTGCGCAAATAAGCACAAAAGAGCATGTTAGAGATTGAGAGCGTATGGCTGACACCGTATCTAAGCACATTGACATGACCACCGGATCGCTGTGGCGCAATGTTCCCCTGTTCGCCTTCCCTGTGGCCGCCACGAGCATCTTGGAGCAACTGTCGAACCTCATCGCCACGGTCATCATCGGTAACTTCTCGGGCGACCAGGGAACCCTCGCCATGGCGGCGGTCGGCTCCAATGTTCCGCTTACCAGTCTTATGCTCAACCTGTTTATTGGCATGTCGCTTGGCTCCAACGTGGTCATCGCCAACGCTATCGGCCGCAACGATCAGAACATGGTCAAACGCGCCGTCCATACCTCGATTTTAATGGCGCTCGTGGGCTTTGTCGTCATCGCACTGGGCGAGATCTTTGCCGAGCCCATGCTCGCCGCGCTCAACGTTCCCGCCGAAACCATGCCGCTCGCTTCGCTCTACCTACGCGTCTTTTTGCTCAGCATGCCCTCGATCTTGCTTTACAACTTTGAGGCCGCGATCTTCCGCTCCGTCGGCATCACCCGCATGCCGCTGCAGGCGCTTGCCGTGTCCACCGTCCTCAACATTGGCCTGGACCTCATCTTTGTCCCCGTACTCCACTGGGGCGTCGCGGGCGTCGCCATCGCCACCGCCATCGCCTACACCGTCAGCGCCGCTACGCTCTTTATCCGCCTGCTCAAGACCGACTCCGTCGTCCGCGTCACCCCGCGCGACCTGGCTATCGACCCCGTCGCCCTCAAGCGCATCGTCAAGATCGGCCTGCCCGCCGGCATCCAGAGCGCCGTCTTTGCCGTCGCCAACATCATCATCCAGTCTGCTATCAACAGCCTGGGCACCGAGGTCATGGCGGCATCGAGCGCCGCTATGAGCTTGGAGTACGTATGCTACAACCTGCTCAACAGCTTTAGCCAAGCTTGCACCACCTTTGTGGGACAAAACCACGGTGCCCGCCAGATCGACCGCTGCACCAAAACGCTCAAGGTCTGCCTGGTCGAAGGCGGTATCGTTGCACTCACCACGATCATCGTTATTGTCGGCCTGGGACGCGAGATCTTGTCGCTGTTCAACAGCGATCCCAACATCGTCTCGATCGGCTATATCCGCGTGTGTTCGATCTTCCCGGCGTACGCCTTTAGCATGTTCTACGAAAACATGTCCGGCTACCTACGCGGCTTTGGTATCTCGCTCACGCCCGCCCTCATCACCATGATCTGCGTCTGCGGCATCCGCTTCTATTGGGTGTTCTGCGTGTTCCCGCACTTCCGCACCTTTGCGAACATCATGATGGTCTACCCCATCAGCCTGGGCACCACGGCGTTCTTTATGGTCGTAGCGGTACTACTTTGCCACCCGGCACGCACCTATCGCGCCACCCAAGCCAAAGCGACAGCCCGCTAAACACCGCACTCAAAGCCACGCCAGTCATTAATTGACAATATGCGAGCTCATATAGTCGATAAAGCGCCTCGTGGCGATAGGCATGGTATCCCAGCTGCGCCAAGCTGCCACTACGTCGCGCGAGGGAGCATGCACGATGGGTCGCACACGAATATCGGCTCGCATGCCCTCCACAGTACGACGGTAGAGCATGCTCACGCCTAGGCCCTCCTCCACCATCGCCATGATGGTGTAGTCGTCAGTCACCTCACTCGTCACGTGCGGCGACAGCCCATGTGTCGCAAATGCATCGAGCACCAGGCTCTGTTCGCCCTCATCCAGCAGCACAAAGGGCTCGGACGCCAGGTCGGCGAGCGTCACCTTTTCCTTTGCCGCCAGCGGATGCGCAGCCGGCAGCAGCGCCACCAACTCGTCGTGATAGACCACGCGCTTCTCGAGCCCAGCGGTAAATCCGCGCGCCGTAAAACAAAAATCAACCACGCCATCGTGCACCCACTGGGCGTTGCGCGTGTAATCGCCCTGCTTGAGGGTAAAGTGCACGCCCGGGTGCAGCGCTCCAAAGTCGCGGATCACACGCGGCAGCACGGTTCGACTCACGTTGGTAAACGTCGCAATGCGAATATCAGTCGACGAAAGCCCCAGCAGCTCCTGGCGCTTGCCCTCGAGCTCGGCCTCGGCGGTCACGATCTGGCGCAGGTACGGCAGATACTGCTTGCCATCGCGCGTAAGCGAAACGCCCTGCTTTCCGCGCTCGATAAGCGTGGTGCCCAGCTCGCGCTCGAGCGCCTTGACGGTCTGGCTCACCGCACTTTGCGTATAGCCCAACTCGTCCGCCGCGCCCTTAAGACTGCCGCGATCGACCACCATACAAACAATCTGATACCGCGATGCCATCGCGCCTCCACATCAATGCAGCCGTAAAACGTTTTGCCAGCGCTTTTCCTAATGACATTAGCATTTCTTAATCATACTGAAGATACATCCGCTTTACTACATCCACATCTGGGAGCAGAATCCTTTTTACGAAACCGTTCTGTAACAAAAGGAGTCCCATGGATCGCAAAAAAGCAATCGCGCTCTCATTTTCCGTTCCCGTCGCATGGGGCTTTTCGTACCCCCTCATGAAGATCGGCATGGACAGTATGAACGCCACGAGCATCGTTGCGCTGCGCTGCATCATCGCCTTTGTGGCTTGCCTGCTGCTCTTCCACAAGCGCGCTTTCCGCATCAACCGCGACCTTATGGTCCGCGCTGCCATCATCGGCGCCATTATGGCAACCGAACTCACCTGCATGTGCCTGGGCTCCAGCCTCACCTCCGCCTCCACCGCCGGCTTTTTGCAGAGCCTGACGGTCGTGATCGTGCCGTTTGCCAACGCCGCCCTGCTGCGTCGTGCCCCCGAGCGCAAAGTGCTCATCGGCACCGCCATCGTCACCTGCGGTATGTTGCTGCTCTCGGGCGCCGACTTCACCAGTCTGAACCCGGGCGCGCTCATCATGCTGCTCTCCGCTTTTGTCTATGCCGGCCATATCATTGTGGCGAAGCGCTTTGTCGAAGATGTCGACCCGCTGGCTCTGGGCGTTTGGCAGTTGGGCTTCGGCGGCTTATTCTCGGGTATCGCCGCATGCGTCTTTGGCGGCTTCACCCTTCCCAGTACGCCCAGCGAGATCGTCGTTGTCGTCGCACTCGCACTCATCTGCTCTGCCTATGGCTTTATCACCCAAACACTCGTGCAGCCCCACGTGCCCGCCGAGACCACCGGCTTCGCCTTCTCGCTCGAGCCGGTCTGCTCTGCCGTCTTCTCGTTCTTCCTGGTTGGCGAGGTCTTGAGCCCCATCGCCTTCTTTGGCGCCGCCCTCATCCTCACCGGCGTCATGGTGGCAACCGTCGAGCTCCCGCGCCTTCGCGCACATGGACAGGCTCGCATGGCAGGAGCGCCCGAGCGCGTCTCGTAGACCCCACTTCTCATACAGCCGCGGCATAAAGGCAACCGGTGCGCCTTTACAATAGATGCCAACAGAGCATCTGCCATAAAGGAGCCCCATGGACACCGCAACCCGCGACCGCAACATAGCAACTTGGTTGGGCGATGCGCCGCAGCCGGTACGTGACACTACGAACCAGTTGCTCGAGCGTATCGCCCTTTTGCGTGCCGAGCAGACCATCTACCCGGCACAAGACGACATCCTCAATGCCCTCGCCTACACGCCAGCCGACCAGGTCAAGGTTGTCATCTTGGGTCAAGACCCCTATCACGGACCCAACCAGGCCATGGGGCTGTCGTTCTCGGTCCCCGCGACGCAAACCAAGTTGCCGCCGAGCCTGCGCAACATCTATAAGGAGCTCAAAGCCGATCTGGGCTGCCCCATTCCCGCCACGGGAGACCTAACCCCATGGGCACAACAGGGCATCCTGCTCCTCAACACTACGCTCACCGTGCGCGAGCATGCCGCGAACTCGCACGCCAAGCTGGGCTGGAGCACGCTCACCGACTACGTTATCGAACGCTGCTGCCAGCTGCCCCAGCCGGTAGTCTTTTTGGCATGGGGCCGCTTTGCCCAGCAGATGGTCGAAGGCAAGCTCGCCACGACCGGCGCAGGCAAGGCAACCGGCAAGTTCTGCCTGGCCTCCACGCACCCCTCGCCGCTTTCGGCCAACCGTGCCACGGCAGAACTCCCCGCTTTTATGGGATCGCGCCCCTTCTCGGCAGCCAATCGGCTACTCGAGCAGCACGGCTCGACCCCCGTCAACTGGACTTGCCTCGGCTAAAAATCGATACATCAAAAACGCGCCCGACGGCTTTCCATCGGGCGCGTTTCCTATTCGGGCCAAATAAATTGTGTGCGGCCGGCCTCGCCGCCATCGATCAGCAGGCTCTGCCCGGTCATAAACCGGTTGGTCACGCCCACAAAGTAGATCCACTCGGCGATCTCTTGGGCGGTGGCCCAGCGTTTAAGCGGCGTAAGCTCCATAATCTGGTTCCACAGGTGTTCGTCTTCCATCACGCAACGGTTGAGCGGCGTGATAACGCCGCCCGGGTCCACACTGTTGGCGATGGCCTGCGGTGCCAGGCGGTTTGCAAGGTTCTTGGTGTAGGCGATAACGCCGCCCTTGCTGGCAGCATAGGCGGGAAACTCCGATCCCGTATGTCCGCTCGCCGACCCCACATTGACCACGGATTTGATAGCCAGTGTCGGCTTGGCGGCAAGCCCCTCCCCCACAAAGGCGTAGTGCTCGGTCACGTTGATGGTGCCACGCAGGTTGGCAGCAATATCGTCGGCCGAATCCTGCGTACCGGCAACGTTCACGATTACCTGGGGTTCAAGGTCACCTGGAAACGAGTCAGGCTCGCGTACATCAACGATCAGATGGCGGTAGCGCTCGTGTTCGACCGCCGCCGGCAGCAGATCAAAGCCCACGACCTCGTGGCCCTCGTCCAAAAAGCGCTGCACGCACGCGGCTCCGATACCGCCCGAAGCGCCCGTGATCAAAACCCGCATACTTGCTCCTTAGGCGGTTGCGTGGCGCTCGAGGTACTCGGCGCCCACATTCTCACGCTCCCAGCCACGCACGACCTTGTAGCCCACGGGGCTCAGGAAGACCTCGCACAGCAGCTCGGCGACAGCGCCGGTCAGCGAGCACATAAGGACCTGCACCCAGGTCCAACCAAAGAACGTGTGGCTCACCACAATGGCAAAGACCAGGTTGTCGATAAACTGGCCAACACCCGTAGACACATAGGAACGGAAGGCGAAGCTCGCAAAGTTATTCTTTTTGAGCATACGGCCGAGCGACTGGTTGAGCGTGGAGTTAACCACGGCAGAAACGAGCATTGCCAGCGAAGAGCCCAGCACCACGTACCAGGTGCCGCCGATGGTGGCGTTAAGGGCGGTGTTGACCTCGATCATGCCGGTGTCGTAGTAGGCGCCCCACATACCGGGCGTGAGCGAGCATGCCCAAAAGCACAGGCTCACGGCCAGGTTAACCAGCAGCGCGAGGATAGAGATTTTGATGGATGCCTTGGCGCCAAAGCGCTTGCAGATCATGTCCTGGCACAAAAACGAAACCCAGCTCACCACAAAGCCACAGTCGAGCGCCAGATACGGCAGGCTGATAAGCTCTTTGTTGGCCAGCAGATTCATCATGATGACGCTCACGAAAAACAGCGAAACCGTTGCCGCGGGAATGCTCCGCAACAGGACCTTGTAGTCCTCCATGACCTTCTTGATCATTATGTACTCCTTTGGTTTTAGGTTTAACGAGCAGGATATCGGACCCGAACTGCTCGGACGCCCCGGTCTTGAGACGACGGTGGGTATGATAGCCGCTCACACGGCATCAGGCAAGTAAATGGCGCGGCAGCCCCGCAGGGTCACCGCGCCGATGCGTTAAAAGGCCACGTTGCCAAACTCCGACAGGATAAGGTCGGGGTTGTGGTCGGTTGCCCAGTCCACGTTCCACGGGCTCGTGAACAGCAGCAGCTTACCGCCGCGCATGTCCTCGACGCGCAGCGTGTCGCGCGTGAGCGAAAGGCCCGGGATATCGATGGTATCGGGGTCGTTCTGGATCCAGCGGATGTCCGTATAGGGCAGCGGCTGGCGACGAACCTCGACACGGTACTCGGCCTTGAGGCGGCGCTCGAGTACCTCAAACTGCAGCACGCCGACCACGCCCACGATGACGCTCTCCATGCCGGCACCCAGCTCACGGAAGATCTGGATGGCACCCTCCTGGGCAAGCTCCTCCATGCCCTTGACGAACTGCTTGCGCTTGAGCGTGTCGACCTGCGTAATGCGGGCGAACATCTCGGGGGCAAACGTCGGGATCTGCGGATACTGCACGTGGCGCTTGCCGGAGCACACGGTGTCTCCGATGCTAAAGATACCCGGGTCGAACAGGCCCACGATATCGCCCGCGTACGCCTCGTCCACGATGGCGCGGTCATCGGCCATCATCGACGTGCCCGTAGCAAGCTTGAGTTTGCGGTTACCCTGCACGTGGAAGGCGTCCATGCCGCGCTCGAACTTGCCCGAGCAAATGCGCACAAAGGCGATGCGGTCGCGGTGGTTCTTGTCCATGTTGGCCTGGATCTTAAACACAAAGCCGCTAAAGTCGTCGCGGCAGGGATCGACCGGCTCGCTGGTGAGCGTATCGGTATAGGCGCGCGGCGTCGGGGCCAGACGCAGGAACTCCTTGAGGAAGGGCTCCACGCCAAAGTTGGTGAGCGCCGAGCCAAAGAACGCCGGGCTCAGCTTGCCGCAGGCCACGGCATCCAAGTCGAGCTCGTCGCCGGCACCATCGAGCAGCTCGATGTCGTCCATCAGGTTCTTATGGTTCTCCTCGCCGATGAGCTCGTCCATAGCGGGGTCGCCCAGCTCGGCCTCGACCTCGGCGACCTTCTTGGTGGCGTTGGCGTGGCCGTCGCCCTCAAAAGCAATGACGCGACGAGTCTGACGATCGAACACGCCGCGGAAGTTGCGGCCGCTGCCGATCGGCCAGTTCATGGGATACGTATTGATGCCCAGGACATTCTCAATCTCTTCCATGAGCTCAAACGGGTCGCGAGCCTCGTGGTCGAGCTTGTTCACAAAGGTGAAGATGGGAATGTGACGCAGCGTGCAGACCTTAAAGAGCTTTTTGGTCTGGGCCTCGACGCCCTTGGCGCCGTCGATGACCATGACTGCGGCGTCGGCGGCCATAAGGGTACGGTAGGTATCCTCCGAAAAGTCCTGGTGGCCGGGGGTATCGAGGATGTTGACGCAGGCGCCGTTGTAGGTGAACTGCAGCACCGAGGAGGTAACGGAAATGCCGCGCTCCTTCTCGATGTCCATCCAGTCCGAGACGGCATGCTTGGCCGAGCTCTTGCCCTTGACCGAGCCGGCGGTCTGGATGCTGCCGGTATAGAGCAGCAGCTTCTCGGTAAGCGTGGTCTTACCGGCGTCCGGGTGGCTGATGATCGCGAACGTGCGGCGCGACGAGATTTCATCCGACAGGCTTGCCATGCGGATCCTTTCTTGCATTGAGTGCATTACGTCGTTGTAACCGCACTATTGTAGCCGCGAAATCTCGCTCTAGGGCGCCTATCAGGACAAATTCATCACTCAGAACGTGAACGGCTTGTTATCGAAAGTATTCTGCAGCAGACTGTCTCAATCTGTAACAGCAGGCGACCCAAAACGGACCCAGATGTTACAGATTGAGACAAACGAACTTGTCCGCCGGCACAATCTCAATCTGTAACACCTGGCCGCCCAAATTGGGTCTAGCTGTTACAAATCGAGATAAACGGAAAGGCAGGCAGCCAATGTCTCGTTCTGTAACATCTAGCCGCGCAAATCGACTCTTACTGTTACAGATTGAGACAAATAGGCAGGCGGGAAAATAACATCTCAATCTGTAACAGCTGGCGACCAAAAACGGACTCAGGTGTTACAGATTGAGATTGTTTTGGAGCAAGCGCGGTGCCGATGGGCTATTCCACATTTAGCTCTTGCAAAACTGTGCATAGTGTATATATACTGTGCTTACCGGTTATATACATGTGTAGCCCAACAGCTAAGGAGCCGCTGTGGACATCATCCTATCCAATTCGAGCGATAAGCCCATCTACGAGCAGATATCCTCGCAGGTCAAAGCTCAGATCCTTTCGGGCACGCTCGCTGCGGGAGCCAAACTCCCCAGCATCCGTGCACTCGCGAGCGACCTGGGTGTGAGCGTCATCACCACCAAGCGCGCCTACGCCGACCTAGAGCAACTCGGGTTTATCTGCACCGTGCAGGGCAAGGGCTGCTTTGTTGCCGAGGGCAACCAGGAACTCTTGCGCGAAAACCAGCTCTGCCATATCGAAGAGCTACTTGCGAAAGCGGCGAGCCAAGCCGAAAGCCTGGGCGTCACGCGCGACAAACTGCACGAGATGCTCGACCTGGTAGCCCCCGAAACCATGCAGTAGCCATCTGCAAGAAAGGCTATACCATGCAAAACCTTTTAGAACTCAAAGGCATCTCACGCCGTGTGAGCGACCGCTTTTCACTACGCGACGTCACGCTCGCTGTGGAGCCCGGCCAGATCGTTGGCTTTGTAGGCGCAAACGGCGCCGGCAAGACAACGACCATTCGCGCCGCGCTCGGGCTTATAAAGCTCGATGCCGGCGAGGTGCACCTGTTTGGGCAGCGCTGTGGCGCCGACGCGCCCGATGAATCGCAACGCCATCTACGCTCCCGCGTCGGTCTTGTCCTGGACACGTGCCCCTTCCCCTCCACGCTCAGGGTGGGCCAGATCGAGTCGCTCGTAGGCCCGGCGTACCCCACGTGGGACCGCGAAACGTTCGCCGGATTCATCAACCGATTTGGCCTCGATCCCAAGACAAAGGTCAAGGACCTCTCCCGCGGCATGGGCATGAAACTGCAGCTTGCCTGTGCACTCAGCCACAATGCCAAGCTGCTCGTTTTGGACGAAGCCACCGCGGGCCTCGATCCCATGGCACGCGAGGAACTGCTTGATGAGCTGCTTGCCTTTGTCGCCGACGGCCAGCACAGCGTGTTACTCTCGAGCCACATTACGTCCGACCTCGATCGCACCGCTGATCGCGTCATCTGCATCGAAAATGGCTCGATTATTTTTAACCTGCCGCGCGAGGACATTACCGACCGCGCCGGCATCGCCCACTGCACCCAAGCACAGGCCGCCGAGCTTATGGCTTGCGTCGAAGGCCCCCGTGCCGCCCACCACGCCTATAGCGTGGACGTGCTCGTGCCCAACCGTCGCGAAGCGCTCGAGGCCTTTCCCGAGATTCCCTGCGATCGGGCAACCATTGATGACTATCTTCGCCTCACGCTGAAAGGGGCTTCGAAATGAAACGCGCCTTTATGTCCGAGCTCGCCATCGTTCGCTCGCTTGCCCCAAGCATTGCGGGTGTCGGCTTGTTCATATTCGTCGTGCTGACCCTTGCCAACGCATCGGACGGCGATTCCGGCATGAGCGCTGGCGCCTGCGCCGTCAGTGCCATGTCGCCCATCATAGTCATGAACTCACTGGCCGGTTTCGACAATCAAAACGGTTGGGAGCGCTACCGGGCAACGCTGCCCTTCTCGCGCAAAGACATCATCCGCGCACGCTACCTGAGCGTTATTGTCTTCTCCGCCGTCATGGCATGTGCAGCTACGCTTTTGAGCATCGCCTCCATCCCGCTCTTCAACAGCGCGGGCATTCCTTCGACGGGACAGACGGTCTTTGAAATCGCAATCGCCTCAGCAGCATCAATGCTCATCTCCCTCATGATGGTGTTTTTGGCGCAGCCGCTGTTCTTTCGCTTTGGACACATGGAGGCGCTGCGCCTATCCGTTGGTCTGTTTGCCCTACTCGGATGCCTTGCCATGGCAGCGCTGAGCTCCTCCAACCCCATTAGCAACTGGCTCATGTCGATTGCCGGAGCGAATCCCGACCCTGCCGTTCTTGGTTGTCTGTGTGCAGGCATCGCCGCACTTGCCCTCGCGCTATGTGCAATCAGCTGCGCCGTCAGCACCAAGGTCTATCGGGCACGCGATCTGTAACCACGCGAGCCTCAATCAACGAAGGGCGCGATCGTCCCCCCCCCGCAAATCCGTGACACAGCGTCCGCACCGGACTTGAGATGTTTGTACTGACTGCGCGCTACCGTGCTACTTGCGCAGCGGCTTGGGCAGTGGAATGCCAGCGGCAATGGCTGCGGCGATGATCATGCAGACGATACCCTTGAGTGGGAAACACATAAGCAGCAGGCCCACAACCATGACAGGCTGGCGCATGACGGCGCCCATCGTCGATGCCGTGCAGACGGCGACGCAAAAGACCGGATCTGCGCCGGTGAGGATGGCAAGGCCATAGCCCAGGCTTACGCCCGAGAAGATAACCGGGAAGAAGTGGCCGCCGCGCCAACCAAGGCTGATGAGGGCGGGCGTCAGCATGGCCTTTACAAGACCGGTCGCGATAAGCACGCCGGCAGGAATGGTCAGATAGGTTTCCATGAGCACGTCGGCCTGGGTCTCGCCAGCAAACATGGTGTAGGGCAGGACCGTGCCGCAGATAGCAAGCGCCAAACCGGCTAGCATGGCCTTGACGACAGGACGCTCCCCTATCGCATGGGACAGTGCCTCGCTTGCATGCTCGGAGACAAAGTACAGCCAGCCGCAAACGGTGCCGACCAGCGCCAGCGGGATGAGCCAGGTAAGCTCCAGGTTGCCCACCACGGCAGCCTCGAACCTGGGCATGCCCATGCCGCCGCCCACAAGCTGGCCAAGCAGCAGGTAGGTACCCAGACCGCCGGCAATCGCAATGCCATAGACCACCGTCTTTTGCGCCTTGGGCAGCTTGATGGTGATCTCGCCGGATGCGGACTCATCGTCGGCGCCTTCGCCCTGGCCGTCGGCGCTACCGGCGAGCGGCGCCACAAAGCCAAAGACGGGCGCGGTAAAGAGCGCCGTCAGCGCGGCCTGGGTGCCCAACAGCGTGAGCTCCCTGAACTCGGCGCCAAAGCGGCGCATGCGATCGCCGACCCAGCTGCACAGACCCGCGATAACGCCAGTCAGGCCGGCCTCCGGTCCAATACTTCCGCCAAACAGCAGCGGCAGCAATGCCGCGAGCGAAAGTTTGCCCAGGTTGTCGTACGGGTAGCGCCCGTCTTGCTTAACCTTAGCCATCACCTGGTTGAGGTCGTCGGTCTTGGTGCCCGTAAGCTTTTCGTACAGACCGATCAGCAGGCCGCCCAGCAGGCAGACAAAAAACGGATACGGGAGAAAACCGAACGGGCCGCTGGCGAGTTCGGGCGACGCCGCGCCCAGCATGTGGGGGATCTCGGTCCACAGATAGTCGATACCGTGCTCCATCGCAAAAAAGAACAGCCAGACCGCGGCACCTGCGAACGCACCGGTCACGGCAACGCTAACTAAAAACAGCGCGCGGTTTGTGGGTTTGGCAAGGTTGTCCATCGGGTCCTCCCGCGGTCAAAGTCGACATAGTTACGTTTTATTGTAGAGCGAGCGTTGCCCAGACAAGCCAACCATCTGCGCCACAAACGGCACCATTGAGAGTCATAGTGGGGCAGGCTCAAGACTTATCCGTTGATAATCGAGACAATCTCGCGCAAATCGCCGGCAAAGTAGATGCCGCGCTGGCGCCTCGGGCTCGAAAGCCCTTTATCAATCATGCGCCCGAGCAGCGCCTTGAGGTCGTTGTAGTAACCGTCAAGGTTATACAGGATGCACGGAGCACTCAGGTGCCCCAACGACACCGCGGACATGACCTCGGCAATCTCCTCGAGCGTGCCCGTCCCACCGGGAAAGGCGATGAACGCATCGCCGAGCTCAATCATCTTGGCTTTGCGCTCGGCCATATCGCTCGTCACGATGAGGTCATCGATGCCGTCGTGCTGAAACTCGGCCTCTATAAAAAAGCTCGGCTCAACGCCCGTCACGTGTCCACCTGCCTCGAGTACGCTATCGGCGAGCGCGCCCATCAGGTCCGATTTGGACCCGCCGTATACCAGCGCGTGCCCGTTGGAGCCAATCCAGTTGCCCAGCTCTTGCACCGCAGGCAGAAACGCCGGGTCATTGCCGACGCTGGCGCCCAGGTATACCGTGATATTCATATTCAGTCCCCCTCGTCGTGACGCGCGGCGCCCGTTCTAGCGTTGGCGTCGGCGATATTCGCGCACACGGCGCGACAGGTCGGCGAGCTCGTCACGATCGAGCTCTTCCAAATGCTCCAGATCGTCCATAAAGCGCGCCATGGTGTCCTTTTGGCGCAGCTTGATGAGCGTATTGCAGTAGTTCACCGCCACACCCGTGAGCATGGCAATGTAGAAGATGCTGATGACGCTCAGGACGACGGTAATAGCACGGGCGACCGGCGTTTCGGCCGGGATATCGCCAAAGCCGATGGTCGAGACGGTCTCAAAGCTAAACCAGAGACCATCGCCAAACGTAAGGGTCGTGGGCTCGGACAGCCAGACAGCCGTCGAGCACAGCAGATAGAAGACGAGGAACAGGCCCGTGATACGCACGAAACCGGCCTGGCGCAAAACATCGGCAAGCGTCCTCAGCTTTTTCATCGCGACCCCTTTTCCCCAGACGCCCAATCACGTTTGCTCGGTATTGTCCCACAACCGGCAGTTAGGCAACCGGCAGTTAGGGACGTTCCTTTTGTGCCGGCAGAAAGGGACTGTCCCCAACTGCCGGACGGGACCGTTTAGCGGTGCGGCGGCCGACTGGGCAGGCTGAGCTGGTATCCTTATGCGGTATTGTCTCGATTCGTTAGGATTGCACGTGAGAGCTTCCGCTGTCCTTCGTTCAGTTATATGTCGCACCCTGGCCGTCGCGCTTGCTGCGTTCGCCGTACTGAGCGCCGTCATACCCGTCCCCGCCTTTGCTGCCGACTCTGACCAGCAGGTCAAGACGGTCCGCGTTGGCTGGCTTATCAACAACGAAGGCTTCCAGGACGGCACCCCCGGCGAGCGTCTCTCGGGCTGGGGTTATGACTACCTGCAGACGCTGTCATACTACACGCCGGGCTGGCAATACGAATACGTCTCCGGCACCTTCACCGAGCTTATGGACATGCTCGAGGCGGGCGAAATCGACCTCATGCCCAACATCTCCTACTCCGAGGAACGCGCCCAAAAGCTGCTCTTCTCCTCGAACCCCGAGGGCGCCGAGCGCTACTACATCTACGCCAAGCCCGATCGCGACGACCTGGCCAAGGGTGACCCCCAAGCGCTCCAGGGCCTTACCATCGGTTGCAACTCCGGTGTTATGCAAACCTTCGTTGGCCAGCAGTGGCTCGCCAACGAAGGAATCACCTGCACATACAGGGAGTATGACGGAGGCTCCATGCTCTTTGACGCACTCGCAAACGACGAAGTCGACGCCGTCATCATGAACGACACCATCTCGTCGCCCGATGCGTCGCCCATGTTCTACGTTGGCTCGAGTGACTACTATTTTGCCGTCCCCAAAAGCCGCCCCGACCTGATGAACGATATCAATGCCGCCATGACGGCAATCGCCCGCGTCAACCCACGCTATAACGACGAGGTCAAGGCGAATTACTCGGCCCAAAACAGCGGCTCATCATCGCTCACCGGCCCCGAGCGCTCCTGGCTCAAAGCAAACGACAACACCATCACGATCGGCTATCTTAAAAACAAACTCCCCTACTGCACGCAAAATGACGACGGCGAAATGGAAGGGTCGCTCGCCTCGCTTGCAACGACGTTGCACGACAAGTTTGGCATTACGGTTGCAACAGTAGCGTTCTCGAACAACGAGCAAATGACCAAAGCCCTTTCCACAGGGACCATCGATGTCGCCCTACCGTTGTTTCGCGACTACTGGCTTGCCGAGCAGGCAGGGGTCATCCTGTCAAACCCGATGGGAACGGTTTCCCTAGCCGCCATTCACAGCAGCAGCAACCTGAACAGTGACCTTAAGAACATCGCTTGCACAGCAGACGCGATCGTCAACCGTTTTGAGCTCGAAAACCTATTCCCCGACGCAAAGGTAACCGAGTATCCGAATGACAACGAGGCACGCGAAGCCCTCAATAAGGGGGAGGCAAGTTGCATCATTGTCCCCAGCACGCGCTTGAAAACCATCCGCGACACCTACGATATCGAGGATTTCCAAACACAGGAGCTCACCGACACGGCACAGCTATCGTGTTTGATTTCGCGCGGCAAGCCCGTGCTGTTGGGAATCATTAATAAGGGCATCGTCAATGCTGGCGAATCGCTCTCTGCAAGCAGTTATTCCCCCACATCGTACTCGGCGCAAGAATCGGATGCGTTTCGACTTCTCTACCGCAACCGCATCGTCATTGCGGCAGTCGTCATCTGCATTTTGCTCACCGGCATCGTCATCCTTGTCTGGTCGCTTCACCGCGCGCAGAAAGAACAGCAGAAAGCCGATGCCGCCAACGCCGCTAAGACGGCATTCCTCACGCGCATGAGCCACGACATCCGTACGCCACTCAACGGCATCCTGGGTCTTATCGAAATTGAGGAATTGAAAGACGGCGACATGCAGGCCGCCCGCGAAAGCCGCGCCAAGGCGCGTGTTGCCGCCAATCACCTACTCTCGCTGATCAACGACATCCTCGAGATGGGCAAAATCGAAGACCGCAAGCTAACTCTGGAACATGCGCCTTTTAACCTCAAAGAGCTCTGTGACGATACGCTGGTGCTGTGCAAGCTCCGCGCATCCGATAACGGCATCACAATGCAGGACAATAGTCTGCCGTACGCCACGGGGCCATACATGATCGGCAGTCCCACCCATATCCGACAGATCATAATCAACCTGTTAGACAACAGCATTAAGTACAACAAGCGCGGCGGCTCCGTCACCTTTAGTTCAAAGACCAAGCCACTCGATGATGGGCGCGCGCTCTTTTGCTTTAGCGTTTCGGATACCGGCATTGGCATGGCTCCCGAGTTTTTAAAGCATATCTATGAACCGTTTGCCCAAGAAGGTGACGATGCGCGCAGCAAGTTCCAAGGAACCGGCATGGGCATGCCAATCGTCAAGTCGCTTATTGAACTGATGGGCGGTACGATTGAGATTTCGAGTGAGGTTGGCGTGGGGAGTACGTTCAACGTCCAGATTCCGCTCGATATCGACAAGAACCCTCAGGCGCGGGCAGATACGGTCGAGAGGGTGCTCGACTGCTCGCTCGCCGACATGAACGTGTTGCTCGCCGAAGACAACGAATTGAATGCCGAGATTGCCCAGACGCTGCTAGAATCCGAGGGCGTCGTGGTCACCCGCGCCGCCAATGGCAACGAAGTCGTCGATCTGTACTTGTCGCATCCCGCCGGCAGCTTCGATGCGATCCTGATGGACATCATGATGCCGGGCATGGACGGCTATGAGGCAACCCGCGCGATTCGTCTGAGTGAGAAGGTCGATGCAGCCGATATCCCCATCATCGCGCTCACCGCCAACGCCTTTGCCGAGGACGCCAAGGCGGCACACGATGCCGGCATGAACGCCCATCTGTCCAAACCGCTCGACTTTAACAAGCTCAAAAACATACTCGCCCGCATCAAGAAAAACGGATCCGTTTCGCTATAGTTTGTGCTCAACCACCACGCACGACCAGAAAGGAAACCAACGATGTTTAGGCCCTTACGTCGAAAGAAACGCGCCATCACTGACGAGGAAGCGCGCGAACTGCTCGCTACCTGCAAGCGCGGCGTCTTTGCCGTCAACGGCGACGATGGCTACCCGTACGCCATTCCCGTCAACTACTTCTTTGACGCCGAGCACGACAAGATTTATTTCCATGGCGCCAAGGCTGGCCACAAGGTCGACGCACTCAAGCGCGATGACAAGGTCTGCTTTACCGTTTACGGCAACGAGTGGTACCAGGACGGTGACTGGGCTCCCTACGTTATGAGTACCGTAGTCTTTGGCCGTTGTCGCCTGGCGAATGACACCCCCGCGTTTATCGAGGATAAAGTTCGCCAGCTCGCGCTTAAGTACTACCCTTCTGCCGAAGAAGTCGAAGAGGAAATCGCCAAGGACATTAAGGGTGTCCAGCTCTACGAGATTACGATTGAGCATCTCTGCGGTAAGCAGATTCAGGAAAAGTAAGCCTCCGCAGAAGGTCTGCGCCCAATGGTTACAGATGCCTTACCACACGGGGCCTTCTAGCCGACTTGGCAGAAGGCCCCGTGTGCAGTGCACACTTACCGCGCATTAAAAACGTAGCGGTCCAGGCGGTCGCACGCTTCCCTTACGCGCGAAAGCGGCAGCGCCAGATTCACACGAATGTGGCAGGGTCCATGGAACGGGCGGCCGTCCTGATACCCCACGCCCACGCGCGCCCCCTCGTCGAGCAGCCACTGAATATCGCGGCCATGCTCGCGGCACCACTCGGTGCAGTCAATAAACACCATGTACGTGCCCTGCGGACGTGAAAACGCGATGCCCTTCCAGTGTTTTTCTGCATACGTGCAGAAGTACTCGATATTGCCGGCAAGCACCTGGTTGAGCTCGTCCACCCACTCGTAGCCTTGCGGCTGATAGGCACCGATAAGCGCATGCATGGAGAGGACATTCATCTCGTTGTAGTGGGTCTTGTTGGACACGGCGCACATGCGGTCGCGCAGCGTCTCGTTGTAGACAATGTGGTAGCTGCCGACCAGGCCCGCCAGGTTGAACGTCTTGCTGGGCGCGTAGAGGGCAACCGTGCGCATGCGGGCATCCTCGCTCACCGACTGCGTCGGGATATGCTTGTGCCCCGGCAGGATGATATCGGACCAAATCTCGTCCGAGATCACCACGCAATCGTGCTGGCGATAGATGTCCATGGCGCGCTCGATCTCGTCGCGCTCCCATACGCGGCCGCAGGGATTGTGCGGCGAGCAGAACACCGCGGCATGGATGTGGTTTTGGGCGAGCTTGTGCTCCATGTCCTCAAAGTCCATACGCCACACGCCTTGATCGTCGAGCTTAAGCGGGCTGTGGACAATACGATAGCCCGCGGCTTCGATGGATTTGGTAAAGCCGATGTAGGTGGGGCTATGGACCAGCACCGCATCGCCCGGCTGGACATACGCGCGCAACGTCGACACGACACCGCCCAGCACGCCGTTTTCGTAGCCGATATGCTCCGGTGCCAAGCCCTCAACGCCATTGCGGCGCCTCTGCCATTCGATGATGCGATCGAAATACTCGGGACGCGGATTGAAGTAGCCAAACATGGGGTGCTGAGCGCGCTTGATGATGTACTCCTGGACCGTGGGCACCGTGGCAAAATTCATGTCGGCCACCCACATGGGGATGCGGTCGAAGCCCTCGTCGGGTGCGTTCGGAGCCATGCCGGGGATCTCGCCCCAGGAGTCAACGGCGATGGAGTCCATGCCGTGGCGGTCGATAAGCGAGCTAAAGTCGTATTTCATGCTGAACTCCCGTGCAAAGTTGATTGTTTTGGTAGGCGTTATTGTCCACCAGCGTGGGCGGTTTTGGCATGGGGTTTGCTGTTGATTTTGACGGATACGGGCAGATGGCAGATTAGTCTTGAGCGTCGTTGATGGCGGTTACCGTCAACCCGGCTCCGTCGACCGTAAACGATATGTCGAGCCCGGCGTAAGCCAAATGGTAAACGCGGTTTGGCTCGTGCTTGCTGCCCGCGCGGCGCGGATCTTGGCAAAGGACCTCGACCAAGCCGGGGAGCTTTGCGGGCGGGACCATATCCTGCAGCGCTTGTGGAAACTCAACATCGAGCTCTTGCCACGGAGCACCCTCAATCCAGCCGCCTGTCGCATCCGGGTGGCAGTCCGCAAACGGAATGTAGGGCTTAATGTCGTAGATGGGCGTGCCGTCGCGCAGGTCGGTCCCCAGCACATGGATGATGGGACCATCGTCGGTGAGCTCGACGCGATCGAGCTTGACGCAGGTGAGCCCGATGGGATTAGGGCGAAATGGACTGCGTGTGGCAAACACGCCCACGCGCTTGGCTCCACCCAACCGCGGCGGGCGCACGGTTTTCGACCATTTTGCGTTGGTGCCGGACCTGTCCTGCGTCTTGGCATCGGCAGCTATGTCCTTAGCCGTGCCGCCGGGCGTTCCGTTTTCGAAGCGCCACAGCAGCCATAGGTGAGAGAAGGAGTCCAGACCCTCGACCGCTGCGTTGGAGGCAAATTCCGGCTCAAAGACAATGCGTCCCTGCAGATGGGGCGCCAAAAAGCTGTTGCGCGGAATGCCAAACTTCTGCGGCAGATCGGTATGTATGTGTGCAATAGGTTCCATGCCGGTCATTGTACGGCATGGAGGTGTGGGGCGTTGCGCGCAATTCTTCGCCGCGGTTCCCCGTCGTGCAACCAACGGTTGCTTGGAAGGGCGCCTGCCGCCGCGTATGCTTAAGCCATCAACCAGCAGAAAGGAGCCGCCATGGCCTTTGCAGAAAAGCTCATCGCTGTCCGTCGCGCCCATCACCTTACCCAGGAGCAGCTCGCCGCCAAGCTCTTCGTCACACGCCAAGCCGTCAGCCGTTGGGAACGCGGCAAGGTCACACCGGGCATCGACATGATGAAGCTCATCGCCGCCGTGACCGACGAGCCCCTGTCTCACCTGCTCGAAATGCCCGAGCACTATTGCCAGAGCTGCGGCATGATACTCACGCCCGACAACTGCGGTACCGATGCTGCGGGCGCCGCGACCGATCATTACTGCAAGTGGTGCTACGACCACGGCAAGTACACCTACGACACCACCATGGAGGCAATGATCGAGGATTGTGCCCCGCGGCTGGCACAAAACACCGGCATGTCACTCGACGAAGCCGTCTCGCTCATGGGCGCCGTCTTGCCGCAACTGGAACGCTGGCGCGCCGTGCAGGAAAACGAGGAGCGCTACGGTGCCGAGGCGCGGGCGCGCTATGGCGACGAGGCGATCGACGCAGCAAACGAAACGTTACTGGACATGGATCCTCAGACATGGAACGACATGAAGGAACTTGAACGCGCTATTCTGGGTCAGCTCTCGATTGCCATGGGCGACGGCGATGCGGATGGAAGCGAGGCTCGCAAGCTCGTCGCGATGCATCGTCGTTGGATTGGTCTCAACTGGGGGCGCGAACCCCAGAACGAAGCGTACCTGGGTCTCGCCCACGGCTATCTTGCCGACCAGCGCTTTGCTGACTACTACGACAAGCCCTGCGGCACCGGAGCCACGGCGTTTCTGGTGCAGGCCATCGAGTCGTCGTTGACGCGCGCATAGACCGCGGCAGCTTTGGGTATTTCAATCAAAACCTCAACCGATTGGAGACCTATGGCTACTGATCATGAGCTCACGCTGTACGTTATGACCGGCTGCCCGTATTGCATAAAAGTCAAGCGCTTTTTGGCCGATAACGGCGTGACCATCCCTGAGCACAACATCTCGACCGACCCCGATGCCGAGCAGACGCTCATCGCCGTCGGCGGAAAACGCCAGGTTCCCTGCCTGTTCATCGACGGCAAGCCGCTCTACGAATCGAGTGACATCATCGCGTGGATACGGAAGAACCTGCTCTAGTGCAACATAGTCATCGGGGACGTTCTTAGATGACTAGTCGTTAAAGAACGCCCCCGATGACTAACTAGCCGTGGAAGCAGGCTATGGGTGCGAGTGGCTGCTCGCGAAAGACGCGCTCGACGGCGGCACGGTATTCGTCGACTTTTTTGGTCTTGCGTACGAGCTTATGAACGATAACGGGGTCGGCGAAAGCGCACTTGGCGTAGAACCACCACTCCTTCATACGAAAGACCGCGTTACCACCAATCTCTTCTGCATAGGCCGCAAACAGCGTGTCGTGGAAACGCTGCAGTTCGGCTGCCGTGGCAGCAGGACCGCCGTTGATCATGCGGGCCAGAGCGGGGTTCGCGAGCAGGCCACGCCCCAGCATCACATGGCGCGTGCCGGGATAAGCCTCCACCAGCGCATCCATGTCCTCAAGATCAAAAATATCGCCGTTGTATGCCACAGGGAACGGCGCACGCTCCAGCGTCTCGCCGTAAAACTCCTTGCGCGGCGATCCCGTATAGCGGTCCCTTTGCACGCGCGGGTGCACGATCAGCTCTGCCAACGGCATACGGCAATACAGATCGAGCACGCGCTCGTATTCGTCGTCATTCTCCAGCCCCAGCCTGGTCTTTACCGACACCGGCAACGGCGACCGCTCGCACACATCACTTAAGAACGCCTCGAGCTCGTCGAGATTGCGCAAGAAACCCGAGCCCTTACCCTTGGCAACAACCGTACCCGAGGGGCAACCCAGGTTGAGATTGACCTCGCGGTAGCCCATGTCGGCGAGCACTTGCGCCGCCCACACAAACTCGTCCGCGTTCTTGGACATGAGCTGGGGCACTACGTTGAGCCCTTGGTTGTTAGCTGGATCGACTTCCTTGAACGCCTTGCCGCCAAAGCGGTTTCCCACCCGCGGTGGCGGCAAAAACGGCGTGTAATAGCAATCGAGCGCACCGAAGCACTCCGCATGCACGCGACGGAACACATGCCCGGTAATCCCCTCCATAGGGGCCAACGATAGAATCATCTACTCTTCTCTCATATCAACGAACGTGACAAAGGGACTGTCCCTTTGCCGCATTATTCAGAGCGCAGGGCTTCCACGGGGTCCTTTTTGGATGCGCTGCGGGCAGGCAGTAGACCGGCAACGACCGTCAGCAGCACCGAAATTGCAATGAGCACCAGCGCATCCTGCACGGGCAGACTCATTAGGTTGGGGACCTGTTTGGCCGCAAGCGCCCAGGCATTAACCGGGAAGCTCACGGCTACCACGACGACAATGGCAAATACGCCGGCGATGAGGCCCTCGATAAAGGTCTCGGCGTTGAACACGTTTGCCACGTTGCGCTTCGACGCGCCGATTGCACGCAGAATGCCAATCTCCTTTTTGCGCTCCAGCACGCTGATATAGGTGATGATGCCGATCATGATGGAGCTCACCACCAGGCTGATACTCACGAATGCGATGAGCACCAAACTGATGGTGTTCACAATGTCGGTCACCGAGCCCATGATGATGCCCATGTAGTCTGTATACGAGATTGCCTGCTCATCGTGGCCAGCGGCTTTGACCTGCTTGTTGTACGCATCGATGTGATCGAGTACGCGCTCTTTGGCCTCAAAGTCGCGCGGGAAAATCTTGACCGAGATGGGGTCCGCCTCGTCCGCATAGCCCAGTGTGGCCAGGTTGTTGTCGTAGGTGAGCTGCGAGGCCTTCGCATAGCTCATCATGAGCGAACTCAGGTCCTCGGCGTCCATGTTGAAGTGGATGGCGCGGGCAAAGGCGCTCGCATCCACGTGCATGGCGCTTGCCAGGTTAGCAAAACTCGAAGACACCTGCGTCGCCATCTGGTCCATGAGCCCTGCCGCGCCTGCCTTGAGCTGGGACGATACCGTCGACGCTATCTGCTCGCTGATTACCTTCATCACCTGATCCATAGCCTGCTGCAGATACGGAGCCAGCTGCTTTTGCACATAGTCGGTCATCGCCTGTTGCAGGCGCTCGGCCAGGGCATCGCCGCCGAGCGCCTTCAATTGAGCCAGGCATTGCTGGGCTGCGGCATCATTCTCAAGATACGCCGAGAATGCGGCAGCGAGCTTTGACGCGTCTTTAAGATCTTCGGGCGACAGCGCCTTAAACTGATCAGACTGCAAAAAGCCCTCAAACAGTTGGTTGGCAAGTATTCCCACCTGCTGCATTTGCTCGGGCGTGAGCTCCAGACCGTCAAAGATGCCCGAGAAATCTGGAGCCGGTGCTTTTGCCATGATGTCGCTGAAGTCGATGTCCTTGCCAACGTCCGAGAGGTCAATGTCCAACCCGGATAAGTCGATACCAGAAAGGTCCATACCGCCGGCCGCACCCGAGAGTGCAGACGCATCAAACGAGAACGCGCTCTTGAGCGCCGCCTCGTCCACGCTGAACATGCTGCTCAGATCCACGCCTTGTTTGGCCTCGCCCTGCAGTTCATCGAAAGACTTGCCCGTAAAGACATCCGTCTCGGGGTGAGCAAGCTGCTCCTGCACAATCTGCGAATCGGCGGCGCGTTCCATAAGCTGACGAGTCAGTGCATGCGTATAGGCAATGCCCGGGGTCAATGCGCTCGCGTTGGCCGTCTCGTTAGGTCGCACCACGCCCACAATGCGCACGTCAATACCGTCGGCAACCTTGGCCGCCATAAAGTCGGCATCGCCAGACATGTCAGTCCACATGCCGGTCTCTTCGTTTTTGCGATACGCATCAGCCGGCGACAGCACCTTAAACGTGGTAGACAGCGCATCGTCGTAGGTAAAGTCGGTGCCGGTCTCGGGTGTTTCGACCCCACCGTCAGCCGTCATAGCGCTGTTTACCAGATCGTTGAGCTCATCGATATCCAGCGCACCGATGCTGTAGAGCGTGTAGTCGCCCACCGTGCCGCGGCTCGAAAGCACCATTACGGCTTCGTTGGCGGACGTGGGCCAATGACCGGCGACGACATCGTACTGGCTGTCGAGCAGGCTCTGGTCGTCGATCATCTCGTTAAAGACCGAGGTTCCCATGGATTCCATGCTCACCGTTGCCGCCGAGCTCGCGCCTCCGCTCATGGCCTCGGTCATAGCGTTGGGTACCAGCCGGACAGGCTTCTCATCGCCCTTGCCCGCACGATAGACAACCGGCGTCACGCCGTAGCCGTACTGGATGGCGTTGACTTCTTTATCGATGCCGTCGCCACCGGCATCGAGCCATGCCTTAAAGCTCGTCATGTCATTGGACTTAACGCTCGCAAACATATCCTTTACGGCCGTGACCACGGGAATCATATCGGTTCCCTTAGCCTTGCCGCCGGCACTGTCGTCGGACGAATCCACGTTTTCAGGCGAGCCATCATCCGCAGCTCCCTGTCCGCCCATCATGGACGACAGGTCGTAGTCCTGCTTGGAGATCGTAAGCGGGTAACTCGAGAGCGTATCCTCCTCGACCTTTTTGATGTAATTGTTCACGCCATTGGAGAGCGCCAAGATCGCCGCAATACCGATAATGCCAATCGACCCCGCAAAGGCCGTCATGGCCGTACGGCCCTTTTTGGTCATAAGGTTTCGGGCAGAAAGCCCCAGCGCCGTCACAAAGCTCATCGAGGTTTTGCGCGTAGGCTTGGCCTCGCGACGCGCGGCGTCGGCGACATCGAAAGGATCGGAATCGTCGGTGATCTTGCCGTCCGCCAGGTTGACGATGCGCGTGGCGTACTGGTACGCCAGCTCGGGATTGTGCGTAACCATGATGACCAGGCGGTCGCGCGCCACGTCCTTGAGCAGATCCATGACCTGCACGGATGTCGTTGAATCCAAAGCACCGGTCGGCTCGTCTGCCAGCACAATCTCGGGATCATTAATCAGGGCGCGGGCGATGGCCACGCGCTGCATCTGTCCGCCCGATAGCTGGCTCGGGCGTTTGTTAACGTGCTCGCCCAGGCCAACTTTCTCCAACGCCTCGCGAGCACGCTGGCGGCGCTCGGCATGTCCCACGCCCGTGAGCGTGAGCGCTAGCTCAACGTTTTCCAAGATGGTCTGATGCGGAATGAGGTTATAGCTCTGGAACACAAAGCCGATGCGGTTGTTGCGGTAGGCATCCCAATCGCGATCGCGAAAGTCCTTGGTCGAAATACCGTCGATCAGCAGGTCGCCCGAGTCAAAGTGGTCGAGCCCACCGATAACGTTGAGCATCGTGGTTTTACCCGAGCCCGAGGGGCCCAGAATGGCCACGAACTCGTTATCGCGAAAAGACAGGCTTACGCTGTCGAGCGCCACCTGCGTAAACGACTGCGTAACGTACCTTTTGCAAATTCCTTTGAGCTCCAACATGGACGGCAACCTCTCCCACGCGAGCACGCTCGCCCGCTCTCCCCCGCCGTTCGTATTCGACGCGTTTGTCCTACTCTATCCCCATTTTTTGCCGGCGCTAGTGAGGAATGTAACGAACCGCATCAAAAAATGAACGGAACGGCGCCCAAAAGAAGAGGTCCCGAGCGGGACCTCTAAATGGTGGAGATTATCTTGAAAGGCAGCGGACTACTCTGCACAGCGGCGCACGATCCTCGCCATGCTTTACGCGTTTTCTACTGCTCGCTATTCGCAATCGCCTGGTCGATAAGCTTGTCGAGTGCTGCGCGCTGCTCGGCGGAGCTGATGGCTCCCACGATTGGATCCCCTACGATGTTGCCATTCTGATCGATGACATACGTTGTCGGGAACGAGAACAAATTTGACGTAAACTTACCGGCCTCGCTATCCGACTTGAACCAGATGTTCTAATAAGTCACGCCCTTCTTGCTCAGCACGTCCTTGGCATCTGCAATCTCGCCCTTGTTGCCATCGAGCGTAAAGGAATTGACGCCCACGACCTGGCCGCCTTTCTTAGTAAGCTCCTTATTCAAGTCCTCAAGGTCACCCAACTCACCCACGCACGGCTTGCAAGTGGTGAACCAGAAGTTCATGACGGTGACCTTGTTCTTAGAGAACAGCTCGTCGCTGCTCACGTCGTTGCCATCCAGATCCTTGCCCGTAAAGCTGGGGAACTTCGTCGCCTCGCTCGAAGCATTGGCACCAGCCGTCATGCCAGCGGCCGAAGCGTCGACGCTCTCGCCTGCGCTCGGCGTGCTTCCACAGCCGGGGAACTCCTTCTCCAGGCTCTCGAGCTTGTCCTCGATCTCCTTGATCTGCTGTGCACCGGCCTTGAGCGTCTTAAGCTCATCCGCCGTAAACTCATCCTTGGCGCCGTCGATGGTCTTGAGCAGGAAATCGCCGTAATTGCTGCCGTCCTCAATCATTGCCGAGTCTTTATTTGCCGCATTGAATACCTTTTCCCACAGCGCGTTATCACTCGAAAAGATATCGTTCTCCTTCTGCATGAGTTTTGCATACAACTCGACAGCCTCGTCGGCATTGGTCGGCTTCTGCGCAGTGAGTTCTGCGATCTTAGGATCGGAGCTCGCAGATTCGCTCGCATTGCCACTGGGCGCCGAACACGCCACAAGACACAAGGCCAATACTGGCACCATAAACAGGGCCGCAATCTTAGAAAGCTTCATGGTCATTCCTCCGTTTTATCGAAGCTTGTTTACTTTTTATCGGCGGTCAAGGGGAGCTTTTCCGCCGACACATCCAGGCCGTAGCGATAGCTGATGGCATCGACGGGACAGGCCCCGATGCACTTTCCGCACCGGATACATTCGGCATGATTGGGCGCGCGAACCACATCAACGTCCATCTGACAAACCCTTGAACACTTGCCGCACGAGACGCATTTGCACGCGTCAACCTGAATCCCCAACAAGGACACCTTATTCATGAGCGCATAGAATGCGCCGAGTGGACAAATCCATTTGCAGAAGGGGCGGTAGAACAAAACGCTCAACACTACCACGGCAATGAGAACGGCAAGTTTCCAAGTAAAGAGATGTCCCAACGCAGATCGAATGCCGGCATTGGCGATGGCCAGCGGAATGGCGCCCTCGAGCACACCCTGCGGACAGATGTACTTACAAAAGAACGGGTCGCCCATGCCCACGTCGTTAACCACCAAGACGGGCAGCAGCGCCACGGCAAACAGCAGTACGACGTACTTGATGTACGTGAGCGGCTTGAGCTTTTTTGTGGAAAACTTTTTGCCGGGAATCTTATGAAGCAGCTCCTGCAGCCAGCCAAACGGGCACAGAAAGCCGCATACAAAGCGTCCCAGCAGCACGCCGAGCAAAATGAGCGTACCGGTAACATAGTAAGAAAAGTTGAACTTGGATGAACCTACCACCGACTGGAACGACCCGATGGGGCACGCACCCGATGCCGCGGGGCACGAATAGCAGTTAAGCCCAGGTACGCAGACTGTTTTTCCCGCGCCCTGATAGATGCCGCCTTTGGCAAAGTTTGGCAGGTGAATGTTGGTGACGAGCGTCGCCGCCGCCTGAATGAATCCGCGAAATCGAGCCAAAACATGCGACGCAGTGTTTTCTCTTTTATCCAATTCCGATACACTCCAAGCACAGCCTAATCGCTTTGGCCAGCACGGCATCCGCCTCGCCACGCATAACGCCAAAGCACACCATGGCAATTCCGACGATCAACAAAGCGACCTGTACCACGGGTTTTACCGCTTTGAACAACCTGACCACTCCTTTCGTTACGCGACCATTGGACCATATCGGCTATAAAATCCGTGTTAAGCGCGATTTGAAATGGCAAGGAGACTGTTATGCGTATTTTGATCGTCGAGGACGAGCGGGCGCTGTGCGACACGATCGCACGCAGCTTGCGAAACCTGGCATACAGCGTCGACTGCTGTCACGACGGACAGGAGGCGCTCGACCTACTGGACGTTGAGGCCTTCGACCTCGTGGTACTCGACCTCAACCTTCCCCGTATCGACGGCATGACCGTACTCAGGGAACTTAGGGAAACTGACTGCGAGACCAAGGTACTGATTCTGTCCGCACGTGGCGAAGTATCCGATAAAGTCGCCGGACTCGATGCCGGCGCCAACGATTACCTCACCAAGCCGTTTCATCTGGACGAGCTTGCGGCAAGAATTCGCAGCCTTACCCTCAGACGCTTTACACAAAGCGACATAGTTTTAACCTGCGGAAAGCTCCGCTTTGACACCAAGGCGCGCATCGCTTCCGTGGACAGCGAGGCTCTATCTCTTACGCGCAAGGAAACGGGAATCTTGGAATACCTGATGTTTAATCAGGGGCGTCCGGTAAGCCAAGAGGAGCTTATCGAGCACGTTTGGGATAGCAGCGTGAACAGCTTTAGCAACGCAACCCGCGTTCATATCTCGTCACTCCGCAAAAAGCTACGCAGCGTTTTGGGATACGACCCGATTCGCAATCGGATTGGAGAGGGCTACGTTATGGAGGATAGCGAATGAAAAGGCTTTCGCTTCAATGGCGCATAACGATTATGACGGCACTGCTCACGTGTGCAGCATGCGTGCTGACGAACTGCCTGGTCGGCTATACGGGCATGCGCTACATGGATGCCATCGGCAGCGACATCTCGGCCTTTAACGCTGCCAGCGCGGATTCGCCCCAGGTGTTCGACCCAACGAAAACGGCCCTCGATGACAAGGTCACAATCGTCGTAAACGACGCACAGGAGTCTTTTGGCACGACAGCCTGGTACATCACGGCTGGAGTCACACTCCTTGGCGGCGCGCTGGCATACTTTGTGAGCGGTCGTGCGCTCAAACCGCTACGGGCTTTTGCAGCCCAGGTTGAGCGTGTGCAGCCTGACAACCTAAGCGAAATCAGACTCAGTGAAGATGTGCCCAACGAGCTACAACGATGCAGCGCCTCTTTCAACGACATGATCGCCCGTCTTGGCGAAGGGTTCTCTGCACAGCGTCAGTTTACCGGCAACGCCGCACACGAGCTGCGCACCCCGCTCGCCCTTATGCAAGCACAGATTGAACTATTCATCTCCGAGCACTCCGGTTTGCAACCCGAAACAGCCGAGCTGCTCGGCCTGCTACAAGAACAAACCGAGCGCATGTCTCGAATGACCAAGGTATTGCTCGAGATGAGTGAGCTCCACAGCGTTCCTTGCGAGGACGATGTTGAACTTGGTCCCTTGTCCGAAGAGGTCCTCACCGACCTTGCGCCACTTGCCGAAAATAAGGACATAGCCCTCAATTGTGCTGGAGACGCTTTAGTAATCGGGAACGATGCGCTCCTCTATCGGCTGGTGTTTAACTTGACCGAAAACGCCATCCGGTACAGCCGCTCCGGCTCGACTGTCAACGTCTCCATCTGCGACAACGACAGCCACGTGTTCCTGCGAGTCGAGGACCAGGGCCCGGGAATACCCAAGCAATACCGAGAGAGCATCTTCCAGCCGTTCTTTCGTCTAGACAAATCCCGCAGCAGGGCATATGGCGGCGCAGGACTCGGACTAGCGCTCGTTTGGGAGATTGCAGCGCTTCACGGTGGCACGGTAGAGGTCGAAACAAGTTCCGAGAACGGGACTACCATGCTCGCGACCCTTCCAAAACGATCCGCAGCGTTAACCGAACAGTAAAACGAAAGGGGTCACGAGCAGCAGGGGTACAATTGCTGCTAATGTTGCCACCTGATGGGAGATGGAAGATGGACTGCGATGGCTACCCATGCGTTCCCATGCCGTTGATGTGCACTGCCTTTGTGCCGGGGCAGATTGACGCTGCGGTTGCAGGCATTTCCGACCCCGATTCACGCACCATCGCCACGGCAGAAGCGCTGTACTTTCGCGGACAGGCCGCCCTCGCTGCCAAGACGGCGCGTCCCTATCTTGACGCCACCGATCCCGCGCTGCGCTATTCCGCATGCTTTATCTGCGGATACGCCAGTCTGTCGCTCAACCGTATCGCCGACGCCCGCCGTTGTCTTGCGGGCATCCTCGATACGCCAACTGACGAGGAATCACCCGCCGTCCACGCCACGCATATCCTATTCGCCTCGGCCGCGAGCGTCCTGCTGCACTTGCCTTCCCCGTATTCCGCCGAAGAGTTTTATCCGCTTGCGGCGCATCTACCCGAAGGCCTGCGCCTGTTCGCCAGCTACGTGATGGCGCACGCCTTGTATCTGCACGGCGAATACGGCCGCAGCCTGGGCATGGCGGAAAATGCCCTGATCATGAAACAGGGAAGCTATCCGATCTCGGATCTGTTCCTGCACCTGGCAGCTTCCATGGCATGCATGAGCCTCAAGGACATCGACGCCGCAAAGGCACACTTCGGAACCGCTTGGAACATTGCGCGTCCCGACGGCCTTATCGAGCTCATTGGCGAGCATCACGGCCTTTTACAGGGGCTCATCGAGGCGTGCCTAAAAACGCAATACCCTAACGACTTCGCGCGCATCATCGAGATCACGTACCGCTTCAGCTACGGCTGGCGGCGCATCCACAACCCCGATTCGGGCGAGGACGTGGCCGACGATCTAACGACCACGGAATTCACCATGGCCATGCTCGCCTGTCGTGGGTGGACCAACGCCGAAATCGCACGCCATATGGGAGTATCGCCGGGCACCGTCAAAAACCGCCTATCCGGCGTATACGCAAAGCTTGGCATCGGCACACGCGCCGAGCTGGTCGCGCATATGTTGCGTTAGCGACCGGGCTGCCAAGCGCATCGAACGCGTTCCGGAACCCGGCACTTCGCTCGATCAATTTGGACATTTTGACCCTTGAACGGCACTACCGCCACGGGGCGCCTTCTCGCAAAATTGGATTATTTCCACCGATATTTGCGGGATGGGAGCCCCAGATGCTTGATCGCCGTTCGTTACTTGTCGCCGGAGCGTCCTCGTTAGCGAGCATTATGTTGCCGCGCGTGCCGGGAAGCGAAAACGCCTTCATATTGCCGTTCGCACCCACCGAAGCTCATGCCGACGAAAAAGACCCCTTCAGGGTGCTCGTTCTCTCGAGCACCATGTTCGGTGTGGTCGTGGTCGACGTCGCCAACAAGAATACGCCCATCGCAGGCGCCAAGGTCACGCTCATATCGCGCTATGCCGCAGGCAAGCAGCTCACCGCTACTACCGATGACGAAGGCACGGCCATCTTTGAGGTCGCGCCGCTTTCGGAAGGCTACGTGGACGAGGCGACGCTTCTCGACGCGTACGACTTTAACGGCGGCATCTCCATTAGCATGGCGGGCTACCGTGATGTCGAGATTCCCCTTGCGCGTATTCAGGGCGGCACCGCCATAACCGCGCCCACGCGTCCGCTTTCCGACGGCGAGCCGTACTTTCGACAGCTCACATTCGACGAATGGGACATCCAGTACGCCGATGCTACGTTCATGGCATTGCCGAAGGACGACACGGCAAACGAGCAGCCCGATACGCACGCCTTTACCGTGCAGGCACATCTGCCACAGGGTGGACAGGCAACGCTGTGCATCAACAAAGTGACGCCCGCCGCGGGCAGCTCACCCGAAACCGTCACGCAGATTGGCCAAGTCAAGGCCAGCGCATCGAGCGTGGATAATCTGGCGACGTTCACACTCGAAGACACGTTCCTCGATGCAGCTTCGGGCCTTCTGGAAGAAGGGTGCAAGCTGCGCTTCGTCCTCGACTATCAGGACAAAACCTACACGCTCTCCTCCCCCATGGCCGTTGTCACCGCGCCGGCCGCAAAGGCGGAATCCGGATCGACCACTATCGTCCCCACCACCATGGACCAAGAGATCACTCCGTTTGATTTTCCGGCGGCGTTTCCCGGCATCGGTGGTAATAAGTTCACGTGTTGGATGCCCTCGTTCCCCATTTTGTTCGATTTCTCGTTTGCCGGATACGTGCTGTTTGGCGGAGGATACAAACCCGCCAGCTATATGAACGATTCGGGCAACCCTGATCCGGAATACTGGAAGAAATCGCCGCGTGAGTCGGGCGCCAAGCAGGCAAACCGCTACCTCGACGAGATGGAGGGGAAGTGGAATCAGTACAAAAGTATGAGTGCCGGTTCGGGCACCGATCCAAGAAACACCAAGCTCCTTCGTCACCATTGCACGCCGCTGTTCACGATGGATATCGCCACACAGCTGTACGGCTCGCTCGCCTACGATTGGGTGGGCAAAACCTGGGGTAACAACAACGACCCCGCATACGGCAATATTAAGGCCCTCTTCCAGGTAAGAACCGACCTCAATTGGACCGAGCAGTTTACCCTAGGACCGGTGCCGTTTTTCCTAAACGTCAACCCCTGGGTGCTGGCGAAGCTGGCGCTCGCCGTGGGCGCCCACACGCACGGCAGCGGCGCGGCGTTTTTCAAGAACATTTCGCTCGACTATTCAAACACGTCGGGCTCGTTCACCATCCAGATCGGGCTTGCCGTCACCTTTGGCGCCGGCGTTGCAGGCGTCGCTTCGTCCGCCGTGCGCGGCGCCGCATCCCTCACGCTGTTCATTGGGTACGAGAAGGCAGATGGACACCAGCTTCCGCGACTGCGCGTAGGTGCAGACGTCGATGTCGATGTGATACTCCAGTTCGTGATGTTCAAGTGGACCACCAAGGCTTGGTCGGGGTCGTGGCCCACACTCCTCGATTCGTGGAATATGTCGGTGAACAACGGCGACCAGTATGTACTCCAGCGCTCTGAGCTCGCATTGGGTGGAGATACGCCCTATACACTAGATGCCTGCTTCGGCTCAGCCGGCAACGCCGAGGCGGGCGGCGTTCCGCAATTTATCGCATCGGCCACCATTGTCACCAACGCCGAGCTGCTCGCGCGCGCCGAGGTTAAAGCCACTGCAAGGAATGTCGCGCCTACCGTACGCGATTGGGACCGGTCGGTCACGCGCATTGAGCTCGAGGCGGATGCAGAAAGCGACGACACGGGACAGATCGAGCATTTCGTCCATGCACTGATAGAGAACGACGAAAACGCCGCGCCGATGTATGAGTACACCTACATCGGTCAGGCAACGAACACCGTTGCCGACCCGAACGCCGATTCTGCCGGCGTGTCGGAGGACGAGCGTGGCGGCATCAAGCCCTCGAGCGACAACGTGCTGTTTGCTGGCGTGCTCAGCGAAGCCCACATGAAGCTGGCAATGATTGCCGGCGTAGAATGCCTGTTCCGTATCGCCTCGGTGCGCTACGGCGACAATGGTCGCTCGCGCCTGGTGGTACACACAAAGGCAAACGGAACGTGGTCCGCTCCCACGCCTGTGGACTTTCCCCTTGGGTTTGGCGAGGAAGACGTGGAGCGCGACGGCATATACGATTACGACTTCGACGTAGTGGAATATACGGACGGAAGAGGAAACCAGGACGCCTACGTGCTGTTGGTCTCGGGCGAGCGCCCCGACGGCGACAGCACCCTTTTCGATACGGCAAGCACAGCCGGCATACTGTCCGTTGTGCGCCTGCGCATAAGCAATAGCGAAGTTCGCGTGGTATCGCACACGTCGTGGCGCAGCATCTCGCGCGGCCGCCTGCAGGAGGACGGTTACCATTGTCTGCAGTGTCCACGCATCACGGTGGGCAAGACGCTTGTCGACGGGCGTCTGTCGGGCGCCTATCTCCACCGCCGCGGAACCACGGCAGAAAAGGCGTTGGGCACCGAGGCAGAGGTCGCGCTCGAGTGCTTTACCCTGTGGTCGGACGTTTCGGGCGACAGCCTCACGTTCCGTCAGGTCCTCCGCTTTCCGCAGGCACCGTCGAGCATCGAGCTGGGCGAGCCCGAGAATATCAACGGCAAAATGGTGGTGCCCGTTGCGTACGAGACCGCAGACGGTTGCGGCTGCGCATCGTACGCCGTGATCGGCCAGTCCATTGCGGGCTGGGGCGTTATGCCACCAGACGCCACGGTACCCCGTGCGGTACCGTGGCCACAACATTCGGGCTTTTTGGCAACCGTCAACGAGCAACTGCAGCATATTACTTGGACGCGAGGCGCATCGGCGTTTGCAACGCAGCCCGTGGGTGCCGCAGGCTGTGGCCCGGCATCGTTTAGCGTAAGCAACAACGGCAGGTGCGCGCTCTATGTAGAGAACACCGATGGCAAGGTGGGACAGACCTACGACGAAGAAGGCAACCCAGTTGCAGTGATGGGCAAGCACTTCCGCATCTTCGCCAGCACCTTGTCAGGCGATCTGTTTACGGAGCCGTTCGTGATGTGCGAGCTGGACCATCCCGTCGATCAGATAACGACATTTTTGACGTCGGGGAGCATGCTCTCCGCGCTCGCCACGCACATTGTGAGCGCGGAGAAGAGCGAGGCAGAACTACACGGCATCGAAGTGCCCTTGGTGGCGTGTGCCACTCCGACGGGCGCGGTCGCTACCTCGGGCGCGGTGGTGCCCGGAGCAGCAGGCGAATCCTTCATGGTCACGGTGCGAAACGACGGCAACACCTTGCTGACCGCCGGCACGATCGATCTGTACCGAGAGGGCTCCAGCCAGCCGTTCTCCAGCGCATCCATCGGGTTCGGAGCAAACGCACGCATGGCTTCGATCTACGATCCGGAGCTTGCCGAGGATGCTTCGGCCAACGACATGGCACACGTGAAGTACGCGCTCGAGACGCTGGGCGCACGTTTTGCAACGCACCCGCTGGTAGCCGACAGCGGCAACGCCGTGCTGGCACCGGGTTGCACGGCACAGTTCCGCATGAGCTTCGCCATCCCCGAGAGTTGGAGCGACGAGGTGGGCAAACGCGTAACGCTATATGCGAAGGCGCGTAATCTGGTGGCGCTCGATCCCGTAACGCTCGAGGAAATTCGACCGGGCGCAAACTCGGCGCTGGGTGCCGAACTGCACGAGCTTCATGTGCCCGACGCGGCATGCGAACGCTCAGAAGTTCAGGTCGGCGTATGCGACAACGCGGATACGACAGGACTTCACGACGCCCCGATGACGGTCGACGGCGATGGAGGCACGAGTGGAGGTGGCTCCGGCGGAAGCAGCTCCGGTAGCGGCAGTGGCTCTGGCAGCGGCAAGGATCACGGCAATAACAAGCGCCCCGGAAAAGCGGGCGCGCTTGCGGGCACGGGCGACAGCAACGTCCCCCTGACAGCAGCCGCAGCAGCACTCGCCGCAGCCGGCGCCGGCCTTGTCGCCTACAGCGCCCGCCGCACGGCGCTCGAAAACGACACCGCCGATGAGGTCAATTCTGATAAGCCTCACTAGCTCTCAGTTACCTTTGCGAGAGACGCCGACTCGGCTCATCGAACATCAAATGGGCTGGTTCTGGATACCCAGAGCCAGCCCATTACGCATTAGATATCGTCAGTGGAGTCGAGTTCTGCCTCGAGCTTGGCACGGCGTCTTTTCGCCAACAATCCGCACGACATGTCTTCGACAGCGTATCCAACCGCAAACGCAGCAAGACACATTCGGCCGTCTTCAAACTTACTCGGACAGAGCCGACTCGGTTTTGTCCGAGTAAACGAATCTCCATCGAACTCCGAACGATTGTTCGATGGATTTCGTGTTGGTTGGAATCGTCTGTGGGCTGGGCTATGCTACCTTGACTATCTATATGACTTAAACGCAGCAAGGGAGCACCGAGAGAGCGAGTATGGCAAAAAACACCGCAAACTATGGTAACGACAGCATCCGCCAGCTCAAGGACGAGGAACGCGTACGCCTGCGCCCCGCCGTCATCTTTGGCTCGGACGGACTCGATGGCTGCGCGCATGCCGCCTTCGAGATCCTGTCCAACGCCGTTGACGAGGCACGCCAGGGCTACGGCAAACTTATCACCCTTACCGCCTTTCGCGATGGCTCTATCCAGGTAGAGGACAACGGCCGCGGCTGCCCGCTCGACTGGAATCCCTCCGAGAAGCGCTTTAACTGGGAGCTCGTCTTTTGCGAGCTCTATGCAGGTGGCAAATACAACAACAACCAGGGCGGCGACTACGACTTCTCGCTCGGTACCAACGGCCTGGGCTCGTGCGCGACCCAGTACGCCTCCGAATACATGGACGTCACGGTTTGGCGCGATGGCAACAAGTACTCCCTGCACTTTAAGAAGGGCAAGGTCGTCGGCGCCAAAAAGAAAGCGCTTGAGATTGAGCCCAGCGACGAGGACCGCACCGGCACCACCATCAAGTGGCGACCCGATCTTGAGGTCTTTACCTCCATCAGCATCCCCCACGATTGGTATCGCGAGACCATGCGCCGTCAGGCCGTGGTCAACGCCAACGTGACCTTCCGCCTGCGCATCGAGGGCGACGACGGCGAGTTCTCCGAAGAGGACTTCTGCTATCCCAAGGGTATCGAGGACTACGTGCTCGAGAAGGTCGGTACCGACTACCTTACCGAGCCCTTCTTTATCGAAGCCGACCGTCGCGGTCGCGATCGCGAGGACCTGCCCGATTACAACGTAAAGATCACTGCTTGCATGTGCTTCTCGCGCACTTTCATGATGCAGGAGTACTACCACAACTCATCGTGGCTCGAGAACGGCGGCTCACCCGAGAAGGCGGCCCGTAGCGCTCTGACCAGCGCCATCGATGCCTACATTAAGCAACAGGGCAAGTACAACAAAAACGAGAGCGGCATTAAGTGGCAGGACGTCCAGGACTGCCTGGTACTGGTGACCAACTGCTTCTCCACCCAGACGTCCTACGAAAACCAGACCAAAAAGGCCATCAATAACCGCTTTATCCAGCAGGCCATGACGGCCTTCTTTAAGGAGCGCCTCTCGACCTACTTGATCGAGAACAAAGATGCCGCCAACAAGATCATGGAGCAGGTGCTCATCAACAAGCGTTCGCGCGAGAACGCCGAGAAGACGCGCCAGAGCATCAAAACCAACCTGCAGCAGAAGACCGACATGGCCAACCGCGTGCAGAAGTTCATCGACTGCCGCTCCAAGGACAAGAGCCGCCGCGAGATCTACATCGTAGAGGGCGACTCGGCAGCAGGCGCCATTCGCACCTCGCGCGATGCCGAGTTCCAGGGTGTTATGCCCGTCCGCGGTAAGATCCTCAACTGCCTGAAGGAGGACTACCCGCGCATCTTTAAGTCCGACATCATCATGGACCTCATGCGCGTGCTGGGCTGCGGCGTGGAGATCAAAGACAAGCGCATCAAGAACCTCGGCGCCTTCGACCTGGACAACCTCAACTGGAACAAGGTCATCATCTGTACGGACGCCGACGTCGACGGTTACCACATCCGCACGCTCGTGCTCACCATGCTCTACCGCCTGGTGCCCACGCTTATCGACGAGGGCTACGTGTATATCGCCGAGTCGCCGCTCTACGAGATCAACTGCAAAGAAAAGACCTACTTTGCCTACACCGAGCTCGAGAAGAACGGCATCCTTAAGGAGATCGGCGACCAGAAGTGCTCCATCAACCGCTCCAAGGGTCTTGGTGAGAACGACCCGGACATGATGTGGCTCACCACCATGAACCCCGAGACGCGCCGCCTGATCAAGGTGGAGCCCGAGGACGTCACCAAGATGGAGACCATGTTCAACCTGTTGCTGGGCAACGACGAGGCGGGCCGCAAGCGCCATATCTCGGAGCACGGCAAGGAATACCTGGACCAGCTGGACCTGCAATAGCAGCAAATCGATAACGACGGCCCATAAGAAGTTCAAGAGGAAATCGTGGCAAAGAAGAAGACGAAGAACCAGCCCAAGAAAAAGCAGGTTAACGCCGAGAACGTCATCGGCCTGCACTCAGAGGTCACCGACCAGCCGATCACGCAGACGCTCGAGGTCAACTACATGCCCTATGCCATGAGCGTCAACGTCTCGCGTGCGTTCCCCGAGATCGACGGCTTTAAGCCCTCGCACCGCAAGCTGCTCTACACCATGTACAAGATGGGTCTGCTCAAGGGCGAGCGCCAGAAGAGCGCCAACATCGTGGGCCAGACCATGAAGCTCAACCCGCACGGCGATGCCGCGATCTACGAGACGATGGTGCGCCTGGCAACCGGCAACGAAGCGCTGCTTGCCCCCTTCGTGGAGTCGAAGGGCAACTTTGGCAAGTACTATTCGGGCGACCTGAGCTACGCCGCCTCGCGTTATACCGAGGCCAAGCTCTCCCCCATCAGCGCCGAGATCTTCAAGGACATCGACAAGGACCCGGTCGACTTCGTCGACAGCTACGATGGCGCCATGAAGGAGCCGCGCCTGCTGCCCACCACGTTCCCGAACATCCTCGTCTCGGCCAATAAGGGCATCGGCGTCGCCATGGCGTCCGACATCTGCGGTTTCAACCTCAACGAGGTCTGCACCGCCACCATGCACTACCTGCAGGATCCCGACTGCGACCTGCTCGAGTATATGCCCATGCCCGACTTCTCGACCGGCGGCGAGATCATCTACCGCCGCGAGGAGATGGAAAAGATTGTCGAGACCGGACTGGGTAGCTTCCAGATTCGCTCCCGCTGGCGTTGGATTCCCGAAGAGCGCATCATCGAGGTCTACGAGATTCCCTACACCACTAAGACCGATGTCATCATCGAGCGCATCGTCAAGCTCTCCAAGGAGGGCAAGGTTAAGGAGATCGCAGACATCCGCGACGAGACCGACCTCTCGGGTTTGCGCATCGCCATCGACCTTAAGCGCGGCGTCGACCCCGACAAGCTTATGGCCAAGCTCTATCGCTCGACCACGCTGCAGGATTCGTTCTCGTGCAACTTTAACGTGCTCGTCGACGGCTATCCCCGTGTTATGGGCGTGCGCCAGATTCTGCACGAGTGGGTCAAGTGGCGTATTGAGTCCACGCGTCGCCGCATTAACTTTGACCTGGGCAAAAAGTCCGAGCGCCTGCACCTGCTGCACGGCCTCGAGGCGATCCTGCTCGACATCGACAAGGCGATCGCCATCATCCGTGGCACCAAGCTCGAGGCCGAGGTCGTGCCCAACCTTATGCGCGGCTTCGACATCGACAAGACCCAGGCCGAGTTTGTTGCCGAGCTCAAGCTCCGCAACATCAACGAGGAGTACATCCTCAACCGCACCAAGGACATTGCAAAGCTTGAGGGCGAGATTGCCGAGCTTGAGGAGATTCTCTCGAGCGAGGACAACATCAAGAAGGTCATCAGCGACGAGCTGGCCGCGGTCAACAAGAAGTACGTGATGCCGCGCCGCACGGGCAGGATCGAGCCCCACGAGGTTATCGAGGTAAGCTTGGAGCCCGAGGTCGAGGAGTACCCGGTTACCATCATGCTTTCGCGCGATGGCTACCTTAAGAAGATGACGGACCGCGTGCTCAAGAAGGCCACTACGCTCAAGTACAAAGACGGCGACAAACCCTTTATCGAGTTTCCGTCCTCCAACACCCACGAGCTGCTGGTCTTTACCAACAAGAGCCAGGTATACAAGTGCAAGGTTGCGGCGTTTGAGGACACCAAGTCGGCCCAGCTGGGCTCGTATCTGCCCACCGACCTCGAGATGGAACCCGACGAGAGCGTCATCTGGGTCATCGACCCCGAGGACTACAAGGCCGACGTGTTGTTCGTCTTTGAGAACGGCCGCGTGGTGCGCGTCGCGCTTTCTGGATACGTCACTAAAACCAACCGTAAGCGCCTCAAGAACGCCATCTACGGTGGCAGCAAGCTGCTGTATGCCCAGGTGCTCAAGGAAGATCGCGACATCGCACTGGTCTCGAGCGACTATCGTTTGATGAACTTCAACACATCGCTGCTCAAGACCAAGACGACCACCAGCACGCAGGGCGTCCAGGCCTTTACGGCCAAGAAGGGCCGCTCGGTCACCACCGTCGGCACGACCGAGGAGATTCTTGGCGCCGGCGTCTCGGCCGAGAAGTTCACCGCGCAGAGCCTCCCCTCCGCCGGTGCCCTCATGAAGGAAAACGACATGCCGAGTCTGTTCGGCTAAAACAACGGTGGCCAAACCGTCATGGGTTTACAAAGCAGCGGGGCCCGGAGCGCAGCAACATCGCGCCCCGGGCCCCGCTCGCTGTAACGTAGTCGGAATAATAGAAATCCCCGTTTTTCACTCCTACAATCCCACGGTACAAGGCATGTTAAGCCATTAGCAAAAGTTGCAAAAGTTAGCAAAACCTGCAAAGGGGCCACCATGGATCGCAGCAAATGTCTCCGCCATGCCAGGCATGCTCGAAGATATTATCGAGCGAACCAAAGAAGCGGCAGATAGCCGCCTCTCACAGCCTCGCGCGTGCATAAGCAGCGTTGAGATTGGGCCCGTCGGCATCGATTGGACATATGCTCAGGAGACTCAGGGTAACTGGCGCACGTGCATGAATGGCGTCTTCAGGCAACTCGAGAAGCATGACATCGAGCTTCTCTCGAAACGACCTATCGGGAGCTTTCCGATAAAGACATTGAGTTTTTGCTCGCGATGCTGCCCGATTCTGGCCCCAGCAGGGTCTCGGAGATAGCCAAACGCATGGGCGTCGCCAGCAACTACGCAAGCCAATACAAACGCCGCCTCCTCGAGGACGGCGTTATCGGGGAACGTGGACGTGGTCTCGTTGGCTTTGACATTCCCGCGTTCAGGGAATTCTTGAACGAGAAGGCGTTTTAGCACGCCGGAATTGTCCGCGGAAGCATCAACGCATGGCAATCAGCATTCCTCTTGGTAAGGATAGCAAGCATTTTCCACCAACACCGATTGCCATGCGTTCTTCTTGCCCTTAGGCAAGCTTGCGGGCGAGCTCTCGCACCTCTTCCAACTTGGGCGAGGATGCCATGCTGTCGCGCTCGGTCATACCGCTGATGGTGACAATGCCCAGGTCCTCCCACTTGCAGTACGCGCAGGTTGACTTGTACATGGCGATCGCCGCATCATAGACGCCCTCGCTGTGGCTATCGAGCAAAAGGGCCGTCTTGGTGAACGGGAAGCCCGTGGCACCGAAGGCGTACAGGCGGTCAATGGCGGCCTTCTCCTGCGCGGTGATATCGAACCAGTAGATAGGCGAGGCAAAGACGACCATGTCGGCGCCTTTCAGCGACTCGATCACGTCGGCCATGTCATCCTTCTGCACGCAAGTGCCCTCATGGGTAAAGCAGTACTGGCATCCCAGACAACCAGCGATCTTTTTGCCGGCAACGCGGATGACCTCGACCGTATGGCCGGCCTCGCGCGCGGTCTCGGCAAACGCCTCGACCATGGTGTCGGTATTGGCTCCCTTGCGCGGGCTACCACTCAATACAACGATATTCATAGAAATCTCCCTCCTTCATGCCGCAGGCGCGCGGCATATTAGTTTGTTTTAACCTAAACGTATGGAGTTATTCAATCGCCTCGTTTCAGCTACTCCCACTCTTTAGAAGAATCGTTGCTGGAGACTTGGCATTGAATCAAGGCACGCCTTATTTCAGATATTCCTCAAAGAATGCCTTCAGCTTTCCAAACGGAATGATGTCCATCTGATCGTAAAGGTCGGTGTGGCTGGCACCAGGGATAATGAGCAATTCCTTGTTGTCCCCCGTCAGCTTGCCGTACGCGGTTTCGCCGAAATAGCGGGAGTGCGCCTTCTCGCCATGCACCAGCAGTACCGCAGAGCGAATTTCGCTGCTGTATTGCAAAATCGGCATATTCAAAAACGACAGCGAGGACGTCACATTCCAGCCGCCGTTGGAGTTCAGGCTGCGGGGATGATAGCCTCGCGGAGTTTTGTAGTAGGCGTAATAGTCCGCTACAAACTGCGGCGCATCCTCCGGTAGCGGATCGACCACGCCGCCGGCCAGCGCATAGCTGCCGTTTTTATAGTCCTCGGTGTTGATGTCCGGCGATGCTACATAGCGGGGCGTGCCGCCGCTCTCGCCGGTATAGGACGGGTCAAAGGCAATTGCGAAAAAGCCCAGCTCCGCCATCTTCTGCGCGTACAGACCGGAGGACTGTTCCTTCACCGCGCCAAACGGGCCGCTGACGGCGATGGCGGGCAGTTTGCCTTCCGCATTCTTAGGCACGTACACGTCGGCCGCCAGCGTGATGCCGTATCGGTTGTGGAAGGTCGCCTTGCTGTGCTCAACCTTGTCGCTTTTGGGGAATACCTTGTCCCATTCCTGCGTCAGTTTCAACTGCTCCGTGCCTAAGCCTCCTTGTCAGTCGCTTTAAGGTATTGCTCGTCGTCCACGGGCTCCAACCACTCGTTAGAGGCCTCCTCGCCCGGAACCTCCACCGCGAGATGGGAGAACCAGCTGTCAGGTGCCGCACCGTGCCAGTGCTTTACGCCCGCGGGAATATTTACTACATCGCCGGGGCACAGCTCCTGTGCCGGTTTGCCCCATTCCTGGTAAAACCCTCGACCAGCCACGCAGACGAGGATCTGTCCGCCACCGCTTTTGGCGTGATGGGTGTGCCAATTGTTGCGGCAGCCGGGCTCAAACGTAACGTTGTAAATACCGACCTGCTCGGTGGAAAGGGGCGCGAGGTAGCTTTGCCCGATAAAGTACTTCGCAAATGCGTCGTTGGGGGCACCGATGGGAAAGGCCATCTCGTTTTGATGCTTGGTTCTTGCGTCGGCGGCATCGTCATCCGCCCAGATCTCCTTCGCCATGCGGAAGGCCGCCCATGCCTTGGGCCAGCCCGCGTAAAACGCCGCGTGCGTAAGGATTTCCGCTATCTCCGTCCTGGTCACGCCATTGTTCTTTGCGGACATCAGATGGTATTGGAACGAAGAGTCCGTCAGCCCCTGTGCCATCAAGGCAACCACCGTCACCACGCTGCGGTCTCGAAGGGAAAGCCTGTCTTCTCGGCTCCACACCTCGCCGAACAGTACATCGTCATTGAGCTGTGCGAATTTGGGAGCAAAGTCCCCCAGGGCATCTCTGCCCGCTGTCTGTTTGATTGCCATGATCGATTTCCTCCTGTCGATGGTTTTGAGTGCAAAACTGCTTCCGTCCAGCTAAGCCGCGCCTAGACTCCTGTGCCCATTCGTCGCGCCTGCTCAAGAGCGGGATGCCCGCCGATTTCGCCCACGCCGTTCAAGCCGCCGGCGAATACCGTTCCGGCAAGCGTGCGCCTTTGGCGAAAATCCCTTGCGCTCCCGATTTGTATTGACGAAAATAAAGGTAATACCTAAACCTAACTTTAGGTCAAGGAGTAAATTCGAGATTTGTCCGGAGGGACCATGTACACAATCGGACAGGTGGCGGAGATGTTCGATCTGCCCGTTTCCACGCTGCGTTATTACGACAAGCAGGGATTGTTCCCGGAATTGGAGCGAACGTCCGGCATTCGCCGATTCGGCGATACGGAACTCGAGGCGCTTCGGGTCATCGAATGCCTGAAGAAGGCTGGGATGGAGATCAAGGACATCCGGCTGTTCATGGAATGGTGCGCGGAGGGCCCATCGACATATCCCAAGCGCAAGGCCATGTTCGAGGAGCGGAAGGCCCACATGGAATCGGAGATCGCGAACATGAACCGTGCGCTGGATATGTTGAAGTTCAAATGCTGGTACTACGAGCAGGCGATCCAAGATGGCAACGAAGATAGAGTGAAGGCGCTAATTCCCGACAATTTGCCGGAAGAAATCAAAGATACCTACGATAACGCCCACACTCAATAATGCCGCCCGATGCTCAAGGGGCTTTGGCAAGGAGTCGTTTTAGGCAGACATGCAAAAAGAAAGCCTCCGAACCAGAAGGTTCGGAGGCTGTTATTCCCGTTATTTCGCTGATGGCTTTGCTCTATGGCGACGCCGAAACAGCATCAGGCGGTACTCGACGGTATCAAAACGCGAGTTCAGAAGCCAGTTCCCGTTATTCCCATAGGCATAAGCGCATCTGTTCGCGATTGCCTATCGATGCTTTGCCTCGAGCACGGCAGACACCGCATCGAGGAACTCCCGCACATGGTCTGCGGGGTGCGGCGAATGAAGCAGCCCGTAAGACACGAGACAGTCCCAATCGGTAGGGACGGTTTTGAGCATGGGGTGGACGTTGGCCCACAACGGCAGCGTCGCAAGCGCGAGGTCCTCGTTCGCGCCGCGATTGAACACCTCCACCCGATATTGCGGGAAGTCTACGAGCGCGATTTGAGGATGATGCAAGAGTATCTCGTCGCGTACGCGGTCGATTTCGGTGTTCCAGCCCCGGCGTATAAGCATAAGACTGTGATTGTGGAGGTCGTCGAATGTGACGATGTCGCGTTTGGCGAGCTCGCTGTCGACGGGAACGGCGCACCAGAGCGGCTCGCGCGAAAGCTCGAGGCCCAGGCACCCGCGCTCTTTAAGAAAGGCATCGTCGAAAATCCCCACCACGATATCCATGTCTTGCCCGAGGTTCGCCAAACCGCGCGCCGCCGAGGGTGTGTTTTCAAACGTGACCACCTGAAGGCTCATGCCAGGGCAACGTTCCTTCACCTTCGGCCATAGCTTCGTGAGCGGCGTGCTGGGCGTCATGAGCGACACTCCCACGCGGATGATGCGCTTCTCTCCGCGCTCGGCGACGCGGGCGCGTGCGATTGATTCTTGAGAGTACTGCACGATATGGCGGGCGTCGGCGAGCAGCGACCTGCCTGCTCGCGTAAGCGAAAGCCCCTGATGCGATCGGTGGAACAGCGTAAGGCCTAGCCGCGACTCCAGCAGGTTCATCTGCTTGATGACGGCCGTGGGCGTGATGAAGGACTCTTGTGCCGCCTTGGAGAAGCTGCCCGCCTCCGCCACGCGGATGAAAGTGTCAAGCTGTGGGTTGTACATCGATCCTCCTGTCACGCATTATGTGCCGTATATACCCCATGGTTATATCCATCATTCCAACGTGAACTTCTCGCGCGTCAGTAAACGCCGTAGCCTTGTATTCGAAAAGTCACCATTAAGGAGGAGACCATGGAGTATCTGAAGCTCAACAACGACGTAGAGATGCCCATCGAGGGTTTGGGCACCTTCCTCATGACCCCGGCCGAGGCCGAGGCGGCCGCAACCGCCGCGCTCACGGCTGGCTACGAGCACATCGACACCGCCAACGCCTACATGAACGAGCGCGCCGTGGGCCGTGCCATCGCCAAGAGCGGCATCGCACGCGACAAGATCTTCGTCTCCACCAAGCTCTGGCCGAGTGTCTACGACGCGGGCATGCCGGCGGTGGACGCCACGCTCCAGCGCCTAGGGCTCGACTACGTCGACATGCTCATCCTGCACCAGCCGGTAGGCGACTACCTGGCCGCGTGGCGCACGATGGAGGAGGCCTACCGCGCGGGCAAGGTGCGCGCCCTCGGCCTCTCCAACTTCCCGCAAGACAAGATTGCCGAGGTCATCGAGGTCGCCGACATCAAGCCGCAGCTCGTGACCGTTGAGTGCCACCCCTACCACGCCCAGCGCGACCTGCGCGCCTACCTCGCGCCGTACGGCACGGTGATCGAGGCGTGGTACCCGCTCGGCCACGGCGACAAAGGTCTTCTGGAGGAGCCCGTCTTCGTCGCTCTCGCCGAGAAGTACGGCAAGACCCCGGCCCAGGTGATCCTGCGCTGGCACGTGCAGATGGGAACCTCCATCATCCCCGGCTCCAAGAACCCCGCCCACATCGCCGACAACGCGAACATCTTCGACTTCTCCCTCACCGAAGACGAGATGGCCGAGATTGCCAAGCTCGACGGGACCATGACCTACTACACCGCCACTGAGGAAGCACTCGCGGGCTACCTGGCCATACGCCCCGATTTCGACGCGCAGGAGTAGCGCTCAGACGATAACGGACCAACCAAGCCAACGGAGGAGATGCCCCATGACCGCAAACCCGACCGTGACTAGAAGAAACTTCCTACTCGGAGCCGCGCTGTGCGCAACGATGCTCTCCGGTTGCAACCAGGGTGACGGCGGCCAAGCCGCCGCCGAGGACCAGCCCGCCGCCGCGCCCGCTGCAGGCGGCAACGTCCTCGTGGCCTACTACTCGGCACAGGGCCACACCGCTGCCGTAGCTCAGACCATCGCCGACGAGCTCGGCGCCGATCTCTTTAATGTGACGCCTACGGAGCCCTACTCCGACGATGACCTCGACTGGACCGACGACAGTAGCCGCGTGACCCGCGAGCACGAGGACGAGAGCCTGCGCGACGTCGAGCTTACGCAGGTCACGCCGGACGGCTGGGAGAACTACGACACCGTGCTCGTGGGGTATCCCATCTGGTGGGGCATCGCGGCCTGGCCCATCGACAACTTCATCTCAGGCAACGACTGGGACGGCAAGACGGTGCTCCCGTTCTGCACCTCTTCCTCCTCGAGTCTTGGCCGGAGCGGCGAGCTACTCGCCGAGGCCGCGGGCAGCGGGGAGTGGCAGGAGGGTCAGCGCTTCTCGTCCAGTGTGGACGAGTCCGGGGTTCGTGATTGGGTCGCCGGTCTCGGCCTGGCATAAGCAATTAGAGATGACAGACCGCTGACAATCTGGGAGTTTCGAATGATCCTATACTTCACCGGGACGGGCAACTGCCTCTACGTGGCGCGCGAGCTGGCCGCGGAGGGCGAGAGGGTCCTGAGCATCCCGCAGGAGCTGCGCCGCGAGGGCGAGCTCGCCTACGCGGACGATACGATTGGCATCGTGTACCCCATCTACGGGCACATGATGCCCGACATGGTGAAGACGTTCCTCGAGCGCGCGACGCTCGACACGCCCTACCTCTACTTCGTTTGCACCTACGGCAACCGGCACGCCAATGCCGTCGAGCTGTGCCTGGAGGACGCGCGGGCGGCGGGGCTCAACCCTGCCTACGCAACCACACTCCTCATGGTGGACAACTGGCTGCCCAACTTCGACATGGACGAGCAGCGCGCCCGCATTCCCGAGAAGAAGATCGGCGAGAACCTTGCGCGCATCCGCGCGGACGTCGCGGCGCGCCGCCAGTGGCTCGAGCCGGTGACCGACGAGGATCGCGCTGCCCACGAGCAGTTCATGAGCCGGGGCTTGCGCTTCGAGCCGGCGATGCTGGGCGGATTCCTGACCGTTGATTCCGAGAAGTGCGTGGGATGTGGGGCGTGCGCAAAGGTGTGCCCGACTGGTTGCATCGCACTCGAGGGCGGCAAGGCTGTCCGTAACGCGCAGGCGGGCTTTGGCTGCAACGCCTGCCTCGCCTGCATGCACGCCTGTCCCGCGCACGCCATCACCTGCGCGGCGGGCGACAAGAATCCCGCGGCACGCTTCCGCAACGAGCACGTGACCCTTGCCGAGCTGCAAGAGGCCAACAGCGGCCGCTGATGCGCTTCTCGCCAAGCCGAAAGCCTGCGGCTTCGGCTTGGTTCATTCAGAAAGAGGAACTATGCACGTGAGCCATCTTTCACGCAGGTCCTTTATCGAGGCTGCCGCGCTCGCTGCGGGCGGGCTGGTACTCGGGGAAGGCCTGGTCGGCTGCGCGGATGTCCGTGAGCTTGGCGGCTACGTCCTCACGGAGGGGTCGCAGACAGACCGCGGCTTCGTCGTTGACGACGCCCTGCAGACGCCATCGGGCAGGACGCTGCACTTCTCGCTCCATGTGCCGGACTCCTATGACGGGTCCGCGCCCTATGCGCTCTACGTGGCCTGCCCCGGCTGGGAGGGGCTCTACTTCCAGGGCGTGGGGGCGAATCTTCAGGAGGACTACCCCTTCGTGGCGAACGACTACATCGCCGACATGATCGTGGCCTCGCCCCAGCTCGACGCCTGGGACGAGCAATCGGCGTCAGACGTGGTGGGGCTCACCGAATGGCTGCTCGGCGCCTACAGCATCGATGCGGACCACGTGTACCTGAGCGGATGCTCGGGCGGCGGCGAGACCATCTCCATCGTCTTGGGAACGCGCCCCGAGCTCTACCGCCGTGCGCTTCACACCATCTCGCGCTGGGACGGCGACATCGAGACGCTCACCACAGCCGAGGTTCCCGTGTATATGGCTATCGGCGAGAACGACGACTATTACGGCTCCGGACCCGCGCGCGAGGCGTACGAGGAGATTCGCGCCGCCTATCGAGCTCGCAGGCTTTCCGAGGAGCGCATCAGCGAGCTGGTCGTGCTCGATGTCAAGCCCACGAGCTACTTCACCGAGCGGGGCTTTGCTGCGGACGCGGGCCAGCACGGAGCGGGCGGCTACCCCTTTGCCCGTGACGAGGACATCATGGGATGGCTGTTCTCATGACGCGGAGAATAAAGGGACTGACGAGAAGGGCGCTGCGCCGCACGGTCGACATAGTCCTTGCGACCCTGCTTGTGGTTCAGATGTTTTCGCATTTCTGGGTGCCCTGCTCATGCGGGTAGTCGTCCGCAGCGCCCGTCCGATCATACGCTAGGCAAACGAAAAGGGGCGGTGGGCCTCCGTCTTCACGGGCCCACCGCCGCCGAACTGAGTTACGCAAGTCGGGACTACGCGAGCTTCTTCGAGAGCGCCCTTGCCTCGTGCGTGTTGTCGACCATGCCGCCGTAGGTCATGCCGTAGAGCGCGGCGAAGCGCTTCATGGTGTACTCGCCCCAATCGAGCATCTCGCGCGTGGGCGCGCCGCCTTGGAACACGAAATAGAGCGTCTTGCCGCTCATACTGCCCTCGCGCACCGGACCGTAGAAGCGGTCGAGCAGGTTGCGCAGCATGCCGGAGAGGTTGTGCCAGTAGACGGGCGACCCCACGACCAGGGTGTCCGCCGCCTCGATGCGCGCGAGCACGTCCTCGAAGTCATCGTCGCCGTAGCTCTGGCCGTAGCCGTAGACCTTGTGCTCGGCAAGATTCAGCTGCTCGTACGGGCGATCGCCGATGAGCTCGCGCGCCAGGCGCGCCGTGTTGCCATCCTTGTTGGGGCTTCCGTTGATGAAGAGAATCATACGTCTCACTCCTTACGTATTGTCTGATACTGCCTCTACCATAGGCGTGAGAAGATCCGGCGAGAAGTTCCTACTCGTAGGCAGCTTATAACCGTGGGGTGTGTACGTCTTGCCATCCTCATCGCTGCGCCTTCCAAAACGCGAGGGCATCGTCGATCCAGCCCTCTGCCACGGTGTCGACACCCAGGCCAAAGCCGTGGCTCAGGCCTTCGTAAACATGAAACTCCGTGGGCACGCCCGTTGCTGAGAGCGCTTCGAGACGCGCCTGCATGGTGCGCCAGCTTGCGATGCCGTCGCGATCACCCACGCAGGCGTAGGTCGCGGGGTCGGCACCCGTCAGTTCGCTCATGCCGGTGTACTGCATGATGGCCGCCGCGGGCTGGGGCGTTCCTGCCGGCGCGCCAAAGGCGGCCGGGCCGTAGCCGCCGACCCATGCCGCCATGCGCGCACCGGCCGAGCCGCCCCACAGCGAATAGCCCGACGTGTCCACGCTGAGCTCGTCGGCGTGCTCGAAGATGAAGGAGACGGCGCGGGCCAAGTCCTCGCAGGCGAGCCGCGCGTCCGGCCGGTAGATGACCGCGAACCCGTTGACGCCGGAACGGGACAGGTGCAGGCAGTGTGGGAAGGAGTCGTGCATGGCAGCGACGTAGGCGAATCCGCCGCCCGCGCTTACCACGGCAAACGGTGCAGACGCGCCGCCCAACCCCTCGGCAGCGAAGCGGAAGAGCCCCGTGTTGGCGAGCGAGGGGTCGTCGGCCTTCTCGGCATCCGTGTAGATGTCGCAGAAGACCGTCCGTTCCGCTGCGCGCTCTGACAGCAGATAGCTGACGACGTCGACCGTGGTGCTCGTATGGATCTCCGAGTACCACGGCAGGCAAGCGGAAAGGTCGTCGAGCGCCATATCCTCTGTCGGCGGATGGAGCGTTGTGGGGAAGAGCAGCCGTCCGTAGCCATCGAACAAAGGGTTGTTGATGACGTCGTAGATGGGCGTGTCCGCCGTGACCGGGCCCGGAGCGGAGCCGCGCGCGACCCCGGCGGCCCCGTCCGACGAGCAGCCGACAAGGCTGCCCGCAGCGGCCAACCACGCGGCAGCCTCCAGAAACGAACGGCGCGACATCATCGCCGCACTCGATAGACGAGGTGGAGGCCGTCGCCGGCAAGGCGCTCGACGCGCTCAAGCGAGAATACGTGCGAACCGCCGGCTGAGCGAGGCATCTCGTCGAAGACGGAAGCCGTTTCGGGCTCCCCCGAGACCGTCGGGGAGAGAACGAGGCTCAGCTCGTCAAGCACGCCCGCGGCAAGAAACGACATGTCCGTCTTTCCGCCGCCGCACACGAGCAGGCGCTCGATGCCAAAAAGCTCGCGCAGCTTGCGCAGGGCGAGCGGGAGGTCTAGCCCGCGCGAGCCGGCAAGCACGTATGAGACGCCGCGCTCTCGCAGATAGTCGCGATACGCCGGCGATGCCGCCTCGGTGAGGATCTCGATGACGTGCGCGTCCGCACGGCCGGCGCGACGATAGGTCGCAGACTCCCATGCAATCTCCCCGGCGGGGTCGACGGAGACGTAGAACGATCGTTCGTCATGAGGCGCCACGAAGTCCCCCTTGGGCGCGCTCCCGTGGGTATCGAGCGCAAGGGGGCGCGACCCGACGAAGCCCTTCGTGGTCACGGCCCCGTACGCCACGGCGTCCGTCCCGAACTCGACCTGCATGCGAGAGTACGCGGCGCGTGCGGGCGAGGCGGCGGGGTCGAGCATGTACGCGCCGTCGATACGCCCGTTGAGCCCGGCAAAGACATGACAGACGACATAGGGTCTAATGTTCATGGCTCCCTACCTTACCGTGTGCCCGCCGAAGACCATGAGGTCGAGTCCGTTGAGCAGCCCGTCGATCTTGGCAACCTCATCGTCGGTGAGCCCGACCTCGGCGGCACCGAGGTTCTCGAGCAGTCGTTCGGGCTTGCGACTGCCCGGGATGGGAATGATATAGGGCTTCTTCTCGAGCATCCAGGAAAGGGAGACCTGGGCGGGCGTCGCCGCGTGCAGCTCAGCCAGCTCGCGAACGAACCGCATGAGGGGCTCGGCGCGCCTTTCGCCTTCCTCTGTGTACTGCGGCATGCCATCGCGGTAGTCTTGGGCGCCCTCGAATCTGGTGTTGTGGCTGTACGCGCCCGTCAGAAAGCCGTTCGCCATGGGAGAAAAGGCCACGAAGGCAACGTTCAGCTCCTCGAGCACGGGGAACAGGGATTCGTTCCAGCGCGCCATCATGGAGTAGCGGTTCTGGACGGCGGAGACGGGGCACACCGCATCGGCGCGACGCAGGTACTCCTCCGTCGCCTCGGAGATTCCCCAGGCGCGGATCTTACCTTCCTTGATGAGGTCTGCCATGGTGTCTGCAACGACCTCGGGCTCGACCTTTGGGTCGATTCGGTGCTGGTAGTAGAGGTCGATGTGGTCGGTGCGCAGCCGGCGCAGGCTCTTCTCCACCGAGATACGGATAGCCTCGGGGCGCGAGTCCACGAGGATGGTCTTGTCCGGGGCGTGCGTGACGCCGAACTTGGTGGCAATGACAACCTCGTCGCGCACGGGCGCGAGCGCCTTGCCCACCACGTCCTCGTTGTGCGCCTCGGTCCCATCAGCGCACGTGCCAACGTAGCACTCCGCCGTGTCAAAGAAGGTATAGCCCATCTCGTGGGCCTGACGGACGACGCTCGCGGCCTCGTCGTCGGGCATCGGGTCTCCGCTCGCGTGCGTGATTCCCATGCAGCCCATGCCGAGCGGGCTGACTTCGATGCCGCTCTTTCCCAAAACGCGCTTGTCCATTCCTGTTCTCCCTGTCTATGATATCCGTCATTTGTTTGCGACGCCCACGTCCGCCCGTTCATCGGACTCCGTTAGGCACATCCTCTGTCGATGGCCTTTGCTCTCTCATCGCCAAGCGTACGACCGCAAAGCGCTCGACGGAATCCCCCTTTGGTGCGGTGCCCTGAACCCGCGGGTTATAACCCCGTGCGCACCCCAGCGTTATAGAACCCTCACCAACGGAAACTTCCGCCGGCGCGGCGCCCCTCGTATGGTGGATACGTCAAGTTGCGAGAAAGGAAGGCACCATGGACTACATCACCTTGAACAACGGCGTCAGGATGCCGCAGCTCGGCTTCGGCGTGTACCAGATCCCGGACGCCGCGGAATGCCAGCGCGCCGTGGAGGACGCGCTCTCGGTCGGCTACCGGCTGCTCGACACGGCCGCGAGCTACGGCAACGAAGAGGCGGTCGGGGCTGCCATTCGTGCGAGCGGCCTGCCGCGCGACGAGGTATTCGTGACGACCAAGCTGTGGATGTCGGATGTGAGCTACGAGGGGGCCAAGCGCGGCTTCGACGCGTCGCTCAAGCGGCTGGGGCTCGACTACGTCGACCTCTACCTCATCCATCAGCCGTTCGGCGACGTCTTCGGCGCGTGGCGCGCCATGGAGGAGCTCTACGAGCAGGGCGTTATCCGCGCCATAGGCACAGCTAACTTCTACCCCGATCACCTCGCAAACCTCATCTCGTTCAACCGCATCGCCCCCGCCGTGAACCAAGTCGAGTGCAACGTGTTCTTCCAGCAGCGCGAGGCGCAGGAGTACATGACCGGCAAGGAGGTGGCCATGGAGGGCTGGGCGCCCTTTGCGGAGGGCAGAAACGACCTCTTCCGCAACGAGGTCCTCGCTCGCATCGGCGAGGCACACGGCAAGACGGTCGCCCAGGTCGTGTTGCGCTGGCTGCTGCAGCGCGGTGTGGTCTGTATCCCTAAGAGCACGCACCGCGATCGCATGGAGCAAAACTTCGACGTCTTCGACTTCGCGCTGGGCGACGACGAGATGGTCGCCATCGCCGCGCTCGACACCGGGCGCAGCGCGTTCTTCGACCACCACGACCCCGCCACCATCGAATGGATGTCCGGGCTCGTGCGCAACGTGTAGACGAGCGGTTAGACCGCACTGATAACTTACTAGGAGGAATTGCCATGAACTCATTCACGTACGACTACCCGGTCAGGAACTACTTCGGCGAGGGGGCCATGGACCAGGCGCTCGACGCCGAGATGGGTGCCATGGGCAAGACAGTGATGCTCGCCTACGGCGGAGGCTCGGTCAAACGAACCGGCGTCTACGGCCACGTGGTCGATAAGCTCACGAGCGCGGGCAAGCGCGTGGTGGACTTCGGCGGCATCATGCCCAATCCGACCTACGAGAAGTGCCAGGAAGGCGCCGCGCTCGCACGCAAGGAACAGGTCGACTTCATTCTCTCCGTCGGCGGCGGGTCGGTCTTCGACTGCTGCAAGGTGGTCTCCGCGCAGGCGATGCTTGACGAGGACATCGAGACGTTCGAGCACGTCGACGGCAAGATGCCGAGCTCGTTCATCCCCATGGGCTGCATCGTGACACTCTCCGGCACGGGCGCCGAGCAGAACAACGGCGCCGTCATCACCAACGAGGAAACGCATGTGAAGGGTGCCTTCTTCGGCGCGCTGCCCTCGTGGGCGGCGCTTGACCCAGCGCTCACGCTCACCGTACCGCACGCGCAGTTCATGAGCGGCGCGTTCGACACGCTCTCGCACTGCATGGAGAGCTATTTCGGAAGCCCGCGCGGGCGCAATGTCACCGACGACATCAACCTCGCCATCCAGCGTAACGTCATCCGCAACATGCGGATCATCGCGGACGACGACCAGAACCTCGATGCCAGAAGCGAGCTCGTATACGACTCCGCCATGGCCGAGAACGGCGTGCTCAAGATCGGCAAGTCAACGGACTTCCAGGCGCACATGATCCAGCACCAGTACGGCGCGTACACCCACACCAACCACGGAATGGGCCTCGCGGTCATCCACCCTGCGCTCTACCGCCACCTGGCCCCCGAGGCGCCCGCGCAGTTCGCCCGCTGGGCGAGCGAGGTGTGGGGCGTCGACGCCAAGGGCAAAGACGACCTTACGGTGGCGCTCGAGGGCATCGACCGCCTGCAGACGTTCATCGGCAAGATGGGGCTTCCCACGAGCTTCGCCGAGATGGGCTCCGACGCGTCCGACGAGACGCTGCACAAGGTTGCGGGCACCTGCGTGCTCACCGGCGGCTGCGCCAAGAAACTGGAGCGCAGCGAGGTGTTCCAGATTCTGACCGAGTGCCTCTAGATCGGCGGGGGTCCCGATCCGCCCGCGCCGAAGGAAACCGGAAGGCCCCTCGTTTTTCACGAGGGGCCTTCTGAGTTTTTGCCCGATTGTGAAACCATGTGGCTTGCAGGTGCGACGGTTGCGAAACGCCCCCATCGGTCGCCATCAGAACCGTACGAAACCGTATGAAATACAAGAACAAATGTTCTATTACTACTCCAACTCGATGACTAATCCAGTCCGAGTGTTGTCGATGCGTGTCGCGTCGTACCGCCCGAGGGCTGATTCGTGCGCAATTTGAGCGAATCAGGCCCTTAATTCGCGGTTTCGGGAATGACTCAATTGATTCGCAAAACCGCAGGTCGCTCCTTTAATCACTCCCTGGTTTCCGCCGGAGTTCGTAGCGGGTGGCGTGAAAAGGGGCGATTCAAAGGGTCGGAGAGATGCGTCTTGGCCAAGAAATAAGGTTAGCCTTATCTTACTTCATGGTTCGTGTGTTATAGTTAGATTGCTCTAACTGTTTGGGGGCGATAGCCATGCACGAACGCAAGGGCTTCTGGGACAAGAATGCCGGTCGGTACGACCGTTTCATGCGAAAGGACCGGGCGGCGTATGAGAAGATGTATGAGCTGATCAGGCCGGTGGTGAAAGCAAAAACCGTGCTGGAGGTTGCCACCGGCACGGGGCTTATCGCAAAGAGCATCGTGAATGCGGCGGCGCACATCGAGGCTACGGACGCTTCTGCAAAGATGATCCTTGAAGCGAAACGGGGCAATCAATCCGCAAAGCTGCACTTTTCCGTACAAGATATGTTCCGCCTGCCCTATGCACAGAAGTCCTTCGAAGTGGTGATCGCGTCCAACGCGCTTCACATAGTGCCGCATCCGGAAAAGGCCCTGCAAGAAATCGGGCGGGTGCTGAAGGACGACGGCGTGCTCATCGCGCCAACCTTCACCCATGCGGGAAGCTCGGTTTCCGGCAAGGCAAAAGCCTTTTTCATGAGTATGGCGGGATTCCCCCTCCACAGCAGGTGGACAAGCGAGGAATACCTACGTTTCCTGCGTCAAAACGGCTGGGCGGTGCAGAAAAGCGCGGTGCTGAAGGCCTCGTTCCCGTTGACCTATGCGGAATGCACGAAATCGGAGAGGCCAGATGTCGTTCTTTGAAAACACCCGCAAGCCCGTGGGGCTCGGCGGAAAACTTATGGTTGCCATGATGAATCTGGGCCACAGCCCTGTGGCGCGGTGGGGACTTCGATTTCTACGACTTGCGCCAAACGCCAAGGTGCTAGATTGCGGCTGCGGCGGCGGCAATTGTGACAGTTATTATTCACTGAGGAAGGAACCTATGAAATGTAAAATTGAGAAAAACACCGTGCAGGAGACGCTGATCCTCCCGCTGTATTCTCGAAAGCTGTGTACGGAGCTGTACCCGAACCTTTACAGGGATGAAACAGCGGTTCGTCTGCTCGAACAGATCGACTACGACTTTTCAGAGGCAGAGAAAAACTCCCGCAGCCTGATGCAGCGCTTTGGTGCGCTGGAGGTGGCCATGCGGCAGAGTGATCTTGCTTTCGAGGTGCGGGATTACCTGAAAGGCCACCCCAATGCGGCGGTGGTCAATCTGGGCTGCGGGCTGGACAACACCGGCAGAACCTGCGACAACGGTAGATGCAAGATCTACAATCTGGACTTCCCGGATGTGATTGCCTTGCGGCAGCAGCTGCTGCCCGCCGGGGATCGGGAACAAAATATCCCCTGCGACCTGAAAGACACCGCATGGTTTAGCAAAATCGATGCCTCCGGCGGGGCGGTGTTCTTTGCCTCCGGGGTGTTCTATTACTTTCTGACCCAGCAGGTCCGGGAACTGGTGCGGGAGATGGCGAACGCTTTCCCCGGCGGCGTGCTGGTCTTTGATGCTGCCAATCGGACGGCAGTAAAGATGATCGCAAAAACATGGCTTAAGACTGCAAAAATCAAGGATGTGGGGGCATATTTTGCGGTTTCGGATGCCGCCAAGGAAATCGGCATGTGGGACAGCCATCTGCAGGTCACAAGTCGCGGCTATATGCTGGGTTACAACGATTTGAGAGACCCTTCTGTCAGCGGCTTTTTCCGGTTTCTCGCAAGGGTCGGTGACAAAGGAATGAAAATGCAAATCGTGAAAATTAGATTTTGAGAGACAAAAATGAAGCGCGCTCACTTTGACGTTGAAGAAGACGGCTTTTACGACACATATTGGGCGCGCAAGGGCACGGTCAATGCGTGCGCACCCAAATACCCGCGGGATTGATAATGGGGCGTTTAGCTGCATAATAGTTACTAGTTAGAAACCCTCGGGTCTGCGGGGCAGAATCGTGAAAGCGATTCTGCCCTATTTTTCCTCCGTCTGCTCCAAATCAAGTAGTTCGAAGATAGCCTGTAGGTGTCCTCATGGGCGCCTTTTATTTTCAGGGAGTCAGTCTCTCGTTCTTCGGTGGCAAACCGGCTGAGGCAAGCAAGCCCGCAAAGAACCCCAAGCGACGCGTTCGCGAGGCGGCGAAAACCCTCAAGCGGCCAGCGATGAGCACCAAGGCGCAGCAGGCGCTCGCGGCACAGAGAGAAGCGATGAAGCAGGAGTCAGCTCATGCAAGAAGCCGACGCCGCGCGGAAGAGGCTGATGCGCGCTACGAGCAGAGAAAACTGAAGCGCAAGCAGAAGCATCGTGGGCATTGATCGCCATTCGCAGCAAGGCAAACCATATACAGCAGCGGCGTCAGTTCCACTTGAAGCCGACGCCGCGTAGACGCTGATGGTGACGGCTATGCACGGGCACGGGCGCGCCACCGCACTTCACAGCTTGTTTCTCAAGTATTTGGGACGCACACGCGGCGTTCAAAAATGCGGAGCGGCTCCGCATAGCTCGAGACTGAGCCGAGGTGCCCTACTTCTCGCCCTCCAGCAGCCCCACGATGCGGTCGATGTCGACGGCAAAGCGAGGCATTCCCTCGCGCTCGTAGCGGTCGAGGTATGCCTGGCACTCGAAGACAATGCGCTTGGTGTTGCTGTCGATGATGCGCTGGAGCGTCTCGTAGTAGGCCGAGCCCTCGGTCCTAAAGCGGCGCTGGTAGGCCTTGGTTATGGGGAACATCTTGATGTAGTGGATGCCGTGGCGGCAGCCGGGGCGCGTCGTGGGGCGGGGTGGCAGTGCAAAGTATTGGTCTTTGGGCACGTTGGGGGCGATGTTGGAACGCAGCGGCACGGCGAAGTCCCTGCGCTTTCCGCGGAAACGCAGCCTCACCACCACGATGCAGGGGCGCTTGTGCTTAAGCATGAGCTCACGGTCGCCATCGACGAGGTCGAAGAAGTCCTGGGAGATGGATACGATCTTCATCGGTTACGCCCCCTTCATACGAAGCGGGGCCCGCATCGCTGCAGGCCCCTACAGGTGGGCGATATTCTACGCCTTGCGGCACCCCGTCGCCCACGGAGGTTAAACGTACACGTAAGCCGTACTCTGAAAGCCGCGGCTTCCGGCAAGTAGTTTATACCACGAAAGGTCGCTTTCAATGCGCATAGCTCGCAAAATAACACTCGCTGGGCCGTCACCCCTGATCTTCTCGACCGTCTCCTCCGGGTACTTATTGCGTGCCACGGGCACCTCCGTCCTTGTTATCGCGATAAATACACCATGAGTGGCGTACGGGTCGAGAAGGGCTGGCTCCAAAAGAGCCCAACGGCCGTTACGGCTTCGTTAGAAACGCGCCTCACCATAGATGTTGAACCCGAAAGGTAAGGCGCGCGGGCACGGTGAATCGGCCCGCGTGCCCGGAAGAGAAAGGATAAACCCATGGGTTACATGCTCGAGACGCGCGGGCTCACCAAGCGCTTCGGCCGCGGCGACCAGGCGCAGGACGCCGTGGCCGACGTGAGCCTTCATATCCGCGAGGGCGAGGTGTACGGGCTGCTCGGTCCCAACGGCGCCGGCAAGTCGACAACGCTCAAGATGATCTGCGGGATGCTGCGGCCGACGGCCGGAGAGATCCTCTTTGCCGGGCACGCCTGGCGCCGCGAGGACCTCTACGCAATCGGCAGCCTCATCGAGGAGGCGCCGCTCTACCCCAACCTCACCGCGCGCGAGAACCTGCGCGTGCGCACCACGCTGCTGGGCCTTCCCGAGAGCCGCATAGATGAGGTACTCGCCGCCGTGGACCTCGCGGACACCGGGAAGAAGCGCGCCGGGCGCTTCTCGATGGGCATGCGGCAGCGCCTGGGGCTCGCGCTGGCGCTTATCGCCCGGCCACGCCTGCTCGTGCTCGACGAGCCCACCAACGGCCTCGACCCCATCGGCATCGAGGAACTGCGCGACCAGATCCGCGGCTTCGCGGCGGCGGGTACGACGGTGATCGTCTCGAGCCACATCCTCTCCGAGGTGCAGCAGATGGCAGACACCATCGGCATCATCTGCGGGGGGCGCCTCGCCTACGAGGATGCGCTTCGGCCCGGGCAGGACCTCGAGGAACTCTTCATGAGCTTCTGCCGGGAAGGGCGACGAGCACGCGGGGAGGTGGCGGCATGACGGGCGAGAAAGGCGGCCTGCTCGCGGGCCTGCGCGCCGAGGCCCTGAAGTCGCGCCACGCGGCACCGGTTCGCCTGGCCGTGCTCATGGCGCTGCCGATGCCGCTGCTTGGCGCGATGCCCTACCGGGGCGTGCAGATCTTCAGCGCGTGGAACTACTGGTACGCGCTCTTCCTGCCCGTGTCTCTCTCGCTCGTGGTGGCGTGCGTCGCGCGGGCGGACGCTCGCACGCGGATGCGGGGGCTTCTGGGCCTGGGCTTCCCGCTCGGGCGCGCCTGGTGGGCCAAGGCGCTCTGGTGCCTCGCGCTCTGCACGCTCTCGAACCTCGTGGTCTTCGGCATCTACCTCGCGGGATCGGCGTTCTCCTCGCAGGGCCTCACGGCCGCGGGCACGCTCACGATGCTCTTCTGCGCGCTCGTCAACACGGTGACCACGGCGTGGATGATCCCCGCAGGGCTCTTTCTCACGGCGCGGCTCGGAATGCTCGCGGGCATCTTCTGCCCGCTCGCCGCGCAGCTCGTGGGTGGGTTCGCCTGGTCGTTGGTGCCGCTGCCGCAGCTCTTTCCGCCGTCGGCGAGCATGGTCATCCCCACGAGCTTCATCCCCGTGCTGCCGAGCGGCGAGCCACTCGCGGCGGACATGGCGCTCGGCAGGGCGCTCGCGGCGGATGGCATGCTCACGCTGGCGGGCCTTGCGGTCAGCGCGCTCGCGTTCGCCGCGCTCACGGCGGCGGGCGCTGCCTGGTTCGCGCGCTCCGAGGAGAGGTGATGGCCATGGCACGACTCTCCGACCCGACGCCGCGCATGACTCTCTCGCGGGCCCTGCTCTCCGAGGCCCTGCGCCTGGCGCGCTCCCCGCTCACGGCGGTGCACCTCGTCTGCGGTCTGGCAGCCGGACTTGCCTGCGGCGAGTACTTCTCCGTAACCCGATGGGACCCGGCGCTGGGCGCGGACGCCTACGTCCAGTTCCTCGGCGTCCTCATGCCGCTCATGTCAGCCATCGTCTGCGGGCTCGCCGTGGACGAGGAGCGCGCTGCCGGGCGCCTCGCCAACCTCACGGCGGTCCCCTCGCGCGGGCGCGCCGTCGCGGCGAAGCTGCTCGCCCTTGCGGCGCTCGGCGCGGGCGCGCTGGCCGTGGCGCTCGGCGTGTTCGGGGCCGTGCTCGCCGTCGCCGGGCGCCTGCCGCTCGGGCCCGCTCCGCTTGCGGCCGCCTGGGTGGGCATCGTGCTGGGCAGCCTGCCCCTCTACGCGCTGGGGCTCGGCGTGGCCCTGCGCCTCGGCCGCAACGCCGCCATCGGCGCCGGCGCGGCGGGTATGCTCCTCGCGTTCTTCTCAGTGGGCGGACTTGCTCACGGCCTCATGACCGGCGAGCTCACTGGTGCCCTGGCGACGCCCCTGAGCTGGGTGCCGCTCGCCTGGCCCGCGCGCCTGGGGTCGCTCGGGGTGGAGGCCTTCATCGACGCTGTACGCGCGGCGGGTCCTCTCCTCACGACTGCGCTCGCTGGCCTCGTGCTCACCCTGGCAGCCGCCGCCGTCCTTATCGCCTGGTTCTGCCGCTTCGAGGACGGGAGGGCAGATGCGTAGGAGGCCGCTCGCCGCCGTGCTCGCCCTCCTCTCCGCAGCGCTCCTCCTGGGCGGGAATGCCCTGCTCGACGCCGGCTGGGGGTCGGCGCTGCGCTCGATCGCCGACCGCGTGCTGCCCAACCCTGAGATCACCATGTGGGCGCCCGCGCCCGAGCCCGGTAGCCACGCGAGCTCCTACGCCGACGCCACCGGGGCGGGGGCGAACTACGTCTACCTGGTGGACGCGGCGGACGACAGGGGCAATGTCCGAGAGCTCCAGCTCATCTTCTTCGGACGGGAGTCGGACGGCGAGGGCTGGCTCGAGATCGAGGCGCGCGGCGGCTCGGGCGTGCGCTACCGCGCGTGCGATGCGGCCGAGGCGCCCGCGGCTGCGCGCGAGGCTCTGGACCGCTGAGCGCGGCGCTAGTACAATTCCGACGGGAGTTTCAGGAGGTCGAACATGGCGAGGATACTGGCAGTGGATGATGAGCGGGCGATCCTCGACGCGCTCGCGCGCGTCCTCGGCCGCGACGGCCATGAGGTCGTCAAGGCGGCGGACCCGACGGCGGTCCCGGAGATGGACCTCTCGCGCTTCGACCTCGTGCTCTGCGACGTCATGATGCCGGGGCTCGACGGCTTCGAGCTCGTGCGGCAGATCCGCCCGGACTTCGACGGGCCCATCATCTTCCTGACCGCGCGCGTGGCCGAGGAGGACGCCGTGGCCGGCTACGGCCTGGGCGCCGACGACTACGTCCGCAAGCCCTTCGGGGCCGCGGAGCTGCGCGCCAAGGTCGCGGCCCATCTACGCCGTGAGCGCCGGCCGCGCTCGCACGCCCTCTCCTTCGGGGAGGTGCGGATCGACCTCGGGGCGCGCGGCCTCGCCGTGGGCGGCGAGGCCGTGCCGCTCACGCCCACCGAGTACGCCATCTGCGAGTACCTCGCGCGCCACCCCGGGCAGGTCATGAGCCGCGCGCAGATACGCGAGGCGGTGCTCGGCTGGGAGAGCGACGCCGACGACGCGGCCATATCCATGCAGGTCAGCCGCGCCCGGAGGAAACTCTCCGAGGCCGGCGCCGATCCGATCGCGACCGTCTGGGGGATGGGGTACAAGTGGCAACTCTGAGGACCGGGACGCGAGGTCGCGGGGGCATGCCGCTCTCCTTCGTCATCGCGCGCTACTTCGCCTACGCGTTCGCGGCGGTCGCCATGGCGTGGCTCGCCTCGTTCATGGCGCTCTCCGCGGCGATCAACGCGGGCTTCGTCTACGAGGCAAGCTGGGGGCCGGCCAATGCGCGCGAGGTCGCGGAGGGCCTGGCACGCGACGGCGTCTGCGGGCAGCAGGACGTGCCGACGGCGTACCGCTACCTCATCCTGAATAAGGACGGATACGTGCTGATGACAGACCTCGAGGGCACGCGGCTCGAGGACGCGACGGAAATGGCCCGTGCGGCACTCGCCGCGGATCCGGGCACAGTGGAGATCGAGGGCGGGGGCTCGGGCCTCACCTACGCCGCGTTCCCGCTCAAGGGCGGCGGGGCCTGCGCACTCGTCAGCGAGTACCTGCCGCAGTGGGTCTCGCGCGACCTCGCCGGCCTGCTTCCCAACCCGCAGAACCTCATGCTCGTCGGCGCCGCTGCGGGAAGCGCGCTCGCGCTCGCGCTCGTGGCGCGCCGTGCGAGCCGCGTGATCTCGCGCAAGATGGCGCCGCTCGCGGAGGCGGCGGGGCGCGTCGGCGCGGGGGAGCTCGACTTCGCGGTCGGCAGCACCAACGTGCGCGAGGTGAACGACGTCCTCGCCGCGATGGACGCCATGCGGGCCTCCCTCGCCGAGTCGCTCGAGGCCCGCTGGGCCGCGGAGCGGGGGCAGCGCGAGCAGGTGGCGTCGCTCGCCCACGATCTCAAGACGCCGCTCACCGTGCTGCGCGCCAACGCCGACTTCGTAGCGGAGGAGCTGGAAGACGAGAAAGACGCCGACCTCGCGGCCGCCGCGCGCGACATAGCCGGCAGTGTCGAAAGGCTCGACGGCTACGTGCGCCTGCTCATCGATGCCTCGCGCGGGTCCGACGGGGCGGAGAGGGCCCCCATGCGGCCGGCCGAGCTCTGCGAGCAGGTCCTCGCCGAGGCCGCCCAGATCGCCCGGGCGCGAGGCGTGACACTCGACGCGGCCACGGGCCCCGCTGTCGCGGGCGCGCCCGAGGCTCCGCTCGACCGAACCGCCCTGGCGCGAGCCGCCGCGAACCTTGTGGTCAACGCCGCCGAGCACGCGCGCTCGCGCGTGGCGGTCTCCTGCGACGTCGCGGGCGGACACCTCGTCATCGAGGTGGCCGACGACGGACCGGGCTTCTCTCCCGCCGCCCTCGAACACGGCTGTGAGCGCCTCTTCACAGACGACTTCTCCCGCTCCTCGCGCGACGGAGGCCGCCACTACGGGCTCGGCCTCCACGCCGCCTCCGAGGCCGCGAGCGCCCACGGGGGCTCCGTCTCGCTCGCCAACAGTCCCTCGGGCGGCGCGGTGGCCACCATCGCGGTCCCCCTGTGCGGGGCCTGACGACTCAGGCCCTCACACCGGTGTGGCTCGCAATAAAACGCTTCCCGGATAATAATGCCCGTTGCAGGGATCGCCCTGTCTAGTCGCCGCCTATGTGCATGAGCATGTCAGCGATGCGAGTCGCCATCTCGTCCGCCGCTGCACGGATGTTGGCGTGTTGATCGCCGGCCTTCCCGAGAGCGAGGAGCGCGCCGCCGCAGGGGGCTCGGGACGAACCCGCCGTGCGGGCGGCGCGAGGGGCGGGGTCAAGCGACCTCTTTAGCCGTCGCCCTACCAGTCGTCATCGTCCGTGGTCGTGCCGGCGAAGTACTCCTTTTCCATATCGTTGACCGCGCCTGCAACCTTATGCTTGTCGCTACCGCTCAGCGACTCGTACTTCGCGTCCCAGTCATCGTGGTCTAGGGTCCACAGATTATCAATCAGCTCTTCTACCAGCTCGGGGTTGTTTCTGGGCCTTCCCATGTCTTTTCCTTTCCTACTCTACTTTTCTTGGTTTAGAGTTGACCACTGAGTTGGTATCGATAGTCGGCCAACGTCCTTCCGCCTTCCGAGCACCCGTCTCTAAGGGCTGCCGACGCTAGCTCCAGGTGGCACCTGTCCTTTTCCGCGCAGAGCTCGGTCAAGTCGCGAATCCTCCAGTCTTTCGCGCTCAGCAGTGCGTCTTTCTTTTCAAGCAATTTTCTCTGGAGCTCAATTGTTCTCCCCTGTTTGACGCATACCACCGTCAGCACCAGACATCCAACTCCAAATGCGATTTCTATCCCATGGCTCTTTACGAACGCTAGTGCCTTTTGCCCTCTTGCTCTTGGGCCTTCTTCACGCTCGGATCGGCCATCCACTGCCACCGTATCTCTTTCACGCATGTTTCACCGCCCCCTTTTCATCATTTGCTTCACGATTGGCAATACAACAAGACTTGTCAGCGGTGGCATTGCCGCCGCCATTGCCGTCGGCAGTGCCTCCGCGATTGCCGCTGCCATCTTTCTATCGGCGAGCACGTTCGTCGCCACGCTCATTCCATCCATTGCGTCCATCTGCGCCTCGTCTTCTGCGCCGTTGAATTCTTCCGTCTCGTCGGAGAGAGCTTCCTCCACCGGTTCGTCCACCAGAGACTGAATGACCTGGGCGAGAGCAGTGTTTTCGCTGATCATAGCCTCATGGTTGAACACCGCCCTCAGGGCAAGATACTGCGTCTTCGTCATCTTTGTTTTGTTGTGCTCTAGGCTGTTGATCGTCTGCCTTGAGACCCCAATCTCCTCGCCTAGGCGCTCTGTTGTCCACCGCGCGACGTTCCTGATCACGGAGAGGTTCTTCTGCATGCGATTTATCTTTTCCTGCTCCGCCATCCCCATCTTGCTCCTCCTTCTTAATGTCTTGTCATCATCTATACTATGTGTAAAGAATCTTTACGTTTTGTCAGAATCTTATATTCACGGTATCCACACTTCGAGTGTGAACTCCTTTGTGAAGCGACGGAAGGCGACGCTTCGCAACATTTCCGCAGCTGGATATAGGCGTTTGTAACCGCATCGGACACTTCTCCCGAGGGGCGGGGCGTTCCCGCTCGAGGGAGGAGGCGCGCATGGAGTCGGTCGCCGCGGCGCTCGTGACGGGGGTTCTCACCCTCGCCGGGGTGCTCGTGTCCAACTCGCGCAGCCGCGCGGTCATGGAGGTCAAGATCGACAACCTGACGAGGCGGGTCGAGAGGCACAACTGCCTCGTCGAGCGCACCTACGCCCTGGAGCAGGACATCGCCGTCGTGAAGGCGGAGATCGACAACCTGAGGAAGGGGCAATGATGAAGGCGTTCCTGACATCCAACGAGTGGCCGTGGCGCCTGGCGAGAACAATCGTTCAGGGCGTGCTCGGCGTGGTCGTGGCCAACGTGGACATGCTCGTGGGTTGCGCGGTGCTGGAGCCCGAGTGGCGGGCGGTCGTGGTGGCGCTCGTGATGGCCGTGCTGTCGCCGGTGATGGCGGAGCTCGGCGCGGCGCTGCCGTCGGACGGTGCTCCCGATGAGTGACGAGCGCGAGTTCGCGAACGAGGAGGAGCGCTGGGAGGCGCTGCGCGGCGAGGGCGTCGAGGCGGCCGCGCCGGACGGCTGGGAGCCCGGCGAGGGCGAGGACGGCGGCTTCGAGGAGGTGCCCGATGGCGTATAGCATCCTCTTCAAGCAGTGCGGGAGCGACCACATGACGCGCGGGCGCCCCCGCGCGATCGACCGCATCGTGGTGCACTTCACGGCGACCCTGGCGTCCGCGCGCAACAACGCGACGTACTTCGCGCGGAACGAGGGCCAGGGCGCCTCCGCGCACTACTTCGTCGACGACATCACGCCCGAGATCTACCAGAGCGTGGCGGAGGGCGACACCGCCTGGCACGCGGGCGACTGGCAGATGAACTGCCGCGCGGTCGGCATAGAGGTCGTCTCTGCCGGCGAGGACTTCAGCGCGACGGAGGGCGAGAAGCTGGGCTGGCTGGTCAAGAGGCTCATGGCCAAGTACGGCATCGGCGCATCCGGGGTGATCCGCCACTACGACGTGACGGGGAAGCTCTGCCCCGCGCCCTACGTGGCGGCGTCCAAGTGGGCGGCGCTGAAGGCGGTGATCACGGGCGGCGTTGTTTCTGGAGGCACGACCCTGGCCGCGCCCGGCGGCACGGTCGCGGAGCTCGCTCGCCGCGTCATCGCGGGCGAATTTGGCAACGGGGACGCGCGGCGCGCGGCTCTGGGGAGCCGCTACTCAGAGGTGTAGACTGAGGTGAACCGCATCCTGGCGGGCGGCTCCGGCGGGGACGCGGCCCAGGTGCCGGCGGCCGACGACGTGGACGACCTCGCGCGCCGCGTGATCGCCGGCGAGTTCGGAAACGGCACGGCGCGCAAGGCCGCGCTGGGCGACCGCTACGCGGAGGTCCAGGCGCGCGTGAACGAGATCCTGTCGTGACGCGGGAAAACGCCCGCTGGGGCGTGGCCACGGCGCTGGCGGTGCTGCTGCGCCTGGGCGCGCTGCCCCTCGTGCCGCTGCTCTGGCTCGCGGGCAGGCTTGATCCGTAGCGTTCCGTCGCTTCACGAAGGTCTACACAAGGAGAGGCCCTCGCCCCTTTGTCGGGACGGGGGGGCCTCCGGCGCGGGCCGTCGGTAAGCGTCGGGAAATCGCGATGCCTGGGGCCGTCCACGAGCACCTCGTACCACCATTCCCGGCTCCTCGGGCCGTCCGCCGCGAGGTCGTCTATCAGGCGGGTCTGGGTGACCTCGTCGAGCTCCGCGAACTCGTCGCGCATCGCGTTCTCGATGGCGGTGGAGCTCTCGATCATGTCGCGCAGGATCTGCTTTTTCTCCTCGAGGGTGAAGCTCTCGGGCGAGATGTCCATGAGATCCGCCATGAAGCAGGCGTGGTCCTCGGCGTCCTCGAGTGCCTTCCAGTCGGTCATGCTTGCGCTCCTTTTCTCCTCCCCTGGGGCTCCAGGGCCCTCAGGACGGTACGAATTCCGGTACGAATAAACCCGAACGGAGCGTTTCCCAGTGTGACGAAGGGTTCTGCCCGACTTGGACAAAACCCTTCGTTGACCTGCTATTTTGTTACTTTTTGCTCAGGAGCGTAGCGAACCGTTTTGAGGGGCGAATTACTCCCACTCCATAACGAAACACAGTCCGATAGCACCCGACCTGCGGTTTTAGGCGGGGTCGGTGCCGTTTCCCTCGGGTTCGGGTGGGTCGCTAGGGCTGGGTAGGTTGCAAATCGGTTGCACGCCCGAGGGCGACAAAAGAAAAGCCCCCGACCCGTTAAATGTCAGGGGCTAGGGGCTACATGCTACTCGTCCTCGTCATCGTCCTCGTCATCGTCCCCGATAGTGAGGAACTCAAAAGTAAGGTCGGACAGGCTATGCCCGAGTAACAGGTCAGGGTCAAGATACACGCTGGTCCATGTGTAGTTTCCCGTCGCACCAAAACCGAGCAGATTAGTCTCGAGCTCGACTGAGCCGAGTTTCACACTCAAAAACTCAATGCGCAAAATGTCGGCGTGGGCAAGAGCTACCAGAACCCCGCCGCCGTACAGATAGCAATCCACCTCGATACCGCCGTTCATGGTCTCGCCGCGCTGGAACGGCTCGACCCCCTCAGGGACAGGCCAAGAGCGAGGGGTTAAGTGACCAGACCAAGGCATTTCTGTTGCAGACATTTCGTTTCCTTTCACTAGGGGCGATGAGTAATCGCCTTTCACTGCATGTCGATAATATAACGGCGATTACTCATCGCCGCAAGTAGTAATTCGAAATATTTATCAAGAGCCGCGTTTACAACAGTTCGGACGGGTCGCTAGGGCTGGGAGGGCGGGACGGCGGAAACGCCCGAGGGTGCCGAGAAAGCGGCATCGAGACGGGCGGCAACGCCCTTGTCAGCATCGGCGTATAAATGTCCATAAGTGCCCAAAGTGGTCTTAATGTCCTCATGACCCAGCCTATCGCGGATAGCCAAGGCGTTTTCGCCTAAAGCAATCAATAGGGCGGCGTGAGAGTGCCGCAAGGCATGGACGCGAATACGGTGAACGCCAGCCATAGGCGCGTGGCGCTCGATAATATGCTTGACGGTGTGTTTGGTGAGCGGGTCACCGCCCCAAGACAGGACGAACTCGGTAGAGACGTTGCGCCGCTGCACCTCATGCCAGCGTCCGAGGTATTCCAGCGTGAGCGAATCGAGCGCTATAACGCGCTTGCCCGCCTTGGTCTTGGGGGGCGTTATCTTCCAATTGCGGGCGTTGCGGTAGTACATCGAGCAGCCCACCGACAGGGTACCCGCGCCGAAGTCGATAGCCGACCAGCGCAGGGCTTGGGCTTCACCGAGCCGAAGCCCCGTCATGTAGAGCAGCCAAAGGCACGTGAAGCCGAAAAGACCGTAATAGTCGGACGTGTCGAACGTAGCCGCCACCCGCTCGAACTCGTCACGCGTCCAGAAATCGACTTCCCTGCGGGCTTTCGGAACGTTGCCGACAGTGCGGGCGGGGTTGCGCTGCAACAGCCCGATTTTAACCGCCATGTCCAGAACCATAGCGAAATACCCGTAGACGAGACGCGCATACGCGGGCGAGTACCCCGAAACAAGCTCATTCTGCCAACGTTTGAGCGCGGGCGCGTCAATGTCGCGCAGCCGACAGCGATCCCAACGCGCGAAATGCTTTCGCGACATCTGGGAACGCTCGGCGAACGTGCTTTCACGGGTTCGAGCCTTGTAGTCTGGAACCCAGTACGTGCGGAAGAACTCGCCGAAACTCATTGTCGAGTTGACCTTTACGGCGGTCTTGGAGAAGTCAGCCATATACGCATCGTAGGCGGCTTTCGCGTCCTTCTGGGTCTTGTAGCCGCGTCCCCAATGGCGCACGCGCTTACCCTCGGCATCGGTGCCGAGGTTCGCCACGAAATACCATGAACCGTTGCGGTTATCGCGGTAGACGTTACTTACTTTCGGCATCGTTCGCCCCCGCGGGGTCAACGCCGATAATGTCGGCAACGGCGGCGGCGGGGACGCGCCCCACCTTGCGCGAGCCGTAGAACCCGAAGCCGCGCGACACCATGAGCCGCTTGGCGGCTCGGATTATGTCGGCAGACTTGGAGGGCGTGAAGCCCAACGCGATTAAATCGGTCTTATCGACCATCGGACAGCCAGTCATGGCTACCAGTCCTTCCCTATCTTCGTGTACCGAACCTTACGCGGGGCGTATCCCCCGCCCCCACCGTAAAGGTCTGGTATCAATTGGTCGTATTCCTTCGTGAAAGCCACCGAATAGCCCTCGAACGAAAGAGGTTCGAGCGTTGTGAAACGCTCTTCCACGGGCTGAATAAGGTTTTGGCTGCGGAAGAACTTCTTCTGCTTGTAGGAACCCTCGTCAACGTCCTTGCTGAAATACTTGGAGATATAGCGTCCAACGTTCATACGCTGGTCAACGTCAACGCGGTTAATCTTGACGAAACCGTGACCCCACATCTCGCGCAGCTCGGACAGCCTGATATACGGCAGACCGAACAGGACAACGTGGTAATGGATAGCCCCGCGTTTCTGGGCTTCCCACACAGCCAGATACCTTATCTGCATCTTGTCCGTTCTGTAGACGCGGCGGTTCAACCGCCTAACGAACTTGGAAAACTCGCGGTTGCAGTATTTAATGTCTGTTACGTTATCGGCGAACGTGAGCGTTAAGAACTTGGTCGAATCATCGAAATTGCAGTCGATAAGGCGGGCTATCTCCCAACGAACGCCCCTGTAGTGCCTCTGCCGCCGTTTCGCGGCATCGTAGTAAGCGGCTGCATCGGGCTTTCGCCCACGTTCGCTTTCATCCTCTGAATCATCGTCACGGCGGGCTTCTGGGTTCATGCGCCCAGCGGGAGCCGAATACTCCCAAACCTCAATCGTGGTGGGCGTCTCGATGGTCTTGACCCATTCGAGCGCCAACTGGTACATACCACCTTCCGCACATCCGCGAAAAACTGGTTTTCACCAGCGGAAACCGCCCAAAACGGGCGAACTTTCGCGGAAAGATGTTGTCATATATATCAAGTAAAGTACGGTCGGGCTTCGCCCTCCCCGCCACGGGTTCGGGGTCGCTCCGCTCGGCTGGCGCGTCCCGCGCCGCCGACCCCGCCCCCGTGGCGCCATACCCTATGCGTCTTGAATATCTGCGGGCTTCTCGGCGGTTTCGCCCTCGGGGTTCACGGGAGATACCCCGTTACGGCGTTGAGCGGCGATATAAAGCCGTTTTAGCTCTTTCGGGTAGTCGACCTTCGAGTAGTCTGCAAACGGGGCTTTAAAAGGTCTTGGAGCGTCCCAGCCGTCAAGCATGATATAGCCCGTGCCCTTTTCCTCGATGGGCGCGGCATCGACCGAGCATCCGAAAGCCATCTGGTAGCCCTCGCGGGACAGCGTGCCGAGGGACACGCGAGCGCCCAAGTTGTCGCGTATGTCGGTCGATATGGTATCGGCGCGGGGCTGCTGCATCGCCAGAATCACGAACACGTTAGCGGCGCGGGCTTTCAGCACCAGCTGGGTCAGGTTGTCCCAGACCTCGGCGAACGTCTTTTTGTCCGCGCCAGCCTTGAACGCCGCGACCTCATCGAATATCAGGAACACGGGGTTCAGACCGTAGGTAAAGGCGTTGGCACCGAAACGGAACCGCTCGGGGTCCTGCATGTACTCGTAGCGCCTATCCATTTCCTCCCTGCAAAGGCGCACGACCTTGGCAATCTGGGCGGGTGAAACGCCCACGCGGTCGGAGCCGATAACATGCGACAGCGAAGCCAGCTCGGCGTTCTTGGGGTCGCAGATATACACCTCACCCGCGAAGCCGCGTGAGTTGCCCAGCCGCAGGAACTCGGCTATCAGGTAGTAGATGAACGTTGACTTGCCGCCGCCAGTGCCGCCGGCTATGAGCATATGGGGCAGGTGGGCGAAGTTCCACGACAGCTCACCCGTCAGCGGTATCGCATCGAGCCGACCCGTAGGCTCGGAGGACAGCAGGCGGGGAACGGCTTGGATACGGGTATCCTCGACAACGCGGTACACGTAGTCCCAAGAAGCTATGCCATGCGTCTTGGATTCGAGCCTACAGCCCAAGGCGGCACCCAGACCGAGCTTGTCCAACTCCCCCGTCCGCCTACACCACTCGGTATCATCGAGGGCGCGGACGGTGAGGGTCGAGCCGCGGGAGTAGACGCGGACGCGCATACCCGAGACGCGGGCGGTCTTGCCGCTCTTTGTGTCCACGACTTCCTCGCGGTAGAGCTTGGCATCGTTGAGGAAAGCCGAGACGGGAATCACAGCCCAAGCGCAGGGGTAGAGCCTGACATTGAAGCCGACAGCCACCAGAAGGAGCCACGCGCCGAGGGCGATCGAGAGCGCGGCGGGGACGAGCAGCGGCAGGAAGATAAAGCTCCTGCACGCGAACGAGAGCAGCAGATAGGCGATGAAGAACGGCAGGAAGGAGCTTATGCCGAGCAGGAGGGCGGGGAGCAGGGCGGGGACTAGGGGCTTGCGGGCGCTCACCAGAACGCCGCGCTCCAAACGCCTATCGTCACGGGCATCGAGACGGGCGGCGAGCGGCAGGAAGAACCGCGACACCCAGCGGTTAGAGGTCAGGAAGTCATACAGCACGGGAGACACCCCCGAAGCGGGTAAAGACGGCACGGGAGCCGTCAGGGTATACGGAAGTGACGGAGAGGGAGAGCGCCGAGCCGTCACGCAGCGGGGGCGCGACCTCGTAGGCGCACCAGAGGGCTACGGGTTCGCCGTCCGCACCGACCTCGACACCGTGACCGACAAAGGAGCCGAGGACGGAGCGACCGCCGACCGAAGCGGAGGTGACGGAGATTGACGCGGCATCGGGCGAGGACACCGCGAAAAGCAGGGCGGGGGTCTTGCCGCCAGAAGGGACTAGGCGCAGCGAGAGAGCGGAGCCGTCCGAGGACTCGAACCTATCGAACTCGCGGGCGTTGACGGGTACGGCGGCGCTACCCCGAACCCAGGGCGCACAGCACTCGAAGGGCGGGAGGGGCGCGGGCGGGACGGCGGCGCTAACGCGGGCAGTCTCGGAGACGAGCCAGCCGAGGACGAGGGCGTAGAGAACCGCGACCGAGACGAAGAACACTCGGAGATACTTAGACATGGCGCACCACCTAGTAACGCCCAAACAGGTGGAACGGGTCAGGGTTGCCAACCATAGCCGACAGAACCCAGAGGACGAGGGCGAGCAGCAGAATCAGCTGGGCGGTCTGGACACCGCGAGCGAGCGAGGGCATACGGTGGCTAGCGAGCCAGTCTGGGAGGAAAAACCAGACATTCGAGAGCGTTGCAACTATTCCCTTAAAGACGGCGATAAAATAAGCCATGTAACGGCTCCTTAATCGTAAACGGTTCGGTTGAAAGAGAGCCGCCCCGCGCTCGGGATTGGCGTTTTGAGACGCGGGGGCGGCAGCTGTAATCGGCAGCGGTCAGGGGGTCGTTACTCCTTACCGCGCGGCTGGTTAGCCAGTCGGCAGGCATCAGCGGACGCAGTGACGGCGATACGACCGTTACGACCGACATAGGGGCGGGCGTTGAGGTTGGAAAAAACGACCTCGGTACCCGTTGGAATCTCGTCCTCGGGGTCGAACAGGAGCGCGGGAGCGCCCTCGACCAGCACGTTCAAATGCTCATAGCCGTTTTGGAGGTCAACCACATCGAAGCGGGTTCCCTGCACAACGTCCGTGCGCTGGTTCGTGGCGCTGTCGTACTCGTAGGCGATGGAATTGCCCGCGAGGAAGAAACGGTGACCGTTCAGGTCGAGCTTGTAAGCCATGATGAATAGCCCTTTCTAGGCGATAGCGAAGTTATACGTAACGTTGCCAGTGACGGAATCGGAATACCAAACGTCCTGCTGGGTGCTAAGGGTATCCTCGGAATCGGAGCCGTTGATATGCAGCACGCCCTTGGTATCGGTCGTGCCGTTGCTAATGTCCTTGGCGCTGAACTCGGTCTTGCCCTGCTTGACGTTCAGCATATAGGGCGCTTGGTGACGGTCGGTCTGGGCGGTTGCCGTAACCTTCTTGCCGTTGCCGATGATGCCAGCGACATTGACCTTGTACTTGGCGCTGATGGAGTTAGAGCCAGCGCCGATACCCGAAACGCTGATAGAGGTCGGCACCGTGACAACGTACTTGCCCATGTCATGGTCGGTGCCGCCCTTGTCCTTCCACGTGCCGTCAGCCGTGAGGGTGACGGGGACGTTGGCGGTAGCGGTACCCTGCTCGGAGCTTTCGATAGCGTTGTCAGCGCCGAGGTTGACGGCGGGGGCGGCGAAAGCCGACAGCGGGGAGCCGATTACAGCTGCGAGCGCAAGGGCGGGTACCAGCTTAACGGCGGTCTTAGGGTTTAACATGATTATTGCTCCTTTCAAGAGCGGTTTTGTTCCCGCGCCTATCGCGGAAACCTTGCTATGACAACGCTTTCGAAAAACTGATCGAAAGCGGTATCACCTACCACCTACTCAACGGTGAGTTTGAAATCGAATGACGTGGAACCTGCGGGGGTCTTGCCGTCACGCTCTAACACGGAGTTCCAGACGGTGCGGGCTGAATAAGTGCCAGCTTTGACGGGTTGCGTAAGCCTTATACGGTTTACCTCGCAGCCAGGGCGTAAAAAGGCACCAAAGCCGTCTTTACCTGTGGGATTGTAAACACATTCATTGTCGGAATACTTCGAATCGTGGTTGAAATCAACCATGATGCTCGGGCTAGAGATAATCGGGTTCCCGCCCTCCTTGCCGCGGGAATACTTGCAGGTCGCAGGGAGCGAAAGACGGAAATCTTGGGTCATGGAATCTGCAACCCAGCGGCTATCTACGCTCGCATCGTAAGCGGCGTAATCTACCGATATGACGGGCTTTTGGTCGGCACCTGCTGTACCCGTCATTCCCGCGAGGTAATCAGGCGAGGACGAGGGCGAGCATAGCGAGAGGGACAGACACAGGAGAAGGGCACAGAGCGCGAGCGGCAGGAGCAGAACCCATTTACGCAGGTGGTAGACGCGGACGTAGAACTGAAACCCGTCCTTATCGCGCTCGGTTCTCACGCAACCGCCAGCACTGGATAACAGGCGCTTGCGGTCAGTTTCCAGACGGGCGGCGTGCCAATACTTCCCCGCCTTGACCCAGAATAGCGGGCTGGAAGGGTCACCGTCATAGGTGAGAAGCAGGCAGGGGTCGTTACAATTCTTGGGAGGACGGCGGTGTACCGCAAAAGCGTGGATATACAGCAGCGCTTCGTCAGGGTCAGGGTCTGCCACGGCAGGAACCTTGACGCGACCCGCCAGACGTTCCAAAGTTTCGCCCTCGAAATCATCGACAACATGGGCAAGCGGGCAGGGGTCGTAACGCAGGCGCATCAGAACACCTCGGCATCCGTACCGTCAGCATCGACAGCGCCATTAGGAAACAAATCATCAAAGATGGAGGGGTCAAACGCGGCGGGGGCATCATCGGAAACGGCATCGCCCGCAACTATCAGCACATCGCGGAAATCTTCCTCATGGTCGAGGGCGTAGGAAAGTCGCAAGGCACCTCGGACGGCAAAGTTCTTATAAACACCCCTGCTGTCAGAACTGTACGCTGGAAGCGCGTTCAAGGCATCGACCAGCCCATCAATACGGGAAAAGAGGGAAGCGCCCGTTAGCGTAGTGCTATACCGAATATCGCAATCGAATGACGAAGGAATATCGAAACGTTCCTGCGGGAGTGCCATGAGGACAGGCCAGAGTACCGTGCCGCCAGAACACTCGAATTGAACGCGGCGGTCGAGTGCAAACGCGAGGGCGGTGGAGTCCGTGGGGCGGTCGCTCACACCATGAATAATGGCGCTACGGCGCACATCTTGGAAGAGCGGTAGACACTCACGGGCGAGCTTGAGATTTTTTTGGCGAATCTTGATATTGGGCATGATACATCCTTTCACTAGAGGCGATGGGTAATCGCCTTTCACTACATGTCGATAATATAACGGCGATTACTCATCGCCGCAAGTAGAATTTCGAAATATTTTTTCAAGAGCCTAACCTGACCCAGACAAGACCATGCCCGAGCCGCGTTTACAACACCGCCCCGTCTTTCCAACACCTTCCGTTGTTCTGGTGGACTACAGGCATTGAAAAGGCGGGGCGGCATTGAAAACGCTGGGCTATCCGCACGATAGCGGCAGATAGGTTGCCCAGAGGTTGCAAAAAGAAAAGCCCCCGACCCGTATTCGCAGGTCAGGGGCTTGGAATCACCGAATATCAGCTATTCAAACTCTACAAAGACTAACGCTTTTTGTTTAGGAATTATTCTCTGTAATGTTTCTCGTTCTTTTGATTATTTGATATATC
>CALDEU010000063.1:0-19217 GCA_937942395.1 uncultured Collinsella sp. | reverse complement strand
CATGTCTCCAGTGGAATACGAGCGGCAATACGCTTGAGGATCCTTAAAAGAAAGTCCAGTTTATCCTTCCCACTCCAATGGATACGCCTAGGCGCGGTCCAAGAAATCGTCCGCATCCCCATCTGACACTATTTCACCGCAACTTAGAAGGTGTCGGCGTATAACGCTTCACCCCAAATTAAATTGATTCGTTGAATAGACACACTACAAATCTTTAGACTTCGTTTAATCCACAAGTGGGTATTATCACACATTAAGCACACGTGAAAGGATATACCCATGTCGCTTACACGGTCAGCAGAGCGTGCAGCGCTCAACAAGCTCATCGATTATCTCGACGACAACCCGCAAGAAAACATCGACAAAATCATGGACCTCGTGAACAAGCTGGTCCCCAATCGCGTATTTCCTGTACAGCGAGAGGCATTCACCAATGTCATCAAGAGCCGCGGCAATTGGTATGACCTGATCATGCGTGTGTTCAGCCTTAATCCCCAGATGCGAACCAAACTGCTTAAGACCCTCATTGTCGACGCCAACCTGCTAGCTTGGCCAGAGCAGGAAAAGAACCGCGAAAAGTACCAGTGCAACGTTCCGTGGGCCATCCTGCTCGATCCCACGAGCGCCTGCAACCTGCATTGTACGGGCTGCTGGGCCGCCGAGTACGGCTACAAGCAGAATCTCTCGTTCGAAGACATCGACTCTATCGTTACGCAGGGCAAAGGGCTCGGTACGCATATCTACATCTATACCGGCGGCGAGCCGCTCGTCCGCAAGCACGACCTGATCAGAATTTGCGAAAAACATCAGGACTGCGTGTTTCTCTGCTTTACCAACTCCACGCTGATCGACGAGGCCTTCTGCGACGATATGATTCGCGTAGGTAATTTTGTCCCCGCCATCAGCGCCGAGGGCAATGAGCACACCACCGACGCCCGTCGCGGCGAGGGTACCTACGCAAAGATCGAGCACGCCATGAAACTCCTGCGCGAGCGCGACTTGCCGTTTGGTATCTCCACCTGTTGGACCAGCGCCAATGCCGATACGGTTGCTACCGAGGAGAACATGGACTGGATGATCGGCGAGGGAGCACTCTTCTGCTGGTACTTCCACTTTATGCCGGTTGGCCGCAATGCAACCCCCGAGCTCATGCCCACGCCCGAGCAGCGCGAGCACATGTATCACTTTATCCGCGAAATGCGTGAGAAGAAGCCGCTGTTTACGCTCGACTTCCAAAACGACGGCGAGTTTGTAGGCGGATGTATCGCCGGCGGCCGCCGCTACCTGCACATCAACGCCGCCGGAGACGTGGAGCCGTGCGTGTTCATCCACTACTCAAACGCCAACATCCACGATGTGAGTTTACTCGACGCGCTGCGCTCTCCCCTCTTTATGAAGTACTACGAGAACATGCCGTTTAACGACAACTACCTCAAACCATGCCCCATGCTCGAGAATCCCGACGTGCTGCCCAAACTGGTCGCCGAGAGTGGCGCAATGAGCACCGACCTAATCGAGAAGGAGTCACCCGAGCAGCTGCGCGAAAAGACCCAGGCTGCCGCCGAGGCATGGTCACCTGTCGCCGACCGCATCTGGAACGACTCCGACGATCCGTTATACGCCAAGCGTCACGAGGACAAGTCGCAGGGCATGGCCGATAGCGACATGCACAAGTTCGAAAAACAGGGCCGCATACTCAAAAACGGCGATTAATGCTGCCCTACACGACAAACGCTCAGAAATGAAGCGGAGCAGTCTCGAGGCTCATCTTCGAGGCTGCTCCGCCTTACCATCAAAACAGTTTTACTAAGTTGCGGTGAAATAGGGACCAGAACGGCCTTCCAATAACCAAAACAATCCCTATTCCACCGCAACTTCTATAAGTTGTTGAATTATCGATGCTATTCGAAGCGAGATTCCAGACTCGACAGACCGTTGAGAGTCAGATCGTTGGCGACCCCAGAGACGCGCTCGATAGGAACCGAACCGTCAGACAGCGCCCACGTGCGATAGATACCGATAATACCCGACAGCAAAAACGCCAGATAGTAGTCGAACATCTCGTCCTTGAGACCTTGGGGCAGCAGATCGCGTTCGGCAATCTCGTGCTCGAGCGGCGCACGAAGACGAGCCATAAAATCATCGAGCGGAATGTTCTCGATCAGCTGACGATTGAGCACCAAGTTGTTGCACAGTGCCTCGTTAACGGTTTTAAAGAAGGTCGCCGCCGCGCCCAGGGCGCGCTCGTTGGTGTCGCCGTCCATGGAAGCAAGCGTTTTCTCGACCGAGTCGACAATCATCTCCACCACATCGACGGCAATGGCATCGAGCAGGCCGTCAACCGTGCCAAAGTGAACGTAAAAGGTCTTGCGGTCGACATTGGCCTCGCGCGCGATGGCACTCACCGTAATGTCTGCCAGCGGCTTTTCCATGAGCAGGCGCTCGAAAGCGGAAAGGATGGCATTGCGGCTGCGAACGATGCGGCGGTCAAGACGCGGTTTGCTGGTTGCCATGGGCATGTCCCTTCGATATGCGAGCATTCATCAACAGATGAGAGATAATCTACGTAAGAGGATTATCCCCCATACAGTACAAATATGCCCCGCATCATGAAGAACGCACGACTGCCCTACTGCGACTTAGGGTGCTTCTTCTTATTGAGTGCCGACGGAGATACGCGAATACCATCGCCTGTCTGGCGCACATAGGCCTTATGAGCCGGCTTAGCGGTCCCAGAAGCCTTCTGAGCGTGCTTCTTGGGATCAACGGTAACAGCATTAGTGGGGTGCGGCTTAGTGGGCGCAGAGGGCGTCTGAGGCGTGCGGCCGAGCTTGCGCATCACGCGATCCCAGCGCGCATGGATGCTCTCGTTGTGGGCGCTCTTAAGTCCCAACAGGGGCGCAGCCAAAATGGTCGGCGCAATAAACGTAATGAGACGCCACAGCAGATAGCCGGCGGTCGAAGCCGACCCAAAGAAATGACCCAAGAACAATGCAAAGCCGCCCTCAGCGCCACCAGTTCCACCGGGCAGGGGGACCGCAGAGCTCAACAGCTGGACAAAGGCGCTCGCGGCCATGACCGAGAAAAAGTCGACCTCATGGTGGCCAAAGGCAAGCATCAGGAAATACGGCACGAGGTAGAAAAACGCGAGCTGCAGCATGGTGATGACCACCGTGAGCAGCATGGACGAAAAGTGGCCAGCCGAAAGCTTGAACTTCTCAGAGAACGAGTAGATCTCGCCATCGACAAACGTGCGCCAACCCTCGATCTTAGTGGCCGAGACACCAATGCGCTCGAGCCAATTGATGATGCAATGGGCGACGCGCGTGACGGTCTTAGGCATGAGCGCGACGGCGAAGATGCCAAGCAAGATGCAGCAGTGCCCACCAAAGCTAAAGACACACAGCAGCGTCATGTCGCCATAGCGCTCGGCAAAAAAAGGCATGCGAGCAAGCAGTAGGATAGCGCCCCAGGCAACGAGGCCAAACTGATACACGATAAAGCGCGTGAACTGCGTGGCGCCGGCCTCGCCCACGTTTTGGCCGGCCTTGGTCAGGCGATAGATCTGAGCCGGGGTGGAGCCCATCATCATGGGCGTCAGGTTGCCAAAGAAGATGCCACTCGCCTCGACCGAGATCAGGTCGCGGATGCCGACGGGCGAATTGGGATCGAGCCAGACGGCGATCGCATAGGCCACAATGCCAAAGAACAGGTACATGAACATGCAAAGACACGCGACAACGAGCCATGACGCCTGGACGCTCGACATAGCGGCCCAGAACTGCCCCATCTGCCCGGTTACCACCAGATAGACGATATAACCTACCAGCACGACGCCGATAAAGATGGCGCCGCGGCGTGCGCTCTTATTGTCATCTCCGCCCGAGGCCTCAACCTCGACCTGGGGCTTAGACGTATGCTGAGAGGACTCCGTCATGAGACTCCTTCTAACAGTCAAAATATCTTGGATATTGTACCCGTAAGGGCCATAGGCAGAACGCAAAGCTCTGGTTCAAACGGGAATTGCAGACGGTTGTTTAAAAATAAAAAACCCGGCCTTCCATAGGAAGTCCGGGTATCAGATGCGTGGTAGCCCGTACCAGATTCGAACTGGTGATCTCCGCCTTGAGAGGGCGGCGTCCTAAACCGCTAGACGAACGGGCCATAAGCCTCAGCAGAAAAGAAGTGGTAGCCCGTACCAGATTCGAACTGGTGATCTCCGCCTTGAGAGGGCGGCGTCCTAAACCGCTAGACGAACGGGCCACATGACATCTGCACTGCCGTGCTGCGAGGTAATATATTACGGGACAAAAAACGTCAGCGCAAGAAGAAATTCCAAATTACCGAAAAATTGTCGGCAGGTTATGGAACACGCAGGTAAACTAGGTAGCTAATTCAAGTTGAGATGGACCAAAAGAGCTTCGCGATCGTTGGGAATGTTGTCTTCGATCACGGCGTCGAGGGCGGAGTTGAGAAGCTGCCCCAGTTCCGGCCCGGGCTTGACTCCAGCACGGATCAGGTCGCCGCCGTTGATGGCGAGCATCTTGAGCGTATAGGGCTCCCCCGCCCTCAGCAGCTCGTGCGCCATCGCGCGCATCTCCTCAATCGTCTCAACGTAATAGAAGCACGATGGGGCCTTGCCAAGCGTGTCAGCACGCTTGAGGTCCATGAGCTCGTCAATCAGGCGGGCCGTGTCGACGCCCTCACCCGAAAGCGCGCGCATCATATTGAGCAGGCAGGAGCGCTCGGGGCGCAGCGGCTTATCGTGATATTTGATGAGCAGGCAAACGTCGCGCACCAGGTCGTGCGAGAGTGCCAGGCGATCCATAATGACGCGCGCTTTCTTGGCGCCGAGCTCGGGATGACCGTAGAAGTGTCCGCTGCCGGCGTGATCGACCGTAAAGCACTCGGGCTTGGAGACATCGTGCAAAAACGCCGCCCACATAAGGCTCGACGATGGCGCGACGCCGTCGCACAGCGCCAGCTCCCCTGCCACCGTCAGCACACGGGCGATATGCTCGTAGACGTTAAACGCATGATAGACACTTCGCTGATCAAACCCGCGACCCGCTGCCAACTCGGGCACAGCGGCGCAGATGAGCTCAGGGTAGCGCAACATGGCGTCTCCCCCGTGACCGGTCGAAAGAATGCCCTCGAGCTCAATACCCACACGCTCACGCGCCACGGCATCGAGCAGCGGCGCGCACTCGGCAAGCGCACGCTTGGTCTCGGGCTCAATCATAAAGTCCAGACGGCAGGCAAAGCGCACCGCACGCAGCATGCGCAGGGCGTCCTCGTTAAAGCGACGCTTGGGATCGCCGACAGCGCGAATCAGCTTGCGCTCCAAGTCACCCTGGCCGTCGTAGCGGTCGACAAGCCCGCGCTCGGGATGCCAGGCCATGGCATTGACGGTAAAGTCGCGGCGCGCCAGATCGTCCTCGAGCGAGGCGGCACGCTCCACACTCTGGGGATGGCGACCATCGGTGTAAAAGCCATCCAGACGGTACGTGGTGACCTCGATACGCTCGCCATCGGAAATAGCCGTGATTCCGCCAAATTTAATGCCCGACTCCACAACCGCGATGCCGGCGGCCTCGAGCGCCGCTTTGGACTCCTGCCACAGGCCGCTACAGCACATATCAACATCGTGGCTGGGGTACCCCATCAGGGCGTCGCGCACCCAACCGCCCACGTACCAAGCCTCAAGACCAGCCGCCTCAAGCGCGCGCAGGACGCACAGGGACGCATCGGACGGTTGAGTACCGTTGAGCGAAACATTGCACATGCCTATGGCCTCCTGCGACTATCAAATTGGCTATCGATTGCGTCTGCAAGAAGTCTAGCAAGAAACAGCCTCCACTGCACACGCAAGTCCGATAAACAAAAACGCATCCGTCCTAGTCTAAGACGGATGCGAAATAATCAAACTATTCAGACAAGGTGCCGGAACTAGCAGACCTGGCGAACCTCGATGTGCTTCTTATATTCGTCCACCTTGGCAAAATCACCCAGACCGGGGCACTCGACCACGTTGGCGCCAGTGGCCATCGAAAGGCGCAGGGCGTCCCCGACGCGCTCGGGGGCGTCGTGCCACACGGACAGGAAGGCAGCGAGCGAGGAATCGCCGGCGCACACCGTCGACAGCAGCTTGACGTCGAAGGTGCGGTTGGCAAACCAGATATGCTCGCCGTTGGAGAAGTACGCACCGGCGCCACCAAGGGTCAGCAGCACGTTCTTGGCGCCCTTGGCGTGCAGCTCGGCCATAGCGCCCTTGACGGACTCGTCGTCGCCACCGCTCACCTTGATGCCAAAGATGTCAAGCAGCTCGTCGTCATTGGGCTTGATCAGCAGTGGCTCCAGAGCAATGAGGTCTGCCAGCTGATGGCTCGAGATGTCGAGGACGAACTCGGCCCCCTTGGCCTTGACACGGCGCAGGACCTCGGCCAAGAAGCCCTCGGAAGTGTTGGGAGGCAGCGAGCCGCTGATGACCAGGCAGGTCATGTCATCGAGCGAATCGATAAGTTCAAACATCTCCTGCTCGTTGGCCTCATTGATGGCGGCACCGGCATTGACCATGTTGTACTCGGTGTCGGGACCGGCGTTGAGGAACACATTGACGCGCGTAATACCGTCGGTCCACACGGGCTTGACGGGCACGCCCAGGGCCTCGGCGCCCTTGACGATGAACTCACCCGAGAAGCCGGCGAAGAAACCCAGGATCGTGGTGTCGACACCATAGTGGTCAAGCGTAAACGAGACGTTGAGGCCCTTGCCGTTGGGCGTGTAGACGGCATTGCGGGTACGCGTGACGGTATTGGCAGTAAGGCCGTCGCAGGCGATGTTGTAGTCAATGGCGGGATTTGCAGTGAGCGTGTAAATCATGGATGTTCCTTTCACGAAACAACGTGTTAATGAAAGTATATTCCACGCATCGGTAAAAGGCTAGGACAACTCGGTGAACGGTGTGGAAGCGATGAAGTACGGCAGGACACCTCTCCCCCATGGCGGAACAAAAAAGGCGCCCCGACCGAAACCGGGGCGCCGCATGCGCACGAATATGTCGCGATTCGATTACTGACGATCGAGCTTGCGGACGGCAACGCGCTTGCTGTACTCATCGACGTGACCAAAGTCGCCAATGCCGACGGACTCGGCAACGTTGGCGCCGGTGGCCATAGCGAGCTTCATGGCCTCCTCGACGTTGTCGCGATCCCTGTACCACTTGTGCAGGAACGCAGCGAGGGTGCAGTCGCCGGCGCAGACGGAAGAGACCAGCTTAATGTTGAACTCACGCTTGGCGTACCAGATGTCCTCGCCGTTGGAGAAGTAAGCGTCGCCGCGGCTACCACGGGTGAGCAGCACGTTCTGAACGCCGGCGTCGTGAGCCATCTTCATGGCAACGCGGACCTCGTCGTCGGTGTCGACCGGCACGCCGAAGATGGCCTTCATCTCGTGATGGTTCGGCTTGATGAGCAGCGGCTTCTTGTGAGCGAGCTCCTTGAGCTTGTCGGAGGACAGGTCCAAGACGACATCGGCGCCACGAGCCTGAGCGTGCTCCATGACCTGAGCCAGGAAGTCGGGCGTAGCTTTGGGAGGCACGGAGCCGGAAACGATCAGGCACTCAAGATCGCCCGCGGTGTCCAGGATATTGTAGAGCTCCTCCTGGTGCTGCGGCGTGATCGGAGCACCCGGGTTCAGGATGCCGTACTCGTGCTGGCCATCGTTGACGTAGGTGTTAATGCGCGTGATACCGTCGGTCCAGACCGGGCGGCAGAGGCAACCCAGGTTCATGACCTCCTCGACGATGAACTTGCCCGTGAAGCCAGCGAAGAAGCCGAGCGCGACGGTGTCGACGCCCATCTTCTTAAAGGCGAAGGACACGTCGAGGCCCTTGCCGTTAGCCGTGTAGCTGGCCGAGCCGGTGCGGACGTTCTCGTCGGGCTCGAGCGGAGAGCTCGAAACCGTCATGTCGACAGCCGGGTTAGCGGTTAGCGTGTAGAACATTTACAGTACCCCCTGTATATGTGAGGGCCGCGTGGCCGGCCCATTCCAACCACGCGGTTACCTCTGATACCAAATTAGCGAGCTGCGGACTCGAGCAGTGCCTTGACCTCGGCGGCGGTGTTGCAGGCGAGCGCCTTCTCGGCGAGCTCGTCGCACTCGGCCTTGGTCCACTGGCTGATGGTCTTGCGGGCGCGCAGGATCGACGGAGCGCTCATCGAGAACTCCTCCAGGCCCCAGCTGATCAGCAGCGGCTCGAGCAGCGGATCGGCAGCGGCCTCGCCGCACATACCGACCATGATGCCGGCCTTCACGCCGCTCTCGATGATGTTCTTGAGCGAGCGGAGCACGGCGGGATAGTACACCTGGTACAGGTTGGAGATGGTGTCGTTACCACGGTCGGCGCACATGGTGTAGCCGATCAGGTCGTTGGTGCCGATGGAGAAGAAGTCGGCGACCTCGGCCAGACGGTCAGCGAGCAGCGAGGCAGCAGGCGTCTCGACCATGATGCCGACCTCAATGTTCTCGTTGAACTTGCGACCCTCTTCGGTCAGCTCGGCCTTGCACTGCTCGACGAGCTCCTTGACAGCCAAGACCTCCTCGACGCAGGTGACGAGCGGGATCATGATCTTGACATCACCGAAGGCGCTAGCGCGCAGCAGAGCGCGGAGCTGGACCTTGTACTGGTCGGGATTGGCCAGGCAGTAACGCACGGCGCGGAAGCCCATGAAGGGGTTATCTTCCTTGACCATGTGCAGATACGGAATCTCCTTGTCGCCACCCACATCGAGCGTGCGGATGATGACCGGAGCACCCTTGAGCGCGCTGGCGACCTTACGGTAGGCGTTGAACTGCTCCTCCTCGGAAGGAAGCTCAGCAGAGTCCATGAACAGGAACTCGGAGCGGAACAGACCGATGGCCTCGGCGTCGTGATCGAGCGCGTTGGGCACGTCATCGGGGTTACCGATGTTGCAGGCGATGATCTTCTTGATGCCATCGGCAGTCACGGACGGCTTGCCACGGAAGGCCTCGAGGGCTGCCTTCTCGGCAGCGAAGGCCTCGGCCTTGGCGGTGTAGGCAGCGAGCGTCTCCTCGTCGGGATCGGCCTCAACGATACCCTTGCCACCGTCGACGACAACGGTCATACCGTTGCGCAGCGCGGTGCAGCTATTGGAAACCGAAAGGACAGCCGGGATCTCGAGGGCGCGCGCAATAATCGCGGAGTGCGACGTGCGGCCACCGGTCTCGGTGACGATACCGGCAACGTGGGCCTTATCGATCGTGGCGGTCATGGACGGCGTGAGGTCGTGCACGACAACGACGGTGTTCTCAGGCAGGACGGAGAGGTCGACGACCTCCTTGCCCAGCAGCTCGGCCAGAATACCGGTGCGGATGTCGGCGATGTCGGCCGCGCGCAGACGGAACATCTCGTCGTCCATGGACAGGAACATGTTCTCGAACATGGTCGAGGTGTCCATGAGCGCCTGCTCGGCGCAGGTACCGCCGTCAATGGCGGCGTTGATGGCGTCAGTCATGCCCGGGTCCTGAGCCAGGACAATGTGTCCGCTCATGATCTCGGCCTCGGCCTCGCCCACCGTCTCCTTCATGTGGTCGGCCTGAGCCTGGGTCTTCTCACAGAAGACCGAAAGAGCGGACTGATAGCGCTCCTTCTCTGCTGCCGAATCAGCAACCTCGTGCGGCTCAAACGTCAAGTCGGGATCGACGGCGACCATGACGGTGCCGATACCGATGCCCTCGGAAGCGTTGACTCCCTGATACATTCCCATTCCTCTCTCCGTGTCATGTGATAAAGCGTTTTGCCATATCCATGACAAAAGAGCGCAGCTACCTTACAACAGGTCACTGCGCCCCCAAATATGAACTTAGTTGTTCAACATGCGACCCGTTTGAGTTCTACTCGCCAAGACCGCTCTTGATGAGCTCGATGGCAGCAGCCAGAGCCTCGGCCTCGTCAGCGCCGTCGCACTTGACCTCGACCTCGGTGCCGCAGGGGATACCAGCAGCCATAAGGGCCATCGGGGACTTGCCGTTGACCTCCTTCTCGGGGGTGACGACCGTCACGTCACAGGCGTACTTGCCCATGGTGGAGGCGAACAGACCAGCCGGACGCATGTGCAGACCCTGAGGATTAACGAGGGTAGCCTTCTCAGAAACCATAATTGACTCCTTTTTGTGTTTAACCCCTGTCATGCATGTGGCAGGAGTCAGATTCACGACGTTGTTTATATTAACTCACATCAAACGGTTTTTCATTATGTTTCGGACGAATTGTTGGACAGATGTGTTTGTCGTCCGCTTGCTCGCCCACAGGGGGCCGGGCGCGGCCAGTGAGATTTCCTGCTCTACAGTCCTGCTCGCACGAAGAGCACATTAAGTGCTCTTCGGCTCGTGCGGAACTCGCGATAAATCTCACTGGCCGCGCCCGGCCCCCTGTGGGCGAGCAAGCTGCAGAAACTCGGTCGGTCCAGAGCAATATCGTGCGAACGGAATTCTGGCTAATGATCTGTTCGCGACAAAGACTCGATAGGTAGCCCCCTCTATGCCCTTTTGTAAGTTGCGGTGAAATAGGGACTGAATTTGGGGTTGAATCGTTTAAACAGTCCCTATTTCACCGCAACTTATGGGAGGGATAGAAAAAAGGCGGAGGCCCTGGGGAGGGACTCCGCCTTATATACAGGGGGCGATGTTATTCGCGGGCTGGGGGATTAGACCAGGCGGGCGTTGATCGTCTTGGCGATCTCGGCGGCGTCGGTGGAACCCTTGACGGTGGCACGGAAGTCCTCGTCCATGAGCGCCTCGGCGACCTTGGACAGGATCTTGAGGTGCGTAGTGCCGGCCTGGGCACCGGGGATGAGCAGGGCGATAGCCACGTTGACGGGAGCGCCGTCCATGGTGTCCCAACCGGTCACGCCGGACTCGTCCTTGACGACGATGACGGCAGCCTCGGTAATGGCGTCGGACTTGGCATGCGGGATGGCGAAGCCCTCCATCATGCCCGTGGTGCCCTCGGCCTCGCGGGCCAGGAAGGCGTTCATCACGGCGTCGGCGTCGCTGGCGATACCGGCCTTGACGGCCTGGTTGGAAACGAAGCTCAGAGCCTCGTCACGAGAAGCGAAGTCCTCGGCGACAAAGACATTCTCGACCTTCACGAAGTCGGCAGCCTCGGCCTTGGGGGCCTCGACGGCAGCGGCCTTGGGGGCCTCAACGGGCTTGGTTGCAGGAGCGGCCTTCTGGTTCTTCTCGAAGTCGTACTTCTTGAAGGCCACGAACAGGATGCCACCGACAACAGCGCCGATGAGGATCGCGAGGACCCAAAGCGGACCGTTCTCGACAACGGGCAGGACCAGGAAGCCACCGTGAGGCGCCGGATCGTGAACGTTGAACATAATGGTCAGGATCGAAGCGATAGAGGAACCGAGCATCATGATGGGCATGACGGGCCAGATGTTCTTGGTCATGAACGGAATGGCGCCCTCGGTGATGTGGGTGCAACCAAGGATGAGGTTGACGACACCGGCGTCGTGATCCTCCTGGCTGAAATACTTCTTGCCGACAACGACGGCGAAGGTGGTGATCAGCGGCGGAACGATGCAGGCGGCAGAGACGGCAGCCATGAAGTTGGTGCCGAAGTTGTAGGTATCGGTGCCAACACCGGCGGCCAGAGCCTCGGTGAGCATAGCGGTACCGGTGACGTAAGCAGCCTTGTTAACCGGGCCACCCATATCAAAGGCGCACATGCAGCCGATGGCAAGACCCAAGACAACAGCGCCAGAGGCGGACAGGCCCTTGAGGAAGTCCATCATGGCGGTGTTGATGGCAGCCATGGGGCCGGAAATGCCGAGCATGACCAGGCCGACGATAGCCGTCGAGAACAGCGGGTACAGGAAGATAGCCTTGAGGCCGTCCAGGTTCTTGGGCAGGCCGGCAAAGACCTTCTCGAGCAGCAGGAAGACATAGCCGGCGAGGAAGCCGCCAACGATGCCGCCCAGGAAGCCGAAGCCCACGCCGGCGCCACCGGCATCGATCATGCCGGTCTCGGCGTTAACAGGCAGGCCCTGGATGGCGATCATACCGGCAACAAAGCCGGGGACGAGCGCCGGGCGCTTGCCGATGGATTCGGCGATGTAGGCGGAAAGTACCGGAACCATGAGGTTCATGGCGATGCCGCCGATAATCTTGAGCATCGCAGCAAAGCTGTTGTAGTCAGACGCCGTCGAATCGAAGGACGTAATGCCCCACAGGAACGAGACAGCGGTCAGAACACCACCAGCAACGACGAAGACCAGCATGTGGCTGACGCCGTTCATGAGGTGCTTGTAGATGATGTGGCCGATGGACTCCTTCTCCTCGACCTCATCCTCGATATCGGCAGCAGCTGCTACCGTGCTGTCGCCCTTGGCGGCGAGCGCGCGGTCAATCAGCTTACCGGCGGCCTCAACGGACAGGGCCTTGGAAACACCAACGGAAACCATGGGCTTGCCGGCGAAACGCTCAGCCTGGACATCCTTGTCGGCTGCGACGACGACGGCCTTGGCACCAGCGATCTCACTCTTGGTGAGCTCGTTCTCGACACCGACCTGGCCATGAGTCTCAACCTTAATGGTCAGACCGCGCTCGGCAGCTGCCTTCTCCAGCGCCTCCTTCGCCATGAAGGTGTGCGCAATGCCGGTCGGGCAACCGGTCGCGGCGATGATGTCAAACTTAGCCATGTGTCCCTCCTTCTTGAGTACAGCGCCCGCGGGCGCTCCCCTACACGCGCTTCGATGCGCGTTTTTCCACAACTGAAAGATACCAACCTACCGTCCGCGTGAGAAGAGACAAGGTGCAATTCTCCGGTGAAAGGTTCTTTCATAACCGTAAACGGTAGGTGAAAGTTTACCATCAACACTTGAAACGGCAAGGTGTATCTTGTAATTGAAAATCCCCCTATACTATGGCATTACAAAACGAGTCCGATTTTCATGCCAACCAGGAGCCATCCATGACCGATAGTAGCAAGAGCGCACTTTCCCTCATTAGTACCCATCAGGGATACAGCGAGTCCGAGCAGCGCATTGTCGACTATATATTGGAGCACCAGTCCGAGGCGCCACGCCTCACGGCGGCTCAGCTCTCGCGCGCCGCCGCCACGTCCGAAGCGACCGTTTCGCGCTTCTGCCGCAAACTGGGCTTTGGTAGCTTCCGCAGCTTTCAGTTTTCGTTGGCGAGGGATTTGGAAAGCCAGCGCAACGAGGGCCTGACCGACGAGGTCTCGCTCGACAATATGGAGCAGAGCCTCAAGAACATCCTGGCTGCCAAGGTAAGCGAGCTTAATGCGACCATCGACGGAATCGACCACGATACGCTGGCGGCTGTTGTGCATGCCTTTAAGCATGCAGGGGTTATTGAGTTTGCAGCTGTGGGCAATACGAACGCGGTCGCGCTCGATGCGACGTTTAAGTTTTCGCAGCTGGGCCTGCGCTGCATGGCGAGCACCATTAGCGAGACATCAATCGGCTTTGCGCTCACGTTGCGCCCAGGTGACGTCATCGTGCTCATCTCAAACTCCGGCAAATCGCGCCGACTGAATCGCATGGCAAAAGCGGCTCGCAACTGCGGCGCAACCGTAGTCGTCATCAGCAGCGACAGCAAATCCCCGCTCGCTCGTCTGGCAGACTACACCTTTAATACCGTCAACCACGAAGCGCTGCTGACGACGGGCGACTTTGCGTTCTCTAAGATCAGCGCCACGATGATCATCGAAGTCATCTACAACTTCCTGCTGCCCGAGATTGAAGACGCTCGCGAGCATATCAGCTACTACGAGGAGCTCATCCAGCCAGATAAGGTCGTTGAGTAAAACGCGTAGTGGGACAAAAACTTCAGTCTATTTTGTCCCACCAACACCACTGATACGACCTAACCTCGAGCTTCTTCGAGCATCTGCTTGGCGTGCGCCAGGCTCGCCTCCGATTGATCGCCGCTCAACATGCGGGCGATCTCGGCGGTACGCGCTTCGCCGGTTACCTCGTCCAAATGCGTCTGGGGAACATCGCCCGGTTCCTTGCTGACAACATAATGCTTGTCAGCCATGACGGCGACCTGCGCCAAGTGGGTTACGACAATCACCTGATGCGTAGCAGCGAGATCTGCCAGCACACTCGCGAGGGCACGCGCCGTGGAGCCACCGACACCAGCATCGACCTCGTCAAACACCAGCGTATCGACACCGTCCGCGTTACCGAGGACAACCTTACTTGCCAGCATGACGCGGCTGAGCTCGCCGCCCGACGCAATTCGACGCAGGGGACGCGGCGTCAAGCCGGCACCGCTGCGGTATAGCAGCTCGTAGCTCGAAGGACCAACGGGCGTCCACTCAGCACGGGGAAGATCACGCGACTCCCAGACGAGCTCGGCACTACCCATCTCCAGGCGAGCCATCTGGCGGCCCACCTCGTGGCAGAAGCGCGGGGCCGCCGTATTGCGAGCGCGCTTAAGTGCCCTGGCAGCAGCGAACAGCTCGCGCTCGGCGCTCCCGAGTGCCTCACGCGCCTTTTTGATCTGTTCATCGCCATCATCGACCAGCGAAAGCAGCTCTTGTGAGCGGTCGCGCATGGCAAAGACATCGTCCATGGTCGGACCCCACTGACGCAACAGGCCCTTGAGGTCGGAATACCGCTCACGCATGCGAGCGAGCTCGCGCGGGTCGAAGGCGACGCCATCACGATAGGCACGAAGCTCGTTCGCGCAATCCTCAAGGGAGATGCAGGCATCCGAAAGCGCATCGGCAATGTCGCCCAGTTTGCGATCGACGGTAGCCATTCGGGAAAGCTCTGCCACGGCGCTGTTCACGGCATCAAGCGCTCCCCCTTCAGAGGCAAGCGATGCATGGGCATCGTTAGCCGTGGCAACCAGTACCTCGGCATGTTCGGAGCGCGGCAGCAGTTGCTCAAGTTCCTCATACTCACCCGGCCTGGGGTCGACCTCGGCAATGCGCTCCAGGGCGAAGCGCGCCTCCTCGACGCGACTCCCCTGCGCACGCGAGACTTCCTCGACGCGACGGACCTCCTTGGCAGCCGCGCGTGAGGCTTTAAAGCAAGCACGATAGTGCTCGAGCGCCTCAAGTGCCGGGCGCCCTGCCCAGGCATCAACCATGGCAACATGATGCGCCGGATCGAGCAGGCGCTGGTGCTCGTGCTGGCCGCAAAGATCCATCATCACGCCGACGCGCTCCGAAAGTTCACGCACGCTGGCGATGCGACCGTCAATTTTTACGCGGCTGCGGCCCTCGGCGGAAAGGCTGCGCTGTACGGTGAACCCTTCCGTGTCGTGCGGCCCGTCGAAGAGTCGTGCCTCGACGCTCGCGATCGCCTCGCCCTCGCGCACCGTCGACGAATCCGCGCGCTCGCCCAAAATAAGTTTGAGGGCCGAGAGCAGCGCGGTCTTACCGGCACCGGTCTCGCCGGTCAGGACAGTCAGGCCGGCACTCGGCACCAGCGCCGCCTCGCGAATGAGTGCAATGTTAGAAACCTGCAGCTCATCGATCATGACGGACTCCGTAGAATACGCGGCTCACCGAGTTATAGAAGCTCTCGGGGCCGTAATCGAGCAGCAGCACATCTCCGGGACCGCGGCGCACAGCCACGCTCTCAACGGTGCCATCGCAGGTAATAAACTGTCCATCGATAGCAATCGCCGGAACGCTCGGGCGATCATCGGACATAAAGATTTCGACGACATCACTCGGCGAAGTCAAGAAGGCACGGGCCTGAATGGTGTGCGGCGCAATGGGTACGCAGACCATGCCCGTATAGTCGGGACTCACGATGGGGCCCCCGGCACTGAGTGCGTAACCCGTAGAACCAGTCGCCGTGGACACGACCACGCCGTCGCCACGCAGTCGATCGATATGGTGGCCCGACACCGTGATGTCGAACTCGACCATATCGGACAGCGGACCGCGGGTAAGCGCCATGTCGTTGAGGGCGAAGGTGCGCACGACATCCTTCGTATCGTCTTCGCGCACGGACACGATATCCGCAGCGATGGTGGCGCGACGGCTCACGTGCAGCTCGCCGGAAAGGGCGTCGCTCACGACCTTAAGAATGTCGCGCTCCTCGGGGCTCGCAGCAGTTAAAAAGCCCAGGTGACCATAGGAAAGACCGAGGATAGGAATCTCGCGATGGTTGAGGATGCGGGCAGCACGCAGCAGCGTGCCGTCGCCGCCGAGCGTAATGACCAGATCGGAGCCGTCAATATCAGGCGTACTTTGAATCTTCGATCGCTGGTCGGCAGCCCATGCGACCTCATAGCCCTGGCGCGTCAGCCAAAGCTCGAGCATCAGGCCGCTCTCGACCGCCTCTTGCTTGTAGTAATTGGGAACCAGAAAGACCTTCATAGCGTTGCAGCTTTCTCGCTCAAAACCGATACCTGGGATTGCAGCTCATCGTCGGCACGTTCACCGGGGGCAAATCTCGTGCCGTACAGGAAAAACTCAACGTTTCCCTTGGCACCATGAATGGGCGACACGCACACATCGACCGGGAACAGCCCCTTGGAGGCAAAGAGTTCAACTGCCGAAACGAGTGTATCGCGGCGCACGGCGGGATCGGTCACAATGCCGCCCTCGCCCACCAGCGCCGCCGGAGCCTCGAACTGCGGCTTTACGAGCGTGCAGAATGCACCCGTAGGCGCCAGGCACGCCAGCACCGCATCGATAATGTTCGCGATGCTGGTAAACGAGACATCGCACACGGCCAGATCGATAGCACCGCCGTAGCCGAGCTCGGGCAACTGCGTCACATTCGTGCGCTCGTGGAGCGTCACACGATCGTCTTGGCGCAGCGACCAGTCGAACTGGGCACGGCCCACGTCGACCGAGACAACGGTCGCGGCACCACGCTTGAGCAGGCAATCGGTGAAGCCACCCGTGGAGCAGCCCACATCGAGGCAAGCAAGGTCCGTCGGATCAATCCCGAACGCGTCAAGCGCACCCTCGAGCTTAAGACCGCCGCGCCCAACGTACGGAATGCGCCCCTTCACGTGCAGCGGCAGGCCCGGGGTCACCTTAAGGCCCGGCGAAGTCAAGCGCTCGCCGCCACTCGAGACCAAGCCGGCCATAAGAGTGCGAAGGGCATCCGCGCGATCGGCGCAGATGCCCTGTGAAATCAGTTCGTCATCAAGACGCACGCGTTTCATGAATGCCATCAACCATTCGTATCCGGAGATGCGGCCTAGCTATCCTGGGATTCGTTTGCCGCATCCTCATCGTATTCCTGCTCGAGCTTGTCGGCCTCTCGCGGCGTCAGCTCAAACTTGTCGACCATATCGACCGCGCGGGAGCCCAGCTCAATCGCTTCGTCAAACAAATCGAGTGAACGCTCCAAGGACGTATCCTTGGAGCGAACGGTAGCGATGATCTGATCCAGACGGTCCGAGATCTCATCAAAGTTGCGGACGGAACCCTCTGGCATGGCTACTCCTCGACGGAGTCGGCCTCGACGGCCTCAGCAGCGTCCGCATCCTCGGCCAGCACACCAGCCTCAGCCTGGGCAACCGCAACCTTGGCGGCAGCCTCGACGGCCTGGGCCTCCTCGCGCGCACGGTCCTCGGCCAGCAGCTCCTGATACAGGTCCTCGCCCGGCAGCTCCTCGCTGCGAGCGATCTTGCCCAGCACGCCGTTGACGAACGACGCGGACTGGTCGGTGCCATAGGCCTTGGCAAGCTCGACAGCCTCGTTGATCACGATGGCGTCCGAGACTTCCTCGTCGGTGAGGAAACGCATCTCGTAAACGGCGATACGCAGCAGATTGCGGTCGGCACCGGGCATGCGCATAAGATCCCAGTTCTTGGCAACGGAGCGCAGAGCGCAGTCGATGCGGTCGATATGCTCGTAGGCACCGCGGCACAGGTCCAGCGCATAGGGGTCGAGGGGACCCTTCGAGATCAGGAAATCACCCTCGAGGACGCGCTCGAGCGGGCTGTCCGTGGCCTCGGCCTGGAACAGCAGCTGCAGCGCCTGACTGCGGGCAAGCGTACGCCCGCGATAAACCTTAAGGCTCAAAGGTTACTCCTTGGGGAAAACGAGGCCGTCGATGCAAACGTCAACGCGCTCGACCTCAACGCCAACCTGGGCATCGATGGCGGCGACCACGGCAGCGCGAACGGCCTCGGCGAGTTTCTTGAACGGATAGCCAAAGAACACCACGACACGCACGGTGAGTGCGAGCTTGTCGCCAACGACCTCGGCCTCGACCGCCGGCTCAGAAGCCGGAGCCTTGGACGAGAGCATCATGGAGACAAGGTTGGTGGCAAGGTCCTTGACGCCAACGGAGGCGATGCCCTCGACATCGGACACGGCGCGCGAGACGATGGCGGTCAGAACATCGGGCGAAATGCCGATGCCGTCAATCTTGATTTCCTGGGGCATGAGTCCTCCTAGAAGAGTTGGTTGCTAGACGCGGGAGACGAACTTGCCGTCGCGGGTGTCAACCTTGATGACCTCGCCCTCGTTGAGGTACATGGGGACCTGGATGACAGCGCCGGTGTCGATCGTGGCCGGCTTGGTGGAACCCTGGACGGTGTCGCCCTTAAAGCCCGGGTCGGTCTGGACGATAGTGGTCTCGATGAACATCGGCGGGGTCACGCCCATGAGCTCATCGTCGGCGAAGAGCAGCTGGCAGACGTCGTTCTCGCGCAGCCACTTGGAGTTCTCGCCCACCATGTCCTCGGGAACGGGAACCTGCTCATAGGACTCGTTGTCCATGAAGATGTAGTCGGTGCCATCGTTGTAGAGGTACTGGAACTCACGGGTGGTGAGCATGACGCTCTCGAACTTGGTGCCGGCGTTGCAGGTGTTCTCGACGACGCGGCCGCTCTTGATGTCGCGGGTCTTGTAGCGCACAAACGCGCCGCCCTTGCCCGGCTTGACATGTTGGAACTCGACGATGGTGTAGACCTTGTCCTTGATGCGGAGACCGAGACCGTTCTTGAAGTCGGCGGTGGAAATGGTAGGCATAGCGACCTTTCTTGTTATGGGCAGAACGCACAAGCGTCCAAATTACATACGACAGAAATTATACACTTGCAGACGGCGCCTGCGGCGAGCGCATAAAAAGAGAACGCGGGGCGTCCGAATCGCCTTGATTATCAACTTCATCCGAACACCTCCCACATTCATCCGCACATGTGCGGATGAATGTGGGAACCCGATACCC
>CALDEU010000062.1:0-16224 GCA_937942395.1 uncultured Collinsella sp. | reverse complement strand
AAATTTTTATTCCCGTTTTCTTTACGCCCCCCGGCCCCCCCCAACCGGGGCCGGGGGGGGCGGCACAACCTCCCCACACCCCCCCCCGGCCCCCCCGTGAGCGAGGAGGGAAGGTAGTCCGGCCCTCCCGGCCCAGCTCACGCTAGCGCCAAGCGCTAGTAGTTCACCACCTGCTCCTCAAAGTACGCCTTCGGGTGGTTACACACCGGGCACACCTCAGGCGCCTCGGCACCAACGTGCAGGTGCCCGCAGTTCAGGCACTTCCACACCTTCACGCCCTCACGCTCAAACACCTCGCCCGACTCGATGCGCTCGACGAGTTTGTTGTAGCGCTCCTCGTGGGCCTTCTCGACGGCGGCGACGCCACGGAACTTCTCGGCGATCTCGGCAAAGCCCTCCTCCTCGGCGGTCTTGGCGAACTCGTCGTACATCGTGGTCCACTCGTAGTTCTCGCCCGCGGCGGCGTCACGCAGGTTGTCCAGAGTGCCCGGAACGGCGCCGTCGTGCAGATACTTAAACCACAGCTTGGCGTGCTCGGACTCGTTGCCCGCCGTCTCGGCAAAGATATTCGAGATCTGAACGTAGCCGTCCTTTTTGGCCTTGGAGGCATAGTAGCGATACTTGGTGTGTGCCTGGGACTCACCGGCAAAAGCAGTCTCGAGGTTCTTCTTGGTCTGAGAGTTCTCAAAATCCATAGGTGTACTTCCCTTCAACACGTGCCGCCCATAGGCTTTGAGCGACCTTGTTTTTAGGATGCCCTCAAGCCGCGAATTTAAACCTTACAATCCCGTTCTTCAGATTTGAGCGGGCTACACACTCAACCAGCAATCGCCCTCGGCTCGGCAAAAGCCCTCGCGCTCCAGGTCAGCTAGAATGCCCGCGATCAAGTCGCACTCGACCGGCCCGCGACCGGCTGCCGCTTCCATCTCGTTAACGCCCACCACGGCATCAGCAAGCGTAATCCCCGCCGGCTGCCCATCGCGCGCTGCCAACAACATACGCACGATATGCGCGCGCTTTTGGCGGCGCGAGCCCTCAAACTTGGACTGACGACTATAGCCCGCCGACCGCCTGGACGGATTGGGCAGTGTCTTTTTAAGATACGCGCCGTAATCCAGCAATGCGTAATACCACGCGCGCGGCGTGTCGGCATCGTCTTGAGGCGCGGCAAAGGGCGCGATCTCGTCCGCCGCCGCACCGGGGGCCGCCGGACAGGCAGCTTGGATCAGCGGCACCAGTTCGCGATCGGGAACGGCCGACACATCGGGAAAGAAATGATGCAAAAAGACCGTGCGCACATTGGTCTCCAAATACACGCCCGGAAGATCGAATGCAAACGAACGGATGCCCTGCGCCGTTGCCGGGCCAATGCCGGGCAGAGCGACCAAGTCACGCGTCTCGCGCGGAAACTCCCCATCCCAGTCCTCTACAACGCACTGTGCAGCCCTGTGAAGCGCCAAGGCGCGGCGATTATAGCCCATCCCCTGCCAAGCGTCCAAAACATCGGAAGGCGCGGCCTGGGCAAGCGCCTGCACGGTCGGAAAACGATTGAGCCACACCGGCATGCGCGCCTCCACACGCGGCACCTGTGTTTGCTGCAACATGACCTCAGAAAGCCAAATGATGTACGGATCGCGTGTACGGCGCCACGGAAGGTCGCGATAACGCAGGACCCCTTCCGAACGAATCATCGAACGAAAGGGGTCCTGAATCATGGCTATGCTCCTTATGCGGCGCTATTCCTCCCGGTAAGCGCACGCGCAGGTGGCGTACTCGGGAAACGCTTCGCGGTCGGCGAACTTGGGATCGACGGCCGGGAACTGGCGGTGAGCGACGATGTCGCCAAGCGAAACGGAATCGAGGTAGTCGCGCATCAACGCCTGGGCTCCGGCCCACAGGGGATGATAGCAGCACGTGCCCATGCGTGCACAGTCACCATCGGGCGCGGTGCAATCGTTCATAACCATAGGACCCTGAACAGCCTCGACGACCTGGCGGATAGTGACGTCGTCCGGACTGACCTTGAGACGCATGCCACCGTGGACGCCACGCAGGCTCTCCACAATACCGGCCTGGACCAAACCATGCTGAATCGAACGGGCAAACGAATACGGGACATTGACCTCTTCGGCAGCGGTGCGAACAGAAAGCAAACGCTCCGGATCCTCAGCAAGCATCGCCAGCATACGAAGGGCGTAATCGGTCTTCCTCGATATGTCCATTTTTCCCCTTTCAAGGAATACGAACAGCTCGAACGAGCTCCGGGGCCGAGCTTGTGTCGAGACGCTAAATGACCGCCAGGACATCCAAATGGTAAATCGGATATCCACTGAGTGCCGCGCTTGGAGCGAAATGCATCAGATGCGGCGCACAGTGCAATTTAGTATAACCTAACCCCCTGTCTCGTAGAACAGGTGTTGCGCAACAAAGCTGTTGTTCAGACAGATATACTTATTAGATTTTACTTGCGTTCCCGAAGGCGCGGGGATTCTGGGCGAAGATGTACCGGGGCGATCGTTCTATCGAAACAAAGTGCATCAAACGCAAAAAGCCACGTCCGAAGACGTGGCTTTAATTGCGTTGGCGGGAAGTACGGGGCTCGAACCCGCGACCTCCGACGTGACAGGCCGGCGCTCTAACCAAACTGAGCTAACTCCCCAGGCAGACGTTCGCGTTTGTTTCCGCTCGCGTGCGCTGCGGGGATTAGTATACACAGAAGTCTGTCCGGCGCGCAACAACTTTTTTGAAAAAATTTTTCGGGGCCATCCGGGAGGGTCTCCGGGGCTGAGGGCGGGGGTTAAGTTTGCTGCTCTACAGTCCTGCGCAAGACGGAAAGCACATTAAGTGCTTTCCTTTGCGTGCGGAACTCGCGACAAACTTAGCCCCCGCCCTCAGCCCCGGAGACCCTCCCTGCCGTCACATTATTCAACCAGTTTTGCGGGCGTGCGCCGCGCGCGGCTAGCCCGCGTGCTCCTCGGCGGGGTTGGTCTGATGGATCTTGTTGAAACTCGGCCTTTGGCTCAAAGAAAAACGGGGGATGCATTGTGCATCCCCCGTTTTTGTTGCGGTTAATCTAGGTCAATAAACTTGGTGCTTATGATCTTGCCGTCTTTGACGAGCATTCTGGCCATGGTGGGGCCTCGGGTGCCTCTGGGGTAGCTGGCGCTGCCCGGGTTGAGGACTAAGCAGCGGCCCACTTGGGCTTCTTTGGTTACGTGGGTGTGGCCGTTGATGGCTACGTCTACGGATCCCACCGGAAGGTCTTCGCGGTAGTGGGCTACGGCGAATTTGAGGCCTTCGTAGGTAAAGAGTGCAAGACGGTCTACATCGGAGCCGTAGTCGCGGTAGTAATCGTTGTTGCCCAGTACGGCCCGCACGGGGGCGATGGTGCATAGGTGCTCGTAGTCCATCTCTGACGTGAGGTCGCCGGCGTGGATAATCAGGTCTGCGCCCTCAAGCTCATCCAGGAGCGCAGGCGATAAATAGCCGTGGGTGTCCGAGATGATGTCGATACGCTTGGCGCTTGCACTGTTCATGGGATCCCTTCCGCAAAAAACGATTCGGCAGATACATACAAAAAGGCCCCACGCCTCCGCAGACGATAGGTCTACAGGGCTGCGGGGCCAGTGTGCTAGAGACTCAGGGCCTTCTTAAGCGGCACGACGCGGCGGCGCGAAACCGGCACGCGTTCGTCGACGCCCGTAATGCCCAGCTGGATGGCGCCCGAGGGCACCGTCTCCACATCCGTGACGCACGCCAAGTTGACGATATAGCGGCGGTGAACACGGAAGAAGCCAAAGTCGCAGAGCTTGGCCTCAAACTGCGCCAGCGAGGTCGTCGACAAAAAGCGATCATCGACGGTATAGATGCAGGAGTAATCGTCCTTGGCCATGATAAAGCGAATGTCGTCCACGGGAATGAGCACCTTGCGGCCGCCCTTTTCCACCGGGATACGCTCGATGGTCACCTTGCTGTCCGTAACCGGCTTGGAGCGTTGCATGACCTTCTCAATCGCGCGATCCAAGCGAGCTTCCTCGACCGGCTTCATCAGATAATCGACGGCATCCACGTCGAATGCCTCGACCGCATGGTCACTATACGCAGTCACAAACACGATCGCCGGCGGATTTTTGAGCTTATGCAGCGCCTCGGCAAGTTGCAGGCCCGAGGCACCGGGCATCGAGATATCGAGAAACACGACATCCACGCGACTTTCCATAAGCATCTCGATGGCGGAGCGGACGCTCGACGCCTCCGTGATCGTGCCGATCTTGCCCGTTTGCTCGAGCAGGAAGCGAAGCTCCGAGCGAGCCGGCGCCTCATCATCCACAATCATCGCACGCAGCATAGGGATAAAACCTTTCGTCAACTAACTACGCCGGGCATCCGTCGCATGACGTTGAGCCCGTAGCCTTTTATTTTACTCTTGAATGTCAAAGATGCTCTCTGACAAATCAAGATGAAGGAGCACTTTGGTGCCCTTGCCCGGCGCCGATTCGACACGCGTATAGGAGTGCGGCCCATAAAAGCGATGGATGCGCTCCGAAATATTGTGCATGGCCACACCGGCGCCGCCACCCTGGGGAGAGCTGGCGTCGGGACGGGCAGAACGCTCGTCAAACAGTCTGGCGGCGGTATCCTCATCCATGCCCACGCCATTATCGGCCACGGCAATCAAGATTGCATCCTCGCCGTCTTGGTGAACGGTCACGTCGATCCTCAGGGCGTCGTCATCGCCCATACCATGACGTACGGCGTTCTCGACAATCGGCTGGATCACGAACGCCGGCACCAGCGTATCTTCCACGTCCTCGGACACATCGAACGTCGCGAGCACGCGGTCCTCGCCAAAGCGGGCCTTCTCAAAGGTAAGGTAGCGCTTGGTCTGTGCAACCTCGCGCGAGACCGGAATAAGCGATCCCGAGTTGTCGAGCGTGGCACGATAGAACGATGAGAACTCACGAAGCAATTCGCGGGCCCGCAGCGGGTCGGTGCGTGTAAACGATGCAATGGTGTTCAGCGTGTTGAACAGGAAGTGCGGGTTAATCTGCGCCTGCAGCGCACGCACCTCGGCGCGCGCCGTGAGTTCCTTTTGCACCTCGAGCTCGTGGATGGCGAGCTGCGTGGACAAGATCTCGGCAAAGCCCGAGGCAAGCGCGTACTGGGTACGGTCGACGGCGCGCGGGGTCTTGTAGTAGAACTTGAGCGTGCCGACGGTACGATCGCCCACCTTGATGGGGGCGATAATGCCGGCGGGGACTTGGTTGTGCGAGCCGTCCGAGCCCACGACATCCACCATACGGTTGAACGACTGCACGATGCCATGTTCGATAACGTAGCGTGTGGCAAGCGTGTGGATGGGAGAATCTGGCAGTAGTTTTTCCTCAAACTCTCCCGCGCAGGCAAGCACGTTGCCCTCGTCGGTGATGGCCACCGTCATGGCGCGCGTCTCGGGCAAAATGCGCCGGCACACCAAACGCGCCGACTCCTGCGTCAGACCGCCCTTAATGTCCTCGAGCATGGCCGAGGCCACCGAGAGCGTCTCCTCGGTGTACTGGGAGCGCACCGAATCGGGATTGAGCGTCAAAAAGATAAAGATGCACAGAAAGATGCACAGCAGCGCACAGGCAATCACCGTGGCGATCGGCTCGATACCGGTCACCAAGGCAAAAATAAAGTACACCAGCACGCAAATGGCGCAGGCAACGGCAATGATGCGAAAGATTGATATTGAACTATCGCGCTGGGCGCGGCGGTCGATCATTCGGCCCCCTCCAGGATACTGATCAGTTGTGCGTCACGCCAAAGCCCGTCCATGATCTTGGGCCAAAAGCTCTGGAAACGCAGGTAGCTTGCAGCGTTTTGGCGCGCATAGGCCTTTGCCTCGCCGATACCATGGCGCCAAATGCGCAGGTAGCCCTCATGCTCGCGGGTAAACACGCTGCGGACCATAGCGGTCTTGCGCACGCGGTCGTCGAGCTCGCGCGAAATCCAAGGGCCCGGGTAGGGCATGAGCGATGCCGCCGTAACGGGAATGAGCTCCTTTTGATGCGCGGCGAATGTCAACTTGGCCCGTTCGTAGTACCAACGGTATACATCCTGCATAAAGCGCGGTGAGCGCTTTTCGGACTCCGGAGGCAGATGGCGCACGGTCCACTCGTTATCGAACCACACGTCGTAGCCAAACATGCGCATGTTAAAGAGGTAATCCAAGTCCTCGCCGCGGGTGATAAACGGGTCAAAGGCCACACGCGTAAAGGCGCGGGCGTGCAGGGCCATCAGGCCGCCGCACACGTAGTTGGAACGCGAGATGCGGGTGCCCGAGAGCGCCTTTTTCATCCAACGGTTGAACTCGATGCGCTTGGTCCACCAACGATGGCAGATGCCCGCCTTGTCCGTGGGAGCCAGCGGCGAGCCGTCGCGATCGTAGAAATAACCGCTCTTGACCAAGATCGGCAAGCCCTGACGCGTCTGCTGCCCCAACGCATAGGTCGCGCGCTTCATAAAGTCGGCGTCGATGACAGTCTCATCGTCATCCAAGAAGATAACCGCGTCATGCCCCAGCACAGCGGCACAGGCTAGCCCCATATTGCGGATGGCACCGTAGCCTCGCAGGCTCACGCACTCGCCCGAACCCTTGGGCGCGATCTGAGCAACCCGGTCTGCGATATGCGAGGCCTGGGTGTTGGTGACAACGGTGACCTTGAGCGTGGGATGCGCGTCGACAATCTCGTGCACGCGCAGCGACACATCGGCTGTGGCAGAAACGGGACAGACCACCAAAAGGATGATGCGCGGGATGTCGCGCACCTGCTCAAGCGAGGCCAGGCAGCGGTCGAGTTCGGGATTGTCGGCGTTGAGTCGTGTCGAATGGTCATAGGTGCCAGGGGCGTTTGCGCAAGCGTCATCGCCCGCCCAATACGTTGGAATCACGACTGTGGCGTTCATGCCTTACCCTCCCTGCAACACAAAAACGGGACGCCGCCAAACACAGGCGACGCCCCGCGACCTAGCTGATTCCATCATACCCACTTGGGCAAATCATTGCTCGCAAGTCTCAATGTTTATTGCGGATAACCCCAAAAGAGTACCGTGGACAGGCACAATAGCTGCTCGCTCCTATGCGGCATGCTCTGCCGCCCGAGTCATGCGGGACAGGCGGACCAGCAGCATAAAGCCAACGATCAGCAACACGCCAATGGAAAGGACGCCCAGTGACGGGTTGCCGGTCAACGAGGTGACGACCGACACCAGGAAGGTGCCCATGACGCTTGCATAACGACCAAAGATGTCAAAGAAGCCGTAGTACTCGTTGGATTTTTCCTTAGGGATAATGCGGCCAAAGTAGCTACGGCTGAGCGCCTGCACGCCGCCCTGGAACAGGCCGACCATAATGGCAAGCACCCAGAATTCGAAGGCGGTCTTTAGGAAGAACGCGGCGAACAGCACAATGCCCATGTAGGCGGCGACCGCCACCAGAATCATGTTGAGCGTGCCCACGCGTCCGGCGAGCTTGCCGTAGATGATGGCGGACGGAAAGGCCACGAACTGCGTAACGAGCAGCGCCAGCACCAGCTGCGTCGAATCGATGCCCAAGGCCGATCCGTAACTGGTGGCCATGGAAATGACCGTGTGCACGCCGTCGATATAGAAGAAGAACGCGACCATGTAGACCAGCACGGTCTTGTTGTGGGCGATCTCGCGCATGGTGCGTCCGACCTCGGAGAACACACCGCCCACGATGTGGCCGATAGTGTCCTCGGGACCGCGCTCGCGACCGTACTTTTGCTTATAGGTGCGAATGAGCGGCAGGGTAAAGATGAGCCACCAGGCACCAGTGATGATAAACGACAGACGCGTTGCCAGCATGGTAGGGACGCCAAGAGCGGGGCCGCCCATGATGAGCGCCAGGCAGATGACGAACGGCACGGTGGAACCGATGTAGCCCCAGGCATAGCCCGAGCTGGACACGGCGTCCATGCGCTCGTCGGTGGTAATGTCGGGCAGCATGGCGTCGTAGAACGTCATAGAAGAGTTAAGGCCGATGGTGCACAGCACGTACACGGTCAAAAATGCCATGGCGGACATTGGGATAGCCTGCGCCAGGCAAAGCACCAGGCCCGTGAGGAAGAAGCCCAAGAAGAACTTGATCTTGTTGCCGGCGTAGTCGGCAAGCGCGCCCAGAATGGGCATGAGCATGGCGATGACCAGCGAGGCAATCGTCTGCGCATTGCCCCAGGCGACCACCAGGTCGGCCGAAGAAGCGCCGGTATTGATGGCGTTAAAGTAAATGGGCACCACCGAGGTATTGAGCAGCACGAGGGCCGAATTGCCCACATCATACATAACCCAGTTACGCTCGAGCTTGGTGTATTTCATGGACAGGGACCCTTCGTATTCGCCCGATATGCAGTTAGTTCATCGTACCCCAATTGTCCAGAACCGCCGGTAAGGATTCGGCAAAGGGGCACGCACGGGCCCTATTCCTCGCGGTCGAACTCCTCATCGGCATTGAGCACGCGACCGCTGTAGTTGACGTGACTGGTCACGGCATCCATGTCACCGGTCTCGATAAAACGTGCGACCGTGCACTCGTAATCGCCCAGCGCGCGATCAAAGACCTCTGGGAAACTCTCGTTCGAGACCTCGTCGGTAAAGGGATTCTTCCATGTCAGATGGCCCAGGTTACCGGTGCGCTCGGGCAACTCCGTCGTCACGCGATGAGCAAGGCCGTCGAGCAGCGAGTAATCGTGCACCAAGCCCTCAACCAGCGAGATCGCGCGCGTCTTTGCGGAGCCGGCCGGCTCAATCGCGCGGTAAAGTCGCTGCATATTGGCAACGGCAGCACCGTACTCCCCCGCCGGAATGTCAATGCCGTACACGCGTCCGGCAACATAGCTCATCAGCACGCCGGCCACGCGATTGATGCGATCAGTGGTGACGATCTCGCCCGCCGGCGGGTAATCGTCAACCGTAGCGCCATCGCGTTTAAGCTGCAGCATCAGCACATCCAGGTCGCTCTCGATCACGGCATGGACCTGACTGCTCGAATCCTCAAGCTCTGAATCGGACTCGACAATGCCAAACTGCTGCTCATAGACAAAGGGATGAGCGTTGCGGTCGAGCACGTAATGAGACAGCAGGCCCAGCGCAAAGGCACGACCCAAGCTGGCGTCGCGCGGCAGCAGATGCGACACGCCGTCGCGCAGGCACGCAAACTGACGAGACATGCGCGACCGATGCATGACCTGCGCCAGCAGCGTGCAGTCGGAAACACGCGGTGTCAGAATGTGAAAGAAAAACGGGTCGGGGCCTTGGTTGCCCAAGATAAAGGCAATGCGCTCTTCATCGGACGTGATGACGCCCTGTGGAAGACGGTCGATGCTTTCCTCGCCAAACAGATGATGGGTGATAAGCGCGGGCATAATGATCCTTTCGATTTCATTCGATGCCACCCATTATGCCCACCGCGCGCCCATGCCAAACCTGCGATGGTAAACGACGGCACGCAGACCGTCTACGCAAGCCCCAAGTGTGCTTTAACCTCGGCAGCGCGACGGCGGGACACGGGCACCGTCGAGGTTACGCGATCGAGTCTGAGCTCCATAAGACCCGTGGAACCGATCTCGACATTGTGCACGTCTTCCAAATTAACCAGATAGCTGCGGTGGACGCGGATAAAGCCCTCGGAGGCCAGGCGACGCTCGAGCGAGGAAATCGACTCATTGATCAGGTACGCCCCCTCGGCGCAGACGGCGTTGCAAAAATCGGCGCGCGCCTCAAAGTAGCATACATCCGCCACGGGAATGAACACCTTTTTGCCCCCGCGATCCACCGTCAGGCGCAAAGGCTGGCGCGGAGCATGGACGACGCGGCGAGCGCCCAGGGCAGTCTCGATCTTGTCGAGCGCCTTTGACAAGCGGGCATCCTCGACCGGTTTAACGACGTAATCGACAGCATCGAGGTTATAGGCATCGGCCGCATACTCGGCAAATGCCGTCACAAACACCACGACCGGCGGCCTCTTTAGGTTTTGCAGGGTCTCGGCAAGCTCAATTCCCGAGCGCCCGGGCATCGTGATGTCTAAAAACAGCACGTCGGGCTTGTTCGACAGAATCAGCTCCACGGCTTCGGTGACATTGCCCGCCTCGGCAATCTGACCCACACGCGTATCCTTTTCCAACAGATAGCGTAGCTCAGCCCTAATTGGGGGCTCGTCATCAACCACCAGTATGTTCCAGCCTTCGGACATATGCGCTTCCCCTCTTTTTCTCTCAATCCAACCGCGTGCTATACCGTCAACGGCGCCGGCTCATGTGGCTCGCCGTTCAACTCAACGATGACCTGCGTTCCCACGCCCTCCTGGGACTTCACGCGCATGCCAGAATCTTCTCCGTAAAAGAAATGGATGCGCTGAAGCACGTTGAAGAGCGCCAGGCCGCAACCTCGCTTGACGGAGCCGTCGGCGGTAATGCTCTCGGGCTCCTCTCGGCGATGCTGCTCAAACAGATGCGCGCAGACTTCTTCGCTCATTCCGATGCCGTCGTCTTCGACGATGATCTCCAAGCCGTCATCGGTCTCAAAAGCCCTAACACGAATAGAAAGCGGCTCGATCTCGCGCTGCGCATGCTTGATGCAGTTTTCGAGCAGCGGCTGCAAGATAAACGGCGGCACCAGGCTGTCGCGCACCTCAAAGTCGATGTCGACCGAGACGCGCAGACGGCCGTCGCCATACCGGGCCTGCATAAGATTGATATAACGAGTGCCCTGTTCCACCTCGTGCTCGAGCGTGGTGAGCGTATCGGAGTCAGAAAGCGTCTGACGATAGTAGTTGGAAAAGTCGATCAGCAACGATCGCGCCTTGTCGGGCTCGGTTCGAACGAGCGACACGATCGTGCTAATGGTATTGAATAGAAAATGCGGGTCGACCTGCGACTGCAGGGCGCGAAGCTCAACGCGGGCCGTGAGCTCGTCCTGGCGCTCGAGCTCAAAGCTGGCGAGCTGCGTGGAAATGAGATCGGCAAAACCCGAGGCCAACGCCGTCTGGCGCATATCAATGCTGCTCAGGCGGGGGTAATACAGCTCGAGCGTACCCACGCAATGTCCGCGCACGGTAAGCGGCGCGACAATGCCGGCGCGCAGGCGGGGAAAATAGCCACCCGTCTCATTGGAGGTGTCACGCGAAAACACGCTCTGCTCGCCCGTCTCAATCACACTGAGCGTGGTCTTGAGCACGACCGGGGTGCCGGCAGGGCACTTTGCCGAGTCCTCGCCCCAGCTTGCCAACACCTGCTTGCCGTCGGTAAAGCAGATGGCAGAGGCGATGGTCTCGGACAGGATGATTTTAGAGGCGCCCAGGGCCGCTTCGGGCGTAAGGCCGCGCGACGTGTAGGCGAATATTTTTGATGCGATGGCGAGCGTACGGTCGGTTGCGCTCGATGTGAGGTCGTCGGGGACCACAAAGACATATGAGAAAAAGAAGCACAGCATGACCAAGCCGGCAATAACGACAACGCCCGGAACGGGATTGGGATTATCGGTTAAATCCCAGATAAGCAGCAGGATAAGCGCCGGAACGACAACACCGAGCAGGATAGCCTGGACCACATGCTGGGCCGTACGAAAGACCTTGGTAGAGTTGTAGCTCTTGCCCAGAATCAGCCTGTTTAAATCCACCGTCATCCCCTTTTTTCTATCGCACCCATAGCAATAAAGAGGGCCGCAAGCGACCCTCTCCATTGAATTATGCAATCAAAAACTGTGTTTTACATCCAGCCATCGACAAACGGTATCTTAGGCGCTGTATTTGTTGGCCTCGCCAAAGGTGCCAGCCTCGACGATCCAGCCGTCCTTCATGATGACGTCCATGTTGTCGGTGTTGAGCACGTGGATGTCGGCGGCGACGTCACCGTTGACGACCAGCAGGTCGGCGCACTTGCCGGCCTCGATGGAACCGGTCTCGTCCTCGATGTGGCACATCTTGGCACCGTTGAGGGTGGCGCAGGTGATGGTCTCGACCGGGGTGAAGCCGATCTTGTCGACGAACTCGTACATCTCCTCGATGGAGCAGGTGCCGTACGGGGTGACGAAGGAGAAGGAGTCGGAGCCGATCGTCATGACGACGCCGCGCTTCTTGGCCTCGCGCAGGCAGTCGTAGTTGCGCTGCAGCTCCTTCTCGACCAGGGTGCCCTCGTACTTGTCGTGCAGCTCGGGGACGTAGACGGGCGGATAGGTGGCGTACCAGGTGGGCAGGAAGGCGATCGTCGGGGTGAAGAAGGTGCCCTGCTCGGCCATGAGGTCCATGGTGCGCTCATCGATATCGAAACCGTGAATCAGCTGCTCGCAGCCAAAGCGAACGGAATCGTAGGCAGCGGCGTGGTTGTTGTAGCAGTGGCTCCACACGGGGATGCCGACCATCTTTGCCTCGTCGACCACGGCCTGGATCTCCTCGGAGCAGTAGTGCTGGTCGCGACCGGAGTCCCAGCGCCAGATGCCGCCACCGGTAGCCCAGATCTTGATGGCATCGGGGTTCTCGCGCAGGCGACGACGGACGGCCTTGCGCAGATCCCAAGGACCGTCGACCTGGTCGCCCCAGGGATGGGATTCCTTGTTGAGCTCCTGGGTGCAGTGGTGGGAGTCACCGTGGCCGGCAACGCGGCAGAAGCCGAGACCGGTGGCCAGAACGCGCGGGCCCTTAAAGACGCCCTTGTCGATGCAGTCACGGATCTGGATACCAAAGCGGCCGATCTCGCAGACGGTGGTGAGGCCATGGGTGAGGCAGTCGTAGGCCTGCTTGACGGCGACGGCCTGCTTCTCGAGGAGCGGCTGCATGACCCAATCGGTGTCATCGTCGGTCAGGTTGCCCGAGAAGTGCAGGTGGGTGTCGATCAGGCCGGGAAGGACGGTCTTGCCGGCGGCGTCGATGACCTCAACGCCCTCGGGAAGGTCCTGCATAGCGCCGGCGTACTCGATCTTGCCGTTGCCGTCGACGAGAACGAGGGAGTTCTCGACCGGCTCGGCACCGGTACCGTCGATGAGCTTGCCGCCAACGATTGCATACTTAGTGGACATGGTTCCTCCTTATGGATCCATATAGTGGGCGAGGCCGTGTTGGGTTAAGGCCTCACAAAGCTACCCAAGTGGTGCCGGGTTCGGTGCGCGGGAGAGAGGATTCCGCGCACCCGATCCGCCCCGGCTAGGCGTTACTTTTTGCGGGAATTGGTGAAAGCCATGAGGGCCAGGCCAATAGCCAACCAACCGATCACGATGCTCCACTCCACCATGTTGAGGGAGGCGGGAGAGAACGGAATCACGAGCAGGCCGATGATGATGGCGCAGGCAGCGATAGCGAGGCCGATGCCAAACTTGCCGCCGGGCACCTCGTAGGGACGAGGCAGGTCGGGCTCGGTGAAGCGCATGCGCAGGCAGGCGAGGGCGACCATACCGCAGGAGAAGATGAAGGCGAGAGCCGACACGTTGGTCAGAGGGATGAGCATGTTCTTGCCCAGGAACGGACCGATGACGGTGATGACGCCCAGAACGACGCAGGCGAGCTTGGGAGCGCCGGACTTGGGGTCGACCTCGGCGAACTTCTCGGGCAGCTGGCCCTTGCGGCCCATGGCAAGCATGATGCGGCTCGTGGCGCCGTAGAAGGAGTTCATCGGGCCCATGGGTCCAAGCGTGGCGATGACGAGCATGGCCAGGTACAGAAGCATGTTGATGCCCTTGAGGCAGGCAAGCGCGGGAACCGGGCTCTTAACAAACTCATGCCAGTCGAGAATGGTGCCGAACGAGTAGATGCAGACCATGTAGAAGCCGCCGGCGGCCAGCAGAGCCAGGGAGATGATCTTGCCGAACTTGTTCCAGTTGAGGCCCTCGGCTGCTTCCTCAGCCTGCTGAGGAATGGTGTCGAAACCGGCGTAGAAGAACGGGGTCAGAACCAGGACCGACACGATGCCGGCGAACAGGCTGGTGCCCTCGGTAGCGGCCTTACCGCCGCCAGCGCCGGTGACCTGGGAGAACACGGGCATGGCGTTGTCCGGCGAGCCGGTGAACAGCGAGACGCCCATGGCGAGCAGCATGCCGCAGAGCAGAGCCTTGGTCAGGAAGGCCTGGAGCTTGGCGGCCGAGCTGGCACCGCGGAAGTTGAGGAAGATGACGTAGGCTGCGAAGCCGAGCGCGATCAGCGTCGGGAACAGGTAAACGTCGGCGCCCAGGATGGTGTAGAGCTTAACGGCGCGCAGCCACTCAAGACCGGGCAGGCTGCCGAACATCTCGGACACGAGGGTCGAAATGGCGATGGCCTCCCACGGGCACAGGATGCCGTTGCCCAGGGCCAAAAGCCAACCGGTGATGTAGCTCAGCGTACGGCCAAAGCTACGATCGACATACTCGACGATGCCGCCCGAGATGGGGATAGCAGCCGTGAGCTCACCGAAAACAGCTCCGACGGGCACGAGGAAGATTGCACCCAAGAGGAATGCGATCATAGCGGGAACGGGACCGCCGCCCACGACCATCCAGTCGCCGACCTGCAGAACCCAACCGGTACCGATGATGGCACCGAAACCGATGGTGAAGAAGTTCCAGAGCGAAAGCGTTTTCTTCATGCCGCCGTTATCCTCGACTGCAACTTCTGCGTTCTTGTCCGCCATTGTTCCCCTCCTTTCCTTTTTGACGCCCCTTGACGTCACCCCTTGCGCGGTCTGTTTTGCCGCGCTCTTTTATTTCGTGGCTTTAAGATACGGCCTTGGCGCAGCAGCTCCGCTTGTAGCTCGACCGAAGGCAGAACTGCAAAACGAGCGGCGCCGTTTTTGGGACGAACGGCACGGTTTGCCGCTCATTGTTGCCGCCCGTCCGACGGGCGTACGCTCATCGGACGCATATAGAGATGTTTTTGAGGCCGTGTGTTTTGCGCCTTTCGTACCGTTTACCGAGCTTTTGACGCGCGGACCCATTTGTTGCACATCTTTTTTGTAGGATAGACAGGTTATACATGAGACAAGGCGGTACGAATGGCATACGGATACAACGACGGTGATCAACGGCGACAAAGCGTTCGCCTTGCTGGCCGTACCACGCCGACGCCCGGAAGTGCCACAAGCAGCAATCCGCAACGTCCTCAAGAGCAACCCAGGCCTTCGTCTCGGCAGCAGTCAAGCAGAACACGGCAGAGCGGCCGTCTGAGCACGGGCACAAGCGCGCAGCAAGATAGCCGCTTTGGCGCGCGCACTCGACAGCGTCAGGCCGAGGTTCCGCAACTGCGCCGCAACGGCGCACGTCAGCCCGGCATCCATATCAACCGCTTCTTTTCGCATCCCCAAGGTGGACGCGACGGCAAGCCCTACCGCTCGACATCGCACGTGAATGCCCCCGCCCTGCCGGCTCGTCGACTTCGCCTCGCACTGTGCTCTATCCTCACCTGTCTGGTCTTTGTGCTTATGAGCTCCTGTATGTCCCACGGCTCGGCCGGTCTCGAGCCCACCGCCGAGGACAAGCTGCTCAAGGCCCCCGTCGCACCCGGTTATTCTTTCGCCTTTTCGACCCCACGCTCGCAATGGCAAGCCGGCACGATGCCCCATATCTATCAGATCGACCCCGCGTGGTCGGAGCTGCCTTACGCCGGCGGCACCATCCGCCAAAATGCCTGCGGGCCTACGTGCCTCACCATGGTCTACATCTTTAAGACGGGACGCACCGATATGACCCCCGTCGATATGTGCGCGCTTTCTGAGGCGGGCAATTACGCCCCCACCGGTGCAACCGAATGGTCGTTTATGACGAGCGGCGCGTGGCAGTTGGGACTTAACGGAACGGAGCTCCATAACGATCGCGAATCGATGACTCAGGCGCTGCGTTCGGGAGCGCCCGTCATCGCCGCCGTTCGGCCGGGCACCTTTACCAACGTGGGCCACTACATTGTGCTTTACGGTATTGACGACGCCGACCAGATTGGAGTCTTCGATCCCAACTCGGCCAGCCGCAGCGCCCGCCGCTGGGGCGTCGTAGAAGTCCTTAACGAAGTCGAAGCCATGTGGGCTTACTACTAGCCATTGGGGACAGACTTAAATGAGTGGTCGTTGGGGACAGCCTTTAGGGACTGTCCCAAGCTGCCGGCAGGAAAGGAACGTCCCCAAGTGCCGGGTTGAATCAGAACCACCCTTAAAAAGGGTGGTTTGCTCTTAGGGTATAACCCACGGGCCCCGGGCTCGCGTCTAAAGGCGC
>CALDEU010000061.1:0-49400 GCA_937942395.1 uncultured Collinsella sp. | reverse complement strand
AGGCCCCGCCGACCGATTGCAAGCGGTCGGCGGGGCCATTGTGGCTCTTGACAGCGGATTGGGTCATATGAGCGAAAACGCCCCTAAGCGAGCAAGGTGACGTGAAAGAGGAGTTTGGTACGCAACCGACGATTGAACGTCAGATTGCCGCTTAGGGGCGTTTGCAGCGTCGAGCGGTCCACCGTTCGTTAGAACGGCGGAACCAAAGGCGCAGCGTCGAGCCGTTACGCGGTTTGGTAAAACCGCGTAACTAAATCCGCTCCGCGATCTCGTGGATGAGGTAGTCGGTCTTTTCCCAGCCCAGGCACGGGTCGGTGATCGACTTGCCAAAGACACCGCCGTCGACCGGCTGGTTGCCGTCCTCCAGGTAGGACTCGATCATAAAGCCCTTGACCAGCTTGGAGATGGACTCGTTGCGGCGGCAGCTGTCGAGCACCTCCTTGCAAATGCGATACTGCTCCAGCGGACGCTTGCCCGAGTTGTCGTGGTTGCAGTCGATGACCGCTGCCGGATTGGCATAGCCGGCATGCTCGGTATAGCGTTCGGCCAGGCGTTCCAGGTGTTCGTAGTGGTAGTTGGGGTAGGTGTGCCCATCGAGACCGATGTAGCCACGCATAACGGCGTGTGCGAGCGGGTTGCCGTCGCACTCGACCTCCCAGTTGCGGAAGATGAAGCTCTGGTGCGCCTGCGCGGCGTAAATGGAGTTGAGCATAACGGTGGTAGAGCCGGCAGTGGGATTCTTCATGCCGACGGGTACCGAAATGCCGCTCGACACCAGGCGATGCTCCTGGTTCTCGACCGAGCGTGCGCCCACGGCAACATAGCTCAGCAGGTCGACGAGGTATTGGTAGTTGGACGGGTAGAGCATCTCATCGGCGGTAAAGAAGCCGGTCTCCTCGATGACGCGCAGGTGCATGTGGCGGATGGCCTTGACGCCCTCGAGCAGGTCGTCGGGAGCCTCGGGGTTGGGGTTGTGCAGAAGACCCTTGTAGCCGGTGCCCTTGGTGCGCGGCTTATTGGTGTAGACGCGCGGAATGATGATGAGCTTGTCCTTGACCTCTTCGGCGACCTTGGCCAGTCGGTTCATGTACTCAAGCACCGAATCCTCGCGGTCGGCAGAGCACGGGCCGATGATGAGTACCTTGCGCGCGTCCTCGCCGGTAAAGACTTTGGCGACCTCGGCGTCAAATGCCTGCTTTTTGGCAGTAAGCTCGGCGGAAAGCGGCATCTCCTCGCGGATCTCCATGGGGATCGGCAGCCTGCGTTTGAATTCCATGGCCATAGGGGCCTCCTCAATCAATTGATGGCAATGAGAACATTGTCGAATGCTCGGCATTATCCGCTGTCGCACGCTAAAGTGCAAGCCCTTGTCACCCCGAAACCTACCAAAAAGGGACAGGTTTATTTTGGTCGGTTTTATCTGGGTAAACGTCGGCGGATGCCGGGAGGGAGCGGCGCCGCGCGGGACCCTAAGGCTGTTGCCGGTTCCCCAGGAAATACCCTGTGGGCAAAAAATGCCAAATATGAGTACGGTTGCTAGCTTAGTAGCATATTACCTTCGCAAAATAATAGACATAACAGCAAAATATGTTCATTAACGCAAACACATATAAGTCCGCTATAGGGCTGTTTGATCAATTTAGGGACGCGTGTAAGCCGTGAAAACGGCATTTGGGGCTGTTTTGGCTGTTACTAAAAGGGTAACAGTACTCATATTTGCCATTTTTTGCCCACGGGGCCTCGAAGGGGCTGTCAATCAGGTCCCAGGGGAGGCGGTTTGAGGGTCGCAGAGCAAAAACGGGGGCGCAGGTTGTCCTGCGCCCCCGTTTTCTGGGCATTGCGGTTGTTTGCCGCCGGTTGTTACGCCGCCTCGTCGAACTGCGAGTTATACAGGTCGGCGTAGAAGCCACCCTGGGCGAGTAGCTCGTCGTGTGTACCCTTCTCGACGATGTCGCCGTCGCGAATTACCAAGATCACGTCGGCGTTGCGGATCGTGGACAGGCGGTGCGCGATGACAAAGCTCGTGCGGCCCTGCATCAGCGCATCCATGGCGCGCTGGATGAGCTCCTCGGTGCGGGTATCGACGTTGGAGGTCGCCTCGTCCAGAATCAGCGCCGGACGGTCGGCCAAAATGGCGCGGGCGATGGTCACGAGCTGGCGCTGACCCTGCGACAGGTTAGTGCCCTCCTCGTTGATCATAAAGTCGTAGCCACCGGCGAGCGTATGGATAAAGTGGTCGCAGCGTGCGGCGCGTGCGGCGGCCTCGACCTCGGCATCGGTCGCATCGGGGCGTCCGTAGCGGATGTTCTCGCGGATGGTGCCGTTAAACAGCCAGGTGTCCTGCAGCACCATGGCAAACTCGCCGCGCAGCGCCGCGCGGTCCCAGTCGCGCACGTCGACGCCTTCGACGCGCAGCGAACCGCCGTCCACGTCGTAAAAGCGCTGCAGCAGCTTAATGAGCGTGGTCTTGCCGGCGCCGGTGGGGCCGACGATGGCAATGGTTTGGCCGGGCTGCGCCTCGCAGCTAAAGTCGTGGATGATGGTCTTGTCGGGCGTGTAGCCAAACTTGACATGGTCGAACTCCACGTGGCCGGGGCGCTTCTCGGGAATCTGCGCGTCGGCCTTCTGCTCCTCCTCGGGCGCGGCCAGGAACTCAAACACACGCTCGGTGGCGGCGGCCATCGACTGCATCGTGTTGCTCACGTTGCCCAGCTGCTGCACCGGCTGCGTAAAGTTGCGCACGTACTGGATAAAGCTCTGGATGTCGCCGGGCGTGGCATTGCCGGTCAGCGCGAGCTGCGCGCCCACCACGACGACGCCCACGTAGCCCATGTTGCCCACCAAGCTCATAAGCGGCATCATCAGGCCCGACAGGAACTGCGAGCGCCAGCCACTAATAAAGAGGCGGTCGTTTTGACGGTCGAACTCTTCGATCGAGGCCTCGGCGCGGTCGAACACCTGAATGACGTTCTGGCCGGCAAAGTCTTCCTCGATAATGCCGTTGACGGCGCCCAGAACCTGCTGTTGCTCGCGGAAGTACGGCTGCGAGAAGTGAATCATTACGGTCAAGATAATCGCGGCGGCCGGCAGCGTGAGCACGGTGACGCCGGTAAGCGGCAGGCTGATCGAAAGCATCATGACGAGCACGCCGATAATCTGCGTCACCGACGTGATGAGCTGCGTCACGCTCTGGTTGAGCGACTGACCCAGCGTATCGACGTCGTTGGTGATGCGGCTGAGTACGTCTCCCTTGCTGTGGCCGTTGAAGTAACTCATCGGCACGACGGCAATCTTGGCGGCGATTTCCTTGCGCATGCGGTAGCAGATCTTTTGCGTGACGCCGGTCATGAGCCAGCCCTGGACCAGGCTGCAGACAGAGCTCGCCAGATACAGGCAGAGCAAAAAGCCGAGCGTCTTGGCGATCCAGTCAAAGTCAACGTCGCCGGTGCCGTTGACCTTGGCGACCAGGCCTTCGAACAGCTTGGTCGTAACCTGGCCGAGCACCTTGGGTCCCACAATGTTAAAGATGACCGAGCACACGGCAAAGGCGACGGCGGCAAACACGGCAATCTTGTGCTGGCCGATATAGCCGAGCAGCTGCCTCATGGTGCCCTTAAAGTCCTTGGCCTTTTCGCCGCGACGCATGCCGCCCATGCGGCCCATGGGACCACGCTGGCGGGTGGGCTTGGGAATCTGAGTCTTGGTCTCGTCTGCCATTAGCGCTCGCCTCCTTCCATGACGGCTGCAATTTCTTCTTGGGTAAGCCCCAGCTCCTCGGCGGAAAGCTGCGACTGTGCGATCTCCAGGTACGCCGGGCAGCTGCGCAGCAGCTCCTCGTGCGTGCCGGTGCCCACTACGTGGCCGTCGTCGAGCACGATGATCTGGTCGGCGTGCATGATGGTCGCGATGCGCTGGGCCACGACCACGAGCGCGGCGTCGGTGACGTTTTTGGCCAACTCCTCGCGCAGGCGAGCGTCGGTCTTGTAGTCGAGGGCGCTAAACGAGTCATCGAACACCACGACCTCGGGCTTTTTGGCCAACGCGCGGGCGATGGCCAGGCGTTGGCGCTGACCGCCCGAGACATTGGAGCCGCCCTGGCTGATGGGGGAGTCGTAGCCGCCCTCGCGCTCGGCGATAAAGTCTTCCGCCTGGGCGACGCGTGCTGCCTGGCGCATATCCTCGTCACTCACCATGTCGCCGGCAAACTTGAGGTTGCTCTCGACGGTACCCGAGAACAGACGACCCTGCTGCGGAATATAACCGATGCGGCGGCGCAGCTCGGAAAGGGTCATGTCGCGCACATCGATGCCGTCGAGCGAAATGCTGCCGCCCGTGACGTCGTACAGGCGCGGAATCAGCTGCACGAGCGTGGACTTGCCCGAGCCCGTGGAGCCAATAATGCCGAGCATCTGACCGGCATGCGTGGTGAAGTTCACGCCGCTGATGACGTCGGCGCGGGCATCGGGATACTGGAAGCTCACGTCGCGGAAGGTGAGCTCGCCGCGCGGCGCGCTGGCAGCGGGCAGTTTGGGCGAGGCGGGGTCGTTGATGCTCGTGGGGCAGGTGATGACCTCTTCCACGCGCTCGGCTGCGACCTCGGCGCGGGGCAGGATGACCGAAACCATGGTGAGGATCATAAACGCCATGACGATCTGCATGGTGTAGGAGATAAACGCCATCATGTTGCCGACCTGCATCACGCCGTCGGACACGCCCTGCGCGCCAAACCAGACGATAAGCACGGTGATGCAGTTCATGACGAGCATCATGAGCGGCATCATAAAGCTCATGGCTCGGTTGGTGTAGAGCTGCGTGGTCATCAGGTCGAGCGAAGCCTTGTCAAAACGCTCGAGCTCATGCTCCTCGCGGTTGAACGAGCGGATGGGCATAAGGCCGTCGAGCAGCTCGCGGGCGGTAAGGTTCACACGGTCCACAAAGCTCTGCATCTTTTTGAACTTGGGCATGGTGAGGCCCATAAGCACGCCGACGACGACCGAGACCGCGATGATGGCCACGGCGATGGTCCACTCTAGGCCGGTATGGTTGGCCAGGACGCGCATGACGGCGACGATGCCCATGACGGGGGCCATCAGACACATGCGGATAAACAGGGTTGCGGCCATCTGGATCTGCTGAATGTCGTTGGTGCAGCGGGTGATGAGCGAGGCCTGGCTAAACTTGCCCACCTCGGCCGGCGAGAAGTGCATAACCTTGTTGAAGGTCTCGCGGCGCAGGTCGCGGGCGATGGAGCAGGCGGTGCGCGAAGCCACGGCACCGGTCAGGATGGTGGCGACGAGCGAGATCAGGCACAGACCAAACATCGTGGTCGCCATGCGGCCCAGGTAGGCGTTCTGCACGTCGGCGGGGTCGATGCCCTGCGCCTTGTACTCGTCTTGCACATAGCTCACGGCGCGTTGGGTCACGATGGAGCCCGACATGGAGCCCATTTTGTCCGCCATATCGTTGGCGCCCTCGACGAGCTTGCCCTGGTCGATTAGGCCGCCTTCAACGCCTAGACGCAGACCCTTCATGGTGATCTTACCGCCGTCGGCATCAATCTGCTTTTGCATGTTCTGCGCCGCTGCGGCCTTCTGCTGCATCTCGGCGAGTTGCTCGGACGTCATCGCCGCCATCTGCTCGGGCGTGGGCATGGCCCGGGCGCCGCTGTTGTCTTTCTCGCCGGACGTGCCCATCATGTCGCCCATGGAGTTGGCATCGATGCCCTGGTTGAACGAAAGGACGACAGTCTCGGGCAGGCTCATGATGTCGGAAATCTTGCCGCCGTCGGCGCGCTCCTCCTCGGTGCCCTTGTACGTTCGAATGCCGTTATTGTCCGCCTTGCTAAACACGGCCTCCACAGCCTTGGCGTCCTTGGTGCTCATAAAGAGTTCGAGGTCGTCGAGCGATTCGGCACGGATGGTGTCGGGCACGGGCGACGCGATGCCGCCTTGCTGCACACCCACGTCGACGATGTCGCTCATATAGGTAGGCAGCGCCAGATCGGCGTTGCAGCTGATTACGATAAGTACGATAGCTGCGAACAGTGCCAGGATATGTTTTTTAAAGAGCTTGAGAATCCTCACTCGGCATCTCTCCTTTCTTGATTGCGGTCGATAATTTCGTTGGCACGTCTAAGAAGGCGCACCATCTCTTGGGTATCTGTTTCGCCAAGCTGCTCGAGGAAGGCCGCGGTGCGGTCCTCGAATTCCCGACGTTTGATTTCGATAACCTGGAATCCTTTGTCGGTCACCGTGACGTGTACGCGACGACGGTCGGTCTTTGAGTGCTCGCGCTCGACCCAGCCCTTGGCCTCGAGGGCGCGCAGGATATTGGCGATGCGGGCGCTCGAGACCCAGGCACGATCGGCGAGTTCGCTCGGCGTGAGCGAGCCGCCGGCGCGCATGAGGGCGCGCATGACGGCCATCTCGCCACCCAGAGCCTGGTCGGCAAAGCGCGAAACGCGCTGGTGCATGCTGCCAAACTCGGTAAAGAGCTGACGCCCAAGCTCATGGAAATCGGTATCTTCCACCGAAAACCCCTAACACTAGAAACTATTTTCGGTGAAAGATGATACCCCCGCCCAAGCATTCCATTCGGTAGATTTTTAGGCATGTCCCAAAAATCTACTTGGCCGCTAGGCAATATAAAGAGCGTATAAAGAATTAAAATAATTCAATAATTGTAGCGTTTCAAAGAATTATCATGCACGCGGTTAGGCGAGGGGTTGTCACCACCATGACGCCTGGGACTCATATAATCGCCACGTGCGATGCTCCAACTTCCCGCGAGGAGACACCTTATATAAAGGGGGATGGAGTCATGGCATTTGACTTCACGGGCAAGACCGCGATTGTCACGGGCGGCACTCAGGGCATTGGCCTCGAGATCGCCAAGGGCATCGTCGCGGGCGGCGGACATGTCGCGCTCATCGCAAGGAACGCTGCTAAGGGCGAGGCCGCGGTGGCCGAGCTTGGCGAGGGCAACAAGTTCTATCAGCTCGATGTCGCCGATGCACCCAAGGCGCGCGAGACTGTCGAGCAGATTTTTACGGACCTGCCGCAAACCAACATCCTGATCAACTGCGCTGGCGTCATCAGCACCAAGAAGTTCGATGAGATCGATGACACCGAGTGGCGTCGCACCATCGACATCAACCTCAACGGCACCTTTACCATGATGAACGCCGTGTACCCGCACTTTAAGGCGGCCCATGCCGGCACTATCGTCAACGTGAGCTCTGTTGCTGGCAAGATCGGCGGCGGCCTGCTCGGCACCGCGGCTTACGCGAGCTCCAAGGCCGGTGTTAACGGTCTAACCAAGGCAGTCGCCAAGGAAGGCGGCAAGTTCGGCGTCCGCTGCAACGCCGTGTGCCCGTCGCTTACCCTTACCGATATGACCTCGATTCTCTCTGACGAGAACTCTCAGCGCATCATCAACGGTATCCCTCTGGGCCGCGCTGCCCAGGCCAGCGAGCCTGCGCAGATGGTGCTCTTCTTCGCTTCCGACCTCGCCAGCTTCGTGAACGGCGAAATCGGTGACTGCGACGGCGGCATCGTCCTGGACGGGTAATACCCCGCGACGATAATTCGGCGACGGCTCCTGCGACTCGGGACCGTCGCCTTCTTTCTGACATAGGCGCGTGCGGCTACGATTCGCATGCATCCAAAGGAGATATATATGAGTGAATCGACTGCGGTGGAGGCGCCGGCGGCAAAGGAGCCGTTCTTTAAGATGTCCTCCATCCCGGGTGCCAATATTTTGGTGCCGCTTTTGCTGGGCTGCCTGCTCAACACGCTATTCCCCGACCTGTTCAAAACACTCGGCAGCTTTACGCTCGGCATGACCCAGCAGGGCGCCGGCCCGCTTGTGGGCGCCTTTTTGCTGATTGTCGGAACGACGATTTCGTTTAAGAGCGCTCCTGCCGCCGCTGCTCGCGGTGCCATCATCATTGCCGTCAAGCAAATCGTGGTCGTTGCCGTGTCGCTGCTCATCCTTTATGTGTTCAACGACAACCTGTTTGGCATCTCTGCCATGGTGATGCTGGCCGCTTGCACCGGCGCCAACAATGCTATGTACGCTGGACTGATGGGCACCATGGGCAACGAGGCCGAGCGTGGCGCCGTCGCCATCACCACGCTCGTCGTCGGTCCTCCGGTCACGATGATCGTGCTCGGCGCTGCCGGCCAGGCTCCGATTGGCTGGTCGCTCGTGGGCGCCATTCTGCCGATCGTCGTCGGCATTATTCTGGGTAACCTCTTCCCGAGCTTTAAGAAGATGATGGCACCGGCACTTTCCGCCATCATCGTGCTCGTCTTCTTTGCCATGGGCTCGACCATGACTTTTGGCCAGCTTATCAACGGCGGTCTTCCCGGCATCCTGCTCGGCGTGATCTGCTCGGTGGTCTTTGCAATTCCCGTCATCGCGGTCGATAAGCTCACGGGCGGTACGGGTGTCGCAGGTGCGGCCATTTCAAGCTGCGCCGGAGCCAATGTGGCCACGCCTGCTGCCATGGCAAGCGTCAATGGGGCCATGTACGGTGGCGCCGTGCTCGCGACGGCTACGGCACAGGTTGCTGCCTGCGCAATCGTGACGGCTATTTTGACCCCGCTGGTCACCAGCTGGTGCTACAAGCATTTTGAGGGCCAGGGCAACGGCGATAGCAAGGCAACGACCGACAAGGCCGCCGCAGCCGCCTAATGCAAAGCGGCAATCAAAGCTAAAAACTAGCTACGCCACAGGGCGGCCACGGGGGATCCCGTGGCCGCCCTGCAGTTTCTGTAGGGTCTCTGGGACACTTTACCCTGCTAAAGCTGGCATAACAGCTAGAGCGAACGTCGTACAAAGGCAAGAAAAAATAACATACAAATCGGTGAACGGTAGTCGTTCGCGCTCGCATTTCCTGCGGGTTTGTAAAAAACGCTCTTATGATATAAAAAAAGAAACATATAACAGCCCAGATGGAGAGGGTCGCTATGTTATCCTTCTCAAACGGGTGAAATCTTGGGTTTTGGGTTGTAGCTCCAAGGTGGACAAACGTTTTTCCTGCGCCAACGTGTGGTGAAGAACGGAAGAAGCCGGTAGTGCAAGCCGATAATTCAAGAATTCAATAAGCAGCGGTGTGAGAGAGCGCCGCATTACACGTAACTAGGAGCGTGGTTACACAATGCAGGAGGCATGGGAAGGCTTCAAGGAAGGCATCTGGACGGGAGAAGTTGACGTCCGAGACTTCATCCAGAAGAACTACACCCCCTACGAGGGCGACGAGTCGTTCCTCGCCGGCCCGACCGAGCGTACCAAGGAGCTGTGGGGCGAGGTTCTCGACCTGCTGCTCAAGGAGCGCGAGCAGGGCGGTGTCCTCGATATGGACACCAAGACCGTTACGGGTATCGTGAGCCACCCCGCTGGCTACATCGATAACGCCCACCGCGAGAAGGAGACCATCGTCGGTCTTCAGACCGACAAGCCGCTCAAGCGCGCGCTGCACGTCAACGGCGGTATCCGCATCGCTTGCCAGGCCGCCAGCCAGCACGGCTACAAGGTCGACGAGAACGTTGTCGAGCGCTACACTTTCGAGCGCAAGACCCACAACGCCGGCGTCTTCGATGTTTACACCCCCGAGATGCGTGCTTGCCGCTCGGCTCACATCATCACCGGTCTGCCCGATGGCTATGGCCGCGGCCGCATCATCGGCGACTACCGTCGTGTTGCCCTGTACGGTGTCGACTACCTGATCAAGGACAAGGAGGCCCAGAAGGCTTCCACCCCGACGGTCATGACCGCCGACAACATCCGCGATCGTGAGGAGCTGCAGGAGCAGATCCGCGCCCTCGGCGAGCTCAAGATGATGGCCGAGACCTATGGTTTCGATATTTCCAACCCTGCTACCAACACGCAGGAGGCCATCCAGTGGATGTACTTCGCCTACCTCGCTGCCGTCAAGGAGCAGAACGGCGCCGCTATGTCCATCGGCCGTACCTCCACGTTCATCGACATCTACGCTGAGCGCGACCTTGCCAACGGTACCTTCACCGAGGAGCAGATCCAGGAGTTCGTGGATCACTTCATCATGAAGCTCCGCATGGTCAAGTTTGCCCGTACCCCCGAGTACCAGGCCCTGTTTACTGGCGATCCGCAGTGGGTCACCGAGTCCATCGGCGGCATGGGTGTTGACGGCCGTACGCTCGTTACCAAGATGAGCTACCGCTACCTGCACACGCTCGAGAACATGGGCACCAGCCCCGAGCCCAACATGACCGTTCTGTGGTCGACCCGTCTGCCCGAGAACTTTAAGAAGTTCTGCGCCAAGACTTCTGTCGCCAGCTCCTCGATCCAGTACGAGAACGACGACCTCATGCGCGTTTACCACGGCGACGACTACGGCATCGCCTGCTGCGTGTCCTCCATGCGCATTGGCAAGGAGATGCAGTTCTTCGGCGCCCGTGCCAACCTGGCCAAGTGCCTGCTGTACGCACTCAACGGCGGTGTTGACGAGGTCTCCAAGAAGCAGGTCGGCCCCAAGTACCGCGCCGTCGAGGGCGATACGCTCGATTACGACGACGTTGTGGCCAAGTACAACGACATGATGAAGTGGCTCGCTGGCGTGTACGTCAACTCGCTGAACATCATCCACTACATGCACGACAAGTATTGCTACGAGCGCATCCAGATGGCTCTGCACGACAAGCACGTGCACCGCTGGTTCGCTACGGGCATTGCTGGCCTTTCCGTCGTGGCTGACTCCCTGTCCGCCATCAAGTACGCCAAGGTCCATCCCGTCCGTGATGAGAACGGCATCATCGTCGACTTCGAGACCGAGGGCGAGTTCCCCAAGTACGGTAACGACGACGACCGCGTCGACCAGATCGCTCACGACGTTGTGCACCAGTTCATGGAGTACATCCGCATGAACGACACCTACCGCAACTCCGTGCCCACGACCTCGGTTCTGACCATTACCTCCAACGTCGTGTACGGTAAGAAGACCGGCTCCACGCCCGACGGCCGCAAGGCTGGCCAGCCGTTCGCCCCGGGTGCTAACCCCATGCACAAGCGCGATAGCCATGGCGCCATCGCTTCGCTGTCTTCGGTTTCCAAGCTCCCGTTCCGCGATGCTCAGGACGGCATCTCCAACACCTTCTCCATCATCCCGAGTGCGCTCGGCAAGGAGGACCAGGTGTTCTTTGGCGATATCGACCTTGATCAGCTGGGCGAGTAACTATTGTTAGTGCTATACTAACAATAACGATTACTGATTAGCGCGCCGGTTTCGGCCGGCGCCTATTAATCGAAGGAGACACATTATGAAGGTTTCTGAAGTTTCCGAGACTCAGGCCGATAACCTGGTCCACATGCTCGACGCTTACGCCGAGAAGGGTGGCCACCACCTGAACATCAACGTCTTCAACCGTGAGACGCTGCTTGACGCTCAGGCTCACCCCGAGAAGTACCCGCAGCTGACCATCCGCGTTTCCGGCTATGCCGTGAACTTCCACACGCTCACCAAGGAGCAGCAGGACGAGGTCATTGCGCGTACCTTCCACGACAAGTTCTAAAGGGACTCAACTCCCACCGGAGACCCGGTAAGGCCTACGCACTTTGCCTCTCAAACGTCCTCGCCGCTTCGCGGCTGCGGAATGTTTGCGAGACAAAGTGCTCCCGGCCTTGCCGGGTCTCCTGCGTTGTCGTCCTTTAGGGAACCACGCTAAATTAAATTGGTGTCCTCGGACATGCAAAGAGGCTCGCTGCGCACTTCGTGCGGCGAGCCTCTTTGCGTCCTGCGGAATATTTTGGGAGGTAGCCCAAACAGCCCTGGCTGGGTCCTGTGTAGTCACCCTTTAGGCGGAACTCTCCTAATTATTTGGATGAGTCGTTTACTTACTTGTGCTGTTACCGTCTTCCCGCTGTTGTTGGGGTATGCTTTGTTCGTATGTAAACGTATGACATGTTGATGGGGGAGGGTGCTATGGCTCGCGAGAGTGCTCGTTCTAAGGATACGGCTAAGCCTGGCATCAAGGAAGTTGCGGCGGTGGCGGGGGTTTCGCCTACTACGGTATCTCGTGTGCTTAATAATCGTGGCTATATTAGCCAGGAGACCCGCGATAAGGTCCATGCCGCAATGAAGCGCATCAACTATACGCCCAACGATATCGCTCGTGCCATGCTCAACGGTCGCCTGAATCTTATCGGTATGATCGTCCCCTATGTCAGCAGTCCGTTTCATGCCCAAGTGGTTCAAGTCATTGAGCATACCCTGGCCGAAAACGGTTTTAAGATGCTGCTGTGCAATAGCGCCAATCGACCCGAGCTTGAGCGCTCTTATATCGACATGCTTCGACGCAATATGGTTGATGGCGTCATCGTCAACTCGCTTAATATCGGTGCCGAGGCGTATGCCGAGATGGGCTTGAGTCTGGTTGGTATCGACTGCGACCTTGGCGAGGCCTCTGTTCAGATTGCGAGCGACAGCTATAGCATCGGCGAACTTGCCACGCGTCGCCTGATCGATGACGGATGTTCACGCATCCTGTGCCTGCGCAGCAATAGCCGCATGCGCATGCCTGCCAATAAGCGTACCGATGCCTACCTCGATATTGTTGAGCAGGCCGGTTTGCCCGCGCTTGTCCGTGAGGTCGAGTTCGTTAAGCCCGACGACGAAAAGAGCGCGGTCGTTGCGAAGATCCTCGACGAGAACCCCGATATTGACGGCATCTTTGCGGGAGACGACACGATGGCGGCTATCTGTCTTAACGTGATGAAGCAGCGCGGCTTGAGCGCTCCGGGCGATATTAAGGTCGTGGGCGCGGATGGTGCCCGCCGCACTATGACGTTTATGCCTGACTTAACAACCGTACGCCAAGATATCGATCGCATCGGAGAGCTCGCGGCGCAATCCATCATTGCTCTTATTAACGGCGAAAAGCCCGAATCGAATATCAAGCTCCCCGTTGAACTCATTGAGGGTAAAACCGCGTAGTTCATCCCGTGCCAAAAGAATTCCTCAAACACCTCTGATGACCGTTCGCCGGCATATGTCAACCGTTTGCCGACGACTGGAGCTGCGAAAAGACGTATTGGTGTGAAAACGTTTGACATATGAAAACGATTGACATATCTTGCAGTTGTACCGAGTTAGTATCTCGTGAGAAAGGAAGTCTCGGATGCACAAGGTGTATTACCAGCCTGAGGGAATTTGGGTAGGCGACATCATGCCGTACGGCGAGGACGGCACGTTCTATCTCTATCATCAGCGTGACACGCGAAACCCCGGACCTTTCGGAGAGCCGTTTGGCTGGGCACTCGCGACAACCAAGGACTTCGTCAATTACAAAGACTTTGGCGAGAGCCTTGAGCGTGGCGGCGACGAGGAAGTCGACCAGTATGTTTATGCCGGCACGGTGTTTAAGGTGGGCGACAAGTACCATGCGCTCTACACTGGTTGCAATCGCGATAAGGTCAAGGCACGCTTGATGAAGCAGGTTCTTCTTCACGCAACGAGTGACGACGCCGTCAAGTGGGAGAAGAACATCGCCGAGACGCTGCTTCCGCCCCAGGAGGGTTACGATGACCGCAACTGGCGCGATCCCTTTGTGCTTTGGGATGAGGAGAACGAAGAGTACATGCTCATCCTCGGCACGCGTGTGGGCGAGGACAAGCGTCTGATGACCGGTCGTCTGGTCAAGTTCACCTCCAAGGACCTGGATACCTGGGAGTTCCAGGGCGACTGGTGGAATCCGGGCCTGTACACCATGTTCGAGATGCCTGATCTCTTTAAGATGGGCGACTGGTGGTATCTGGTGTTCTCCGAGTACAGTGATGGCAACAAGACCCGTTACCGCATGTCTCGCTCTATCAACGGTCCTTGGATCACTCCTGCGGACGATTCCTTCGATGGCCGCGCGTACTATGCCGCGCGTACCGCATTTGACGGCGAGCGCCGCGTTCTCTTTGGTTGGGTTCCTACGCGTGACGAGGGCGGCGACCCCAGCTCTTACCTGTGGGGTGGCACCTTTATGCCCCTCGAGATCGTTCAGCGTGCCGACGGAACGCTCGGCACCAAGCTTCCTGATAGCATGCTTGGCGCCTTTGGCGAGGCTAAGGCAGTCGAGGCCTTTGAGCTCTCCTGCGAGTCGGGCAAGGTCGAGCAGGTGCTCGCCGCGGATGCCGGTTCCACCTATATGCTCGATGCCGACATCGAGCTCGCCGGTGACGCTGCCGGCTTCTCGGTGAAGCTTGCCGAGGACGCCGAGTCCGGTCTTGCCTATGAGTTCCGCGCCAACCTGCGTGAGGGCAAGCTCGAGTTTACGGCGGCCCCCCAGTATCCGTGGTTCCAGGTCAACAACATGGGCCTTGAGCGTCCGTTGTTCTTTAAGGGCGAGGGCACTCATCATGTGCGCCTGGTCGTTGACGACGATATCGCGACCATCTTTGTCGATGATGTTGCGCTTAACGCTCGATTCTGCAATAAGCAGGGCCAGGGTGTGGCGCTGACGGTCACCGACGGTACGCTTAAGTGCGCAAATGCAACGATCGCGTCTCTGTAATGGCATCAAAACGTCTTATGCTTTCGTAAAGGAATGGAGAGGAACATGGACTACAAAGTAGTGTCTCAGCAAGTCGTCGATAACGTCGGCGGTCTGGAGAACATCGAGGGCGCCACGCATTGCGTTACGCGTCTGCGTCTGGTGCTCAAGGATACGAGCAAGTACAACAAGGCCGAGCTCGAGAACATCGATGGCGTCAAGGGCGTGCTGTACAACAGCGGCCAGCTCATGATCATCTTCGGTACCGGTACCGTCAACAAGGTTTACGATGAGTTTATGGCTCTGACGGGCGTTAAGGAGATCAGCGCTTCCGAGGTCAAGGGCGCCGAGGCGGACAAGAAGGGCAAGTTCTTCTCGGTCCTCAAGGTATTCTCGGACATCTTTATCCCCATCATTCCCGCTTTCGTCGGCGCTGCTATCATCATCGGCCTTAAGTCGCTGATCGTTGCCAACGGCCTCTTTGGCATGGAGGGCAGCCTCGCCGATCACAGCGAGTTCCTCAAGAACCTCGCAAGCTTCTTTGCCATTATCGCCACCACCTTCGACTACCTACCTGTCCTGGTTATGTACAGCGCGGTCAAGCGTTTTGGCGGTAACCCGATCCTGGGCATCCTCGTCGGTATCGTCATGGTTCACCCGAGCCTTATGAACCGTAACACGTTCGTTATGGACCCGACGGGTGCTGAGTACTGGAACTTCGGTCCGCTCTCCATTCCCATGGTTGCTTTCCAGGGCGGCGTGTTCCCTGCAATCCTGACTGCCTGGTTTATGGCCAAGGTCGAGAAGATTGCCCAGAAGTACATCCCCGAGGTCGTTTCGTTCGTCTTTGTCCCGACCGTTACCCTGATTCTTGCTAACGTCGCCCTGTTCACCGTGTTCGGCCCGCTCGGCAACCTGATCGGCGACGTCCTCGCCGGCGTAATCGATATCCTGTACAACAGGATGGGCGTCTTCGGTGCCTTTGTCTTTGCCGCATTCCTGCAGCCGCTCGTCGTTACCGGTACGCATCAGTTCATCCAGGGTATCGAGGCAAACCTCGTTGCCACGACTGGCTTCAACTACATCCAGGCAATCTGGTCGGTTTCCATCATCGCCCAGGGCGGCGGCGCCATCGGCATGTACCTCATTCACAAGAAGCATTCCAAAGAGCGCAACATCTGCATGTCGTCCTTTATCCCGACGCTGGTCGGTATCTCCGAGCCCGCAATCTTTGCTGCAAACATGCGCTACTCGATCATCCCGTTCATCTGCGCTTGCATCGGTGCAGGCTGCGGCGGTGCCTTCGTGAAGCTCTTTGAGGTGCGCGCCATCGGTCAGGGTCTGACCGGCGTGCTTGGCCTGCTCATCGTTACGCCCGAGACGCTCGTGTGGTATGTGGCTGGCAATCTCATCGCCTTCATCGTGCCGATCGTCTTGATCTTTGCCTACAACAAGGCAAAGGGCGTGCCGACCACCGATGAAGAGGGCGCTGGCGCTGGCTTCGACGTTAGCTTCTAGTTGAGCCGTTCAGCGTAATGTGCGGATAAGTCCATTTGGGGAAGGGCGTTCGGCTCGTGTGAGTCGAGCGTCCTTTCCTATAGACGAGAAGGTCAATGGCGATGTTTAATCAAAAAAACAAGGTGATGCGTGCGGACTATGAGCAGTGGCGTGCCGGACAGGATGAGACGGCGGCTCGCATCGCGTCCGACCCCGATAGGCTTTTGTTCCATGTGGAGCCTGAGCTTGGCTGGCTCAACGACCCCAATGGTTTGGTTCAGATTGGTGATACGTATCACATCTATCATCAATACGATCCGTTCGATGCTGCGCATGGCGGTCCAGTGCTTTGGAACCATCTGACGACAAAGGATTTTGTGACGTACGAGAATCACGGTCCCGTGCTGTTCCCCGATTCCGATTTGGATTCGAGTGGAGCGTATTCTGGTTCTGCCTTTGTACGTGATGGCAAGATTCACTACTTCTATACCGGCAACGTTAAGCATTTTGACCGTGATGATTACGACTACGTGTTGACGGGCCGTGAGCAAAACCAGATTCATATGGTTGCCGAGAATCCCGACGAATTGGGCGAGAAGCGCATAGCTGTTGGGCCGGTCGATTACCCCGACGATATCGGTACGCACGTGCGCGACCCCAAGATCCTTGAACACGACGGTATCTACTACATGGTTCTGGGCGCTCGTACGAAAGACGACCGTGGCTGCGTGCTTGTCTATACCTCGCGCAATCTTGAGAACTGGAGCTATGCGACGCGCATTGAGTTGGGCGAGAAGTTTGGCTTTATGTGGGAGTGCCCCGATCTGTTTGAGCTCGATGGCGAGCTTATTCTCGTTTGCTGTCCGCAGGGTGTGCCTGCCGATGGTTGGCGTTACCGCAATCCGCATCAGTGCGTGTGGTTCCCCATCGAGGCCGATTGGGAGGCGCCGAGTTTTAAGATCGCCGGGCAGGGCATGCCCCCGATGGTCGATGCCGGCTTTGATTTCTACGCACCGCAGTCTTTTGAGGATGCTGCGGGTCGGCGTTTGATGATCGGGTGGTCGGGTTGCCCCGATGCGACGGCAAAAAGCCCGACGGTGGCACGCGGGTGGCAGTGCGCGTTGACGGTGCCGAGAAAACTGAGCATGCGCGATGGTAAGCTCTGTCAGCAGCCGGTGCACGAGATTGAGAGGATGCGCGGCGACTGCGTTTGCGCGACAGGCGGTGAAACCGTTGAGGAGCCGGGCCGCCTGTTTGATCTTGTGGTTTCCTGTGAGGGCGCCCAGGTGATCGAGCTCGAAATCCGCAAGGGTGTCTTTGTGCGCTATGCAGACGGGATGCTTACCCTCGACATGGGTGACGAAGGCTATGGGCGCGACCAGAGGTCGATCGAGCTCAGCGAGCTTCGCGACCTGCGCGTGCTTTCGGACACTACGATGGTCGAGATTTTTGCAAATGGCGGCGAGGCGGCACTTACGAGCCGTACCTATTCGCCGGCGGTTCCGGCGATGGAGCTGCACGCCGAGGGTGCGGCATCGATGAATTTCTACCGCCTCGTGCATTAACCGTGCGTGGAGCACGATTGGATTTGCTGGACGGAATGTGTCGCAGTTGTCGCGGCCAACTACCGCTTACCGCATATAGCGACCGTTTGCGGAATAAGTAACCCTCCTTAATAAACCGTGTGGAATCCTAGATAAGCACGGAGTTTTCTAGGGAGACGCTGTCCTTTGTTGTGTGCAAGGGGCGGCGTCTCTTTGGCGCTTGGACGCCGTTGTGCAACAGTGCGGCGGCGCGTGCCATGTATTGAAAAGCCAATGTTGAGATGGGTCGTGATAATAATGGGCAAGTACGTAATCGTGGTTGAGTCTGGGTCGGATGTGACGCCGGAGCTTTGCGAACGCTACGGCATCGTGCGCGTGCCCATGCATGTCACGATTGGTGACGAGACCGTCGAGGACGGTTCGATCGATCCGCTCGAGATTTACTCACGCTGCAACGAGTTTGGCGTGATGCCCAAGACCAGTGGCTGCGCGCCTGCGGATTTTGCTCACGTGTACGATCGTATCCATGCCGAGCAGCCCGATGCGACCATTCTACATCTTGCGTACTCCGAGGCCACGACCTGCTCGCATCAATCATCGAAGATCGCCGCCAAGGGTCGCGACTACGTCTACTCCATGGACACGCGCTTTGTCTCGGTGGGGCAGTCGCTCGTTGTCGTCGAGACCGCCAAATACATCGAGACTCACCCCAATGCCACCGTCGACGAGATCTTCGCCTTCGCGAACTCCGTCATGGACCGCGTGCTGCTGGGCTTTGTTCCTACGGACCTTGCCTTCCTTAAGGCGGGCGGTCGCTTGTCCAACGTCGCGTTCCTGGGCGCCCATCTGCTCAAGATTAAGCCCTGCATTGAGGTGGCGGGCGGTAAGTTCGTGGCGACCAAGAAGTTCCGCGGTTCTATGCTCAAGTGCGCCCGCGCCTTCATTGACCACATGGTTGCGAAGGGCGAGATTGACTACTCGCACATTGGCCTGGCGTATTCGGTGGGCCTTTCCCAGGAGCTGCGCGATGACATGGAAGTCTATGCGCATGACCTGGGCTTTAAGGACGTTACCTGGACTCAAGTCGGCGGCGTCATCTCGAGCCACTGTGGCCCGACCGCCTTCGGTGCGGTGCTCACGCTTAAGGCGTAAAGGCCGCAGGCGAGCGTTCTTCAGCCTGACATCTCGACGTAGACCCCAGCCATGGTGATGGGGGATAGATTAAAACGTGCCATTCTAGCCCGAGACGTTTAAACGCAAGCGCATGGGCTAGAATGGCTCTGGCATTTTAATTGGTTGCATCCAAGGAGAGGCAAGGTAGCGGGAATGGCTGAGATGACGCTTGAGGGTGTGGACGCTCGTCCTGAGGATTCCGCATTTGCCCTAGGCCGCGTGCATTCAATCGAGACGATGGGAACGGTCGACGGACCCGGCATCCGCTTTGTGGTGTTTGTTCAGGGCTGTCCCATGCGCTGTGCATATTGTCACAATCCCGATACTTGGTCGGTTAGCGGCGGCACCATGGTGACCGTCGAGCACCTGATGGACGAGTTCCAGAGTAACCATGAGTTTTACCGCAGCGGCGGAATTACGGTTTCGGGCGGCGAGCCGCTCCTACAGCCTGAGTTTTTGGCCGATCTGTTCTGTGCAATGCACAACAACCCCGATGGTCGCGTGCATACCTGCCTTGACAGCTGCGGATATGCGTTTGATCCCAATCACCCCGAGAAGTTCGATGCCGTTCTCAACGAGACCGACATGGTACTGCTCGATATTAAGCATGCTGATCCGGTCGAGCATAAAAAGCTGACCGGTTGCGATCCCGCACGCATCTTGGCGTTTGGCGATGAGCTTGCACGTCGCAAGATCAAGGTCGTTATCCGCCACGTGGTGGTGCCGGGCATTACCGACACGGTGGAGGAGTGCGAGACGCTCGGTCGCCTCATCGCTCCATGGCACAACGTGGTGGGCCTGGAAATGCTGCCGTATCACACGATGGGTGTCGTCAAGTACGAGCAACTGGGCATTCCCTATAAGCTCGAGGGCGTGCCCCAGATGGATACCGGGCGCATGCCCGAGCTGCGCAATGCCGTTATGACCGGTATGAAAAAGCGCCGTGCGGAGCTCAGGTCGGCCATCGGCTAACAAGCCATTTTTGCCCCTTTATGATACCCGAGCTGTACTGGCCTAACGGCTTGGTGCTGACACGGTTGAGCCAAAATGCTGGTACCATACCGTGGATAAGCAATTTGCACGGATTTGGGGGATGGCATGGCAACCATCGCGATCATAGGCGCACTCGAAAAAGAGGTTGCGCAGATTAAGGAAGAGCTGAGTGGCACGCATGAGTCGCAGGAGGCGGGCTTGACCGTTGTGAACGGTGGGCTTTCGGGTCTGACAGTAGTCGCCACGACGGCAGGCATGGGGACCGTGAACGCCGCTGCCGCAACGCAGCATCTCATCAGCAAATACGCCCCGCAGGCCGTTGTGTTTTCGGGCATTGCGGGCGGCCTAAACCCTAAACTCCATATTAACGACGTGGTTATAGGCAAGTGCCTGCGCTATCTGGATACCGATACGGCACTCATCGCCGAGTCGGCGCCGGGGCTCGAGGAGTTTGTCTCGACACCGGCGTTGGCTGATGTTGCCGCCGCCGTGCTTGCCGAGCATGGATTTGTGGATGCCTCGGCGGATGAGACTTCTGCGGAGAAGGACCCCAAGCAGTTCCTGTGTGGCACTATCGCCACGGGTGATCGCTTTGTTACGGGTGACGCCATGCGTAACGCTGCGATTGAGGCCACGCATGCCGATTGCGTCGAGATGGAGGGCGCGGCAATTGCGCACATCGCGGCCAAGAATGGTGTCGATTGCCTGGTACTGCGCGCTATCAGCGATAATTGTGACGAGGCATATGACGCGTTTTGCGAGCGCGAGTTCGATCTGGACGAGTACGCTCGCACCGCGAGCGGCATCACGCTTGACATCGTTCGTCGTATCGCCGCCGCGCAATAGCACGCCCGTTTTGTAAGAACCTACGACCAAGGAGTGTCCATGGCCGATTCAATTAACTACCAGCTTGCCAAGTTCGTCGCCAGCTACGGCAAGGTTTCGCAGATTCCCGAGTCAACCTGTCCCGAGGTGAGCTTCGTCGGCCGCTCCAACGTGGGCAAGTCCTCCATCATGAACAAACTCTTTGGCCGCAAGAACCTGGTCAAGGTTTCGAGCACGCCGGGCAAGACGAGCAACATCAACTTTTTTGAGGCCGACGACGTGCATTTTGTGGACCTGCCGGGCTACGGTTTCGCCCGTCGTTCCAAGGCCGAGCGCGACCGCTGGGCCGAGCTCATTGGCGATTTCTTTGACTCCGAGCGCAGCTTTAACTTGGTCGTCTCTCTGGTGGATATCCGCCACGACCCCAGCAAGCTCGATCACGACATGATTGACTACCTGCAGGGCAACGAGTTCAACTTTATCGTCTGCCTCACCAAGGCCGACAAGCTCAGCCGTACCCAGCAGGCCCGCCAAGCAGCAGCCATCAAAAAGCAGCTCAACGTTCCGGCCGAAAACGTGATCATCACAAGCTCCCAGACCGGCGTGGGTATCGACGAACTCAAGCGCCGCATCGCCGAGGCCTGCCTTTAGTAAGGGCTCCAGCCTAGCAAGAGCCCCTATCAATAAAGGGCCATATATTTCAGCCCGGCGCCCCTTCAAAGCGTGGGTCCCTGTAGACATCCTCAGCAAGGTAGGCGCAGGGACGGTCGGGATGTTCCCTCAAAATCATTCCGCAGCGCGAAGGCCCCTTGTCCGTCGCTCCGTAGGAGCAGGACAAGGGGACTTCATGCGCGAGGACGATTTTGAGGGAACATCCCGACCGTCCCGGACAGGTATATGAGGAGGATGTCTACAGGTACTCGATTTGAGCGCCCTCGGTGTCGCACGTGAGGATATGCGTGTCGCACTTGGGGAACTGCTCACGCAGCTTGACCTGCAGAAACTTTGCCACGATGGTGTCGTCGGTCACAGCCATGAGGGTCGAGCCTGAGCCGCTAATCCAGATGGTCTTAGCGCCGCCGTTAAGGCAGGTGTCGCGCACGGCGTTGTAGTCGGGAATCAGGCGGCGACGATAAGGCTCCTGAATGCGGTCGTCATTGGCAGCGGCAATCAGGTCCAGGTCACCAGTCTCCAGGCCGCGCGTCATGCCGGCGATGCGGCCCATTTGCCATACGGCGGTGGAGAGTGGAATCTCCTGCGGCACGACCTTGCGCGCCTCGCTCGTATGTACCTCGTAGGGCGGAATCACGGTAATAAAACGCAAGCGATCGCTCACCTCGTAGCGCAGACATTGGGGGAGCGAATCGGTCGGCGTAAAGGAGCAGACGGCGCCGCCAAGGATGGCGGGGGCGACGTTATCGGGATGGCCCTCGACCTCGGTGGCGATGCGGACGAGTTCGGCGCGGTCGACGGTGTGGCCTGTCAGCGCGGCGGCAGCCATGATGCCGGCGACGACGCAGGTGGAGCTGGAACCCAGGCCGCGGGCGACGGGGACGTCGGTCTGAATGTCGATAGCGACGGGGAAGGCCGGCTCGCCCCATGCGGCCAGCGCATCGACAAAGCTCACATAGACCAGGTTATTCTCGTTTTGGAACTCCTTGGGGCAGCCCGTGATGGTGAGCTTGTCGGCGCGCTCGAAGGTGAAGTGCGAGTAGAGGCCGACGGCCATGCCGAGGGTGTCGTAGCCGATGCCTAGGTTGGCGCTTGTTGCTGGGACGGTGATTTTGATCATGTGGGTCCTCCTGGCGTGCCTGGCTGTTTAGTTCGCTGCTCGGACAGTCCTGCGCAAGACGGAAAGCACATTAAGTGCTTTCCTTTGCGTGCGGAACTCACGACGAACTAAACAGCCAGGCACGCTGTGCGCGTTCGTCATCATCCCGAGGGTTATCTGATGAAAGAAGGTGCGCCGGCTTTCGCCGGCGCTTAATAAGGGATCTAGTTGGTGCTCATTCGTTTTGCTGCGGACTCGACGTAGCTGGCCATTTCGTCGACGTCACAGACGTCTTCGAAGCGGACAGGTTTGGACTCGAGCTCGGCGAGCTGGGTCGGGGCGACCGTGTTGGTGGCCTGCTCGAGCACGCGCATAGCCTCAAAATCGTCCTCGGGAACGTTGAGGCCCAGGGCATCGCAGCAGGCGCGCGGGAACTTGTAGGGGCTGGCGGTCGAAAGCAGCACGCGGGCCTTGGCGCCCTCGGCGGGAGCGACCTTTTCAAAGACGTGATAGCCGCAAGCGGTGTGCGGGTCGATCACGTAGTCGTTGGCGTCCCAGCAACTCTTGATGGCAGCGCGGACCTCGTCCTCGCTGGCCCAGCCGCAGCCAAAGACGCTCTGAATCTTGGCCAGCAGCTCGGCGGGCACCTCGTAGCGACCAGTCTGTGCCAGCTGCTCCATAAGGCCGGCAACGAGCTCGCAGTCGCCGTCGGACAGGAAGTAGAGCATGCGCTCGAGGTTGGAGCTGATGAGGATGTCCATCGACGGCGAAATGGTCGTGAAGAACGGGCGGTTGCGGTCGTAGACGCCGGTGGTCAGGAAGTCGGCAAGCACGTTGTTCTTGTCGCTCGCGACGATGAGCTTGGCGACGGGCAGGCCCATGCGCTTGGCGTAGTAGCCGGCCAAGATATCGCCAAAGTTGCCGGTGGGCACACAGAACTCTACGGCGTCGCCAGCCTCGATAGCGCCGGCGCGCAGCAGCTGCGCATAGGCGGCAAAGTAGTAGACAACCTGCGGTACCAGACGGCCGACATTGATAGAGTTGGCGCTCGAAAGCACCGTGCCGGCGGCTTCCAGACGCTCGGCAAGCTCCTTATCGGCAAAGATGCGCTTGACGGCGCTCTGGGCGTCGTCAAAGTTGCCGCGGATGCCGCAGACGGCGACGTTGTCGCCCTCCTGCGTGGACATCTGCAGGTTCTGGACGTGGCTGACCTTGCCCTCGGGATAAAAGACGGTGATGCCCGTGCCCGGAGCGTCGGCAAAACCGGCGAGTGCGGCCTTGCCCGTGTCGCCCGACGTGGCGGTGACGATCATGATGCGCTCAGCGCCGCCGTCCTTGGCGGAAGTGCGGGCCATGAGGCGGGGGAGCATCTGTAGGGCGACGTCCTTGAAGGCGCTTGTGGGGCCGCCAAAGAGCTCCATCACATAGGTCTGAGGGGCGTCAGCACCCGGCGCTGCGTCGAGTTTGACGAGCGGCGTAACCTCTTCACTCGCGAACGTGCCGCGGTATGCCTCGTCGACACACGCCGAAATTTCTTCGGCCGTGTAATCATTCAGTAACATTCCCAACACATCTTGAGCGATTTCAAAGTACGATTTATCTGCAAGCGAGCTGATATCGACCTGCTGGGTGCCAAGCTCGTCCGAGACAAACAAACCCCCGTCGGGAGCGATGCCGGTGCGGATTGCCACCTTACTTGAGCACGATAAAGTGCGTCCTCGTGTACTATGATAAGTTCCCATATAACACTGCTCCTCGGATGCCTTGGTCCCAATCGGTGAAACCATGGTATCAGAGCGCGCAAAATAGGTTCGCAGAGGCTTTTTAGAAAGGTAACCTCCAGCCCATGATTAAGATTGCCAAGTTTGGCGGCTCGTCGGTCGCCGACGCCGAACACTTTAAGAAGATCAAGGCCATCGTCGATGCCGACCCGGCTCGCCGTTTTGTGGTGGTTTCCGCCTGTGGTCGCCGCTTTAAGGGCGACACCAAGGTGACCGACCTGCTCTACCTGGTTAACGCGCACGTTAAGTACCACGTGTCGTGCGAGGAGCTGCTCGAGGACATCGGCCAGCGCTATTTTGATATCGCTGACGAGCTGGAGCTCACCTATCCCATCCGTGAGGAGTTCGCGGCTTTTGCCGAGCGCGCCCGCTCGGGCGGTTACTCCACCGAGGAGCTCGTGAGCCGCGGCGAGTACTTCACCGCTCGCCTGATGGCTGAGTACCTGGGCCTACCGTTCCTGGACGCCGCGACGGTTGTGGCGTTCCATCACGACGGTACGCTCAGCATGAACCGCACCTCCGAGCTGGTGCAAGAGTACGGTCAGCAGGGCGGCTTCGTTATGCCTGGCTTCTACGGCGCGACGCGCGAGGGCCAGATCAAGCTGCTCGACCGTGGCGGCGGCGACATTTCCGGCTCGATCCTGGCCAAGTGCCTAGGCGCCGACCTGTACGAGAACTGGACCGACGTTTCGGGCTTCTATTCTGCCGATCCTCGCATTGTGCCCGAGGCTCAGCCCATTGCGCGCGTTACCTACGAGGAGCTGCGCGAGCTTTCGTACATGGGCGCAAGCGTCCTGCACGAGGAAGCCGTGTTCCCCGTGCGCGAGGCAGGCATTCCGCTGGTCATCAAGAACACCAATGCGCCGCAGGACCCCGGCACCATCATTAGCGAGACGGCTGATGAAGGCGAGGCGGAGCCCATCATTACCGGCGTGACCGGCAAGCGCGGTTTTGTCGCCATCAACGTCGCCCGCGACCGCACCAAGCCCCGCGTCGGCTTTATGCGCCGTGCGCTTTCGGTGTTCGAGCGCTATGACGTTTCCGTCGAGCACATGCCCACCGGTGTCGACCGCTTTGGCGCCGTGGTGCAGGAGCGGGACGTTCACGATTCACTGTACTCGCTCGTGGGCGACATTCAGCAGGAGGTCGAGCCGCTCGAGATCGAGGTTGTCGAGGGTCTGGCACTTATCGCGACCGTCGGCCGTAACCTGCGCGGTCGTGCCGGCATCTCGGGCCACCTGTTTGGCATGCTTGGCCAGGCTGGCGTGAGCGTGCGTATGATTTCGCAGAGCTGCGACGAGATCAATATCATCATCGGTGTGGAGGAGAAGGACTTTGATCTGGCGATTCAGACCATTTACCGCGCCTTCTCCGACGAGAACGGCATTGTGAAGGTCTCCGATCTGGAGGCTCCCGCGCCGGTCGATCCCGCTCTGGTCGCGCTCCACAAGTAGCTGCTATCCCAGTAGATTTTTGGACTTGCCTCAAAAATCTATGGCGGGGCGTTTCGTTTCGGTTTCGTTTCGACGGGGCGGGTTTCGTGCCCGCCCCGTTCTTGTATACACTGGCAACAATAATCGGCCTGCTTGGCGTGCGGGCAAAAGCCACAACCTTTAAAGGGGGAAGCATGAAACAGTACACGGTTGCTATTTTGGGCGCGACGGGAGCCGTGGGCACCCAGATGCTCGAGTGCCTCAACGAGCAGGAGTTCCCGGTTGGCAAGCTCAAGCTGCTGGCGAGCGCGCGTTCTGCGGGCAAGACCGTCGAGTTCCGTGGCGAGCAGATCGTGATCGAAGAGGCTTGCCCCGAGGCCTTTGAGGGCTGCGACATTGTGCTTGGAGCCGCCGGTGACGATATCGCGAAGGAGCTGCTGCCCGAGGCCGTCAAGCGCGGCGCCGTCGTGGTCGACAACAGCCATGCCTTCCGTATGGATCCCGAGGTGCCGCTGGTCGTGCCCGAGATCAATGCCGACGATATCAAGTGGCATCACGGCCTTATCGCCAACCCCAACTGCGCGACTATCATCGGCCTGGTTCCCACGTGGCCGCTGCATCAGCTCGCTGGCGTGAAGCGCATGATCGTCTCGACGTACCAGGCGGCTTCGGGTGCTGGCGCCCCCGGTATGGCCGAGCTCGAGGCTCAGCTGGCCGCCCTGGGCCGTGGCGAGGAGATTCCCGAGCCGCGCGCGTTTGCCGCCCAGCTCGCGAGCAACCTGATTCCGCAGATTGGCGGCGTCAAGGAGGAGGGCTTTACCTCCGAGGAGATGAAGTTGCAAAACGAGGGCCGCAAGATCATGCATCTGCCCGAGCTGCGCGTGAACTGCACCTGTGTGCGCGTGCCCGTGCTGCGCTCGCACTCCGAGAGCATCACGCTTGAGTTCGAGCGCGACATCACGGTGGAAGAGGCCCGTGCCGCGCTGGCTGCCGCTCCGGGTGTCAAGCTAGTTGACGACATGAGCGCCGAGGATGCGCACGACCGCTTCCCCATGCCGATGGACACCTCCGACCAGGACCTGATTTGGGTCGGTCGCGTACGCCGCGACATCTCGAACCCCGAGGCCGCGCGTGGCATCACCTTCTGGTGCTGCGGCGATCAAATCCGTAAGGGCGCGGCAACCAACGCCGTCCAGATCGCTAAGCTGCTCTGCGAGTAGTGTGACCTGTCCGGCGGGGGCCGGGCTTGGTTTTCAGAACGTCCTCGACCATGTGTGGCGCCTTGTCCTGCTCCTTCGGAGCCGCGGACAAGGCGCCACACTGGTCTGCGGAGTGTTCTGAAAACTAAGCCCGGCCCCCGCCTGCGGTGACTCGGCTGCGAGCGGCCTGCGATGGGGCCGTTGTTGGCTGGGGCCGCTGGGCTGATGTGAGGGCACGTGGCCGTTGCGGGCCCTGGCCCCGGCGGCGGCCTCGGCGCTTTGCGCCTGCCGCCTTTGGGGACTGTGGGGCGCGGCCGGCAGCTGCGGCGCGTTGCGCCTGCTGCCTGCGGGGACTTTGGGGTCGTGCGGCAGCTGCGGCGCTGCGCGCCTGCTGCCTTGGGTGACTTTGGGGTCGATTGGGGTTGTCTGCACAATTCGCGGTATTATGTTGCGGAGTTTTGAAAGGAGCCGCTGGTGGTCACGACGACGTTTGCTTCGCGTTTGGGCGAAATCCTGCTTGCCGCTGATGGCCGCGGTTTGACGGGGCTTTGGTTTGAGGGGCAGGAGCACTTTGGCTCCACGCTTCTCAAAGAAGATCCCGAACATGTTGAAGGCGCCGATGCGGTTTCTGGTACCGGTGGGATGTCTTCGGTGAGTCCGGCAAATGGCGCGGCTTCTTCGGTGCTTGAGCGTTCTTGGGCTTGGCTGAATGCTTATTTTGCGGGGCAGGAGCCTCGGTTTACGCCGCCGTTGCATATGATTGGCACGGCGTTTCAGCGTGAGGTTTGGTTTGAGCTGCTTTCTATCCCGCGTGGCGAGGTCGCTACGTATGGTGAGATCGCCCAGCGTGTTGCGGCTCGACATCGTGTACCGGGAAACGAAGCACCTGTTGTGTCTCCCCGTGCCGTGGGGGCCGCGGTCGCGCGGAATCCTATTTCGATCATTGTGCCGTGCCATCGCGTGGTTGCCGCCGACGGCTCGCTTAACGGATATGCCGGCGGGCTTGACCGCAAGGAGTGGCTGCTTCGGCTCGAGGGCGCGTACGAGGAATAACGTTCGAGCACTTTGCATAGCCAAGACGCCGTGAAAGAACGGGATGCGCTTTCCGAATGGCGTCCCAAACGGAAACCGTGTCCCGGAATACAGCCTTAGAGTGGGATGCCGTTTCCGGTTGAGACCACTTGCTTGGACATCTTTCTACGCCCGCTTCTGCAGGGCATAGATCGACTTATCCATGTTGAACAGGTAAGCCGCGACGCAGACGATGAAGAATGCCGGCAGATTACCGAAACCGAAGACTTCGCAGCCAATCAGGATGGGTGCGAGCAGCGTATTGGTGGCGCTGCCAAAGACGGCTGCGTAGCCCAGCGCGGCGCAAAGCGCGATGGACATGCCGAGTTGAGCCTCGTTATGGCGACATCTGGGTAACAGAAAGGCCCGCGTTCCTCAGAGGCAAGATAGGCAATTCTGCTTTTGAGGTAGATCTCAATTCTGCCGACCGCATCAAACATTAACTGCCGGAGGGCTCGGTCAAATTCATACGTGTAGATGATGGTTTCGAATGTTGTGCCTTCGCGAAAGATGGTAATCCCGGACTTGCATTTGGTTTTGTAGGGAAACCAGTAGGCCGACAGTTTGTAGTGGCCGACTTCGACCAAAGCTCGCTCGAGTTCGCTTTGATCAGAGCACTTAAGACCCCTGTATTCTGTCAATAGTGCTATTTGTTCGTTAGATGGATATCCGCGACTTCCGGTATTTCATTTAAGCCTCTTGATAGAAAAAGAGCTGGAGTTGCGCATCGTTGAGAGGCTTTCCAGCTTTAGCAAAACAAACTTATAAGATGCGACGGGCCGCGTCAAGATAATTACCGGACGGCCTAGGAGGCGGCTGGTTGGCTGGCTTAAAACCTAGCGCGTGAGATGACGCTCCACGCTATTCAGCGCGCTTGATAGGATGACGAACCACAGTCTTAAGTTTCTCCGGTGCACATTTGCGTGGATCGGAGAGATAGATTTCGTGATGGAAACGGGTGTCTGAGAAGTCGGGGACATAGCCCTGCTCGGTCGTGTATTCATTCATAGCGCCTACGGTCGCCGGTTCGTTGTCGTAGGGCCCGGTGTGCATGCATTGAACGCAGAGGCCCTCGTCAACTTTAAGCAGCTCGACGGCAGAAAAGTCAAGTTTCTTTTTGGTCGTGGCTTCCGCGACTGCCCAGTCAAAGTCATCTCGGGTGACGAAATCGGGCAGGCGAATGCACGAGATAAAGTTGAAATCGTCCTTGCGTACATAATCGATGTCGCCGCTCGGGGAGTCTTGCCACCAGAAACCCTCGAGCGGCGGTACCACAAAGTCGAAATAGCCCTTGATACTCCTTGAGCCTTTCTTCGACATCTTGACGGTATAGGCGATGCCGTAAAGCAGCGGCAGGGCGTTTTGATACTCGCCACCTTCAGTATTTGGGTCGCCCTTTCCGCGAACGGCAACGTAGCTCATAGGCGGGACAGTTACGATGCTCGGCTTGCTTGCAGGTTTGTAGAGCTCCTTGCATTCCTTCTTAAAGTCGAACGCCATGTTGGCCGCCTTTCTGCGTATTGGCCTGCTTAGATAACGGAATCATATCATAGAAACGAACAGCTGTTCGAATGATTTTGCTGACAGATAGAGATGCGTGCGTTGTGTTTGGCGGTCGGCCTGACCCCGTCGATGATTTCTCTGCCTTCCCGGCGCTTGCCTGCGCTCCCCGTTTCCCCATATAAAACCTGCCAAAATGAACCTGTCCCTTTTTGGTCGGCGTGAAATGGGTAATACTAAAGAGTTATCCGACCAGATGGGAATTAATCGATGGCTTATATCGAATTCAAAGACGTCATCAAGGCGTACGGCGAGGGCGATGCCCGCATTCACGCGCTCGACGGCGCGAGTTTTACGGTCGAGCGCGGTGAGCTCGCCATTATCCTGGGCGCTTCGGGTGCCGGCAAGACCACGGCGCTCAACATCCTGGGCGGTATGGACACGGTAACCTCCGGCACCGTAACGGTGGACGGGCGCGATGTGAGCTCCGCTAACGAGGCGCAGCTCGTGGAATACCGCCGCGCCGACGTCGGCTTTGTCTTCCAGTTCTACAATCTGGTCCCTAACCTGACGGCGCTTGAGAACGTCGAACTCGCGGCGCAAATCTGCCCCGATTCGCTCGATGCCGAGCAAACGCTTTGCCAGGTTGGCCTGGGCGAGCGCCTCGCCAACTTCCCCGCGCAGCTTTCGGGCGGCGAGCAGCAGCGCGTGTCCATTGCCCGCGCACTGGCAAAGAACCCCAAGCTGCTTCTGTGCGACGAGCCCACGGGCGCGCTCGACTATAAAACCGGCAAGCAGATCTTGCAGCTGCTGCAGGATACCTGCCGCAAGCAGGGCATTACGGTCATCATCATCACGCACAACTCCGCGCTCGCGCCCATGGCCGATCGCCTGATTCGCTTTAAGAGCGGTCGCGTGGAGAGCGAGACGGTCCAGCAAAATCCCGTGCCTATCGAGACGATCGAGTGGTAGCGCCCATGGATCAGGACCGCCAAAACAGCCAACGCCGCGACGCGCGGAACACGGAGCGCGAGCAGGATTTTACGACCTACCGCACTGCCCAAAGCTCAAACGACATGGTGCCGACGGTGTTTCGCCGTGGTGTCTACCGCACGATTCGCGGCAGCCTCAAACGCTTCTTGTCCATCGTCGTGATCACTGCGCTCGGCGTGAGCGTGATGTGCGGCCTCAAGGCGGGTTGCGAGGATCTGTGCGATTCGGTCGACGCTTACTTTGACCAGCAGAATGTTTATGACATTAACGTGCAGTCGACCTATGGTCTGACCGATGACGATCTTGCTGCGATCCAAGAGGTCGATGGCGTCGAAACGGCCGAGGGCATCTACACCGAGACCGCCTACACCGCCGTGGGCACAACGCGCGAGCGCGTGGTCGTGCAAAGTCTCTCCAAGGAGAACATCGATCAGCCAGTGCTCGTGAACGGCGATTTGCCCGAGAGCGCCGATGAGGTCGCGGTGACTTCGAAGTTCCTGAAGGCTTCGGGCAAAAAGCTCGGCGATACGGTGAGTTTTGCCGCCAATGACGCGAGCTCGTCGAACCAAAGCGCCAAGGATCAGTTTGCCGCGGGCGATTACACCATTACGGCCGAGGTCCTCGATCCCACTGATGTGAGCTCCGACTCGACAGTCAACGCCTTTCGCGCTGCTTCGGCGGCGGACTATAAGTTCTATGTGAGCGAGGACGCCGCGACATCTTCTTCCTACTCCGCGGTCCACGTGATCGTCGAGGGAGCCAAGAGCCTCAACTCCTATTCGGATGCCTACGCGGCAAAGATCAACAAGGTCAAGGACAATATCGAGAAGATCCGCGAGGAGCGTGAGAAGGCGCGCGCTCAGGAGCTGACAGTCGACACGCCGGCAAGCTTAGATGCGGCTGAGCGCCAGGCGAATATGCTCTTTGGGATTGAACAGGGCAACATCAACCGCATGGCAGAGGGCAGTGAGGAGCGCGTGCAAGCGCAGGCCGACCTGGACCAGCGTCGCGCCGCCGCCGACCAGCAGTTTGCCGATGCCCGCGCCGAGCTCTCTGACCTGGGCGAATGCACTTGGTACATCCAGGACCGCGGCAATATCGCAAGCTACTCGAGCGTCGACAGCGACAGTTCTTCGATCGAGGCTATCGCCACGGTGTTCCCGTTCATCTTCTTTATCGTCGCCGTGCTCATCAGCCTTACCACCGCCACGCGTATGGTCGAGGAGGAGCGCACGCTTATTGGCCTGTACAAAGCACTCGGTTATTCGCGCGGGCGCATCCTGTCCAAATACGTGGACTATGCGCTGTGGGCTTGTCTGATCGGCGGCGTGCTCGGCAACATCATCGGATTTGTGGGCCTGCCGCTGTTCCTGTTTACGGTGTTCGACGACATGTACTCGCTGCCCCAGATGCTGCTTTCGTACGATATCGTGTCGTCGCTCGTGTCGGTGGCGCTGTTTGCCGTGGGCGTGGTGGGCGCCACGATTATCGCCTGCCGCCACGAGATGGCCGAGACCCCGGCCTCGCTTATGCGTCCCAAGGCCCCGCGCGCTGGCTCACGCATCTTGCTCGAGCGCATCGGCTTTATCTGGCGCCGCATGGGCTTTTTGAACAAGGTCGCTGCACGCAACCTATTCCGCTATAAAAAGCGCGCCTTTATGACCATCTTTGGCATCGCCGGCTGCACGGCGCTTGTGATTTGCGGCATGGGCATTCGTGATACGTCGGTCGCGCTTTCGCCCAAGCAGTACGGGCATATCACGCGCTATGACCTGCTGGCGGTTGCCAATCCCGACGATTTTTCACAGACGTGCGCGGCGCTCGACGAGCGAAGCGCAGCCAAGGATTCCGACGTGACCGTGTCTTCGACGCTGTCGATTATGACCGACAACGTCACCTTTACATTTGGCGGCAAGAGCGAGACCGTGCAGCTGATCGTGGTGCCCGATGACCGCACGAACGACCTGGACGACTACGTGCGTCTCGAGGATGAGTCCAAAGAGCCGCTATCTTTGCGTGACGGAGATGTGTACCTGAGCAAGAGTTCACAGCTGGTGCTGGGGATTCAACCGGGCGATACGGCACACGTCCAGGATTCGTCGCTCAACGTAGCCAAGGTCAAAGTCAGCGACATTTCGCTCAACTATCTGGGCAACACGCTTTACATGACGCAGGGCACCTATGAGCGCGCGTTTGGGCGCAGCGTTCGCCTCAATGGCATCTTTGCGCTGCTCAAGGGTTCGTCGGCCGACCAGATTGCGTTTAGCAAGAAGCTTAAGAGTGACGGCTGGCTTTCGATTTCGAGCACGGCCGAGCATTGGGAGAACTTTGAGGCGAACTTCACTATTATCAATTCCGTCGTGGTGCTCGTGACCTTTATGGCGGCGTGCCTGTCGTTTGTGGTGGTGTTTACGCTGTCCAACACGAATATCTCCGAGCGCGAGCGCGAGCTGGCGACCATCAAGGTGCTTGGTTTCCGCCGCGGCGAGGTGCACCACTACGTCAACAAGGAGACGTTGATCCTCACGGCGATTGGCACCGCACTGGGCGTGCCGCTGGGTGGCCTGCTTGCCGAGAGCTTTACGTACATCCTGCAGATGCCGTCGCTGTACTTTGACGTCGAAGTCGAGCCGCTGAGCTACGTGCTTGCCGTGGTGCTTTCCTTCGGCTTTACGATCATCGTCAACCTCGCCACCAATCGTACCCTCAACAAGATCGACATGGTCGGCGCCCTCAAGAGCGCCGAGTAACCTGCCAAAAAGGGACAGGTTTATTTTGGCAGGTTTTATCTGGGCAAACGCCGGACAACCATTAGGTGGTCCGGCGTTTGCCCCGTTTTGCTGGGGATATTTGTCGCTCAGTGCCCTTACTGGCCAATCCAGTGCTGCGCATAGCTCTTAATGTCCTCGGTAAAACCGTCAAGGTCGTCAAGGGTAATCACGCTGTCGATAAGCAAATTGGCTATCTCGCGGTGCATTGTGCTGCGGCGAATGTCGTTTGCAATTACGCCTGAGGACAGCTTGTTTCTATTGAGGCTCTCTTCTAGTGCCCAAAATCTACTGGACGCTTCGCTGTCGCCATTCAGTATCTCAACGTACTGGCCGATGAGCTTTTCCATATAACGTTCTTGCCATTGAGGAAGCATTTTCTTAAACAGCTTCCAGTCGCTTTCGGCTACGTCGCGCATATGTCCTCCGCTCGTCAAACGGGCTTTTCATTTGCCTTTCATTCTATTTGGTTTTCGCTCGCAAGCGTGGATGAGAGGCTCTCTTTAGCCTTCGAGATAGGGCTTGAATGGGTCGTATGCCACAAAATGGGCCTATCTACTATGTTAAATTGGATACCCTCAACCATGCCGGGAAAACAAAAAACAAAACCGCAGGTAGAAGGCCTGTCGATTTTCGAAAAGGCGGTCATGGTTGGCCCCATCGAGTTAAACGTAGTAGATGGCCCCATTTCGTGGCGGACCATCAAACGAACGCCGATGCTTGTGCTGTAGCCGCTCCGATCATACGTAAGTTGCGGTGGAATAGTTCCTAGATTCAGCCATTTGCGGGCTAAGCAGGAACTATTTCACCGCAACTGAATTTCAGGCCAGGCACCCGCAGCAAGAAGACGAATAACCTCGGCGAGTATGTAAACGCAGGGCCCTCCGACCCCGCCCGACGATTTCGATTGGCGACCTTTGACGGAGTCAAGGGAGGAGCCAAATCGAAATACGTCGGGCGGGGTCGGAGGGCCCGATGGGATGAATTTCGGCTGAGGCTATTCGTCGCCGAAGCTGATGCCCAACGCCTTGGCCTCGCGCACCAGGTCGCTCTGGGGATCGACATACTTGAGCTTGCCGGCGACCTCCTCGAGCGGCATGTGGCACATCTTGCCGTCGCGCAGGGCGATCATGTAGCCAAACTCGCCGCGTAGGCAGCCAAGTGCCGCCTCGACGCCGCACTGGGTCGCAAAGATGCGGTCCTGGGCGTCGGGCTGGCCGCCGCGTTGCGTGTGGCCGGGGATGGCGACGCGGGTCTCGCGACCAGTCTTGGCTTCGATCTCCTTGGCGATGTCGTAGACAATCGAGGGGCTCGTACGCTCGGCGAGCTTCTTCTTGTACTCCTTCTTGGACAGCGCCGCGTCCTCCTTGGAGATAGCGCCCTCGGCGACGGCTACAATCGTAAAGCGGCTGCCGGTCTCCATGCGATGCTCGATGGTCTTGATGACGTTATCCATGTCGTAGGGGATCTCGGGGATCAGGATGACGTCCGCACCGCCTGCGACGCCGGCGTACAGCGGGATCCAGCCAACCTTGTGGCCCATGATCTCGATGACAAACACGCGGCCGTGGCTCGACGCAGTGGTGTGGATGTCGTCGATGCACTTGGTGGCGACGTCGATGGCGCTTGTAAAGCCAAACGTCAGCTCGGTGCCCCAGGTGTCGTTATCGATGGTCTTGGGCAGGGCGATAACGTTGAGGCCCTCTTCGCGCAGGCGGTTGGCGGTCTTGGTGGAGCCGTTACCGCCCAGCATAAACAGGCAGTCGAGCTGCAGCTTATGATAGGTGTGGACCATTGCGGGTACCTTCTCGATGCCATCGGCCTCGGGAATATCCAGACGCTTGAACGGCGTGCGGCTCGTGCCCAGGATGGTGCCGCCGCGGGTGAGGATGCCGCTAAAATCGGCGGGCGACATGACGCGGAACCTGCTGTAGATAAGGCCCTGGTAGCCGTCCTCAAAACCATAGATCTCGATAGGTTCTTCGCTATTGGTCATAAGCGTTTTGACGATGCCGCGCATGGTGGCGTTGAGCGCCTGACAGTCGCCGCCACTGGTAAGAAGACCGATCCTGAGCATGATGAATCCTTCCGGGCAAGTTATAACATGCGCATAAGTTTACCCCCGCACACTGTTGATACGGGGGTAAAACGTGTTAGCTCAAGCGTATAGAAATGTAAGCAACGTCAGGCGAGCGTAAGGTCGACGGGCCTGGGTCCTTACAGTGCGAAGGCGTCGACGTCGCCCCAGTGGCGGCGCAGCGTAATGGCGGCGGCGGGTTCGGTATTGTCAAAGACGACCGACCATTGCGTATTGCTGGTGATGTCTTCCGGATTGGGCTCTTGCGCTGCGGCACGCAGGGCTTCCCAGACAATCGTTTCGTCCTGGGCACCGACATGGGTATCAAGGACATCGGCGATTGCAACGGCGCGCTCTTTACCATGGCCCAGCTCGCCATTCTTTTGGTTGGGCAGCACTTCGTCGCCATAGCAGGCGTAGAAGTTCGTAACCTGGCGTACAGGAGTCGCTTTGAAAGCGCGGTCCGGATCGCGCGGGTCCCACTCTACTACGCGCGCGTCACCGGCGGCGTCGTTGATAAAGAAGTGGTAATCGCGTCCTGCCATGGCGTGCATGTCGTAGGCGGAAAGCAGGTCGACTGCCTCTTGCGTGGTAGCCGCGCGGTCGAGCACCAGACGGATGGCGAGCGAAGTGTTGATGACGGGCCGTTGCGTGTCCTGGTCACAGGGCTGGGAATCCAGGGTGAGTACGGCAATGGACACGCCGCATTCGTTAACACCGTCGAGCTGGGCAAACGGGCCCATCAACGCCGCAGCGCGTCCGGTGACGGAGTCAAGCGGAGTGTTGGCGCCCAGGTTATTGAGGGCGGCAAAGCCGATGGAGGCATAGCCGCCGCGTGGGTGATTGCGCACCAGCAGCGCCGAAGTGTCGTCTTTAAAGTCGTAATTGCGACCGGTGCGCACGCGGCCTTCGGCATCTACGGCGACAAAAGCGCTGCAGGCAAACTGGGGCGCCTGGACATGTACCGGCACACCGGGCAGCACCTGCGCCACCACGGCATCGATGTAGGCCTGGTCGTCGCGCACGCCAGCGGCGATGATGCGATCAAGATCGTAGTCGTAGGCGATGTCGATTGCGTACAGGTCATAGCCATCCGCGTAGCCGGTCAAGCGTCTGAGCGACGCGGCGGACTTGATTTGCTTGCGGTAAACGATGCCGGCGGCAGCGGCAAAGCCGACGGCGACTCCCGCGCCACCGCAGGCGATGGCAATGTTACGTGGCTTCATGACGGTTCCTCTCGTCCTGTTAGCGCAATTGTCGCAAAAGGGGCGCGGGCATGATGGCTCAACTTGGTGAGCGGTGCGGAATTAAGCACGGAATGAAGAGTGCGGCGCTGGCGTGGCGGGGTATGCTGGAGGGGACCATCAACCCAGCGAAAGGGGAGAGCATGACGGATCAGGAAACGCCCGAGCGCGCGCACGTGACGGCCGACGATATCGAGGCCGCCAACGACCTTATCGACTTTATCGAGGCATGCCCCAGCATGTTTCATACGGCGGCGACCATTATGGCCGAGCTCGACGAGGCGGGCTTTACCTACCTGCCCGAGAACGCGGCGTGGGACATCGAGCCGGGCGGGCGTTATTACACGCAGCGCAACACCTCGAGCGTTGTTGCCTTTAAGGTGGGCGAGGACCTGGCCGCGACGTGGGGCGAGGACGGCGTTGCCGGCGACTACCATTTTCAGCTGACGGCGTCGCACAGCGACTCGCCGACGTTTAAGGTTAAGGCCGTGCCCGAGCTCGACGGCGCGGGCGAGACGCTGCGCCTGAACACCGAGGCCTACGGCGGCATGATCGACTACACCTGGTTCGACCGTCCGCTGGCACTCGCGGGCCGCGTGCTGGTACGCGAGGGCGACCGTATCGAGAGTCGTTTGCTCGCTACCGAGCGCGAAGTCGCCATCATCCCGAGCCTTGCCATCCACATGAACCGCGGCGTTAACGAGGGCTTTGCGCCTAATCGTGCTGTCGACCTGTGCCCGCTCATCAGCGCCGGTGACCTTAAGCAGGGCGACTTTGATGCTCTGATCGCCGACGAACTGGACGTTGAGCCCGAGCAAATTTTGGGCCGCGATCTGTTCCTGGTCAATCGTCAGGATGCGCGCATTTGGGGCTGGGCCGATGAGTTTATCTCGACGCCCAAGCTCGACGACCTGGCATGCGCCTACACCTCTCTGCAGGCATTTTTGGGTGCCGAGAACGCGCATGACGTCTCGGTCTTCTGCTGCTTTGATAACGAGGAGGTTGGCTCCGAGACCAAGCAGGGCGCCATGTCGACGTTCTTGGCGGACGCGTTGCGCCGCATTAACGGCTCGCTGGGCTTTGACGACGAATCGTACCACCGTGCGCTTGCTGCCTCGATGCTCGTGAGCTGCGACAATGCACATGCCGTGCACCCCAACCACGCCGAGAAGTGCGATGCCCGCAACCAGGTGGTGCTCAACGGTGGCATCGTCATCAAGGAGGCAGCCAACCAGCACTATTGCACCGATGCCTTTAGCCGCGCGGTGTTCCAAGCCATTTGCGATGACGCCGACGTGCCCACGCAGGCCTTCGCCAACAAGAGCGATATGGCTGGCGGTTCTACGCTGGGCAATCTGTCGAACATGCAGGCGAGCATGCATGCCGTGGACGTGGGCCTGCCGCAGCTTGCCATGCACTCGAGCTACGAGACCGGCGGCGTGCGCGACGTGATGTACGCCATCCGCGCCCTCACCGCCTTCTACGAGCGAAACCTAACCATCAACGGCGCCGAAAGCGTGGAGCTCTAAACCTGCCAAAAAGGGACAGGTTTATTTTGGCAGGTTTTATCTGGGCAAATGCAAAGGATGAAACCGACCTAGATCGGTGGTACGTGGCCGCTGAGGTGCAGTGCACCTCGGCGGCTTTTTGTGCACAGAGTGCGGCTAATGCTAATAAATGCTATACGTGCTTTACGTATCTACCATTGTATTTTATGATTGGCATAGGAGATGATAAGGAGGAACCATGACTACGGCGTCAGCTCAGATCAACGTGCGTCTCAATGCCGATCTCAAGCGGAGCGGTGATGCTGCGCTCTCTAGCGCTGGCATGACACCGAGCCAAGCGGTGCGTGCGCTTTGGCAACTTGCGGCGTCTCTGGCTGATCGGCCCGGCGCGCTCCAGGACCTCCTTTCGCCCAGTCGTGCCCGGGCGGAACAGCGCGAGCGGGAGAAAGTCGCCAAGCACAAGTTCGAACTCATCGACCGGGGTTCGCAACTGTTCGCTGCTGCTTGCCGTGAATCGGAAATTGACTTGGCTAAGGTGCAGCCCTCGGGCGATGAAGAACTCAAACGGAACGCCTACGCGGATCGCTACGGCGAGGAGATGAGCTGGCTCTGTGAATGAGAATCCAAAGCGCATCTTGGTTGACACCAACGTGTGGCTCGATTACTTCATTCCCCGGCGACGCGGTCGTTCAGCGGCGATTGAGTTTCTACGTGATGCATGCGCGGCTCAAGTTGATTTGCTGTATGCGGCGACATCGTCCAAAGACCTGTTCTATTTGATTTCGAGCGAACATAAGGCGTGGTATCGGCGCGAGCATGGCTCGCTATCCCAAGATGCCTCCGTGGCGGCGACATCACTTGCATGGGATTGCCTCGACGTGTTGTCGCAACTTGCCACGCCGGTACCCTGCGACCTGAGTGACATATGGATGGCGAGCAAGCAGCGTAATCTCCATAGCGATTACGAAGACGATTTAATCATCGCGGCAGCGATGCGCGCAAAGGCAGACCTTCTGGTCACCAACGATGTCAAGCTCTGCTCGCACGCACCAGTCGCCGCAATGAGCGTAGAAGACGCAAAGAATTACTTAGCAACGCTCTAACAATTTGAAGACCTCACAGGTCGAATAAAAGTCAGCGAGAGTCCGCCGTTTGAGTCAAGGTGCCGCGAAATGAAAAGGCGCTGACCTTCTGGTCGCGCCTTTGAAATTGAACGGCAGATTGGCCAAACGGCGGGTTCGTAGCGTCGGCCGGTCCGCCGTTCGTTAGAACGGCGGAACCAATGGGGCTCGCAGCGTCGAGGGGTTCCGGCGTTTGGAAAACGCCGGAACAATCAGTGTTCGATCCAGCAGCGCAGGGTCTCGCCTGCCTGCAGGTGACGCAGATTCTCCGCGGCAATGTCGACCACATTGTTGAGCGTGGCTGCCAGGTGGAACCAGCCCGAGATATGCGGCGTGATGAGCATGTTGGGCGCATCCCACAGTGGACTTGTCTCAGGCAACGGTTCGGGGTCGGTGACGTCGACCGCGGCGCCGGCGAGATGTCCCGACTCCAGGGCGACAACCAAGTCGTCGGCGACCACAAGATCGCCGCGGCCGCCGTTGGCAAAGAAGGCACCCGGTTTCATCGCGGCAAAGAACTCGGCATTTGCAATGCCGCGGGTCTCGGGCGTACTGGGCATAAAGGATGCGACGACGTCTGCCTCCGCCAGACGCTCAGACAGGGTGTCCATGCCGTCCATGTCCTCAAACACAATGGGGTAGACGAGCGGGTGGCGCTTGATGCCGCGGACGTGCGCACCCATGTTGCGGCAGAGCGTGGCAAAGTGGCCGCCAATGTCGCCCGCGCCCAGCACCAGCACATTGGCGTTTTTGAGCGAGGTGACCGGCCCCAAATCCTCCCAGCGATGCTCGCGCTGCAGGTCCTGGTAGCCGGGCAGGCGCTTCATCATAGACAGCACCATGGCAAACATGTGCTCGCTCACGGCCTGGCCGTAGGCGCCCACCGAGCAAGACAGTTTGGCGTCGGCCGGCACGGTGCCGGCGGCCAAGTAATCGTCATAGCCCGCGGTCTGCAGTTGCAGCAGCTGGAGGTGCTCGCATGCTGTGAGCATGTCAGGGTCGATGTTGCCCAGGATCACGTCGGCATCGGCGACCTGCTCGCGCGTGGCGGCGTCGGAGTTCGTGTAGATAAAGTCCTCGCCCGGAGCGCTCGACTCAAGAATTGCGCGATGACGGTCGTTGACGGGCAACAAAACCAGGATGTTCACAAGCAGTCCTCTCCGCTTGACCTGCCAAAAAGGGACAGGTTTATTTTGGCAGGTTATATCAGGTAAAACGCTAAAAAACGCCGGGCTTCGTGATGGTTAACATATCCATCGCGAAGCCCGGCGCATCTACAGCTACCAGCTCAGCAGCTCGTAGCCGTCCTCGGTCACCACGAGCTGTACCTCGCACTGGGCCGAATCGCTGCCGTCCTTGGTGCGCACGCACCAACCGTCGCCCTTGCTGATCTTGATGTCGGGCGCTCCGGCGTTGACCATGGGCTCGATGGTAAAGACCATGCCCGGAGCCATGATGGTGTCCACATCGGGCGCCTCGGTGGTAAAGCCCACAAACGGGTCCTCGTGGAACTCCTTGCCGATGCCGTGTCCGCCGTACTCGCGCACCACGCTAAAGCCGGCGTCCTCGACCGTCTTTTGCACGGCCTCGGCCATCACGGACAGCGGTAGCCATGGCTTGACGGCCGCCAGACCCGCCTCCACGCTGGCGCGGGTGACGTCGACCAGGCGCTGGCGCTCGGCAGAGACCTCGCCGATGCAGAACATGCGGCTCGAATCACTAAAGTAGCCGTCAAGAATCGTGGAGCAGTCGACGTTGATGATGTCGCCCTCGTGCAGCACGTCCGTATCGCAGGGGATGCCGTGACAGACCACGTCGTTGATCGAGGTGCAAACGCTCTTGGGATAGCCCTCGTAGTTGAGATCGGCCGGCGTGCCACCGTGCTCGACGGTGTAGTCATAGATCATCTGGTCGATCTGGTTGGTGGTCATGCCTGCGGCGATATGCTCGCCCACATAATCGAGCACGCCCACGTTGATAGCCGCCGATCGCTTGATACCCTCGATATCGGCGGGCGTCTTGTAGAGCGTGCGGGGCAGAACCTCCCAGCCCTCTTCCCACAAGCGTTCGAGACGCTCATCAAAGGCGCTATGGCATTTCTTGTATTTCTTGCCGCTGCCGCACCAGCAAGCGTCGTTGCGGCCGGGCACGGGTCCTTTGTCATACATGGCTAACTTCCTTTCATCCGCAGCTAGTATAGACCACTCGCAGAGCAGCTGCGTGCTAGTAGCTCACCTGGCAGGGAATGCCGAGGGCTTGGACGCGCGCAGCAATGGCGTCGAGCGCCTCAGGCGCCGCTTTGGCAAGGCCGGCGATCGGCGTCTCGCGCGCCACCGTGTAGATGGTCGCCTCCTGCGGGCGAATGCGCTCAAGCGCCGCGAGCCAGGGGGCAACGTACTCCTCGCCGGTGTTGTCGATGAGCTTGCCCTGATACTCGCCGGTCAAAAAGATCGTCTGGATAATAACGTGGCCGTCAAAGCTTGCGAACGTCTCGATCTGGTGCTCGACGTCGTAGGGGCCAACGGGCTGGTCGAGCAGCTGGATAAACGCCGGATCGACGGTATCGAGCTTAAGAATGTTGTCGTCGATCATCATGAGCGCGTCGTGCACCTCGGGGCGGTCGGCGCGCGTGCCATTGGAGAGCACGGCGATCTTGGAGTTTGGGGCAAGCTCGTCGCGCAGCGCGACGGCGCCGGCGATGGCCTGCGGAAACTCCGGCGCGGCGGTGGGCTCGCCGTTGCCGGCAAACGTGATTACATCGGGGAGCTCGCCCTCGGCTGCCATCTCGCGCAGCTTTGCCTCGAGCACGTCGAGTACCACGGCGGCTGTGTTGTACGGCTCATGGCAGGGGCGCTCGGCGTTGAGGCCGTTTTCGCAGTAAATGCAGTCGAACGTGCAGATTTTGCCGCTGGCCGGCATCATGTTGACGCCGAGCGAGAGACCAAGGCGACGGCTGCGAACGGGCCCAAAGATGGGGCTGGCATTTAAAAACGTAGACATAGGCATATGCTCCTCAAGACAATTGTGCCTAAGCATAGCATCGGCTCCAAAACAAGGTGCGGGCTCTTGCTTTACAAGTTTCGTTTTTTCACGTCGCTCATGATGCCGTGCAATGAAAAGCCTTGGGTCGGGTACAGTTAATCTGTTAACAAGGCGTAAGGCAATGCGGGTCCATCCAACCGTACTGACGTGCAACTGGATGGGCGTTGATGATGGGGGCACAACATGGATTTTACGGTCGAGAATGCGGGAGCCACGATCGCCTGTCGCGAATATGCCGGCCCGGATGTGTCGCCTGATACTCCTGCTTTGGTGTGCGTGCACGGAGCTTGTGTCGACGGCACATTTTTCGACGGCATCGCTTGTGAGCTCAGCCGCAACTACCGCGTAATTGCCTACGACCGCCGCGGCTGTGGTGACAGCAGCGAAGCGGCAGACGGCAGCTATGATCTTGCCGCCCAGGCCGCCGACCTGCAAGCTGTGATCGAACACGTTGGCGCTCCGACAAATGTGCTTGCGCACAGCGCCGGTACGTTGGTGGCGCTGGAGCTTCTTCGCACCAAACCCCATCTCGTCGCCCGTGCGATTCTGCACGAGCCAGCTGTGTCGGCCGAAGGCGTCGGCATGGGCGCAGCTCCGGTTTTGCTCGATATGATTGCGGCTGGAAAGGTTTCAAGGGCGCTCCGGCTTTTCTTGGGAGCCCTCGGCGACTTGGACCCCGAGGCCCCTGGGACGACCGAAGCGGAAGCCAAACATGCCCTGCGCAATGGCCGCTGCTTCATGGCCAATGAATACGAAACAAATATGACATATGCTCCCGACTGGGAGCGCGCCCGCGCGTCAAAGGCGGTGTCGGCCGTGTTTTTGGGCGAGCTTTCGGTCGGTACGCCCCGCGAGGCTGGTACGCGAGCGGCTGCCGAATATCTCGATTGCCCCCTCGTGACGATCCCGGGCGCGCATAACGGTCTGCGCGATCGCCCCGTTACGGCGGCAAACGCCGTTCGCGATGTCTTGGGGCGTTAGCTCGTTCGATGACCTGTGGGGAGGGGACTGTTAGCGTTTCTTCATTGTTAACGAATGCACCCATAACCGCGCGCTCGCGGCTCCATTACCGCCGTTTGCTAGGTCATAAAATGCAACGATAATCGCGCGTTTGCCTGCAGCTGTTAGATGTTACCCTTGTACCATTTGGTATGCACCGTTGCCGTGTGTGACGATAGAAAGGGCCCCATATGCTCAATAATCACGAGGCAAATCTAACTGACGAGGAGGCTGCCGCCGAGGTCGCCCGCGTCGCGAAGACCTACCCCGTGGTGCGTTTGCTGTCGGTCGATCAGATTAAGAGCGAGCCTAACTGCCTGCTCGCCGGCGATCGGTGTCCTTGTTTGCGCCAGTCGAGTCTTGAGGCCTTGGCAGACTCCGATGAGGTGTCGGAGAAACTGCTCAGTGATGGTACTGAGTACCGCGCTCGCCTGCGCCCTCTGAAGGTCGAGGGCGAGCCTCACGTCCTGCTGATGGTGCGTCCGATCAATGAGCAAGAGGCTGCAGAAGAGGACCTTGTCTACACCGACGTGCTGACGAGTGTGCGCAATCGCCGATATTACGAGGAAAAGCTCCGCAACGCCCGCATGAATGCCGGCGTTGCGGTGATCGACCTTGATGATTTTAGGGTCTTCAACGATATGTGTGGCCGTCATGCCGGCGACCTTGCACTCGGTGCTGTGGCGACGGCCATACGCAGCGGAATTCGTTCGACTGACGAGCTTGTGCGCTATGGCTGCGACAAGTTTGTGGTCGTCATGCCCAATATTCCCTCCGATGACTTCACCCGTCGCCTGCATCAGGTATCCGACGCCGTTCATGCCACGATTATTCCGGGCCATGAGTACGTGAGATTGACGGCATGTGTTGGTGGCGTTCGCATTCATGGCGAGACGGTCGATGAGGGCGTTGGCCGCGCTGTCCAGTTACTGAGTCGCGCTAAGACAAAAGCCGGTACGGTCGTGAGCGATGCCGATTCCATCGAGGCCTTCCAAAGCGAAAAGCCTTTGGTGCTTATTATCGATGACTCCGAGATGAACCGGGTCATTCTCAACGAGATGCTCAAGGACGAGTATTGCATCCTCGAGGCCGATAACGGTCGTACGGCGCTCGACATGGTCGACCGCTATGGCGATGAGTTGTCGCTCGTGCTGCTGGATATTGTCATGCCGGGCATGAGCGGCTTTGAGGTGCTGGCCGATCTGTCGCGCCGATCGGTTAGTGACAATCTGCCTGTCATTATGATCTCGAGCGAAGATTCCGACGATGCGGTTCTGCGCGCGTACGAGCTGGGCGCCTCGGACTATATCAGCCGCCCGTTTGACTCCCGTGTCGTGCGCCGCCGTGTAAGCAACACCATCCGCCTATACGCCAAACAGCGCCGCCTGACGAACCTACTGTCCCAGCAGTACAACGAGCGCGTCAAGAATAGTCGCATGCTCATCGACATCATGGCCGGCGTCATGGAGCTTCGCAACGGCGAGAGCGGCAGACACGTTACGAACATCGAAAAGCTGACCGAGCTGCTGCTTGACTGTCTAGTCCAGCGTAGCGACGCCATCTTCCTTGACAATGAGGAACGCTCCACGATTGCCCTGGCTTCGGCGCTGCACGATATCGGCAAGATGTCGATTGACGATGCGATTCTCAACAAACCCGGACGCCTTACGCCCGAGGAGTTCGAGATTATGAAGACGCATACCACGATCGGCGCCGACATGTTGCTTGAGCTGGGCCGCCATCACGTCGGTAATGTGCTTATGGAATATGCGTACCAGATTGCGCGTTGGCACCACGAGCGCTGGGACGGCAGGGGCTATCCCGATGGCCTTAAGGGCGATGAAATTCCCATTGCCGCACAGGTGGTTTCGGTGGCCGACGTGTACGATGCTCTGACGAGTGTGCGTGTGTACAAGGACGCTATCCCGCACAAGGAAGCGATCCAGATGATCCCGGACGGTAAGTGCGGCACCTTTAACCCGCTGTTGCTCGACTGCCTGCTCGAGGTGCAAGACCGTATTGCCGAGACGTTGGCACGTCCCGCCGACGTTGTCGCGTTTCCCACGATTTAGTTTGACCAAAGGAGTTTTAATCCATGATTTCCATGCGTGAGGCGTATGAGAAGATCGGCGCCAATTATGATGACGCGTGCGCTCGGTTGATGGGCGGGGAAATGCTTGCCCACTTTGCCCTCAAGTTTTTGGATGACGAGAGCATGGACAAGTTGGAGGCTGCCATGGCGGCAGAAGACGCCGAAGGTGCGTTTATGGCAGCGCACACGCTCAAGGGCGTGAGCCAGAACCTGGGATTCGATAATCTGTACGAGCCAGCGGTCGTGGTGACCGAGGCGCTGCGCGGCGCCGATGCCGTTGACGGCGCTCGCGAGGGAATGCATGCGCTGCAGCAGCAATATGCGGCTACGATGTCGGCCCTGCGCGAGGCGGCCGAATAAGAGCTTGCGGGCCTTGATGACTATGAGAGTGGATAATCTCCCGTTTTAGGCCCGGTGGCGGCCTCAAAGTGGGAGATTATCCACTCTCGTTCGATATGTGTCCAAAAATCCACGCTCACCCCTCCGGGTTAGTAAATGGCCTATGCGCACTGGCGGGGCTTTCCGCATGCAATCAATATCGTTGTTCGATAAACTGTTCGAATAACGATAGAGTCGATGAGGGTGAGTGTATGTCTAACAGCGTTCAGCGTATGGCCAAAGCGGGCGAAAATATCAGGAAGCTTGGCTTTTGCATGGCAGCCGTTTTTGCAGGGATGCTCGTCGCTTTTGCCGCGTTGGTTGTTTACGTGATCTGGTATGCGGTTGCAAACGTTGCCTCTGTCGATTCTTTCGGCGTCGTGACGCTTCTCGATGGCGGGTGCATCGTTATCCCAAGCGGACTGTGCCTGGCACTCGTCGTGGGCATTTCGCTTGTCGTTCTGTGTGGGATCAGCCGTAACATCTCGCGAGGCGTCTCGCCCTTTACCAAGACGCATGTGCGGCTTATCCGTGTTCTTGCGCTTGCCTTTGCTGTTAACGCCGCGGTTTCGCTTATTGGTGCCTACGGATCGGTCAATCTTACCATTGGTGGGCTGGAGCTTTACGTCGTGCCTCATTCCTTCGTTATTGAGATTTGCCAAGGCGTTGCCTTTGATGCGGGGTCGCTTATCGGCGCGGCTGTCTGTCTGTGTATCTCGGTGATCTGGAGTTATGCCTCGCTGCTCCAAGAGCAGTCTGACGAGCTTGTGTAGGAGGAAGCATGAGCTATCTCATCATCGAGCTTGAGACGCAGCTACTTAAGACCGGAAAGACCAGTGCTGATCTGATTCGTGCCACGGGGCATACTCCGGCTAATATTTCTAAGCTAAGAAACGGAAAAATTAAAGCTATTCGCCTTAAGACGCTTCTCGATATTTGCGATGAACTTGACTGTCAACCGGGAGATATTATTCGGCGGGTGAGTGAGAAAGAGCTTGAGGAGCTGATTGTCGAGCGCGCAAAAAATGTCGTGAGGCAGATGCGGAATGGTGGAGGCAATGAGGCGTCGCTTCCGACATCAGTCTTTGCTGTAGATTTGAGCGACGAGTAGCATATAGCGAGCAGCTAAAACGAGATATTGGTGTGATGGGGCCCGTGTCTAGCGCGGGCCCCATCTCTTTAAATTATCTTGACAAATATAAGTTATCGATAAACAATAACACAAAGTAAAAGCGATAATAGAAAGGAGGAACGATATGAGCTGGATTGTCAAACCGAGTTATGTGGACCCCGGTGGTGGGTGCAACGGTTACTGCAAGACATTCTGTGGAGCACGCGTCTGCGTCAATAACTGCAGTAAAAACTTGTGTGTTGTTAATTTCTAGCAGTTGCGGCTGCTGCCAGGCGACAGTCTGGCAGCAGCGGTTTTGTTATCAAGCAGAATAGGAGGCCAATGAGCGCATCAGCGATAAAGCTATCAAAAGTTTCAAAACGCTACGGGAAACGGCACGTTTTGCATGACGTTTCCTTCGAGGTGCATCAGTCTGAGCTCTGTGCCCTTGTCGGTGCAAACGGTGCGGGCAAAAGCACGCTTATTAAAATCGTCTTGGGCCTCTGCGAGCCATCGTCGGGGAGCGTGGAGCTCTTTGGAGGCAAATCAAAAAGAGAGCTTGGCCTGATGCGGACGCGTGTCGGCTATGTGCCAGATTCCAGCGGAGCATACCAATCCCTCAGTGCGGTTGAGAATCTCCAAATCCGATGTTCGGAATGGGGGCTTGATGCGAATCGTGAGATTCCTCGCGTTTTGAGCCTAGTCGGGCTGGACGTCGAAGAGAAAAAGAGCGTGAACAGTTTTTCTCTGGGAATGAAACGGCGGCTGGATATAGCTACGGCTTTGTTGGGTGATACTGATCTGCTTATTTTTGATGAGCCAGCAAACGGGTTGGACCCGCTGGGCATCGAGAGTATATGGGCCCTTATCGGTCGATTGAATCGAGAACAGGGTAAGACCATGCTCATCTCTAGCCATGATTTGGATGAGTTGGCATCAGTTGCAACAAGTTGCGTGTTTATCCATGACGGCGAACTGCTGAAAAAGGAACCGATGGACGTCATAAGGGATGAGGCATCGTCCCTAAAAGAGTATTACAGGCGCTTGATGAAGGCGGTCTCGCTATGAAGCGGGTGATCCATCCCATAAAGGCAGATATGATGCGTTTGCACAGGATGTTTCCGGTGCAGTTTTGTCTTGTGTTTATGTTGGCGTTCGGTCTTCTCTTTGGTGTCTTTCTAAAAAACGGAACAACGTTGCTCGCCTTTGGCAATAGCGTTTTTGGGGAGGATATTGGTTTCTGCTGGAATGTAATCGATCCTTCTGCACCCGATGAGTCTCTTGTGCGCAGTGCTTTTGCCGGCACCTCCCTGTTCGTTCCGCTCATCGTTTGCCTGGCGATTTTACAGGAGCGCGGCTATGAAGAGGGATGCCGAATTTCTTCAGCAAGAGGTCTTGCCCGCTTTAACGGGGCTCTGGCACATGTACTTTCGTCTTCTTTAATAATCGGCGCAGCATATAGTGCGCTTTGCCTTCTTCTTTTTGCAATAGCCATAATACGTGGAGGGCATAACTACTCGCACGACATGCTAACTGCATTTTTGCCCGCAATGATAGTCAACGCCGTATTGGTGATATCGGTTGCGCTGGAGACGGTGACCATCTATCGGATTACAGGCAGCGCTGTATTGAGCGGGGCTGCGATAATAATTGGATTTGTCATGAGCTTGACGCTCTACGGAACTTACCTTCAGACGCCCATACCGTCCTTGCGATGGATCTTCTTTCTTCCGGGGCCGTACCTTGGAGTCGGATGTGCCCTTGGGTATAGCGATATGGGGCAGCTGACGCTTCTGGGATATGGCGCGGCAGCCAGCTGTCTATCGGTATTGATTTACGCTCTCTTGAGCTTTCGCGCTGGGGGTGTGCTCAATGGCTCGTCAGATTAAAAGACTTCTCCAGTCAGAATTGAAGCATGTGAGCAAATGGACGTACGCCTTAATCCTGGTAATTTATGCGTGCATGGTGGTATTGCAGCTTAATTCTTTCCCGATGTGGTTCTGCAGCCTCCGTGAGAACAGTTTCTTGGGCTTTTTCCCAGACCCGACGCTTCGGCTATCGGCGGAGGATGTCCTTCTATTTGGTAATGCAGAGGTTTTTCGCGGTCTGCTGTTCAACGTAGCCCCGTTGGCTCATGCATTGTTCTTTCCGTTCATCGCGGCTTGCATTGTGCCGTGCTTTGTCAGTTCGGGCTTTATTGAGGAACCGTGGGGGCTGTCGGAGGCTCGGGGAGGGAAGCGTGTGTGCGCTATCGTTGCGCGAGTGGTGCTGTCTTCTTTTGCCCTTTTGGGCGCGTTTGTCCTGTCGAGTGTCGTTTTGTACTGTCTTAACTGCGTAATCGTTCTGGATGCTCAGCAGTATTTCAACCTGCATGTATTTTGCTATCGACTTGTTCTTGCTGCCGCTGCCTGCCTTGCATACGTGGTCTCTTGCGTGATCGTTGTTTCCTATTTTGGGTCCGGCTTCGGTCCGATTGGCATGCTGTTGCTTGTCAACGTCGTAGCGATCTACATACAGCTCGGGACCAATTCCATGCTTCCGCTTCCAGCCTCGATGCTCATGTGGATTTGTGGCGTGACCCCGTTGGGGAATAGTCAATGCATTTCGATTCTAATTGACTGCCTAATAAACGTAGCAAGCGTTTTTGCCGTTTGCTTTACCGTCGACCGATTCCTTGATTATCGACTTCATCCGAACACCTCCCACATTCATCCGCACATGTGCGGATGAATGTGGGAACCCGATACCCTGAGGGCCGGAC
>CALDEU010000060.1:0-117046 GCA_937942395.1 uncultured Collinsella sp. | reverse complement strand
ACGCGAAGGCGGCGGCGAGCGCGAACCCGCACCCCTTGATCGACTGGAGCGCCTCGACCTCCGCCGAGAGGGGGCCCGCCGCGACGGCGGCCCTGTACTCGGCGAGGAGGTCGTCGCGCGTCTCGGCGGCCGCCTCGACCTCGCTCCTCAGCGCCGCAAGCGCCCGGATGCCGCCGTCGTCGGCGGGCCGGACCTTGTCGAGCCACCTGAGGAAGTCGTACGTCCAGTACCTCCGGGGGTTTCCGGCCGGCGTCGTGCCGCCGTAGGCGTAGCCACGGCGGGCCAGGAACGCCAGGAGCCGCTGCTTCGCCGCCGCGAGCCTCGCGGTCGCCGCGTCGTGGGCCCCGGCGAGGTCCCTGAGCCCCTCGATCTCGGGGGACGGCACCCATACCGGGGTGACGTCGTGCGACAGTATCGCCTTGGCCATCCTGGCCGCGTCGTTGCGGTCGTTCTTGGACGAGAAGTCTGCCGCCGACCTCGGGACCCTGGAGACGGCCGCGACGACGCAGTCGACGCCGAGCCCGGAGAGCTCCCTCTGCGGGGCGAAGCCGAGGTAGCCGCTCTCGTAGGCGGCGAGCGACGGGCCGGGGAAGCCCGACATCCACTCCGCGACCTCGCCCCAGGGGTTGCCGCGGAACCTCCTCGTCACGGCCTCGCCCGTCTCCGCGTCGAGCGCGCAGACGGTGGTGGACCTGAGGTGTACGTCCATTCCGAAGGCGGTAGAATATCTAGGCACGGGAGCCTCCCAACCTCGTTGCGGCGCGGCTGCGCCTCTGGCACTTCAACAACATTGTCGCAGCCCCGACCCGCGGTCACGAGCGGGGGCTCCTGTCGTTTCCGTGCCCCTGGATTGGGTCATAGTGTCTGACTTATGCTCAACCTACGATAATTCCAAACTGGGTGAGTTACTCACTGTAGCGGGTGGCTATGGCGGCTCAGGGGTAGTCATTGGGGACGTTCTTGTTTGACTAGTCGTTTAAGAACGTCCCCAATGACTACAAGCCGCACCGCCCGCCGTTCAGCTGAAACCACCTGCCAAAAAGGGACAGGTTTATTTTGGCAGGTTTTATCTGGGCAAACGTCCAAACCGACGTAAGGGAGTTGCCTTCCCTCGTGGCGGTCTTCTAGCAGAAAAACCAAGTGAGTAGGCTTTTTGCAGAAGGCCGAGCACGCCCTAAAACGCCACAGCTCTAACCTGCGGTTTCATCGATCATTTGTCGCGATGTGCTCGGCAGGTTCAAAAAAGTCTACTCACTTGTATCTGAGACGCACCAGATTGGCAAAAACCGCCGCGAAAGGGCCCCTGGTCCCTTCGCGGCGGTCATACACCTCTGATTTTGCGACGATTTTGCCCGCTTGTTACTCGCTGTAGCGGGTGGCGATGGCGGCTTGTACCATGCCGGTGCTCATGAGGTAGGTCACCAGGAAATAGCCGCCGTAGGCTGCCAGGAAGATCGCGCAGGTGAGGCCCACGGTGCCACCGATGCTCATATTTCCGAATATGCTCACCAGCTCGATGATCACCTTAAGTGCCACAAAGGAGTGCACCAGGCCCACTGCCAGCGGGAACAGGAAGAATACCGCTTGCTGTGCCATCACCGAATGGCGAATCTGGCGGTCGTCGCAGCCGATCTGTGCCAGCACACGATAGCTGCGGCTGCCGTCGGCCACATTGGAGAGCTGCTGGATCGACAGTATCGCCGCGCATGCAACGACCAATACAAAGCCGATGTAGATGGCTAGGTAGCTAATAAGACCGTTCATTTGCGCTGCCTGCGTGTACATCTCGGAGCGTGTGATGAAGGTTCCCCACGACCCCGACTCCTTGCCGTCAACGAGCAGATTGTCGAGCACAGTGTATTTAATACTCTCGTCTGCCTCGGTCGTATCCATCCCCTGTTTGTAGTTAACGAGCAGGCTACTGGAATACGGCTGCAGATTAAGTTGGGACAACAGCTCGTCGGCAACGACGACGGTACCCGGATTACTGCCCATCGCCGAGTTGGCGATGGCCGCCGCATCTTCGTCCGACTTATCGGTTGCGGGCTTGAGCGTATGCCCGCCCAAGGTAAGGGCATGGCCGCCAGCCATATACTTGGTGTACAGGTCGACCAGCTCGCCGCCCATATCACACGTGAGCAGATACTGGTCGTGACCGATGTGCACCGGCTCCTCGCCCATCATCTGACGCAGTTTGTTGTACTGGCTCGCCGGCGTCACAAACAGACCCATCGTATCGGCATTGCTACCCCCGAACGCCTTGGGAAGCTTTTCGCCCATGGCCTTGCACATTTCACTTGGAGTCACCGAAGGATCCGAACCGCCAAGCGGGTAACTCAGATACGAATCGATCTGGACATGCTCACCGGCAACATCGGCGATATCGACCTTCTTGCCGGTCTCGTCGTTGTTGTCCGCCGACTTGCCCTTGCCGTGCCATGCAGGGTACAAATCGACCGTTGTATCGGCCAGCACCATGCGATCGGCCTCAGACGGATTGACATACCCTTTGTACCCTTTGTAGTAGTCGAGCGTATCGGGCGTGTAATAGACATACGTCTGAGACACATCAACAGGGTTATAGCGCTCCAGGTTTTCGTTCATCACGTTGGCAATCGACATACCGCACGTCACCGAGGTGATGGCCAAAAACAGGAGCATCGCGATGACGCCCATCGAAAAGCACACCGTGTTGACCTTGGCCGCAAGCTGGCGCACGGTAAACATGTTGAGGCCGCGCCAATACACGCCGCGCAGGCTCTGCAGCAGCTTGATGAGCATGCCCGAGAGTCCCCAGAACAGGGCAAAGGTGCCCACGGTAACCATAGCGGTCGTAATACCAAACTGGTTCATGGCCTCTTGCAGCTTGCTGTCCGTCGCAGTTAGCGGGAACCCATCACGTAGCAGACGGTAATAGGCCACGCCCACAAGCACCGCACCCACGGCAAAGATGGCAATCGCGATCCAGGGATTGCGTGTCTTGATGCTCTCGTTGCGACGCTCGGCACCCATAAGCTCGATGAGTTTGGTACGACGCACGGCGCGGAGGTTCAGCAGTAGCGTGAGCACAAACATTACGAGCATGCAGGCAAGGGTCAGGTTGAACGCATGCACCGAGAAAAAGAAGTGGAAATTGGCGATCTGCGTCTTAAAGAGCGAGGCCGTAAAGAACGTCATAAGCTGGGAGAGTCCCACACCCAGCACAATGCCGGCGACAAAGGCCACGACCGATACTATCACGGTCTCGAGCGCCATGATTGTGGCGACGCGCCCACGCCCCATGCCGAGCACCTGGTACAGGCCAAACTCCTTCTTGCGGCGTTTCATGATGAAGTTATTGGCATACACCATCAAAAAGGCCATGACACCGGCCAAAAAGTACGTCAGGTCGCCGAGCATACTGCCCATAACCTGCGCCAAGCCCTCTTCATCGATGCCGGCGATGTCGACCTGCATCGAGATGGTGTTAAAGGCATAGAAGACCGTGACGCCCAAGGTGAGCGTCAAAAGGTAGACGAGGTAGTCGCGGCCGGCGCGGCGGACGTTGCCCCAAGCGAGTTTACAGAGCATCGGAGCCCTCACCGCCCATCATGGCAACGACCTCCATAATGCGGTCGAAGAACTCTCGGCGGTCGGTGTCGCCGCGGCGCAGCTCGGTGAAGATCTTGCCGTCGCGAATAAACAGCACACGGCTCGTGTAGCTGGCGGCAAAGCTGTCGTGCGTGACCATGAGCACGGTGGCGCGCAGGCGGCGGTTAAGGGCCTCCAGGCTCTCGAGCAGCAGGCGAGCGCTCTTGGAATCGAGGGCGCCGGTGGGCTCGTCGGCCATGATCATGGTGGGGTCGGTGACGAGCGCGCGAGCCGCGGCAACGCGCTGCTGCTGACCGCCGGACATCTGGTAGGGATACTTGTCGAGTACCTGACTGATGGACAGGCGCGCTGCCACATCCTGCACGCGGGTCGAGATCTCTGCCGAGTTTGTGCGGGCGATGGTGAGCGGCAGGGCGATGTTCTCGCGTGCCGTGAGCGTATCGAGCAGGTTGGAGTCCTGGAAGATAAAGCCAAGCTCCTCGCGGCGGAACTGCGAAAGCTTAGCCTGCTTCATGCGTGTTACGTCCTGCCCGTTGATGCGGATCGTGCCACTTGTGGCGCTATCGATGGTCGAGACGCAGTTGAGCAACGTCGACTTGCCCGAGCCCGAAGCACCCATGATGCCAACGAATTCGCCGCGGTTGACGGTAAAGCTGACGTCGTTGAGCGCGCGGGTCACGTTGCCCAACGCGCCGTATACCTTTTCGAGATGCGCGACCTCCAGTACCGGGGTCGCCATGTGCGTGGTTTGCATACCGAGTCCTTTCTTGCGATTAGTCTACGGCATCTATAGTCGCAAGAAGACGAGTCGGCTACCATCGATATGGCTTACGCTTGCCTTACCGTTGTGTAAGGTACGGGTAGCTAGCCTGCCACGCGTTGATGTTGAGAGAGGACTCCTGTTGAAGACTGTTCATGTTGCCGCTGGGATCATTCGCAAGGAAGGATCTGACGAGCTGCTTGCCGTGCAGCGCGGCTACGGCGACATGCGGGGACTTTGGGAGTTCCCGGGCGGCAAGCTCATGCGCGGCGAGACACCCGAAGACGCCGTACGCCGCGAGCTTATGGAAGAGTTGCAGGTAAAAGTCACCAACCTGCGTGATTTCTATACCGTTGAGTACGACTACCCCGATTTCCATCTCTCCATGGAGTGCTACTACTGCTCACTCGCCGATGAATCCGATGAGCCCCAGAAGCACGACCGCCAGCTCGATATCCGCTGGATTCCGCGCACCTCGCTTGCCACGGTGGAATGGATGCCCGCCGACAAGGGACTCATTGATGCCCTGATTGAGTTGAAGGAAGACCGGCTTGAGGCCAACGGCGCTGCCAACGACGCCGAGGCCACCGCGACCGACGAGCCCGCCACCAAGCCCAAGCGCGCACCTAAGCGCCGTAGCAAAAAGCGCCCCAAACCAGGTCTGCTCGACGGCATCGATACCTCGGACCTTTCCGCCGACGAGCGCGAACTGGTGCGCCGTCGCGCCGCCATAAAAAAGTCCATGAAGGGCAACAAACGCGCGAACACCAAGCCCGAGCTGCTCGTACGACAGCGCCTGCGCGCCGCGGGCCTTACGGGCTATCGCTTGGAATGGAAGGTTCCCGGCAAACCCGACATCGCCTTCCCCGGACGCAAGATCGCCATCTTCGTCAACGGCTGCTTTTGGCACCGCTGCCCCAAGTGCAACCCTAGCCAGCCCAAGCGCAACGTTGAGTTTTGGGAGGCAAAGTTCCGTCGCAACGTCGAGCGCGACCGAGCAGCCATCAACGCACTCACCCAAATGGGCTGGACACCCATAACCATCTGGGAATGCGAGCTCAAAAAAGACCGCATCGACGGCACGATGGAAAAGGTCATCGAACAAGTACGCGCCGCCGCACCGCAGCGCTAGGAACGAGCCGTCCACACGCCCCACACAGGCGAGCCACATCCGCGCCACAAACCTTAGAAAGCCCTTAAGCTCAAAACCTTTCAAGAGTGTTACTCAATAGCCTTGACCTGCGGTTTCATTGTTACATCAAACCTGATTAAGCCTTTCTTTAGCGCTTCTTTGCAACAGCCGCGGCATAATACTGCCAACGCACGGAACCTAGCAGCATACCCCGTGCGCAACCTTTTGGTGGACATCGAGGAGGCCGCATAAGCATGCATTCTTCCAATGACGCAGCACAGCAGCCATCCCTAAATCATGCAAACCTTTTCTCCTTCCCCCCGACACAGAGAAACGGTCTCCTCGACTCCCCCACCACAAAAACCAAGCGCTCAGCCGATCAGAGCCTCAACTTACGAGCATCCTTCGAAAAGCTCCAAGCATCCCTAGACAAGGCGTTCCCCGAACAGGCAAGAGCAATCTAAGCCCATCGCGCTTTATACTGATGCCATGCGAAACATGGATCACATAGAATTGCACCGCGGAGGACGCGAGGAAGCGTTTCCCGAGACCGCCGAAGACTGGCCCTATATTGCCGAACGCGCAGAATTCGCTCGCTATCCGGGCAATTCCGTCCCCTGGCACTGGCATTCCGAAGTTGAGCTTTTCTACATGGAGCAGGGAGCGATTGACTATCGAACGCGCGCGGCTCATGAGCACGTACGCTTTGAGGAAGGGTCCGCCGGCTTTATCAACGGCGGCGTTTTGCACAGCACGCTGCAATCGCCCAATTCGGCGCCAGCCATTCAAATGCTGCATATCTTTCAGCCGTCGATGCTCGGCGATCCCGCGGGACGCCTTCAAAAACGCTATATCAATCCTTTGCTGCAATGTCGAGGCGTCGATGTGCTCAAATGGTCGCCCACCAACCCCGACGATATGCCCTTTATCGATTTGCTAAAGAGTTCCTTTAACCACGACCTTCAACGGCCGCAGAACGAGATGGCGCTTCGGAATAGCTTGTCAGAGCTCTGGATTCAGATTTACGCCAAGGCCGAACCGCTCTTTTCCTCCGACAACGCCTCTTGGATGACTAACCGCGACGTACAGTTCAAGGTAATCCTGGACTATATCCGCGCAAACTATGCAGCCGCTATAGATGTGCCCCAGATGGCATCTGCAGCCGGCGTAAGCGAAAGAGAGTGTTACCGCATTATCGAAGCTTGCGCAGGAACGACCCCGGCGGCATATCTGCGCGCATACCGCGTAAACCGTGCTTGCGAACTTTTTGCACACACCACGCGAACGGTCCAGACAGTCGCGCGCCAATGCGGCTTTGCGACAGCAAGCCATCTTGGCCAGGTATTTAAAGAACAAATGGGATGCACTCCTTCGAGCTATCGAGCAGCGAGGCAGAATCTCGATAGTACCAGGCAGAAATCCCGCTAGCCCTTCTTCTGTCACTGCATCAAACTTGCAGGCAAACAACGGATAGGAGCTACTATATGAAGTACTTTGACTATATCGTGTTTGACGTTGATGGGACATTGGCAGATACAGAAGAAAGCGTGCTGTCATCGCTTGGCCAGATTGTCCAAGAAGAAACCGGCAAAACGCTCCCCCGACACGAGCTTGAATTTGCCCTCGGCATACCCGGCAAGAACGCCCTTGAGAAACTTGGGATCTACTCACAGGCAACGCTGGATCGCTGGTGCCAAGTTGCCGCCAGCTTTAAAAGCACCATCAGCGTGTTTCCCGGCTTGCGCGAAGTTATCGCAACACTCTCCGACAACGGCTGCAAACTTGGCATCGTCTCCTCACGTGCGCGCGACGAATACGCAGAAGAAATTGCACCCCTTGGCTTCGATAAGTATTTTGAGCACATCATCCTTGTCGAAGACACAACCGAACATAAACCCGCACCCGCTCCCATGCTCGAATATCTCCGGCGTACGGGCGCGAATCCTGGCAACGTCGTCTACGTTGGCGACACCGTCTACGACGAACAATGCGCAACTTCGGCAGGGGTCAGTTTTGCCAGAGCGGCATGGGGATCACACCAAGACATCCCAAACGCCACCTACAACCTCAAAACCCCCAACGACCTACTAACCCTAACAACCAAATAACCCACGCGTCCCACCCTTTTAGCCCCAACGCCACAAGGGCGATTGAGCAGGACGGTTTGGGCGGGTCCCGTACTTAGTTTCCAAAATCATTCCGCAGCGCGAAGGCCCCCGTTGTCAACGCTTCGAAGAAGCGAGACAACGGGGGCCTTCATGCGCGAGGACGTTTTGGAAACTAAGTACGGGACCCGCCCAAACCGTCCGGTGGGATCAGAGTACCCTTGCTGTTACTCTGCTTTGCCCACAGAGTTGAGGTTGGTCATGCGAATCTTAACCAGCTCGGTGATCTCACGCATGCCCTCCTTGGCCGGCTTCTTGGGATCGAAGCAGGCGGGGTTCTCGGCCATGTAGGCCATGAAGCCCTTGGTGTAGGCCTGACGCAGCTCGGTGGCGTAGTTGACCTTGCAGATGCCGTTCTTCACGGCCTCGGCGACCTGCTCATCGGGCACACCGGAGGTGCCGTGCAGAACCAGCGGCACGTCGACGGCGTCGCGGATGGCCTTGACCACGGACTGCTCGATGTGCGGATCGCTCGTGTACACACCGTGGCTGGTGCCAACGCCAATTGCGAGGGAGGTGCAGCCGGTGCGCTCGACGAACTCCTTGGCCTCGGCCGGATCGGTGTAGGGGCTCTCGCCCTCAACCGCGGGACCGTCGTCCTCCTTGCCGCCAACCTTGCCGAGCTCAGCCTCGACGGGCACGCCCATGGCGCGGCCAGCGTCGGCGACGGACTTGGTCAGAGCGATGTTGTCCTCGAAGGACTCGTGCGAGCCGTCGATCATGACAGAGGTGTAGCCAGTGCGGAAAGCCTGCATGCAGCGGTCATAGCCATCGCCGTGATCGAGGTGCAGAGCGACGGGCACGGAAGCGCGCTCGGCGGCAGCCTTGACCATGCCGTAGAAGTAGTCCAGACCAGCGGTCTTGATGGTGCCCGGGGTGGTCTGCATGATGACGGGGGACTTGGTCTCCTCGGCAGCGGCCAGAACGGCCATAACAAACTCGAGGTTCTCGACGTTGAACGCGCCAACGGCGTAATGACCGGCCTGAGCGTCCTTGAGCATCTTTTCGGTGGTAACAAGTGCCATGAGCGTTTGCTCCTCTCCCTCGCCCGCATCTGGACATCGGGCGTAGTTGTTCACAAGGCGTTTTACCTTGCGTTTTACTGCGCTCATTGTATGAAATTCAGCGGCTTTGCACGTGCGAGATATTGAGCCCATGCAGGTCAATACAGTCGTTTTTGAAAAGTAAACGGAAGGAATTTGAACCGAGCGGACATGTTCGATATTGAATTTTGAGCGTTCAGCGTCTTTCTTTTATAGAAAAGATAAGTAATCGAAAGGTATTTTCTTACTCAAAAAGAAAATGAACGAAAATAGAGTCAACACAATTCCTGCAAATTTGGCCGAGAATGGAACAGCTATGGCCCACGCAACAACCCGAGCCTTCGCCGATGAGCGTCGTGCCGCCATCATGGAAATGCTTGAGCATAATGCCTCGGTGCAGGTAGCAGAAATCGCCCAGACCTTTGGCGTGTCCTCCGTTACCGCCCGCGCCGACCTGGACGCGCTCGCCGAAGCAGGCAAGCTGCGCCGCACGCATGGTGGCGCCGTATCGCTCCACAAGCGTCTGACCGTCTCCACGCAGGATCGCCGCATCAATGTCAACGTCGCCGCCAAGCAGGCCATCGCGCAAAGCGCCATCGAGCTCGTCAATGACGGCGACACGCTGCTCGTTGACTCGGGCACCACGGCGCTCGAGTTCGTCCGGCTCCTCGATCAGCGCGACGGCATCACCGTTATCGCGGCCGACATTACCATCGCCGATTACATCGACGAAAGCATGCCCTCGGTCGATGTCGTCATGCTGGGCGGGGCGCTGCGCAAAGGTCATCGCTATCTGTACGGCCCGCTCACTATGCAAGCGCTCCAAATGGTCCACGCCGATCTTGCCGTCATGTGCCCTGGAGCTTTTGTTCCCGGCTGCGGCTTTACGACCGACTTTCCGCAGATGGCCGAGACCAAAGCGGCTATGGTCGGTGCCGCCCGTCAAAGCGTCGCCCTTATGGACGCCAGCAAGGTTAACGGACGCGGCATGTACCGCTTTGCCGAGCTGACCGATGTCGACACCATCGTGATGGACCGTGATCCCGATGGCGCCGTCACCACCTCAATCGCCGAGACCGTCAACGACGCCCGCCCAAATCTCGTCATCGCCGGCGCTTAAACAAAAACCACCACAAAGGTGCCTGTCCCCTTTGTGGTGGTTTTGCTCGTTAAAAGCGAAATATCGCTACTTGGAAAGCTCGTCGGCGAGGGCCTCGATCTGAGCGCGCGAGGCGTCGTTGAGCGAACCCAGCACGGTCACCTTGTTCTGCGCCAGAGCGATGTCCTTCATACCCTCGAGCTCCTTGGTCATAACCTTGGCGGCAGCGGGCGCCCAGGAGCCGGCCTCGACGAGCGCCACCGTACGGTTCTGGTAGGCGTGCTCGGCGAGCGTATGGATGAAGGTGCTCATGCACGGGAAGATCTCGCCCTGATAGGTGATGGAGGCGAGCACCAGACGGTCGTAGCGGAACGCATCCTCAACGGCCTCGGCCATGTCGTCGCGAGCCAAGTCAAAGACGGAGACCTTCTGGCCGCGAGCCTCAAGCGCTGCGGCGAGCTCCTCGACGGCAGCCTTCAGATGGCCGTACACGCTCGCATAGGCAATCGTGATGCCCTTGTCCTCGGGCTGGTAGCTCGACCAGGTGTTATAGGTGTCGAGGTAATAGCCCAGGTTCTCGGTCAGTACGGGGCCGTGGAGCGGACAGATGATCTGGATATCCAGATCGGCGGCCTTCTTGAGGACGGCCTGCACGAACTTGCCGAACTTACCGACGATGCCAAAGTAGTAACGGCGAGCCTCGCAGGCCCACCCTTCCGGATCCTCGATGTCGTTGGCGCCGAACTTGCCAAAGCCGTCGGCACTAAAGAGCACCTTGTCGGTGGACTCGTAGGAGAAAATCACCTCGGGCCAGTGAACGTTGGGGGCGCCGATAAAGGTCAGGCTGTGGCCGCCCAGATCGAGCACATCGCCCTCTTTGACGACCATTTTGCGCTCGGGGAAGTCGGTGCCAAAGTAGTTGACCATCATGCGGAAGGCGCCCATGCTGGCCACAATCTGTGCCTGGGGATAGCGCTCCATAAAGGCGGCGATACCGGCGGAGTGATCGGGCTCCATGTGATGGACGATCAGGTAGTCAGGCGTACGGCCATCGAGCACGGCCTCGAGGTTGCCGAGCCACTCGTCAACAAAACCGCCGTCGACTGAATCGGCGACAGCGATCTTTTCGCCCAAGATAACGTAGCTGTTGTATGCCATACCGTTCTCGGACACATCGTACTGGCCCTCGAACAGGTCAATGTCGTGATCGTCGACACCGATGTAGCGGATATCCTTGGTGATCTCCATCAGGCAAAGCCTCCTAGATAGACAAAAGAACCCGTCTATCATAACACTCGCCTTCATAGCCACGGCTATCCGTCAGCATCCTTACCGATTGTAATTGAGGCGGAATATACTGCCGTTGACCTGCACAAACTATGCGCGCAGTATCGCCGTGCTATGTCGAATAATGAGCTGGCCGGGAATACGGATGGCAACGGTTTTGCCCGCCGTACCCGCCTCGGGAACCGCATGCTCAAACACCTCGCGTCCGCGCTGATGTAGATCGAATCGCACGGTCGTGAGCTCGTTGTGTGCCACAAAATCATCGAGCGAATCATCGACGCCCACCACGCTCACGTCCTCGGGCACACGCAGGCCGCTATCGCGCAGCGCCGCAATTGCGCCGTTTGCCATCTGGTCGTTTGCCGCGTAAATCGCCGTCATGGTGTGATCGTGCTCGGCCAGATACCTGCCGGCTTCGTAACCGCTGTTGGCAGACCAGTCGCCCTCGAGCGGCTCTGCCGGCTCGATGTGTTTACGCTCGAGCGCATCCTGCCAACCGGCGCGACGAAATTGCTCGTCGACCGAGAACGACGGGCCGCCGATATAGCGAATCTGCTCGTGCCCCAGCTCAAACAGGTGATCCATAAGCAATAGCGAGCAGCCGTAATGGTCGGAATCGACCGTGGTCACCCGCGGGTGCGCGTACATGGTAACGATGACCGTGCCAATGCCCGGCAGTGGATCAAACGTCTCAAAATCGGGCGCCATGCGGCTCATGCCGATGATGATGCCGTCCACCGGCAATGCGGCCATACGACGCGTGGCCTCGGCAAGCGAAAACTCCTCGGTCTTGGACATCTCGACCAACGTGATGGCGCAATTATGCTCGCGAGCAGCGCTGGCGATGCCGTCGATCATTGAGAGGTTGCCAAACTTGGTGACATCGTTGACGCACAGGCCGACCGAATGGTAGCGACCGTCGCGCAGCGAGCGACCGGCATAACTCGGACGAAAGCCGAGCTCTTGCATAGCGGCCTGCACGCGCTGGCGCGTCTGCTCGTTAACGTTGGGCAAGCCGTTGGCGACGCGCGAAACCGTCTGCTGCGAAACGCCGGCAGCGCGGGCGACGTCGGCCATGGAGACCGGACGCGTACCTGTATCGTTGGACGGGCGCCTTGCCACAGGATCACCTTCACCCTTGCGAGATTTGAATAGCGTGAATGCCGGCCCGGGCAGAAATACATCCCGCGCCGAGGCCCGCTATCGTCGGACGCATGTTAACGTACTCTACTTTTTCTATCTGCATCTCTTCTGCTTTATAAGTCCATACGGCAGTACCGTTCACGGCTGAATTTCTACCGATTACCAGATTCTCAAAAAGTGACAAGCGATGTGTTATGAGTACGTTAACATAGCCCGTAGCGTGCGGTATCGTGAATACTTGGTTCATGCCGCTTCAAGTTGTTAACGTACTCATAACGACGCAAAACCCACCCGGGCGCGCCAAGGAAAGGACTCCCATGACCACCCCCGACGAAAAGACATTCGCCACGCTCACCAAGCTGTTCGAGGAGGAGTTTGGCCCCATCGGCGACCGCCAGGTGCTCTACGTGCACGCGCCCGGCCGTTCCGAGATCAGCGGCAACCACACCGACCACGAGGGTGGCCACGTTATCGCCGGCTCGCTCGATGTCGCCGTCGACGGCATCGCCGTGGCAACCGATTCCAACAAGGTTCGCGTAGCCGACGAGGGCTATCCCACGTTTGAAATCGCGCTCGACACGCTAGACGTTCAGGAGTCCGAGAAGGGCACGTCCGCAAGCCTCGTCCGCGGCATGGCCCACGAGATTGCAGCCCTTGGCGTTGAGCCCCACGGCTTCGACTTTGCCTTTACCTGCTCCGTCCCCTCGGGCGGCGGTCTTTCCAGCTCTGCCGCCGTCGAGGCCGCGTACGGTCGCGCCATGGAAACCCTCTGGGGCGCACCCGCCATCGAGCCCGTCGCGCTCGCGCAGATGAGCCAGCGCACCGAGAACAACTATTACGGCAAGCCCTGCGGTCTGATGGACCAGGCCGCCGTGTGCCTGGGCGGCCTTGCCTACATGGACTTTGAGGACCAGGCTCAGCCTAAAACCCAGAAGCTCGAGCTCAACTTTGAGGATCACGGCTATGCGCTCGTGCTCGTTAAGGTCGGTGCCGACCACGTGGCCGCCACCGACGACTACGCCGCCGTTCCGCGCGAGATGCAGGACGTTGCCGCCGAGTTTGGCAAGGCACGCCTGTGCGAGGTCGACGTTGCCGATTTTGACGCCAAGCTCCCCGAGCTGCGCGCCAAGCTGGGCGACCGCGCCTGCCTGCGCGCCGTTCACTACTGGTACGAGAACGGCCTGGTCGACAAGCGCTGGGCTGCTCTGAACGCCGGCGACATCGATCAGTTCCTGGTCCTGACGCGCGAGTCCGGCGCCAGCTCTGCCATGTACCTACAGAATGTCGTTGCCAAGCTGGGCTCCGAGCAGCCCTCGATGTATGCCCTGGCACTGGCCGAGCACGTGCTCGACGGCCGTGGCGCCGTCCGTATCCACGGTGGCGGCTTTGGTGGCACCATCCAGGCCTTCGTGCCGCTCGACCTGGTCGACACCTTTATCACCAAGATGAACGGCTGGCTAGGCGAGGGCTCTGCCCGCCACTACGCAATTTCTGACAAGGGGGCTTACGCGGCATGGCTGTAATGACTGACGTGCGCGAGGCCGCGCAGAACCTGATCGAGTACGCTATCCACCGATCGATGATCGGCCAGGACGATCGCATCTGGGCGTATAACACCATTCTCGAGTGCATCGGTGCTACGGGCCCGGCGCTCGACATGGCCTGGGCGCTCCAGGTCGAGAAACTCTCGCTCTTGCACCCCGATACACTCCCCGACTTCGACCTAGAGGGCACACTCGCCGCGCTTTCCGAGGCCGCCGTTGCCAACGGTGCTGCCGAGGACACGGTGTCGGGCCGCGACCGCATCGCCATGCGCATCATGGGCGTACTCATGCCAAGACCTTCGGTTGTAAACGAGGAGTTCAACGGCCGCATGGGCGTCAACGAGCCCCGCGCCGCGACCGACTGGTTCTACGGTCTGTGCTGTGACGCCGGCTACGTGCGCCGCGCCGCCATCGCGCGCAACATCAAATGGAGCACCCCCACCAACTGGGGTGACCTGGAGATCACCATCAACCTGTCCAAGCCCGAAAAGGACCCGCGCGATATCGCCGCGGCAGGTGCAGCAAAGAACACGGGCGAGAAGTATCCCGCCTGCCAGCTCTGCATCGAAAACGAGGGCTATCCCGGACGCTCCGCTGCAGCCGACGGCGGCACCCATCCCGCCCGTCAGAACCTACGCGTTATTCCCATTCAGCTTAATGGCGAGCGCTGGGGCTTCCAGTACAGCCCGTATGCGTACTTTAACGAGCACTGCATTGCCATGAGCTCCGAGCATCGCCCGATGCACGTCGACCGCAAGGGCCTGACCTGCCTGCTCGACTTTGTGGACCTGTTCCCGCACTACTTCATCGGCTCCAACGCCGACCTACCCATCGTGGGCGGCTCGATTCTGTCGCACGACCACTTCCAGGGCGGCGCGCACGAGTTCCCCATGATGCACGCCGCCGAGGTCTCGCAGTTTAGCGTGCCCGGCTTTGACCAGGTCAGCGGTACCGTGTTGCAGTGGCCGCTTTCGGTGCTGCGACTGCGCTCGCACGACCGTGCCCAGCTGCTCGACGCCGCCGAGAAGATTATCCTCGCCTGGCGCGAGTGGACCGATGAGTCGGTGGGCGTCATCGCGCACACAGCCGACGGCGTGGCCCACAACACCGTGACGCCCGTCATTCGCCGCGTCGACTCTCGCGGAAATGCCGGCGGCGAAATCTACGAGGCCTACCTGGCGCTTCGCTGCAACATCACGACCGACGAGCACCCGCTAGGCGTTTTCCACCCACATGCCGAGTACCACCACATTAAGAAGGAGAACATCGGCCTGATCGAAGTCATGGGCCTTGCCATTCTGCCGCCGCGCCTGGTTCCCGAGCTTGGCGCTGTCCGTGAGCATCTGCTGGCAGCCAAGGTCGATGCCAGCTACGACCTTGCCGGTGCGCTCGAGGGCGATGATCTTTGCCGCAGCCACGCCGCATGGGCTGAGGACGTCTTTGCCCGCCGCGCCGACGAGCTTACGGCCGACAACGCCATCGATATCCTGCACGAGGAGGTCGGCGTGGTGTTTGGCCACGTGCTCGACAACGCCGGCGTCTTTAAGTGGGACGAGGCAGGACGTGCCGCCCAGCAGCGCTTTATCGACTCGCTGTAACGATCCCTTGGGGACGGAGGAAAACGGATCATTTCGTCTTCAAAACAACGGCGCCCGCCGGCAACATCGCCGACGGGCGCCGTTTTATTAGCTAGTCGTTGGGGACGTTCTTAAATGACTAGTCGTTGGGGACGTTCTTGTTTGACTAGTCATTTAAGAACGTCCCCAACGACTACTTGCGACCAGGGCTACGTCGATGTTTTGGCAACGACAGCGAAAACCCGCCAGAGCGAGCAAGGTGCCTTGAAACAAGGCGGCATTGACCTTCTGGTCATGCCGCCGCAGTTGAAAGGCAGATTGCCGCTCTGGCGGGTTTGCAGCGTCGGCCGGTCCGCCGTTCGGCAGAACGGCGGAACCTGAGGTGCAGCGTCGGCCGGTTACGCGGTTTGGTAAAACCGCGTAACTCTACAGCTCCGTTACTTCAACGTTGTTGAAGATCTCGTCCCAGCGGTCCATGACCAGGTGGCCGGTCTTGGGATCCATGGCGTTGAGCTTGCCGCAGGTATTGGCGGTCTTGAGCACCGTGACGTCGTCGGCGCCAGCAGCAATGGCATGTGCAAAGCCGGCGATGGTCGAGTCGCCGGAACCCGTTGCGTTCACAGCCGCAATCGCGGGCGTCTTGGCGCGGAACGCGCGACCCTCATGGAAGCCCACCGAACCGGCAGCGCCCATCGAAACGACAACCCAGGGGATACCGGCAAAACGGTCATCGGCGGCAAGCGCCTCGCGCAGGGCATCGACATCATCGGTCGTAAAGGACGTACCCAGTAGGCCGTTAATCTCGGTCAGGTTGGGCTTTACGAGCTCAGGCTTAGCGTCGGACTCCAGCGCGGCCTCCAGCGATGCACCCGAAGTGTCGAGCAGCACCTTGGCGCCCGCCTCCTCGGCGATCTTGACGAGCTCGGCATAGTAGCCGGCATCGACACCACGCGGCAGCGAGCCCGAAAGCGTCACGACGTCCGCCTTCGCTGCAAGCTCGGCAAACTTGGCCGTAAAGGCCTCGAGCTCGGCCGGGGCGATCTGCGGGCCGCTCTCCAGCAGCTCGGTCTGATTGCCCTCGTGCAGAATATTCAGGCAAATGCGCGTCTCACCGGCGATGGGCACAAAGTCGTTCTTGACGCCATCGGCATCCATAAGCTCGGCCATATAGGCACCCATGTGTCCGCCGAGCAGACCGGTCGCGAGCACATCGTCGCCCAACTGCAGCAGCACACGGCTCACGTTGAGGCCCTTGCCGCCAGCGGTCTTTTCGGGCGTCACACGGTTAACATCGTCGATGATCAACTTGTCGAGCTGATAGCGCGTATCAATCGACGGGTTCATGGTAACGGTCAGAATCATATTGAACTCCTGTTCCGGGGCGGCATGACCCACCCCAAACATACGATAGCTCGTTAAAGGATCTCGATCTCAAAGCCACGGGTGACGGTCTCCCCCGGTTTGGCCACCAGGCAGCCACGCTTGTGCTCCAGGATATCGTCCTCATCGGAGCAGGTGGACAGGCCGCCCCACGGTTCCACGGCCACAAAGTCGCCCTCGGGCTTGCTCCACACAATCAGGTACGGCATATCGGGGAACGTCAGGCGCACGCCCTTGTCCTCGGTTTTCTTGGTCAGCGTAACCACGCGGCTCTCGAGCACGTCAAAGATGGTCTCCGCGAAGTCGAAGAGTTCGTGGGTAAGCGGCAGGTTCTGGCCAATCATGGGGTTCTTGCTGCGACGCTCAACATCAATCAGGCCCGTCGAGGGAACGGCAGTGCAGAGCTCGGCGGCCTCGCGCTGCTCAAAACGGAGCTCGTAGTCGTCATAGGATTCGCCCTCGTCAAGTGGGCACTTAAAGCCGGGGTGACCGCCCACAAAGAACGGCATGTCCTCGGTGCCCTCATTGGTCACCTCGTACGATACGGCCACCTTTTCCGAATCGATCGTGTAACGAGCAACGATTTTAAACGGATACGGGTACTGCTCGAGCAACTCGGCATGGTCGGCAGAGCTTAGGCTCAGCGCGACCATGTTGTCGCTCTGCTCCTCGAGCTTCCACTCCTGTTTGCGAGCAAAGCCGTGACGGGCAAGCTTGACCTCGCGGCCGCCCATGGTCATTGCGTGACCGTCTCGAAGGCCGCCGCAGATCGGGAAACAAATGGGCGCCTGGCCCGACCACACCGCCGGGTCGCCCTGCCACAGGTACTCACGGCCGTTGGCCGCAATAGAAGTGAACGATCCGCCAGCCGTGCTCAGTGCTACGCGGATAGAACCGTTATCAAGAACAAACTCCATAGGAGCCTTCCCTTTCTTACGACAGCCCGCCAAGTCAATAGGGCTGATAGAAAACCGGCCCGCGCCCCCTCACGGAAACGCGAGCCGTCAACGGACTAGTTAATTACGCCGAATACCCGCTAATCATGGTATTCGCCGCGGTCCCACTTCTCGAGGAACTCGTCAAAGAAGTGCGGGTCAGCCTGAGCCTCGGCGTCGGCCTTATTGCAGGCATCGATCTTGGCGATCAGGGCATCGTGCTCGGGGGTCTTCTCGTAGGGCTCCTCCAGGAAGGCAAGCATAATATCGGCCATCAGGAACTCGCCGGTGATCTTGCCGCCAAAGCCCACGATGTTGGCATTGAGCTCACGACGGGCATACAGGGCAGAGGTCATGTCGCGGACCAGGGCGCAGCGGGCGCCGGGAACCTTGTTGACGGCGTTGGTGATGCCAATGCCGGTGCCGCACAGGGCCACGCCAAAGTCGGCCTTGCCGCTGGCAACAGCCTCGCCCACGGCCTTACCGTAGATGGGATAGTGCGTACGGGTGTGGCTGTAGGTGCCGCAGTCGAGCACCTTGTAGCCAGCCTGCTCCAGGCGGTCGGCCAGATAGATCTTCTCGTCCGTAACGATATGGTCGCAACCGATTGCGATGGTCTTCTTCATCAGAACGTCCTTTCGTCTGAATTCACAAGTTGAGGTAGAAGTTCGAGTTCTCGGTGGCTCTCGTTAGGCCATCTTGTTGAGCATGTCGACACGGATCTGGTGACGGCCGCCGGCGTACTGGGCGCGCAGGAACTCGCGGGCGATCTTCTTGGCGACCTCGGTGCCCACAACGCCCGGGCCCATGGTGACCATGCGCGAGCCGTTGTGCTCGCGGGTCATGTAGGCGGAACGCTCGTCGGAAATGTTGGCGACGACCATGCCCTTGATCTTGACGGCGGCCATATAGGAGCCGACGCCGTACTTATCAAATGCGAAGCCCTGGGAATCCTTGTGCTCCAACAGGTCCTTGGCAACGGCGGTCGCGGAATCGACAAAGTCCGCGGCAGGGGTCTCGGAATAGTCGACGACCTCGTGACCGTCGGCGATGAGCATCTCCTTGATGGACTCCTTCATCGACATACCGTCGGCATCGGAAGCGATTACAACCCTCATGACATCCTCCTTGAGAGATACGCAGGTGCGTAGTTTCTGTTTGGAAGTGTTGAATCGCGTTCAGGTCCGGGCATCTGAATATGCGGTTCTTCACTGTTCATGTTTATTTGAACACATTCAAACAGTAACTGCAACAACTTTTTGTTTATCTTTGTTCTTTTTTGAACAAATACCGTTCGCGGATGATTGACGACCGTTTGGGCCGGGCGCGGACGTAGCGACCATGTATTCAACAAACAAAAGGGCGGCCGAGAACGTGTCTCGGCCGCCCTTCGGCAGTATGCCCCGGTATATACAGCTGTTTTAGCTACTCGGACTGCCCACCCTTTTTGGCGCGCTTGGAAGGAGCACTCAAGAAACGACCCGTCAAATAGTTCGCTGGACCGGAGATATCGATCCCCAGCAGGGTGTGCCCCAGCCACAAAAACGCCGCGAGTACCAGCAATGGGATCACGCATGAGGTCACGATCATCACGATGACGCCTTCGATCAGATCGGTCACCTGCTGCACGATCTCGTCGGTCATCTGCTTGGCACCACTGGTTACCGACGTGACCAGGCTCGAGGCACCGTCAGCAAGCTGCTCAAGCACGTTCTTGGACTCTGTGGACTCGGTCTTTTTCTTGCTTGCTTTGGAGCTTCCGCTATCTGCCGCACCCGCAGCGTCGGCCGCCTTCTGCTCGGCCGCCTCGATGCTCACTCGATACGTTTCGTCGACCTTTTGCGACACCCATACGCTCGCAGGCACGAGCGCCATGCCGATCACGGCAACCACCAGCACGCGTGTCGCCACACGGCGCAGGACGGCGCTCGTACTCCAGCGCCCGTGAATGCCGAGCGACACCGCAAAGAGCACCAACGCAAACGGGATTAAGATGCCCAAGCCAACCGACCACAAAATAGTCAGCAGATATTTCTCTAGGTATAGCACGGCAAGCACGATACCAAGGTTGCCTGAAAGCTGTGCGAGCTGCTCGGCGACCGGCGTTCCCGTATCACCAGGCAGCGCGGTAATGCCCGCAGACAGCGCCACGCACGAGGTCGTGAGCGCCAATACGTTACCTTTCTTTTGATCGATGACCTCGATGGTAGAGTCCCAAGTTTTGGTATCGGCGAAATGCGGTCGCGCTACAAAGCCCGACAGCAACGCCAGCACCACGAGCGCAACGATAAAGCCAATCTGCAGCTTTTTGTTTGCGCACACGACATCGGACAGGCTGGGCTGCAACTCTGTTACCGTCGTGTGCTCGGTTATCTGGACAGGACGCCCATGAGCCATCTCGTGCGCGTCTCTTTTTTGTATTGACCCGTTATCCGGCATTTGGATACCTCCTCAGTCCGGGGCTTAATGCGAAAGGAAGTATACCCACCGAGCAAAAATCGAACGGGAGGACGAACGGAGCGCACCAAGACTGTCCCCAATGACTATCTCGGGATGAGTTGCGGTGGAATAGGGATTGTTTTGCGCCCGCCAGCCCCTATTCAGTCCCTATTTCCCCGCAACTTGGAGGAGAACAGAAAAAGCCCTGCCACGGGTAGCGGCAGAGCTTTTGGAAGGGGACTTGGTTGTGAGGGCTCGTTAGGCGAGCTTAGCTTCGAGTGCGGCGATGCGCTTATAGGCATCGATGGTAAAGCGGGTCTGCTTCTCCAGGATCATGGTGGTCATGAGAGTATCCTGAGCATGGGCCATGATGAAGGTCATCTCCATCTCGCCGCCGCCGGCCTCCTGCGAAAGCAGCTTGGTCTGCGTGTCGTGAGCGCCGATAAGTGCATCGCTGGCATCCTTGTGCAGCTGCTCGGCCTTCTCAAAATCACCCTCGCGAGCAGCATCGAGCGCTGCAAGCAGATCGGTCTGGGCGTCACCCGCGTATGCGACGATCTCGAATCCAACCATCGAGATTTCTTCTTTGGTTGCCATGTTGCGTTCCTTTCACATATGAACCAATGGAGAGCATCGCGTCCGGGCATACGCGCTGCGCTGTGTATGACAGAAACAATAACATTCAAACAAAAAGGAACAATGCAAACTGTTATTTCGCGCCGTGAACGGTCTTTTTTCGCCCGTGAACGGTTTTTAAACCAATCCGAACAATATCAAACACAATTATCGGCAACCCAAACAGGTCCGCACCCTAGCGTACATCGCGCACCGTATCGCCCTCGACGAGCACGCCCGGAAACAGCATGTGCTCCACACCGGGTGCAGCGCCCTCGGCGCCGGCAATCTTGTCGACCGCCCACATGCCGACGCGCTTGTTGTCAAAGCGCACCGTGGTCAGGCGACGATCGGGCACGATATCGCCCAAACTATCGTCAACACCCACCACGCTTACGTCCTGGGGCACGCGCTTCCCGCGCGACTCGAGCCCGCGAATGCAGCCGTAGGCCATGGCGTCGTTGGAAGCATAAATGGCCGTACAGGTCGGATCATCCGCAAGCACCTGGCCGGCAGCATATCCACTCTGCGCTGTCCAGTCGCCGCGCACGAGCTGCGGTGGCTCGATGCCATGCGCACGCAATGTCTCGCGCCAGCCTTCCTCGCGCCGCATGCCCGAAAGCGAGCGCTCGGGACACGAGATAAAGTGCACGGTCTTGTGCCCCTGCCCCAGCAAGTACTCGACCACTTGGCGCGAGCAATCGAACTGGTCGTTATCGACCGTTGAACAGAGCGGGTGCTCCAGCATGGTAACGAGCACCGTCTGCATACCGGGCAGCGGCTCAAAGGTGCCAAAGTCCGCCGGCATGCGGTTCATAATCACAACCATGCCGTCCACCGGCAGTGCGCTCATGCGCGACGATGCGCCCTCGAGGGTATACGGATGCCCGTCTACTTTAGTGAGAGTGATGGCATAGCCGTGCTTATCGGCGGCGGCGGCAAAGCCCTCCATACGGTCGAGGTTGCCGGTGCCGGTAATATTGAACATGGCGACGCCGACGGTCTTAAACTTACCGCGACGCAGCGATCGACCGGCAAAATTGGGGCGATACCCCAGCTCGCGCATGGCGGCACGCACGCGCTCCTTGGTCTCGGGGCGCACGCTGGGCGAATCGTGAACGGTGCGCGAGACCGTCTGTTCCGAGACGCCCGCGAGACGCGCCACATCCTTAACGGATACCGATTTTTTAACAGCGGCCATAGGTCGATCTTTCTATGTCAACGATGCCATTGGTGACACCCTACGCAGTCATTTTTAACGCCTTCAAGTATATCCAACGCCTCCCCCACCATACGCTCACCACCCAAAACCTACCGTTCACCGACATTTTTGCTTCCCCGAACAGCTTTTGTCGACCAAATGTTAACGTTGCCATTGTGCAAACACAGAGCCACCGGGCGGCTCAAACGTTTACGCGCAAGGAATCGACGGTCCACAGGCACAGGGGCCATCGGTTCGCGTCTTATTTTGTGTCGCAAAATGGCAACGTCAACATTTTGGCAACCAAACGTCAAAAGCTACCATCGTTGCCAACCCACCGACTCTTAGGAGCTTTGCATGGAGCAACTCATCGCCATCATCGAAAAGGGGCAGCCCTTTTTCAACGCGATCGCCCGCAACAAGTACCTCAAGGCGATCCGCGACGGTTTTATCTCCGTCATCCCCATCATCATCTTCTCGTCCATCTTCTGCCTGGTAGCCTCGGTTCCCAATATCTGGGGTTTCTACTGGCCCGATGACATCAACAACGCCCTATGGAAGTGCTACAACTACTCCATGGGCATCCTGGCCATCGCCTGTGCCGCCACCACGGCCAAGCACTTCGCCGACGCTCAGAACCGCGATCTGCCCAAGAACAACCAGATCAACTTCATCTCGTGCATGTGCGCGGCCATCATCGGCTTCTTGCTCCTTTCGAGCGACACGATCGCCACGGACGCTGCCAGCGGCTTCAACACCACCTACCTTGGTTCCAAAGGCCTGCTGACCGCCTTTATCGCTGCGTTTGTGACCGGCATCATCTACAAGTTCTTCATTAAGCGCAACATCACCGTCAAGATGCCCGAGCAGGTTCCGCCCAACATCTCGCAGACCTTTAAGGACATCATCCCCTTCTCCGTCTGCATCACCGTCTTTTGGGTCTTTGACATCGCCTTCCGCGCTGCTTTTGGCTTCTGCTTTGCCCAGGGCGTCATCCAGGTGTTCCAGCCCCTGTTCACCGCTGCCGACGGCTACATCGGCCTCGCTGTGATCTACGGCGCTATGAGCCTCTTCTGGTTCGTGGGCGTCCACGGCCCCTCGATCGTCGAGCCCGCCATCGCCGCCGCCCTCGTTGCCAACATGACCGACAACCTGGCTGCGTTCCAGGCCGGCCAGCACGCTTCCGCTGTCCTGACCCAGGGTGCCCAGTACTTCGTCGTCTGCATGGGCGGCACCGGCGCCACGCTCGTCCTGGTCTTTATGTTCTGCTTCCTGGCCAAGTCTCAGGAGATGCGCGCCGTCGGTAAGGCCGCCATCGTCCCCGTCTGCTTTGCCGTCAACGAGCCGCTGCTGTTCGCCGCGCCCATCGTGCTCAACCCCGTCTTCTTTGTCCCGTTTGTCTTTGCCCCGATCGCCAACATCTGGATTCTCAAGATCTTTATCGACTTCTTGGGCATGAACGGCTTTATGTACACCCTGCCTTGGACCGTCCCCGGCCCCATCGGCACCATCATGGGCCTGGGCTTCCAGCCGCTCGCTTTTGTGATGCTCGCCCTTATCCTGGTCGTCGACTTCGTTCTGTACTACCCGTTCTTCCGTGCCTATGACGCCCAGAAGTGCGCCGAGGAGGCCGAGATCTCCCAGGAGGAGCTCGCCGCCAAGAACGCCGAGAAGGCCGCCAAGCTCAACGATGCCTTCCAGGGCAAGGCTGACGCCAAGAGCGTTGCCGCCGGCGCTGCTGCCGAGGCCGTGAAGGCCGACTCCCCCGCCGCTTCCGCAGCACCCGCTGCCGAGACAACGACCGCCAGCGACCTCAACGGCAAGCGCGTGCTCGTGCTCTGCCAGGGCGGCGGAACCTCGGGCCTGCTCGCCAACGCGCTGGCCAAGGCCGCCAAGGAGCGCGGCATTAACCTCGAGACCGCTGCCGAGGCCTATGGCAACCACGTGGACATGCTCCCCGACTTTGACCTGGTCGTCCTGGCCCCGCAGGCCGCAAGCTACCTGGCCGACCTGCAGAAGGACTGTGAGCGCGTGGGCAACAAGTGCGTCGCCTGCCGTGGCAAGCAGTACATCGAGCTCTCCCAGAACGGCGACAAGTCTCTCGCCTTCGTGAGTGAGCAACTTTCGAAGTAAGTAACGCCCAGGGCCAGCCGACCATCCAAGACCGGCTGGCCCTTCGATTTAGACGATTGGATCATCATGTCCGTTAATCCTGCTAGCGTCACCAACCCGCCCGCGCAGTTTCCCGAGGACTTTGTCTTTGGCGGCGCCACCGCTGCCTACCAGGTAGAGGGCGAGACCCGCACTCACGGTAAGGGCAAGGTTGCCTGGGACGACTTTCTGGAGGCCCAGGGGCGCTTCTCCCCCGATCCCGCTTCGGACTTCTACAACCAGTACCCTGTCGACCTGGAGCTGTGCGAGGAGTTCGGCATCAACGGCATTCGCCTCTCCATCGCCTGGAGCCGCATCTTCCCCAACGGCACCGGCGAAATCAACCCCGAGGGCGTCCAGTTCTACCACGATCTCTTCGCCGAGTGCCACAAGCACCACGTTGAGCCGTTCGTCACGCTGCATCACTTTGACACGCCGCTTCCCCTCTTTGAGAAGGGCGACTTCCTCAACCGCGAGACCATCGACGCCTTTGTGGACTTTGCCACCTTCTGCTTTAAGGAGTACGCCGACCAGGTGACCTACTGGTTCACCTTTAACGAGATCTGGGCCGACGCCTCCAACACCTACATCGAGGGCACCTTCCCCGGTGGCGTCAAGGCGCATCTGGCCGAGGCCTTCCAGTGCGAGCACAACATGATGCTCGCCCACGCCAAGGCCGTGCTGGCCTTCCACAACGGCGGCTTTAAGGGCAAAATCGGCGTCATCCAGTCGCTGGAGTTTAAGTACCCGCTCAACGAGAACGACCCCGCCGACATCAAAGCCGCCAACAACGAGCACGTGCTGCAAAACCAGTTTTTGCTCGACGCGACGTTCCGCGGCGAGTATGCCCCCGACACCCTCGAGTGCGCCAACCGCCTGGCTGCCGTCTCGGGCGGCACCATCGAGATCTTGGACGAGGACCTCGAGATTATGCGCGAGGCAGCGCTCTACAACGACTACCTGGGCGTTAACAACTATCAGTGCCGTTTTTTGAAGGCTTACGATGGCGAGAACGACCTGCACCACAACGGTACGGGCGAGAAGGGCACCGGTCGCTGGCGCGTCAAGGGCATTGGCGAGCATGTGAACAAGCCCGGCATCCCCACCACCGACTGGGACTGGATCATCTATCCCGAGGGTCTGTTCGATCTGCTCGTCTACATTAAGCAGCGCTACCCCAACTACAAGCAGATCTTCATCACCGAGAACGGCATGGGCTACAAGGACCCCTACAAGAACGGTTTTGTGGACGACCAGCCGCGCATCGACTACATCGAGCAGCACCTGCGCTGGTTGCTCAAGGCCATGGAGGTGGGCGTCAACGTGGGCGGCTACTTCCTGTGGAGCCTGCAGGATCAGTTTTCCTGGACCAATGGCTACAACAAGCGCTATGGCTTCTTCTACGTTGACTTTGAAACCCAGAAGCGCACGCCCAAGGCAAGCGCATACTGGTATAAGCACGTGGCGCAGACCCGTCGTCTGGACTAGCGGCTGGCAGGGTCGCCTGCCCACATAACCTGTCCCCATTTCTCAGCCGGGAGCGGCACGTCACACGGCGCGCCTCCCCCGGCCTTTTTTGGGCGGACCGTGTCGCACGTTTGTCTCGATCTGTAACAACTAGCCGAGTTTTTCGGTCCTAGCTGTTACAGATTGAGACAGACAGGCCGAGCACGTCTACGCCCGCAGGTCCTTCACGCTGGAACGCTCGACCAGCACGCCCGAGACGAGCGTACGGCTTCTGGAGCTCGGGGCTTCCAGACCTGCGACGACCTCATTGAGCGCACGGATGCCCAGCTCGCGGTGACGAAACTTCACCGACGTCAGAATCGAGTTGGGAATCGTCTTATAGAGCTCATCGTCGAAGCCGATCACGGACACATCATTGGGCACACTGAGCCCTTTGTCACGTAGAGCCATCATCACGCCGTTTGCCATGCAGTCGTTAGCAGCGAGGACCGCCGTGCAATCGGGCTTATCGGCAAGCACAAGGCCCGCGGCATAGCCACTATCCGCATTCCAATCGCCTTGCAGAGGCTCGGGCGGCTCAATGCCACGCGCCTCGAGTGCCGCACGCCAACCTTTCATACGGCACTGGCTCGACAACGACTCTTTCTTACCAGAGACGAAGTACACGTTTTTATGCCCGTGATTCAAGAAGTACTCGCACGCCATGCGCGCGCCGCCCTCTTGGTCGTCACTGACGGTGGAGCAGGTAGGATGTTCCATCGGTGTGATAATCACCGTCTTGAGGTCCTTCGGTGCCTCAAACGTATCGAAATCGTCGACCATCTGACGCAGGTTGAAGATCATGCCATCAACAGGTAGCCGCGACATCCTGCGCGCCGCTTCGGCAAGGGTCATCTTCTCCCCCGCCCGCTTCTTAATCATCGTGAGCGCAAAGCCGCGTTCTTCGGCGGCATCGGCGATACCGTCAATCATGTCCACGGCGCCGCCCGACAAGTGGAACATCACCACGCCGATGCACCCGTAACGGCCCAACTTGAGCGAACGCGCGGCAAAGTTGGTTCGAAACCCGAGCGCCTCCATAGCCGAATGGACCTTATCGCGTGTCGACTCTCGCACGCTATTGGGCTCGTTGATCACACGCGAAACCGTCTTGAGAGAAACGCCCGCGGCAACTGCCACATCATTCATTGAGACATTTTTCTTGTCCATCGTTGCCACTGCTTCTCCACTCGGTTCTCTATCGCTTGTTTTTTGCGTTCTAGCATACACTACCTGCCTGACTGATAAATCAACCGTTTACCGGACAATATCGACCGCTCACCCGTATATCCTTGTTGCTCTTCCAAAAATGTCTTACGTTGTCATTAACGAAATGACAACGTTGTCATTTCGCAATGCCTTCCTTAAGCAGGAAGGTTTCCGGGCAGTCCTGACCATCCATCGACGACCAGTTCCATCCACATGCATCGCGCATCAAGTAGCAAAGGAGCTTTATGGACGCCATCGTAAAGATGCTCGAAAAGCATCAGCCGTTCTTTGAGAAGATCTCGAGGAACATCTACCTCCAGGCTATTAAGGACGGATTCCTTGGGTGCATGCCCATCGTCCTCACCTCTTCGATCTTTCTGCTCATTGCCACCCTTCCTGGCGTAGTTGGCATCACGCTGCCCCAGCCGCTCATCGACTGGTGCAACAAGCTGTACAACTTCACCATGGGCGTCATGGGCATCATGGTCGCCGGCACCACTGCCAAGAACTTTACGGCTTCCATGAACCGTCGCATGCCCGCCGGCAAGGTGCTCAACGACGGTTCCACCATGGTGGCCGCCCAGTGCAGCATGCTGCTGCTCGCAGTCACGCAGTTCACCACCAAGTTCAACGGCTCCGAGCTTTCGGTCTTCGATTGCACCAGCATGGGTACGCGTGGTCTGTTCTCGGCCTATATCGCCGCGTTCATTACCGTTTGGGTCTATAAGTTCTGCGTCTCTCGCGATCTGACCATTAAGCTGCCCAAGGAGGTCCCGGGCGCCATCGCTCAGAACTTCCGTGACATCATCCCCTTTGGCGGCGCCGTCATCATCTGCGGCATCATCGATGTCGTCGTGCGCAACCTCATGGGCGTTCCGTTCTCCGAGCTGCTCATCAAGCTGCTCTCCCCGCTCTTCACTGCAGCAGAAACCTATCCTGGCCTTATCCTTATCCAGGCAGCCACCGCGTTCTTCTGGTTCATCGGTGTCCACGGCCCCTCGATCGTCCAGCCGGGCATCGACCCCATCCGTCTTGCCAACCAGGCCGAGAACCTGCAGGTTCTGCTGGCCGGTGGCCACCCCGCCCACTCCCTCACCTTTAACATGTCGCTCGTGGGTGAGTTCGGCGGCACCGGCGCCACCTTCATCGTGCCGCTTCTGCTGATTCTCTTTATGAAGTCCAAGCAGCTCAAAGCCGTCGGTAAGGCCTCGATTGTTCCTGTTGCCTTCGCCGTCAACGAACCGCTGCTCTTTGGCGCGCCGATGATCCTTAACCCCTACATGCTCATCCCCTTTGTTGCCGCCGGCTGCGTCAACGTGAGTGTTGCCAAGTTCTTTATCGATAACGTGGGCATGAACGGCTTCTCCTTCGTGGTGCCTTGGGCCACCCCCGCCCCCATCGGCATCTTCATCACCACGAACTTCCAGCTTATTGCCCTGGTATTTGTCGCGATCATCATCTTGCTGGACGCCATCATCTACCTGCCGTTCTTAAAGGCATACGATAAGCTGCTCTGCGACCAGGAGGCCGAGCGCGCCGCCGAGCTGGGTCTCGAGTCCGATGGTGCTGCCACCATTGCCGCCAACGCCCCTGCGCCCGCTGTCGAGCAGACTACCGCTTCCGTCGAGCCGACCGCCGCTGCCGCCGACAGCAAGCCTGTCGCCGATCAGCCCGAGCCCGCCGCCGACACATCCGCCAAGAAGGATGTCGACGGTCTGAAGGTCCTCGTCCTGTGCGCCGGCGCCGGCACCTCTGCCATGCTCGCCAACGCCATCAAGGAAGGTGCGGCACAGACCGGAGAGAACATCGCTTCCTCCGCAGGCGCCTATGGTCAGCACACTGCCATCATGGATCAGTACGACGTCATCGTGCTCGCCCCGCAGGTTCGTAGCTACTACAACGACATGAAGGCCGACACCGATCGTCTGGGCATTAAGCTGCTCGCTCCCCGCGGTAAGGAATATATCGACCTTACTCGCGACCCCGCTGGCGCCATCAAGTGGCTCCGCGAGAACCTCGACTAGCTTCCTCCCTCTGTTGGTGCCCGGATCCCCAGTTCGGGCACCTCCCCCTATTCCGTATCCCACTGAAAGGATGACTCATGACCAACCCCATGCAGTTCCCCGACGGCTTTGTGTTTGGCGGCGCCACCGCTGCTTACCAGGTTGAAGGCGAGACCCGCACGCACGGCAAGGGCAAAGTGCCCTGGGACGATTTCCTGGCTGCCCAGGGTCGCTTCTCCCCCGACCCCGCAAGCGATTTCTACAACAAGTATCCGGTCGATATCGACCTGTGCCAGCGTTTTGGCATCAACGGTATCCGCGTCTCCATCGCTTGGAGCCGCATCTTCCCCAACGGCACTGGCGAGATCAATCCCGAAGGTGTCGCCTTCTATCACGAGCTTTTCGCCACCTGCAATAAAGCCGGCGTTATCCCCTATGTCACGCTCGATCACTTCGATACGCCCGAGGCCTTTTACCAGAACGGCGGCGAGGGCTTCCTGACGCGCACGACGATCGACGCCTTTGTCGAGTACGCCAAGTTCTGCTTTGCCGAGTTCACCGAGGTCAAGCACTGGTTTACCTTTAACGAGATTCCCGCGACCGCCGAGGGCAGCTTTATCGTCGGCAACTGGCCGCACGGCGAGAAGTACCGCCTGGACAAGGCCTTCCAGCTCATGCACAACATGATGGTGGCCCACGCCAAGGCTGTCGTCGCCTTCCATGAGGGCGGCTTTGAGGGTGAGATCGGCATTGTCCAGAACCTGGAGCCCAAGTATCCCCTCGATCCCAACAACGCCGCCGACTGCGAGGCAGCTCGCATGGCCGACGTCATCAACAACCGCTGGGTACTCGACGCCACCTTCCGCGGCCACTATGCAGCCGACACCATGGAGGCTGCGACCAAGCTGGCCCATATCGCCGGCGGCGAGCTCGACGTCCGCGACGAGGACATCGCCGCGCTGACCGCCGCGCTCCCCTACAACGATTGCCTGGGCGTCAACACCTACAAGTGCCAGTTCCTGCGTGCCGCCGAGGGCGAAAACGACATCAACCACAATGGCACCGGCGACAAGGGCTCCTCGCGCTGGTTCCTCAAGGGCGTGGGCGAGTCATGCGTGCGCGAAGGCGTACCCACCACCGATTGGGACTGGATTATCTATCCCGAGGGTCTCTACGACCTGCTGCTCCGCATTAAGAACGATTACCCCAACTACAAGAAGATCTACATCACCGAGAACGGCATGGGCTATAAGGACGACTTTGAGGACGGCTTTATCGACGACGCCCCTCGCATCGACTACATGCGTCAGCATCTCGCATGGATTCTCAAGGCAATCGACGGCGGCGTGAACGTCGACGGTTACTTCGTGTGGTCGCTGCAGGACCAGTTCTCCTGGACCAACGGCTATAACAAGCGCTATGGCCTGTTCTACATCGACTTTGAGACCCAGAAGCGCTATCCCAAGGCGAGCGCGTACTGGTACAAGAACGTCTCGGAGACCGGCCTGCTTATGGCCTAACTTTTGCCGCATACCCCCTGTCGGCCGCATGCGAATCCCTCCACGGGTTCGCATGCGGCCTATTTTTTTGCTCGGCCCGTGCAGGCCGTTTGTCTCGATTTGTAACATCTAGCAGGGATTTTCAATCCTAACTGTTATAGATTTAGACGAACGGGCGACCAGGGCTGAAAGATCTCAATCTGTAACACGTAGCCCACTTTCGACCGTCTAACTGTTACAGATCGAGACAAACGCCACAGGTCAATCCCTTTAATCTCAATCTGTAACATCTAGCCGAGTTTTTCGATCCCAACTGTTACAGATTGAGACGATTCGACGGTACCGGTCGCTTGGACACACCGTGGTACAATTATGCCACGACGCAAAGGAGGTACCCATGTCCGCTTGTGTGCCCGTCCGAGACATGAAGGACACTGCCACATTCACCGCACTTGTTGAGTCTGAGCGCGACGTCACCGTAACCAAGAACGGCTACGAGACCATGCACTGCATCAGCAGCGACCAGTATCGCCTCATGCAAGAAGAAATCGCCAAGGCAAAACTGCTGTCTCGTATGATGATGGCAGAAGACGAAATATCGCAAGGCGACTACAGCGATTACGAATCCTTCGCGGCTTCGATACGAGACAAATATGACCTATAACGTCGTAATCCTCAAAAGCGCGCGATATGAGTACGAGAGTATTGTCGGATACCTTGCCCAAATCCTCAAGAATCCGCGCACAGCAGGCAATTTTGTCGCTGAGTTTGAATATCAGCTTGATCCGCTTCGCGAGCAGCCGCTCCTACGTCCCCTCTCGCACATGCAAGAGCTGGCTGCACGTAATTACCGATCGTTTCCCGTCAACAACTACGTGTGTCTTTACAAGTTTGAGCACGAAACAATCTATATCGCCCACATCTTTCATCAGTCACAGGACTACGCCCGCCTGGTCTAGCCCACAAGCTGAATACTTGGCCCGAGCACATTTGCGTGTCATATTGAAGCGATAATCCCCGCCCCGGCAGAGAGCAGAAGTATCGTCTGCAGCGTTAGCTAGCAGATGACCTGCGTGTGTTCCTCGATGGCGGCGCGATCCTCGGCGGCGATACCTGGCTCGCACACCACGGCGTCCAAACTGTCCAGGCGGCAGAAGGTGTAGAAGTCGCGCTTGCCGATTTTGCTGGAGTCGGCGATCAGATAGCGCGAGTCGGCCTTGCTAAAGGCGAGCTGCTGGATACGACCCTCATCCATATTGGACGTAGATACGTCGCCATCCAGAATGCCGTTGGCGCCGATAAACGCCGCATCGATACCCAACGCACGCAGAGTATCCTCGGCCGTTGGCCCCACAAAAGCGGCGGTGCGGCGACGGTACATACCGCCCACGAGGCACAGGTCGCAGTCTTCGCGCGCCTCGAGCAGGTTAAACACCGAAAGCGAATTGGTCACAATGCGCAGGCGAAACGCCGGCAGCATCGAGGCCATCTGCTCCACCGTAGTGCCCGTGCCCAAAAAGATGGTCGAGCCTTCCTCGATAAGCTCCACAGCACGGCGCGCAATCTGCAGCTTTTCCTCGGCATGCTTGGTGCGCTTTTCGCTGTGCGAATACTCATGGCGCAGCATAGCGTGGGGACGGCCCTGTGCACTGCGGGCTCCGCCGTGCACGCGCTCGATCTCGCCTAGGCTCGCAAGTTCTTCGAGGTCGCGGCGGATCGTCATATCCGAGACACCTAACGCATCCGAAATCTCCTTGACCGAGACCGTGCCCTGCTCTTCGAGCAGCTGACGAACCTTATCCTGTCGCTCTGCCTTAATCACGATGAATCCTCGCCGTTCTATGCGTGCATATCATTCAAACAATAACGAACAAATTGTATCAGACTCGCGCGCGTCAAAAATGAACGCCCGCACAGCTCCAATCATCACTTTTTTGAGAAAAATACCCCCTGCTTTAGTGGGGTGTAGTGATAATCTCGCCTGTTCGCGCTACAGTTTGTCGGAAATACCTCGATGTTAGGAACCAAATGATCACTTCCGAGCTTTTCGGCACCGCGCCGTGCGGTACCCCCGTTCATCGTTACACCCTCAACGGGCCCGAGATCTGCGTTCGCATTATGGACTATGGCGCCACCGTGCTGGGTATCGATGTGCCCGACATTCCCGGCAACGTGCGCGATGTGGTGCTGGGCTTCGATAAGCTCGAGGATTACTTTGACAACCCCGCCTGCTTTGGCGCGACCATCGGCCCCGTGGCAAACCGCACCGCGGGCGCCACGATCACCATCGCCGGCACGGACTGGCATATGCCGGCCAACGAAGGCGCCAACAACCTACACAGCGATCTTGAGCACGGCCTGCACAAGCGCGTATGGGACGTTGAGCTCGACGAGACTCACAACGCCGTGCGCATGACCACCTCGCTTAAGGATGGCGAGCTGGGCCTGCCCGGCAACCGAATCTTTACGGCTGTGTTTACCGTTACGCGCACCGGCGTCTTCCGCATCGAGTATGGTTGCGAGAGCGACCGCGCCACCTACGTGTCCATGACCAACCACACGTACTTTAACCTTGCCGGCCATAACGCCGGCATGGACTGCGAGCACTTCTTTGTTGCCAACGCTGCCCACTACCTGCCCATCAACGAGCAGAATATCCCCACCGGCGAGATCGCTCCGGTCGAGGGCACGCCGTTTGACTTCCGTGAGCTGCGCCCCGTCGCGCCTGGCATGGAGGCCGACGATCCCCAGATTAAGCAGGCACGCGGCTACGACCACTGCCTGTGCATCGATGGCTATCAGTACGGCCGTAATCTGCGCCGCGCCCTGCACGTCGAGGAGATGTGGACCGGTCGTGAGTTGGATTACTACACCACCGCCCCGGGCGTGCAGCTCTACACCGGCAACTGGCTGGGCGACGAGCACGCCAAGGACGATGCCAACTATGGCTGGGGCGCTGGCTTTGCCCTCGAGGCAGAGATGTACCCCGACACACCGCACCAGCCGCTGTTCCCGCAGGGCATTGTGGGCCCGGGTCACCCCTACAGCAATGTGATCGAATACCACTTTATGAGGCACTAAGCCCACAACGCAACATATCGCACAGCAGCGCCCGCCGGCACCACTGCCGACGGGCGTTTTTCTACCTAGTCATTGGGGACGTTCTTAAATGACTAGTCATTGGGGACAGTCTTTAACGTTTGGCGAGAAGGACTGTCCCAATCTGCCGACACTTGGGGACGTTCCTAAAAGGCCGGCACATAAGGAACGTCCCCAAGTGCCAAGGGTGTCCCGTTTGACTAGTCATTTAAGAACGTCCCCAATGACTAGTTGGATGGGGTCGGGATTGGAGCTGGGGAGGTAACGGATTTCTAGCTCTATGCCGAGTTCTTGTAGCTCTTTGAAGGCAGCGATGTCCGTATCGTCTACGGCGACTGCGGGCGTTATGGGGTGCTTGCCCTCCCCCGCCTGCATATGGCCAATGCTGATCTTGGTGATCGGCACACCGCCCTTAACCAGCGCGAGTGCATCCGTGGGCGACGCCACCATGATGAGAATCCTTTGGCGCGGCGTTGCGGTATGAATGATGTCGACAGTCCTTTGCACCGAGAAAAACCGCGTCCAGACACCCTCGGGTGTCGCCACCCTCATAGGGGCCCACTTGCGCGAATCAGCCGCAATCTCATCGTTGACGATTAAAACAAGGTTGGAACCCACGACTTCGTTCCACAGCTCAACGTCTTGCCCGTAAATAAACCGGTCATCGATGCGTGTGAGAAGAATCTTGGGTTGAGCCATCGCCACCCCATTCTGTTTGAGACCCGTAAGAGCAAGACATCACGTCTCCAATATTAGTGCATTTAAAGTGAGAAAAGCCGTCAGAACACTTGCGCGGATTTGCGATGTCCCGTATCATAGACAGCCGTTGACGTCTCAGTTGCGTCATCACATGGCCGCCAGCGTAGCTCAGTTGGTAGAGCACCGCTCTCGTAAAGCGGGGGTCACCGGTTCGAGCCCGGTCGCTGGCTCCATTGCACAAGATAGCCGCCTTCGGGCGGCTTTTTTGTTGCCGATTTCGAGCGCGCATCCGCCAATCCAAGCACAACGCCGTCGGCAACTCCCCTACTCAACAACAAGCCCCGCCAACCGCAATCCCCAAGGGGACCGCGATCAGCGGGGCTCAAACGCGTTCCCCAAGGGAAATCACGCTAGCTCACGAGCAGTGCGCTACTCCTCCCAGTAAGCGTCTGCAAGCAGCTTAAAGCAGATCTTCTTGACCGGCTGTGCGCCATCGCCCGGGAACTCGAGCGTGGGCATGTGAGGCTCGCCGGCAACGAACAGGGCGAACTTGTCGTCGGCCAGATCGCCGGCGATCGAGGCGTCGGAATCGACCAGATCGTAGTCGTCCTTCTCGTCAAACTCCTGGACCAGCGTCAAGCTGCCCGTAGCGACCTTAAAGGCCTCGCGACCCTCAATGTCGATCTGCAGGTCATGATAGCGCTGATGCGTCTCATAGTGAGCCTCTGCCTCGGGACGCGTCGTGGGAGCCATGACGTTCGCATAGACCTTGTCGCCCAGAATCGGATGGCTGCCGACCTCGAGCTGCGCCGGGTCGTTCTCCTCGAGCCAGTCGATCAGCACGTCGAGGCCCTTGAGCATTCCGCGATACTCCTCGATATCGCCCAATGCACCGTAAATCATCTAAATCCCCTTTCGGATCGCTTCTTTGGCGGCTACTCGGCAAACGCGTTACCGACGCTGTTGCCACCCACATACGCCTCGACCAGGGTAAGGTCGGGATTGAACACGACAAACTCGGCGTCGCGCCCCGGCATAATGCTACCGCACTTGTCGTCGACATGAGCTAGCAAGCGATGCCGAGGCCGTCACCCAAGCTCTTACAGCTCGGTCACGACAACGCCGTTGTAGACCTCGTCCCAACGGTCCATGACCAGATGGCCGGTCATGGGATCCATGGCGTTGAGCTTGCCGCAGGTATTGGCGGTACGCAGCACCGTCTCGTCGTCTGCGCCAGCAGCGATGGCATGCGCGAAGCCTGCGATAGTGGAGTCACCAGAGCCCGTGGCGTTAACGGCAGGGATATCGGGCGTCTTTGCGCGGAACGCACGGCCGTTATGGAAGCCCACGGAGCCGGCGGCACCCATGGACACGACGACCCAGGGGATATCGGAGAAGCGGGCATCAGAGGCGAGCGCGGCGCGGAGCTCGTCCACATCGTCGGTGGTAAAGCTCGTGCCCAGAAGGCCGTTGATCTCGGTCAGGTTAGGCTTGACAAGCTCGGGCTTGACCTCGGACTTGAGCGCCGCCTCGAGCGAAGCACCCGAGGTATCGAGCAGCACCTTGGCGCCGGCGTTCTCGGCAATGCCCGTGATCTTGGCATAGTAGTCTGCCTCGACACCGCGGGGCAGCGAACCCGAGATGGTGACGACGTCGGCCTTGCTCGCAAGCTCGGTAAACTTGGCGGTAAAGGCATCGAGCTCCTCAGGGGCAATTGTCGGGCCGCTCTCGAGCAGCTCGGTCTGGTTGCCGGCATGAAGGATATTGAGGCAGATGCGGGTCTCGCCCTTGATGGGCACAAAGTCGTTGTTAATACCGTTGGCGTCCATGAGCTCGGCCATATAGGCGCCCATATGGCCACCAAGCAGGCCGGTTGCCACAACATCGTCGCCCAACTGACCAAGGACGCGGGCTACGTTAAGGCCCTTGCCGCCGGCGGTCTTTTCGGGCGTCACACGGTTGACGTCGTCGATAACGAGCTCATCGAGCTGATAGCGCGTATCGACAGACGGGTTCATCGTAACGGTGAGGATCATTTTTAGCTCCTTATCTCGCAGGCTCCTTGTGCCTCGCGATACGAGTCGACAAAACGGAATTACAGAATCTCAATCGTGAACGAGCGAACGACGGTCTCCTTGGGCTTGGCGACAAGGCAGCCGCGCTTATGCTCAAGCACATCGTCCTCATCGGAACAGGTCGAAAGACCGCCCCAAGGCTCAACCGCCACAAAATCGCCCTCGGGCTTGCTCCACACAATGAGATATGGGAAGCCCTCAAAGCTCAGGCGGACGCCCTTGTCCTCGCCCTTTTTGGAAAGCGTGACCTGACGGCTCTCGAGCACGTCAAAGATGGTCTCCGCAAAATCGAAGAGCTCATGTGACAGAGGCAGCGTCTTTCCCACCATGGGGTTCTTGGAGCGGTTTGCCACGTCAATCAAGCCAGTCGAAGGGACAGCGGTGCAAAGCTCCGCAGCCTCGTCTTTCTCAAAGCGCAACTCGTAGTCCGTATAGGCCTCGCCCTCATCGAGCGGACACCTAAAGCCGGGATGACCGCCGATAAAGAACGGCATGTCCTCGGTACCCTCGTTGGTAACCTCATAGGCGACACGCACGGCGGCGTCCTCAAGCGTATAACGAGCGACAAGCTTAAACGGGTACGGATAATCGCTCAGCAGCGCGGCGTTATCCTCCGAAGCCAGGCACATCGCCAGCTCGTTCTCGTCTTGGCTCAGCAGCTTCCACTCCTGTTTGCGCGCAAACCCGTGGCGAGCGAGCTTTACATGATGCCCGGCAAACGTCATGGCGCTGTTGTCGCGCAAGCCTCCGCAAATCGGAAAGCAGACCGGCGCCTGACCGGACCACACTGCGGGATCGCCCTGCCACAAGTACTCGCGACCTCCGGCCTCAATCGAGGTAAACGAACCACCAGCCGTGGACACCTTAATAGAAATCGAATCGTTGGAGAGAGCGTATTCCATTGCCCATCCTTTCGAACAACTGCTTTTTTGCTCGCAAGAACCCGTCTCGGCCCTGACCAAAGGACAAACCCGCACGTTCATCGATGCGTCCGGTATCCCAGCCATGCAACGGGGTACCATACAGACATTGATGCAATTACAGCTGAAAGGCCTTCTTATGCGAACCATCATCCTTTATGCCTCACGCCACCACGGCAATACGAAAAAGCTCGTGGACGCCATCGTCGAGGCACACCCCGAGATCGATACCCTCGACGTCAAGGCGCTCGGTAAAAACGAGTATCCCAACCTGCACGAATATCATCTGATCGGTGTCGCCACGGGCATCTATTACTCCGAGATCGACAAGGACATGGCACGCGTGCTCACGAACGTGCTGCAGCCGCAGGACAAGGTGTTTGGCCTTATGACCTACGGTGGCAAAAACAAGTGGTACGGCAAGGATATCGATGGCATCTGCCGCATGAGGCAGGCCATCTTTATGGGTGTCTACGGCTGCCCCGGCTTTGATACGTGGGGGCCGTTCAAACTCGCCGGCGGTGTCCAAAAGGGACACCCGACCGCTGAGGAAATTAAGGGCGCCGTCGACTTCTTCGACAAGATCGAAGACGAATATGGCGATATCATCGTCGAGGAGTACGTCAAGCGTGAGAAGCGCCTAGCATACGAGAAGGAGCATCCTGCAGGAGGTCTGGTGGCCGGCGTTAAGCGCACGGCAAAGAAGATCGCCAACAAACTGTAACTGTGAAGGTGCTTTTGAGCGTTTAACCCATACGGCGGGTCCGAGCAGATTCGGGCCCGCCGTCTTTTTCTATCGTTACTCGGTAAAGGCGTTGCCGACGCTCTGGCCGCCAACATACGTCTCGACGAGAGTGAGATCATGGTCGAACACGACAAAGTCGGCGTCGCGACCCGGCATGATGCTGCCGCACTTACCCTCGATGTGCGCGGAGCGTGCCGGCACCTCGGTTGCCATGCGAATGGCGATATCGGCGCTGGCGATGCCCCAGTCGACGATGTTCTTGACGCCCTGGGCAAGCGTGAGCACCGAGCCGGCAATGCTCTTGCCGTCGGCGAGCCAGCACAGGTTGTCCTTCATGATGACGTCCATACCACCACTGGTGTAGCTGCCCTCGGGCATGCCACCGCAACCCAGGCAGTCGGTGATGAGCACCGTGTGCTGCCAGCCCTTTGCCTGCAGCAGCGCCTTGATGGCGGCAGGGTTTACGTGCTTGCCGTCACAGATGATCTCGGCGTAGGTCTCGGGCGTGGACATGGCAGCACCCACGACACCGGGCTCGCGGTGATGCAGTCCGCGCTGGCCGTTATAGGTATGCGTAAAGCAGCTGGCACCGGCGTTGATGGCGGCGATGCACTCATCATAGGTGGCGTCGGAGTGACCGATGCTGGTCACCACGCCCTTCGCATTGAGGGCGGCAGCATAGGCGGCAGCTCCGTCGCGCTCGGCCGCCATGGCGCTCTTAACGATGCGACCACCCGCAGCCTCCTGCCACTGATCGAAGACCTCCTCGGAGGGATCGATAAGATAAGCGGGGTTCTGCGCGCCCACGTGCTTCATGGTAAAGAAGGGGCCCTCCAGGTAGATGCCCTGAATGCGAGCACCGCAGAAGTCGGGGCCGCGGCCCTCGTCCGCCTTGGCGATAGCGGCGCAGGCGTCCTTGATCTGCTCGACGCCATCGGTGAACGTCGTGGGCAGCCAGCTGGTGGTACCGCGACGGGCGAGCTCGGTTGAGCTGATATCGATGCCCTCGGGATCGTTATCGGTAGTTGAGTGGTTGTAGAAGCCATGGATGTGAGTATCGACCATACCCGGTGCGATCCACGATCCCGTGTAGTCCTTAATCTCGCAAGAGGGCTCGTCGGCCTGCCAGGCGCCAAAGACGCCATCCTCGACCATAATATAGCCGCCCAGTTGCGGGCCTGCCGGCAAGAAGAACTTGTCAGCCTTAATTGCGTACGTGCTCATATGCACTCCTCGCTTCTAAAGCAGTTGACTGTGGTGATGCTTATACCCAGCTCACGTTAAACAAAAAGCGCCCGCCCGCCGTTATGAGCGGACGGGCGCCCTTACAGGGGGACGCGATTAAGCGGTGAAGGGGTGAATCGTCACGCCCTTAACCACGCGGTTGACCGTGCCGGTGGGGCTCGGCGTATCGGGCGTGTTGCCCACGCGCACGGAGTTGAGCAAGCTGATAGCCTGGGCAAACATCACGAACGGCAGAGCAAGGTAACCCTCGGGAAGTGCCTCGTAGCCCTTAAAGGTGAAGGACTCACCCTCATAGACGGTGGAACCTTCCTGCTGAACAGCGACGGTGTGCTGAGCGATATCGTCGCCTCCGATCTCGTTGAGGATGTCGATATCGTACTGACGGGTGTAGGCGTCATTGTTGACGAACACGAACACGAGGGTCTTGTCGTCGACGAAGGACTTGGGTCCGTGACGATAGCCCATGGAGGTGTCGTAGGAAGTAGCGACCAGACCGTGAGCAAGCTCGAGGATCTTGAGCTGGCTCTCCTGGGCAAGGCCACCGAAGGAGCCAGAACCCAAGTAGGTCACGCGGTTGAAGTCGCCAGCGAGGTAATCGGCGATCTCAGGCTCACGAGCGATAACCTCCTCGCCCATCTTGGCGATGGTCTCGACCCACTCGGCCTTCTGCTCGTCAGAGGCAGTGTCGAAAATAAGGGTGGAGAGCAGGGTCATGCAGGAATAAGAACCAGTCATGGCGAAGCCCTTGTCGTTGGCGCGCGGAATGAGCAGCGTCAGCGCGTTGGGATCATCGGCAGACTCGACGGCGAGCTTGCCCTCGGGAGCGCAGGTGATGTTGAGGAACTTGACGTTGTGGACGAGCTCCTTAGCAACGGCGACGGCGGCAAGGCTCTCGGGGCTGTTGCCAGAGCGGGCAAAGGAAACCACGAGCGTGGGATCCTCGGCGCGCAGGAAGTCGCGCGGGGCGCTCACGATGTCGGTCGTGGCGATGGGCTTAAAGTCGTAAAGATCAGTGTTGCCGGCGTGACGCAGGTACGGAGCGCAGGTATCGCCAACGTAGTCGGACGTACCGGCACCGGTGAAGACAACGGACAGACGGCCCTCGCCCATAGCGCGAGCCTCGGCCAGGAAGGCCTCGATGGCCTCCTTGTTCTCGCGATAGATGTTGAGCGTATCACGCCAAAGCTCGGGCTGCTGGGCAATCTCGGCCGTGGTGATCTGGGCGCCGAGCTCGGTGAGCTCCTCGACACTCTTCTCGAACATTTCTAATACCTCTCTCTAGAAGTAATCCTCTGACGTGCAATTATACACTTCGGTTGGTTATCTGGTAGTAACCAGTTAAATGCAAAGAATCACCATATGGAAAAGACGCGAACACTAGTTGCTACGCTGGTGGTAAACCTTGTATTTAAACTGATCGGCACGAGCAACCGAGAGCGTATACTCCACAACCTCGTTTGACTCGCTATACGTAGTCCTGACCAAATCGAGCACCGGCGAACCCTCGACAATTCCCAAAAGGTGGGCGTCGGTGGGACGGGCTATGCTCGCATAGAACTCCTCTTCGGCCACGCGTATCTTTTGCTGAAAGTCTTGCTCAATCACATCGTAAAGCGGCTTACACTCCAGCAGCGGTCGCTTTAGGGACAGAAATTGACGAACCGGTAGATAGCTGCGTTCGACCATCATGGGCATGTTATCGGCAGAACGAAGGCGCTTGAGCTTAAAAATGCGATCACCGATACGCAATCCCATATGCTCGGCCAGATTCTTATCGGCCTCCATCTCGCAAAACTCGAGAATCGTGGTCTCGGGGTCGCGGCCCATTGCGCGCATCTGCTCGGTAAAGCTGTAGGACTGCATAAGATTGGTTGCCTTTGCCGAACGGTCGGTCACAAAGGTACCGCGACCGTGCTGCCGAACCACCAGTCCTAAACGCTCCAGTTCCTGCAGAGCCAGGCGTACCGTAGTGCGCGAGAGACCATAGCGCTCCGATAGTTCGCGCTCGGAAGGAATCATGTCACCGGCGCGATATTCATGGTCAATCTTTTCGGTCAGAATATCGACCAGCTGATCGTATAGCGGTTGCTTACGCGCTCCGATCGCCATCCTATCCTCCCATTTTCTCAAACTCGGCTACTACCTAGGGTGCTAAGCATTATCGGCCTGCAACACCCAAATCATCAAGAAAACAAAAGCCGCGCGCTCTTTCGAGCACGCGGCTTTTAACATACACATGGCTTAAGGGGTCGGGGTGTGAGCCGCGTAGGGACACACCCCTCAAGCTAGAGCCTTACCAGATGCTCGGCCAGAGACCAAGCGGGCCAGCGCCCAGGATGCCAAGGACGAAGAGCAGGAGAATGCCCTTGGTCGGGGTCCAGCTGTGCTTAGCGAACATGTAGTAAAGCAGCAGCGTAAGCATAAGCGGGACGAGCTTCGGGACGATGGTGTTGAGGGTGTCGGCAACAGAGAAGTTGACCGGATCCTCGGTGACGGTAGCGTAGGTCACGGACTCCATGCCGTTGCCCAGATCGGCGACGCCGCACTTGACCTCGTTGCCGTCGGCATCGGTGGCGGTGAGGGCGTTGCCGTCCTCATCGGTCATGGCGATGGTACCGGCCTCAGCGGTCTCGGTATCGATGCCCTCCATACCGGTGAAGTTCTCGGCCTCCTTCTCGGAGACAATCACGGTAGTAGGGGCAAGGCCACGGGTGGTGCCGTTGGGGATTTGGAGGTTGATCTGGGTGCCACCCATGGTGACGACCAGGCAACCGACGACGAAGACGCCCATGATGGAAGCGGCACGCGTGAAGGCCTGCATGTTGGCGGTCAGAGCGTCAATGGCGCTGGTGCCAAGCTTGTAGGACCAGTTCATGAGCCAGAAGCGCAGAGCGAACTGGACGGCGTTGAAGATCACCAGGAAGATGATCGGTGCAGCGGCGTTGCCGTTGATGGCCATGTTGGAGGTGATGCCGGCCGTGATAGGCACGAGCGTCAGCCAGAACAGGGCGTCACCGATACCACCGAGCGGGCCCATTGCGGCGACGCGGACGGCGCGGATCGTGGGGATGTCAACCTTGTTTTGCTCGAGCGAAAGCACGATGCCCATAACAAAGGTGACGAGGAACGGGTGGGTGTTGAAGAACTCCAGGTTGTGGCTCATGGAAGCCGCGAGGTCGTTCTTGTTGGTGTGGATCTTCTCCAGACCGGGGATGATGGAGTAGAGCCAGCCAGCGGCCTGCATGCGCTCGTAGTTGAACGATGCCTGCAGGAAGCAGGAGCGCCAAGCCATCTTGTTGAGGGTCTTCTGGTCGAGCTGCGGAGCAGGAGTGAGATCCTCGTAGTGCTCCGGGATCACATACTCATTAGATGCCATCTTCGAAGTCACCTCCGTCAGAAACAGCTGCACCCTTCAGCTCGGTCTGCTGCTGGAAGTCCCAGAAAGCGATGCCGAAACCGATGAGAGCGAGGATGAGCAGAGCAGGGGTTGCCAGAGAATCGTTGGCAACGGTGATGAGCGCGAGGCCAAAGCCCATGAGGAAGAAGCCCCACATATCGCGGTTCATCATAACCTTGAGCAGGACGGCGAAGCCGACGAAGCGCATCATGCCGCCTGCAGCGGACAGACCGGTCTGCAGCCAAGTCGGGATGGCGGAAGCGATGGTCTGACCAATGGTAGCGCCAGCGATGAAGAACAGGGTGACGACGACAGCGAAGATCAGGCCGAGCAGGGCCATGGCGAAGTAGTTCAGGCGCTCGATGCCCTTGGTGTCCGCGTTATGAGCCATGTTATCGGCCGTGGACATAAGCGGGGACATAAGCGTGAAGACCAGGGTAACGCCGAGCTGACCAAGCAGAGCGAACGGAATAGCGAGGCCAACTGCCGCGTTGGGCTCGAGGCCCGTGGCGATAGCGAGAATGGCTGCCATGATGCCGCCAATGACGGCGTTAGGCGGCTGAGCGCCTCCGATCGGCATGTTGCCGATCGTCATGAGCTGATAGGTACCACCCACGAGAAGACCGGTGTTGAGGTCGCCAAGGATAAGACCGATGACGGCGCCGGTGACGATGGGCTGATAGAGAGACTCGAGGAAGTCAAACTGGTCGATTGCCGCGACGAACGTGACGACGAAGACCAGAGCGATCTGGATGATCGAGTATTCCATCTTGCTCCTCCTTTCAAAATGTATGTACGCACTTTGGATTTCACGTACAGAATGTCAGGGTTTCATTCCTGACAACGTGGATCATGAGGATTACGAGAAGAGCTTGCTCGTGTCCTCAACAGGCGTGCTCGGAACGCGCCTGATCTCCAACTCCACCCCCAATTCCTGCAGCTCTTTAAACGCAGCGACATCCTCGTCGTTAACTGCGACGGAGGTGGCGACTTGGCGCTTTCCTTCCGACATGTGCATGTTGCCGATGTTTACCTTCTTTATAGGCACACCGCCCTTGACGAGCGTAAGCACGTCTTCCGGTGTTTCGGCCACGATGAAGATCTTTTGGCGCGGGCTCGCCTTGCCAATGACGTCGATGGTCTTCTGCAGGGAGAAGAAACGCGTAGCGACGCCGGCGGGAGCGGCCATCTTCATGAGGTTCTGGCGCATGGTGTTGGTCGCCACGTCGTCGTTGGCGACGAGGATGAGGTTGGAGCCCAGAGTGGAGTTCCACTGGGTGGCAACCTGACCATGAACCAGTCGGTTATCGATGCGGGTAAGAAGAATGTTGGGTTCTGCCATGTTGATCAGCTTCCTTTCGTTATTTGCTGACGACAGTTACTTGATCTCCTGAATCGCGTAACGCGAAACATCTACGACGGCTCCGGATCGGACTTTAATCTGGACCTTTTCGCCTTCGATGCCTTTTACGGTTCCGTAGATACCGCCGGCGAAAAGAACCTCCTGACCCGGCTTGAGCTCGGTGTGCAGCTCCTTGAAGTACTTCTGCTTCTTCTTCATGTTGATTTGCGACCAGATGGTGTAAATCAAGCCCATGATGACAAGCAGGCCTAAAAGGGCGACCGAGGAGCTCAGGACGTTGGCTCCGAAATCGGCCATTAGATGCCGTCCTCGTCGCCGAAGATATCCTCTTCCTCGGCACCAGCAACAGAAGCGACCGTCTGGGCGGTGATGCCCGTCTGGCCAACGGTCACCGCCTGCTCGCCAAGCTCGGCGAGCGTAGCATTGCCGCGGAGGAACAGAAGCTCAATAACCATGGGAAGGTTGGTGCCAGTCAGAACCTCGACGTTGTCGACATCCTGGGCAATCATCATCGACTGGTTAAACGGGGTGCCACCAAGCAGGTCGGTAAAGACGAGCACGCCATCGCACTCCTCGCGCATGGCGGTAATAGCGGCGCGGAGATCCTCACCGTAGGATGCAGCCTGGTCGCCCTCAAAAGGAACGACGGTAAAAGCAGGCTGGTCGCCGGCAACCATAGCGATAGCGCTTGCAAGGCCGGGTGCGAACTGTCCATGACCGGTAAGAATAAAGCCAACCATTCAAATTTCCCTTCCGAAGGTGTGTACGATCTGAGTCCGATGATTTTCGGAAGCCAGCGGGCGCTCGCCCTTAAAGCTTCTTAGAAAGCGTTCTTTGAAGACCAGTGGTTTCTAAACTGGTAGTAACCACGTGACGTGTTGTTGTCACTATATCACCCCAGAAGAGGTCGCTTTCGTTGATTCATACGGTAAAACGTTTTTGCACCGCTCACGGTGATAAATCGACCGTTTACCGCTCGTTAACACTTTTACCTGCGGTTTTGAAACCGTTTCGAAACGCTTTGGCAAAAAATCGGAACTCTTTTCGTGTCAATACAACGCAGGGCGGCTAAAAATAGCGTAAAGAAAAATTGCAGGTCATTGTGAAGATTTGTGAATTGGTCTTTTTGGCTTAATACCAGTTAGAACCAGTTTTGAGATTATCGGTGAACGGTAGTTTTCGACCGTTCACCGGTTACTTGCAATCGTTTGCAGTTGTTTTCCCAGATGAATTAGGGAAGCGCGATGGAACGCTTGCGCGATCACGGGAAGTTTTTGGCATTTGTCCTCATCCCCCGAACGCCAAACTCCGGCATCCAAAATGAGCTAATAGCTCACGCTAATCGTTTTCAATCATTACTTACTCATTATTAGTAATTATTTATCGTTTATCGTTAATTTTGATATGATACAAGTATCATCCAAAACGCCGATTGGAGGGGTTATGGTCCACCGAAACGCATCTATATCGAATGAAACCATCAGCCGCGAACAGACGATAGCCAAACTGAGGAAGCTCGCTCGCATCTGCAAATGGGCCACAATCTGCATTACCACAGCGCTCGCTCTGGGACTCCTCGCAGTCATTGCGATTGACCTTCTACTTATATTGCCCGGCCTCTCCCAAGGGTCGTGCCTCCAATCCGTAGAACTTCAAGCCGGCGAAGGGCCGTGCCTGGCTATTGTCGGTACCGATGCGCAGGCCCCACTTATGCTCGTCGCACACGATGGTCACACTGCCATAGGAAGCCTCTTGATGACATGTCTCGCGCTTACCATCGCGATAAGCGTGCGCAGGCTTTTCTTCAACATTGAAAAGGAAGGCAGACCCTTTGACCTTGAATGCAACCAGACGCTTCGTCGAGTAGGACATTTATTCCTTATCGGCGGCGTTGCCGTGAGGCTTCTTGGTGCCGTAATCACGGGATTGATACTCTCAGGATTTGGCGGCAGCTTTACGGATGCGTTCGTCGGCCAATTATTCGAGCCCTCCATGCTCTTTGCAGGCCTGATTATTTGCCTGATTGCCAGTATCTTCCGCTACGGGTATATCCTGCAAAAACAAGATGACGAGTTGCTCTAGGGGGAATCCATGATTATTCTGCGGCTTGACCGCATGCTCGCCGAACGCAAGATCTCATCCAAAGAGCTTGCGGAACGCGTGGGCATCTCCCAGGTCAATATGTCACGCATTAAGACGGGCAAGGTTTCTGCCATACGTTTTTCAACTCTTGACGCGATATGTCGGGCACTCGACTGCCAACCGGGCGATGTACTGGAATATATATCCGACGATGAAGCCGATAGCCTTTTTGGACTTAAAGATGAATAGCCATAATTAAGCCGCCAATCACGCCCTCAACGCAAAAAGTCCGCCAGAACGACTTCCGTACTGGCGGACTTTCTGCTGTCTATCGGCTAGATGCTCGATGAGCCGTGCGACTCTTTACGCAAACAGGCCGTAGATGCTGATGTTGGCCTTGGCGTAGAGGCCGTTAGCATACTCGGTCCACTTGGAGCTGGCGCTCGAAGCCTGCGAAGAGTACTGCTGGTAAGCAGTGTAGTAGGCAGTCATGGCCTGCTTATAGGTGGCGCTATCGGCCGTAAAGGCATCGTCGGCAAAGGCCTTAGCGTAGGTGCTGTCGGCGTCCTTCCAAGTGCCCTTCTCGCTATCCCACTCGTCGCCGGCAAGGTTGATGATGTAGTCGGCGTAATCCTTGCTCGCGGTGTCCTCATTGCCGTCAGAAGGCTCGGTCGGAGCGGTCGGCATGCTTGCGGAGCTATCGCCCACCTTCTTCTTGTAGAGCTTCTGCAGCGTCGCGGACTGGCGGACGATCTGCTTGGCCTGGTCCTTGGACACGCCATACTGCGTGGCCATGGTCTTGTAGTCAGAAGTGCCGATGGAATCCTCGGCGTACTGCTTCATCTCCTTGGAAGAGACGGTAATGCCCTCGTCCTCGGCAGCATCGAGCAGGATCTTGTTGCGCACGTAGGACAGGATGACGTCGGCAGAGGGAGCGGTGTAGTTGCCATCGTCGTCCTTGACGGTGTCGAGGCTGTACTGGCTCTCGATGGCCTCGCGCGCGGTGATGTCGCTCTTCTTGCCGTTGTAGCTATAGCTTGCCACGGTCGAATCGAGCTGGTCCTCGGTGAGGGTCGCCGAGCCAACACCCTTGCCGCCAAAACCACCGTTGCCGATAAAGAAGCCGACCACGGCAGCGATCACGATTGCAACCACAAAGGCGGCGATCATCGTCTTCTTGTGCTTGGATACGCGATCGTCTTCATCGGAACCCAGGATATCGTCGTCCTCATCCTGGGCCTCGGGCATCAGATTCTCGTCAGCGGCATCCGCGGCAATCTGAGCCTCCAGTCGGGCGTCCTCCTCCTCGGCCGTCGTGCCGGCGGCAATGTGCTCGGCAGACGTACCGGCGACCAGATCGATCTTCTCGTCCTCGTCACCGTCGGGGCCTTCGCCGCGCTCGATGATCTGGATGCCGTCGATCTCGTCCTTCTCGTCCTTCTTTTGAATCAGACCCATATCGGTTACTCCTTGTTAGGAAACATAGTCCTCAATAGAATACGCCCGACAGAGCGCCGGGCGTATTGATTCTTAGGTTATACGCAAACACTTAAGTACTATTTAGGCGTTTGCAGCGTGCCTACCTTAGGCCAGGTGCGCGATAACGGCATCGGCAAAGGCCTGCGTGCCCACGGCGCCCTCGACGGAGCCGGTCTGGGCACGGCGCACGTCACCGGTAACCTGCTCGCCCTCGTCGAGCGTGGCAGATACGGCGGCGCGAATGCGATTGGCAGCGTCGTTCTCGCCCAGGTGATCGAGCATCATCGCAGCAGAGAGAATCTCGGCCGTGGGGTTGGCGATATCCTGGCCAGCGATATCGGGCGCTGAGCCGTGCGTTGCCTCGAAGATGGCGCAATCGGCACCGATGTTGGAGCCGGGGGCCATCCCTAAGCCACCCACCAGGCCGGCGCACAGGTCGCTCACGATGTCGCCGTACAGGTTGGGCAGCACCAAGACATCGAAGTCGTTGGGGTTTTGGACCAGGCCCATGCAGGTGGCGTCGACGATCTTGTCGTTGAACTCGATATCGGGATAGTTGGCGGCCACCTCGCGCGCAACGCGCAGGAACAGGCCGTCAGTCGCTTTCATGATGTTTGCCTTGTGTACGGCCGTCACCTTTTTGCGGCCGCAACGGCGGGCGTACTCAAAGGCGTACTCCACAATACGGCGGCTCTTGGCGATGGAGATCGGCTTGATCGAGATGGCGGAATCGGCGGCGAAGGTCTTCTGACCCGACCGCTCGACAAGCTGCGAGAGCTCCTCGACCTCGGCAGCCCCCTCATCGAACTCGATGCCGGCGTAGAGGTCCTCGGTATTCTCGCGCACGATGACCAGGTCGACGTCGCGGAAACGCGAGCCGTCGCCCGGCTGCGACAGGCAGGGGCGCACGCAGGCGTACAGGTCGAAGTGCTTACGCAGGGCGACGTTAACGCTGCGGAAACCCGTGCCGACCGGCGTGGTGATGGGACCCTTGATGGCAACCTTGGTCTCGGCGACCGCATCGAGCACGTGCTGGGGCAGTGGCGTGCCAAACTCGTCCATGACGCCGGCACCGGCCTCCTGGACATTCCAATTGATCTGGACACCGGTGGCCTCGACCACGCGGCGCATGGCCTGCGTAATCTCGGGACCGATACCGTCACCGGGAATCAGGACTACATCGTGCGCCATAATCTGTTACTCCTCGTTTTCGGCGTCGTCAGATTTTTTAACGCTAGCACGCTTCTTCTTTTTGGAGAGATCAAGATCAAAGCGTTTAACAAGCATTTCGCAAATCTCGCTCGAACGGGCTTTGAGATAGCTGCCCTTGCCGTTCTCGGCATCGAACTTAAGGCGCAGCGCGAGCTTCTCGGCGACCTCGGCGTCGATCTCGCCCTGGCCAAACTCGTACAGGCAACCGAGCATGTCGCGATACTCGAGGTCGCCGTGGTAGCACTGAATGGCCTCGTCCAGGATGGGCCAAGCCTCGCGCGAACGCTCGACACTCGTGGCGCCCCACACGCACAGCAGGCGGAAGGCGGCATAGCGCAGCGTGGAGGAAATCTCGTCGAACAGCGCGGTCTCGGCGCCTTCAAAGGCATCGCCCAGCTGCTCGGGACAGGTGGTGGCAAGCGCCGTCAGGGCATCGAGGGCCTCCCAGCGGGTCTGAGCCTCGGGGCGGTCGAGCGCCTCGATCAGCGCGGGGACGCAGGGTACGACGCGCTGCGGATCGCGCTCGGCGAGCAGGTGCAGCACGCGGGCGGCAAACTGGCGGATGCGGCGCGTGGGGCAGCCGAGCTCCTGAACCAGGCGGTCGACGGCGTTCTCGTTCTCCTCTGCCAGCTGAAGCTGTGCCAGCTCCTCGTCGGTGAGCTGTTCGTCTTTGTTTTCTGCCATAGTTACCTCTTTTTACTATTTCTTAGCGTGCTTGCCAGCACCCTTGCTGTCATCGGTGACCGAGATGAGCTGTCGGTCGGCAGCGCCATTACGACGCGCACGGCGGCGTTCCTCGGCATCGCCCGCGTCGGCGGCGGCGCGGTGTGCCTTGTTGACGTTAAAGACCTCGTCGTGCTTGCGCCACGGACCGACGGACTCGCCAAAGCTCATCTTAAGGCCGGCGATAAAGCCGCCGAGCCAGCCGATCGGCGCAAACTGCACCAGCGGGAACAGCGAGAACACCCAGGTCAGCAGGACGACTGCCGCAGCTCCCGCAAAGTTGGCAATCCAGTAGTCGCGCTTGGTGATGACGCGCTTTTCGCACGCCCACTGGCCGCACAAAAAGCCGATGTAGATCGCGAAGAGAAAGAGCGCCAGCGCAAGCACCACGAACGTCCAGCTCATGGGCGCTACTCCCCGTGATGGTGGCCGCAGCAGCACTCGTGGCCGTCGTCATGACCGTGACCGCCGCAGCACTCGTGGTCCTCGCCATGGTGGTGTCCACAACCGCACTCGTGGTCGTCGCCATGCTCGCCGCAACCGCAGCCTTCCTCGTGAGCACCGTGCTCCTCGGGACGATACTGCGACCAGTCCAGACCGGTGGCGATGGCATCGGCCTCCTCCTTATAGAGGACCGTGACGGCCTGGGTGCCCAGCTTGGCGCCACCGATGGCATCGAGCATGTCGTAAAGCGTAAAGGCGACGTCGGCGCCGGGCAGCGCGAGCTCGCGGTCATCGGCGTAGGCGAGCGCCAAGCGCAGGTCCTTAATGAAGTGCTCGACCATAAAGCCGGGCTTGTAGTCGCCGTCGAGCGCCTTGGGCGCCAGGCTCTCCATGGCACCGGACTTGCCGGTACCGCCCAGAATCATCTGACGGGTCTTCTCCAGGTCAAGGCCGCTCAGCTCGGCAAACGCCATGGCGTCTGCCATGCCGACCATGCAGGCGCCCAGCGACACCTGGTTGGCGAGCTTGGCAGCCTGACCCTTGCCGGCGCCGTCGAAGCAGCAGATGTTGGCCGCAAAGGTGGCAAGGATGTCGCGGACCGGCGCGATGTCGTTCTCGGTAGCGCCCACGATAGCCGTGAGCGTACCGGCGATAGCGCCCGACTCGCCGCCGGTGACGGGGCAGTCAAACGCCATGCGACCAGAAACCTGGGCGGCCTCGGCAATGTCACGGGCAAGCTCGGGCGAGCTCGTGGTGAGGTCGATCAAGACCGCACCCGGCTTGGTGCACGCGAGCAGGCCGTCGCCCGCCAGGTAGAGTTCCTCGACCTCGGAGGGATAGCCCACCATGGTAAAGACGACATCGGCGTTCGCCGCGGCATCGGCCGGCGTATCTGCCCAGACGGCGCCGCGCTCGATAAGCGCCGCAGCCTTGGACTTGGTGCGGTTGTTAACCGTGACGGGATAGCCGGCATCCAGGATGTGGCCGGCGATGGGGGCACCCATGATTCCGGTGCCAATGAATGCGACGGAGAGCTTGTTTGCCATGAAACCTTTCCTTTTGGGTTGGGTGTTGTTACCAGGTTGAATACTCGGTGCCAGCGTTTGGGCTGTGAGTCGAGGGCGATAACGGACGCAGCGCTTGCCTACTGACCGCGCACGCGGCGGGCGATACGGTCGGAAAGCGACGCCTTGTCGGCGCGGTTCTTACCCCAAAACGCGCAGCCCACCATGCCGGGGCCCACGTGCGAGCCGATGGTGGGACCCACGGAGCCGCGAATGATCGTGACGTCGGCGCAACCCTCCTCCTTGCGGATGGCGGCTTCGAGCCAGTCACCATCCTTTTCGGCATCGGCCGTCATGATGGCGATGGGCATGGTGCGGTCGGGCACATAGTTCTCGCGGAACGACTTGAGGATGGACTTGAGCGCCTTCTTGCGGCCGCGGTTGACGCCGATCAGCGACAGCGAGCCGGCAAGGTCGTAGGAGAGCTCGGGCTTGACATCGAGCTTTGCCGTGAGCTGCGCCGCCGCGGGCGGAATGCGGCCGCCGGCAGCCAGCGCGTCAAAGCTCTCGAGCGTAAAGTAGCCGTGGACGTAGGTCTTCGCCTCGTTTGCCCAATCGACCAGTTGCTTGGCGGTCAGCCCCGCCGAACGCTGGCGCACGGCCTCGAGCGCCAAAAGTGCGCCGGTCGCACAGGGTAGAGCGTTGTCGACCACATAGAGCTCAAAGTTGGGATACTCGGCGCGCACGGCATCTGCCGCCTGGCACGCGGAGTTGTAGCTCGACGACAGCGCCGAGGTAAAGCACAGGTAGACCGTGGGCGTGCCCTCTTTGGCGCACTCGGTAAAGAACTCGATATAGCGACCGAGCGACACGGCGGAGGTAGACACGCGAGCGCCGGCGCGCATACGGTCGTAGAACTCCTTGGGGCTCATGCTCGACCAGATATCGTCCGTGCGCTCCTCGCCATCGATGATAAAGGGGAAGCCCAAGATATCGACATCGAGGTTCGCGGCGACCTCGGGGCTAAAGTCGCAGCAGGTATCGACGACGATGCGGCAGCGGTCAGAATGGCCGGTAGATGCAGCCTTGTCCATCAAAGCGACTCCTTACGTAAAAAAGGCGGCCATCCGCATGGGATGACCGCCGGCCGTTAACTCATGCAAGTTAACGTATTTTACTCGTCAAGTGTTTCGATGCGGGGCTTGATGATGCCATATCCACCATTCTTACGGTGATACACCACATTGATGAGACCGGTCGTCGCGTTCTCGAACACGTAGAAGTCGTGGCCCAGCAGATCGGTCTGCACCAGCGCCTGCTCCTCAGTCATCGGGGTGACATCGATGACCTTCTCGCGGACGAGCAGGTCGTCCTCCTCCTCGGGCAGCAGCAGGTCAGCCAGATCCTCGACGCGCTCGACCGGCGCAACATCCGCGGCGCTGGCACCACCCTGGCGGTTATCCACGACCTTGGTCTTGAACTTGCGCAGCTGGCGGGTGACCTTATCGGCGGAGAGATCGATGGCGGCGTACATATCTGCACCGTGCTCGGCAACACGAATCACAGAACCGCGGACACGAACCGTGACCTCAACGATTGCCGGGTTGGGGTTCGAGGGGTTCTTCTCATAACGAAGCACAACGTCGACCGTCATGGGCTCGATATCGAAAACCTTGAGCGCCTCGCCGATCTTCTCATCCACATGCGCACGCAGAGCATCGGTTACCGTCGTTTTGCGTCCAGAAACCTTGATATCCATACGTGGCTCCAATCTGCCTCGGGGACTTACTGTACTGGCTATGTACCCATTGCCGTGCATTTAATCACGCGGATTCCCAAAGACCCGAATAACGATTGCTTGATACCGCATACCGAAGTCTCGCACTTTTCTGTGGCAAAGTGCGCTATGGGAGGGCAACGGCGACTTTGGTTTTGCACCTAAAAAATGTCTTTGACCTGCTGGTTTTATGGAAACGAAAAAGCCGGGCTCCCCTGTTGGGAAAGCCCGGCAATGCGTGTTGAAACCGTGAAGAGGCGTCTCTCCTAGCGCATAGGAGACGCCACCCCTAGCAATAACTAGCTATTGAGCTTGTTAATGTCGTCGTCGGTGATAGTGCCCTCCTGGCTGGACGATTTATCCTCGGAGGTTGTACCCTCGCTGTTCGAATCGGAGGATGCGGACTCACTGGATCCGGTGTCGGTCGACTGTACGTCGGCGCCCGAGACCGTCTTGGTGGTGAGGTCATAGGGCATCGTGCCGTACCAGACGGAGTGGACCGCCTCGAGCGTGCCATCGACCGTGATACCGTCGAGGGCATCGCTCACGGCACGGCATAGCTCATCGTTGGCCGCGAGGCCCGCGACGCCGAGCGTCGAGGGCGTCTCGAGCGCGCCGACGTAAGAGATCTGGCTCATCAGGCGCGCAAGGTAGCCGCCGGCCGTGGAGTCGCAAATCACGTAGTCGATCTCGCCGGACTCGAGCGCCTCAAAGCACTCGTTGATGTTGGAGAAGGTCTTTTGATTGGCCGTGATGCTCTGCTTGGCGAGCGCTTCCTGCGAGGCCGAAGAGGTCTGAACGCCCAGGGTAGCGGTGTTAAGCGTTTCGGTGGAAACGCTCAGCGACTCGCCATCGCTCGTCTTTCCGAACACTGCCGCAGCGTCGTACAGGCAAGTACCAAGCGTGCTGATGTCACCATCCGTGGAATTGATGTCGCCAATGAAGATGTCGGCCTTTTTGTCGCCAAGCGCGGAATCGGCAGAAGACGCATCGACGAAAGCAACCTTGAGGCCCATGCGACTTGCAAGGGCGCGGGCAGCGTCGACCGCGTAGCCCGTGAGGTTACCATCGGCGCCCTGCATGGCCTGCGGAGCATCGGAGGTATCGAGGGCAACCGTCAGGGTGCCGGGAGTGACCAGGGCATCGTCCGACACCGTAGGGGTAACGGTCTCGCGCTCGATCTGGTCAATCGTGGGTGTCGTGAACGTGGACAGTGGATTGAACGCGCATCCGCTCAAGCCCAATACGGCAATGACCGCCGCGGTCCCAGCACCTAACCGAGCCGCGTGCATCAAGCTGCCCCTCACCATGTCCACTACCCTGCCTTCTGTGTCGTATACAATCCGTGCGTTGCGCGGAATAACGGGTGTTCCCACCAGCTGACCTGGTATTTGACCCCACACTTGCGCACCGGGGTGTTTGCTCGGGAGGCCATAGCCACCTTCACGACTGGCCCGCTCGCCCGCGAGGCGGTATTGCCCCAAAGAAAGTAGAACGGACGGTGCGGCTTACATCTAGGACGCGCCATGATCGCGCCGCGCGCACGCGGTCGCTTACGTGGATCCCTTTGACCGCGTCTGTCTTGGACTAGGATGGACATTTCGTCCGTCCGCAACCACAGCCTGGCAGGAACGTAGCGCATTATAGCTAAGTTCAAGCTAAAGTTTAAGGTTAGGGGCGTCATTCGCACCGTGAGCACAGATTTTGCAGGTCGGAGCGGACCATTCGTGCCCCCATGAAGCCCGGAGCTCCCCTACGGGGAGCTCCGGGGCACCCGCCTCAGGGTGCCGTGTGCAAATTACGGCAAATATGAGTACTGTCACCAATTTAGTAGCAGCGTTTTTCCGCCCCGCGAGCCCTTTTTGAGTTCCGCACAACCTGCTTGGCGCCAAGATATTCCACATTCGTTTATTATCTCTTCAATGAATCCAAATTTTCGGCCCAAGTTTCTTTGTTTTTACTGCTACTAATCTAGTAACAATACTCATATTTGCCGTTTTTTGCACAGGGCATATAAACAGACCCCCTATAAAGCCATAGTTTTACGCCGGCTTGAGCCCAAAGCACGCTCGGAGCGTATTCAGCAGAGCATCTTGCCTCTTTCGACGCGCCTCTACGCGATTCTGATATCGCTTACCCATGCGTTGGTAAATGCGCCATGCGAGCGCTTCCATCGCTTCCATGTCGCAGAGCATTTCGTTGTTGACCGTCGCGACCTCGATTCCCATAGTAATCAAGCCCGTGTTGCGTTTTTCATCATGAATACGTCCCCTCCGGGAGGAATGGCCCAGCTCACCGTTGTATTCCAGGTCAAACCGGGCTGCCTCCTGATACGCATCGCAAACTGCATGCGACATCCCCGAGATTGCCTGCGCGCGGTCATCGAACTCGATCTTGTAGTCGGTCTTAAAGGGACCGCAGGCAAATCCGCCATAGGAAAACGGAAGCGAAAACATGGCAAGCATGATGCACTCCATGGGTGAGCGCAGGTTTTCTGACAGGTAGGGACACAGGCGTAGCAGTTGTTTGGCCGCACTCCCCTTGCATGCCGCAAGGTAATCTGCCAGGCGATCGGGCGTCAGCACCGGCTCGACTTCAAAGTAGCCCACGTCTGCCGGTTGGTCCTTATCCTTTGCAAGTCTATTCGCAACAGGCGAGGTGTAGGGAGGCAGATACTTCCCGCGATCGCTTAGTGAAATCTTGGAACACAGTTCCTGGGCCAGTGCAAACGCCTGGATACAGTCGACCTCGCGGGCGACGGCAACACAAAGGGCCTCGGGAGATAGGCTGTACACCCCCGGTTCCACCTCTAGAATCGAGCCGACAGGCAACCCGGAACACACGGACCAGCCCACGCCAGGCATGCGTCGGCGCTGCGCCGCAGATCCCACCAGCAAGCACAGATCTTCTTGCACCTCGCCGCTTTTGGCTCCAATTCGCACCAGGTCGGGAAGATAGATATCCTCGGTCGAAGGCGATGACGTACACAGCACGCGGCGCTCTTCATCGGGATTGAGGTCCTTCCAGCCGATGTAGCCCATCTGCCGACGCTCGGCTCGAATCATGCGCAACGCCGAGGCGCCTGTTAGGATTGCGGAAGCCGCTAGCTGTTCGCCTGTCGGCTCGTTGCACCGCTCAATCTTTACCGCCACACGAATCACCCCTACCAGACGCGTGCGATAGCGAGGCCATCAACGGCCGCAGCACCGGCGCGCTTGAGTTCCGCCGAAGCCGCAGCCATCGTCGCACCCGTGGTGATAACGTCGTCGATAAGCAGCAGGCGGCGGCCCCGCACGTCCTCAACGGTCTCGTACATGCCTCGGGCGCGTTCACGGCGTTCTTCACGACCGAGTTCACGCTGGTCGCCATGGCCGTACTTAACGAGGGCGTCGAGCAGCGGAACACCCGACAGCTCGCAAAATGGGCGCGCGATGGCTTCCATATGATCGAAGCCGCGTCGCCGAAACGCCGCCGCCGTCGCGGGCACAAACACCACTGCATCGGCGCCGGACAACACACCGCCTAAGCGTTCGGGTGCCGCGACCTGGGCATACAAGGCGGTGTCGTATAGCAGCTCTGCCAGATACGGCGCCAGGCGTCGCTCGCCCGCGTCTTTGTACGCTTTAATGATCCTCGGGAGCGGATGCGTGTAAACGGCACATGCCAGGCACCGGTCGAGTGCTTCGGCCATCGCCGAGGACGTACCCTCGACCGAGCACTCGGTGCACAGCAAGTCTCCAAACGGGGCGCCGCATCGAGTGCAGCTATGCCGCGGGTCGATGAGCGCAAGCGCGGCCAGGCAGTCTTGGCAAATAAGCGCACCGGCGCGCTCGCAGCCGGCACATCGCGTGGGTGACAACGCCTCAAGCGCCTCGTGCGCCGCCTGCTCGGCAAACGGTAGCAATTCGTCCGCAAACGGTAGGATGCCGGCACCTTGCAGGCATCCCAACACATTCAAATGTCTCTTCACGACACAACCCTCCCTACGCTCGGTCGCAGGGAGGGTCGTTGATTCAGCGCTATGGTACCCCGACGCGTTTGGGGTCAGGCAGGTTAAATCCGTTTGCGGGCGCTATTCGCCGGTGGGCGGTTGCGGTGCGGACGAGTTTTGGGTCGAGCCCTCACCGCCATCTTGACGCGGCTTGCGGGAACGGCGACGGCGACGGCGCTTCTGGCCCTGGTCGGCCGAACCCTCGCCACCACGATCTTCGCGCGACTCGCGTTCGTCGCGAGCAGCACCGCGCACGGCCTTGGCAGCTGCCCCTCCGCCATCTCCGGGGCGACGGCGCGTGACCTTGACCTCGCCATCCGAGACCTGATCGGCCACGGAGGGCACCGAGGGCTTTTGCTGCGTGCCCGAGGAATGGCGACGACGCGGACGCGGGACGCGCTCGTCATCGTTGCGCTGCTTGCCACCCTTGTCGGCAGGCGTATCGGAACCCGAACCACCCTTGGGGGCGGCACCGGCTTCGCGAGCGGCTGCGGCGCGGAAGGCGTCCTCGCGCTCCTCGCTCGACAAATGGCGGCGGCGACGGCGCGTGGGATTCATGCCACCGCCGCGGTTTTGCTGCTGGGGCTGCTGAGCCTCGCGCTCGCGGGGGGAATTCTTGCCTGCGGGAGCGGCCTCGCCTACATCGCCCGAACCCGAGCGCTTGCGACGGCGACGTCCACCGGCAGCCTCCTCAGCCTCGGGTGCCTCGGCCTTGCCGCGACCCTTACCGCGGCCGCGACCCTCGCCCTGGCTCTGACCGGCACGGGCATCGGCGTCCGCATCGCGACGGCGGCGCTTGGGCATCGTCGTCCCCGCCAGACGGTCGGCGCTCGACAGGCCATCGCCCACGTCGACGCCATTCTCGCGGTCGAGCTCCATAAGCGCCAAGCGCATCTCGGGCGACTCGATACGCTCGAGCACATCGCGCGTCACGCAGTCGGGGCGGCAGTTGCAGCCCTGCTCGGCGGCCTTCTTTTTGCAGCCCTCAGAGCAGGTCATGTCAGCCAGGTTGACCTTAAAGACTTTGCCGTTCTCCAGGCGCAACACCAGCTGCTCGCGCGGCGTGTCATATTCCTGGATACGCGCCTTGCCAAGCGGCGTATCGATAAGCGTCTTCTTTTTGGGCGCGCGGCTCTTAAAGTCCTTGTACGCCTCAAACTCGTAGCGCAGGCAGCACATCAGGCGGCCGCAGACGCCGCTAATTTTGGACGAATTGAGCGGCAGGTCCTGCTCTTTTGCCATGCGGATCGAAACCGGCTCAAACTGTCCGCCAAAGCGCGTGCAGCAGAGCTCCTGGCCGCACTGGGCATAGCCGCCCACCAGGCGGGTCTCGTCACGCACGCCGATCTGGCGCATGTCGACGCGAATGTGCAGCGTCGAGGAGAGGTCCTTGACGAGCTGGCGGAAATCAACGCGCTCCTCGGCAGCAAAGTAAAACACGGCCTTCTCGCCGCCAAACAGGTACTCGACGCCGACCGGCTTCATCTCGAGGTCGAGCTCCTTGACCAGACGGCGGAAGTCGACCATGGCCTCGTCACCCTGGATAGCCAGGTCGTCGGCAAGCTGCAGGTCGATGTCGCTCGCCACGCGCAGCACGGGCTTGAGTGGCTGACCGATCTCGTCTTGCGGCACCTCGAAGGGATCGGCCGTGACCAGGCCGATCTCGGTTCCGCGCTCGGTAGAACAAATGGCATAATCGGCCTCGAGGATATCCAGATCCTGTGGGTCGAACCACAGGTCGCGCGAGGCGTAGGTAAACTTAACGGGTACGACTAACGGCATTTCAGTGCCTTCCTGATATCGAACAGCATGACCTCGATGGCCAGCTGGGGAGTAACGTTTCTGGCGATGTTGCGCTCAGCAGTGGTAACCGCCTCGAGCGCCCGGGTGGCACCCGCAACATTGGTCGCGGCGGCAAGCCGCCCGATCGTGTCGCGCACGTCCTCGTTCACAACGTCTGCCGCCTCATCCTGAAGCGTCAGCAGCACGTCGCGCATGAGCGTCCGCGCGCTCGCCAGCGCTTCCATGATACCCGAACGCTCGCGCGCGTTGAGTTCGCGCTTGTTGCGGTCCTCAAGCTGCTTCAATGCTCCACGCGACAGGTAGTCGGCATTTTGCTCGAGCACCTTTTCCTGCGTGGACTTGACCTCGGCGAGCGGCGCCTTGACGGCGACGATGAGCGACTTGGCGCGACTGAGCACATCGGCCTCGTCGGCGGCGATGAGCGAGTCGATGGCACGGACCATCTGGCGACGGGCGTCCTGGCGCTCGGCGCTCTTGAGGAACTCGATACCACGCGTGGGGCTTCCCGCCACAGCGACGGCCATGCGGCAGCGCGCGGGATCCTGACCGGTGGCGCGGCTCACGGCCTGCGCGGCCACAGTAGGCGACACCAGCCGAAACGGCACGCACTGGCAGCGGCTCACAATGGTGGGCAGCATCACGTCGGCCGAGGTGCCCAACAGGATGAACATGACGCCCTCGGGCGGTTCCTCGAGCGTTTTGAGCAGCGCGTTGGCGGTGTTGGCGCGCAGCTGCTCGGCACGGTCGATGATGTAGACCTTTGCCTTGGCGCGGATGGGCGCCAGGGGCACGTCGTCGAGCAGCTCGCGGGTCTGCGCGATGAGGTAGCCCGTAGCACTTTCGGGCGTGTAATAGTGCACGTCGGGATGCGTATGGCGGGTGACGCGCACGCAGCTGTCGCACGAGCCACAGCCGTCCCGCTCGCACAGGAATGCCTGGGCAAGCGCCCATGCGGCGTCAAGCTTACCGGCGCCGGGCGCGCCCAAGAACAGGTAGGCGTGCGATGCGCGGCCGCTTGCGATGGCGTTGGTCAAAAAGTCGCGCACGCGCTGTTGGGTGTCGAGCTTGGCCAGCAGGCTTGTCTGCGCGGGGGCCATGTTACTCAGCCTCCTGGGCAAGCGCGGCGGCGACGACATCTTGGGGAATGTCGAGACCGTACGCGCGAACCAGCTCGACCGTCTTCTCAAAGACTTCCTCGACGGTCGCGGTCGCGTCGATGAGCTTTACGCGGTTTGGTTCCTCGGCGGCAATGGCGCAAAATCCCTGGTAGACGCGCTCTTGGAAGGTCATGCCTTTTGCCTCCATGCGATCTGCCGCGCCACGGGCTGCCATGCGTAGCGCCGCCTGCTCGGGTGTGATGTGGTAGACGAGCGTGAGCGCCGGATGCGTACCGGCGACAGCCAGGTTGTTGGCATCGCGTACCATCTGACGGTCGAGACCATCGGCAAACGCCTGATAGCAGGTCGTGGAATCGTAGAAACGGTCGCACAGGACCACCTTGCCGGCCGCAAGGGCGGGGGCGATGACCTCGTGTACCAGCTGGGCACGCGCTGCCTCGTAGAGCAGCAGCTCGCAGGTGTCACCCATCGCCGTGTTGGCGGGGTCGAGCAGCAGAGCACGGATCTTTTCGCTGATGGCGGTACCGCCCGGCTCGCGCAGGCTCACAACCTGGTAGCCAGCGAGCTCGAGCGCGCGGGCAAGCAGGCGCGCCTGCGTGGACTTGCCGGCGCCATCGACGCCCTCGAGCGTGATAAAGCTATGTTGAGCGGGCTCAAAAGCCATGGGCGCAGCCCCTTCCTACAAGGCGCGTAAATGCGAGTTATAGCAACCAAGCCATGATACCCCAGCGTCCGGCGCACCCCAAATCCCACCTAGTCATTGGGGACGTTCTTAAATGACTAGTCGTTGGGGACGTTCGTTAATGACTAGTCGTTTAAGAACGTCCCCAACGGCTAAAGGTGCCTTTCCAAAGTTGCGGTGAAATAGGGACTGAATACGCCTTCTAGCAGCAAATACAATCCCTATTTCACCGCAAGTTAGGAGTGGGCGCGGGCGTTGATGGCGAAGGAAATATCGCGCTCGAGGGCTAGGGCCTGCTCGCGTTCGAGGTCTTGGGTGAGGATTGCCAGCACGTAAGGGCGCTCGGCGTAGACGATTGCGGCATCGTGCTGAGCATTCGCCAGGCTGCCCGTTTTGTGCGCGACCAAAACGCCGCCGGGAACGCCTTCGACAATACCGCGTGCGTCTTCCTGCGCCAGCAGATATCCGCGCGCTCGCTCGCACAGCTCGGGCGTCGCGATTGTCCCCGCCGCCAGCCGTTGCAACACAGCCGCAGCATCACGGGCGCTCGTATAGTTCTCGCGACCTTGTGCCTGGGCCTCGGTGTCCATCATCAAACGAGCGAGCACGGTCTGGGTCAGTCCCAATGCGGCGCACGTTTCGTTGACCGTATCCATGCCAAGCCTGCCGATAACAAGGTTCGCTGCCACGTTATCGCTCTGGGCGATCATAGCGTGCAGCAGCTCGTCAATACTGTACGACACACCCGCGCCGCGCGACTGAATGTTGCCGCTGCCACCCACGATATCCTGCTGCGTTACCGTTATCTGCTCGTCGAGGGACAGCCCGCCCGCCGTCACGGTCTCGAGCGCACAAGCGAGAATGGGAAGCTTGATGATGCTTGCCGCCACATGTCGCGCGTCCGGCGCCACAGCGACTTCACCATCGAGCGACGCGAACGTTTGAGGATCAAGCGCCACGGAGTAAACCGAGACGGAGTCGCCATACGGCTCGACCAGGGCCTCGATATCTTGCTGAATGGCGGCAATCCAAGAAGACTTAGGGGCGGCCGTCGCTTTTGTCGCGGATGACCGCTTTGACGTTTGTTTGACAGAGACAGCGGAACCCTCAGCCTCGTTGCGGCGCGCGGCACAACCGCCAAGACTCATCACCGAGGCAAGCGCTCCGGTCAACATTCCGGCACAAAACACTCGACGCGAGCAATCGCGCACAGCGAGGGGCGCATCCCCCGGCGGGAACCGGAACGCCTCTACGCTGTCGCCGCCACCCCGACCTTGCTCGCCGCAGTACACAGACTCACTCCCCACCATCGCATTCTACCGAGCCGTCGATAAACGGCCGCGCCGGACACCCAGCACGCCGCACTCATTGTGACGCATGCGACAGGGCTTGCGCGACATGATCATCCTCACATAACCAGTTGGGTCGGCGCGGCCCAACCGCACCTGAACCACCTTATAATCTAGCCAACACATCGAATGGAAGGAACCATCATGCCCCGGTTTTGTACCCATTGCGGCAAGCTTCTGAAAGACGACGAGCGTTTTTGCACCAGCTGCGGAACGCCGGTAACCGATGATGGCCAGGCCTCTCAGTCGCAAGAGAATGCGCAGGCAGCCGAACATGTCGCCGCGTCCGATGCCGCCTTCGACACCGCCGCGACCACGGTTCAGTCTGCGCAGCAGCCCGCGGCGACTCAGTCCCAGCAGGCGGACGTGACCGTGCAGTCCGCTCATCAGCCCGCGCCCGCTCCCCAGCCCGAAGTTGGCACGACGCAGCAATGGGCGGCGCCAGCCGGCTCCGCGCCGCAGCAGCCCATACCGACCGCCGCTCCGCAGGCCGGCGCCCCCGCTGCTCCCAAAAACAACAACGCCCTGCTCATCGGCATCATCGCCGCGCTAATCGTCGTGATTATCGCGCTCGTCGTGTTCTTTATGATCAAGCCTTTCGACAAGGGCGCCGATGATACCAAGGGCACGACGATCGAGAAGGTCAAGATCGACCACGATAACGACGATGCGTCCGTCAAGGGCGACCCCAACAAGCTTGACGATGATGATGACGATGACGTCCACGATGCCGCCACCATCAGCGAGCAAAACGTCTACGACCAGCTGAGCTCCTACTACAGCAGGCTCTCCGATCTTGATCAGCAGGTTCGCGACTGCGCCACCACGTTTAACACGTATTACCTTAAGGATGACCGAAGCTCGCGTCAGTCGGCCAGCGATGCCGCCGAGGCGCTCGAGGATCAGATCGACGACCTCAAGGACGAGGTCGAGGACCTGGACGTTCCCATCGACTCGCAGAACTACAGCTCGTGGAAAGACATCATCGCGCTCTACGACGACCTGGAGAATCGCATTGACGTCATTTGCGATGCCTGGGAGATCAGCCTTGAGTACTCCAGCCCCGCCAACCACAAGGACGAGATCGTGGCACCGCTGGCGCGCGACAACGTAGCGGGCACCAACGACAACAAATACCGTCTGGACTTTGAGGACCGCTACCCCGGCGCTGCACCCGTCGAAGTGAAGTAATCCCAACAACTGATCATAACTTGCGGTGAAATAGGGATCAATTAGGCCTTTTGCCAGCAAAAACAGTCCCTATTTCACCGCAACTTAGAAGTGGGGCCGGGCGCGCATTTGCATTTGCGCGCCCGGCCCCGCCGTGTCTATATGTGCTCGGTTATGTGCTCGGTTACTTGTCAGCGGCTGCTTTCTTGGCAGTCGACTTCTTCGCGGTCGACTTCTTGGCGGCAGTGGCTTTCTTAGCCGTGGCCTTCTTTGCCGTCGAAGTCTTCTTCGTCGTGCTCGCCTTGGTCGTGGTCTTGCGGCCGCGGGCGGGCTTCTTCTCCTTGGTCGGGCAGTCCATGTTGACGCAGATACGCCACGGGCCGCGCGCTGTGTTGACCACCACGATGGGAGCGCCGCACTCGGGACAGGTCTCGCCCGTCGCCTCGAGCTTGCCGCGCGCCGGCAGCGGATAGCTCACGCCGCAATCGTCATAGTTGGTGCAGCGGATAAAGCGCTTGCCGCTCTTCTCGCTCTTGTGCGCGATCAGATCGCCATGGCGTCCTGCCTCGGCGCACACCTTGCACTCGCCCACCTTAAGGTCGGGCTCGTAGTTGGTGGGGCACGTGGGGTTCACGCAAATCTCGAAGGCCTTCTGGCGGAACGGCTGGCATTTAATGCGCGGTGCACCGCACTCGGGGCACACGGCGGCCTCGCCCTCGAGCGGGCTCACCTTGACGCCGCTCGGCACCGGATAGGTCACGTCGCAGTCGGGCCAGCCCATGCAGCCGATAAAGCTGCCGCGGGTCTTGGCGCTCGTCTTCATAACCAGGTCCTTGCCGCACTTGGGGCAGGCGCCCACGCGCGCATCGGCCGTGACGGCGTCGCTGATGGCGTCGCCCAGCTCCTGCGTGTGCTTGAGCAGCTCGTCGAGCACGCCGGCCAGCAGCGCGCGCGAGTGCGTCACGACATGCTCTTCGGTATCCTCGCCGCGCTCCACACGGGTCATATCGCCATCGAGCTCGCTGGTCATATCGGGGCTCGTGATGCGCGGGGCAAACTGCGTCAGCGCGTCGATGATGGCGATGCCCAGCTGGCTCGGCTCAACGGGATCATTTTTGAGATAGCGCACGGCATACAGGCGCTCGATGATGCTCGCACGCGTGGACTTGGTACCCAGGCCGCGCTTCTCCATCTCCTGCACGAGCTTGCCCTGGCTGTAGCGCGCGGGCGGCTCGGTCTGCTTGGCTTCGAGCTTAATGTCGAACACGTCGACCGTATCGCCCTGCTCCAGCGGCGGCATCTGCTCGTCGCGTTTAAGGCCATACGGGTAGGCCTCGCGGAAACCCGGGGTCACGAGCACATCGCCCGAGGCCACGAACGGCTCGCCGTTCACGTCGAGCTCGAGCTTGGTGTTCTCGATGGTCGCGGGACCCATGAGCGTCGCCAGGAAGCGACGGGTAATGAGGTCGTAGAGCTTGCGCTGGCCGCCGTCGAGCGTGGACGGATCGCCCTCGCCGGTGGGATAGATCGGCGGGTGATCGGTGGTCTCGACCTTGCCGCGCGTGGGCTTCATGGGACCGGCGAGCACCTTTTTGCACACCGGCGCCAGCGCCGGGTTGATCTTTGCCAGATCGCTCACCACGGCGCCCAGATCGAGCGTCGCAGGGTACACGGTATTGTCGACACGCGGGTAGCTGATGAGACCGGCCATGTAGAGGGACTCGGCGATGCGCATCGTACGCGCAGGCGAGATGCCCTCGGCCGCGGCGGCAGCCTGCAGCGAGGTCGTCGCAAACGGCGTGGGCGGCTGCTGCTTACGCGAGCGCTTGGTCACCGCGGCAACGGTCGCCGTCGCGACACCGTCGACATGGCCGTACGCCGTCTCGGCAGCATCCTTGTCGGTAAAACGCGCCGTCTTGTGTGCAATCTTAAAGCGGTCGTCCTCGGCGGCGCCCTGCGCGGCACCCATGCCGCGAATCTGCCAATAGTCCTCGGGCACAAACGCCATGCGCTCGCGCTCGCGCTCGACCACCAGGGCGAGCGTCGGCGTCTGCACGCGGCCGGCAGAGCGCACGTTACCAAAGCCGCCGAACTTGGCGAGCGTCAGATAGCGCGTGAGCACCGCGCCCCAAATGAGGTCGATGTGCTGGCGGCTCTCGCCGGCGTCGGCCAGGTTCTGGTCGAGTGAGACGAGATTATCGAAGGCGTGCGTGATCTCGGCCTTGGTAAACGAAGAGTATTGGGCGCGGGCAACCGGCAAGTCGGGCGCCACCTCACGCACCTTGTTGAGGGCGTCCGAACCGATCAGCTCGCCCTCGCGGTCAAAGTCCGTGGCGATGATGACGCTGTCGGACTTCTTAGCCAGGTTCTTGAGCGAACGAATGAGCTCCTTCTCGGCCGGTAGCTTAATGACGGGTGCCCAGGTGAGATAAGGCAGGCTCTCGAGCTTCCAGCCCTTAATGGAAATGCCGTCGGCAAGGAACGGCTTGCGCTTGGTGTCGTACGGCGGGCGGGCCAGGCCATCGGGCATATCGGCCGGCAGCATCTCACCGTCCTCGGTCACCGAATACCAACCCAGCTTTTTATCGAACAGCACGCTGTCGCAAAAATCGGGCGCAAGGATGTGACCGGCAAGACCGATCGTCACGCACTCCTCGCCCTTCCACTCAAAACGGTAGATGGCGGTGTTGTACACCTTGTCCTTTTTAGGCTTACCCGTGGACAGCCGCTCGGCGATCTGACGCGCGGCGTCGTTTTTCTCGGCGATGATGAGCTTCAAAAGAGGCTCCTATCTCGTATCTCTGCGGCTACGCCCGCCCGTATGGCGGCCGACTTACGCCCTTGCTTGCTCAATCTGCCCGATGAGCCAATCGCACCAGGCATCCATGCCCTCGCCCTTGCGCGCGCTCACGGCAAACCGCGGCGCCTGCGGATTGAGGTCATCGAGTGTCTTAGTATACCTATCCATGTCAAAATCGAAAGCCGGGGCCACATCGACCTTGTTGAGCAGCTGCGCGCCGGCGTGTTGGAAGATGCCCGGGTACTTGATGGGCTTGTCGTCGCCCTCGGGCACAGAGAGGATCATGATGGACAGGTTCTCACCCAGGTCAAAGTCGACCGGGCAGACCAGGTTGCCCACGTTTTCGATAAAGATGACGTCAATGTTTTCCAGACCCACAGCCTGGTCGAACGCGTCGACGGCCTCCATGATCATGTTGCCCTCGAGGTGGCACAGGCCGCCCGTGTTGATCTGGATGGCGGGCATGCCGGCTTCCTTCATGGTAATGGCGTCGACGTCCGAGGCGATGTCGCCCTCGATGACGGCGCAGCGCAGGCCAGCCTTGTCGCGCAGGCGCTCGTTGGTGCCCAGGATCGTGGTGGTCTTGCCCGAGCCGGGGCTCGACAGCACGTTAATCACGTAGGTGTTTGTCTCTTTAAATCGCTCACGCAGCTGATCTGCCAGGCGCTCGTTGCGCGACAGAATCGGCGACGCGATATCAATCGTTTTCTCGGCCATATTCGGCACTCCTTACTTCTGCCCCTTTATACCCCGTCCCCAGATGGCTGATGGGCTAATCGTCGGGGGTCTCGATTTCGATACTTGCGATGTCGAGCTCGCGGCCGTGCAGTAGGCGCACATTGGCGCCGCCGCACTGGGGGCAGCGGCAGTGGAAGCGATCATGATCGAAAACCTCACCGCAGTCCAGACACTCGCTTTGCGGATGGACCTCCTCTACCGCAAGCTCACAACCTTGCGTGAGCGGGTCCTCGTCACGAAACGTCTCCCACGCAAAGTCAAGCGCCCCGCGCACGACCTCGGTCATATCCCCGATACGCAGCGTTACCAAAACGGCGCGCGAGGCCCCCGCCCCACGCGCCGCACGAATCACTGTATCGAGTATGCCGTTGACAATGCCAACCTCGTGCATACCGATTTACTCCTCGTCGTCCTCATCGTCCGAGAACAGGTCCAGACGACTCACGAACAAGCCCTCCTTGCCCTCGCGCGCGGTAATGACCACACGGGCGATGGCGAGCGAAATCTCGTAGAGCGAGAGCAGGGCGCCATACATGAGGCCCAGCGTAACGGGCGAGCCGTCGGGCGTAATCACAGCCGAGCCCACAAGCAGGCCAACGTATACGTAACGCCAGGCGCTGCGGAAGGCCGCGTAGGACACGATATGGAAGACGGACAGGTAAAAGATGATGAGCGGCAGCTCAAACGCCACACCAAAGCCGATCATAAAGAGCAGCTCCATGTTGACGTAGTTCTCCAGATCGGGCAGCGCCGTGGCGACGGCCGAGGTTTCGCCGATGAGCCACTCAAAGCCCGCAGGGATGATGATGAAGTAGCAAAAGATTGCGCCCAGGAAGAACAGCACCGTCGAGGCGAGCACCGTGGGCACGACCCACTTGCGCTCGTTGGGGCGAAGCGCCGGCAGGAAAAACGCCAGAATCTGCCAGATGATCATGGGCGTGCACATGACCACGGCCATCTTGATGGCCAGCGAGAAGCGCAGGCCAAAGCCGCCGAGCGTGGTGGTGATGTAGAACTTACCATCCGGCACAAAGGAGCGGATGGGATCTTCCAGGATGTCGAGCACCACGGGCGTGGCGAAATACAGCACGATGGCTGCGGCAAACACCGAGACGACCACGATGGTCAGGCGGCGACGGAGCTCTCCCAGGTGATCGAAGAGCGGCATACGCGCAGGTCCGATAGGCATTACTCATCGTCTCCCTTCGGGGCATCGGCAGCGGCATCGTCCTCGGCCTCGAGCTCGCGGGCAAGCTGGTCGACGACGGCCTTGCGCTTGCGGGGACGACGGGCATAGAGGTCGGCCGTCGTGGGCTCTGCCGCCTCGGGCTCGGGCTCCGGCTCTGCAGCAGGCTCGGGCTCGACGGCGGCAGCAGCAGGCTCGGCCTTGGCGGGCTCGGCGCCCTCGGCCTCACCAGCAGCGCCTTCGTCCTCGGTGGCACCCTCGCTCGCGGCCTTCTCGGCGGCAAGGCGGGCACGGCGCTCGGCAAAGGTCTCCTTCTTTGCGGGCGCAGCCGTCTCGACGGTATCCTCGTCCGCATCGGAATCATCCTCGACGGCAGCCTTCTTGGGCTTGACCGGGGCCGACGCGGCTTCGCTTACCGGATCGATGATCTCGGACTGAACAACGGCCGTCATCTTTTCCTGCGTCTCGCGGAACTGACGGATGGCACGGCCGATCGTGCGGCCCATCTGCGGGAGCTTATCCGGGCCAAACAGCAAAAAGCCGAAGACCACGATGATTGCCAGCTCACCCTCTCCAATACCAAACACACATACCTCCAAGGCTCGATGTGAGTCGAGCCCGCACCGCGCCATTCGGCCGGAACTCGTCTATTCATTCGGTCAAGTATAGCGCCCGGACGCCAAAACGTCCGAGCGCATCACAAACATATGCCAAACGGCACGCCCTTTTGGGGGCAAAGATTATGCCGCCGTGATCGAAATCTCCTGGTCGACGCCCAGCAGCTGAACCACGCGCATCACCTGGGGCTGCACATTAGTGCAGCTAAAGCGCTTACCGTGGTCGACCGCGTGGTGCGCGGCGCCCACGAGCACGCCAATGCCCGTCGAATCGATGTAGCTCACCTGGGCAAAATCGAGCTCAACGGCCTCAGTGGGCTGCTCGAGCGCCAGGTCGATAGCATTGCGCAGGCTATCGGCGTTAGAGATATCGATCTCGCCGGTTACCTTAATGGTGTAGATCTCCGGCGTGGGGTTGGTGGAAATACCCAAATCCATGTATACGCTCCTTTACGTATCGAAAGTGCGGATAGTACTGGGCGCGGACTTGCGGGGCCCTAGGCGTTAGGCGCGCTCGGCACGAGCAAGCTCGGCAGCGACAAGCTTAACGGCCAGCACCAGCACGTCGAGCGCGGCCTCCAGGTCATCGACCGTGGGATAGCTCGGCGCGATGCGGATGTTGGTGTCGCGCGGATCCTTGCCATAAGGCCAGGTGGCACCAGCCGGCGTGAGCTTGACGCCCAGGTCGGCACAAAGCGCGGCGACCTTTTGGGCCGAGCCCTCGGGACCATCAAAGCTCACAAAGTAGCCGCCGCGGGGATGCGTCCAAGTGGCGCAACCCGTATCGCCCAGGCCCTCGGTGAGCTTGCGCTCAACGGCCTCAAAGCGCGGGCGCAAAAACTCGGCATGCTTTTTCATGTGCTCCTTGACCGCCTCGATGGTGGGAAGGAAGCGCACGTGGCGCAGCTGGTTGAGCTTGTCGGCGCTGATAAGGCCGGCCTTCAGGCGCTTGGAGAACTCGGCGATGACCGCGGGGCTCGCACCGATAAAGCCGATGCCGGCGCCCGGGAAGGTGATCTTGGACGTCGAGGCAAAGGCCACCACACGGTCCTCGGTGCCCGCCGCGCGAGCGAGGTCAAAGATGTTTGCGAGCTCGTCGGTCTCGTCGTACAAGTCGTGCACGCAGTAGGCGTTGTCCCAGAAGATGCGGAAATCGGGCGCGGCCGTGGGCATCTCGACCAGGCGGCGCACGGTGTCCTCGCTAAAGGTGATGCCCGTGGGGTTGGAATACTTGGGCACGCACCAGATGCCCTTAATGGAGTCGTCGGCGGCAACCAGGCGCTCGATCTCGTCCATGTCGGGGCCGTTGTCAGTCATCGCGACGGGGACGTTCTCGATACCCAAGTCGGCGGTGATGCCAAAGTGGCGGTCGTAGCCGGGAACCGGGCACAGGAACTTGACCTTCTTGCCGTCATGCGCGGCCTCGTAAGCCTCCCAGGGCTCGCTGCCGCACGAGCCGCAGCGCCAGAACATGCCGGCGATATCGTGCTCGATCAGCAGGCTCGACGAACCCAGTACGAGCGTCTGCTCGGCGGGGCAACCCAGGAACTCCCCCGCTAGCTTGCGCGCCGAGGGAATGCCCTCAAAGCAGCCGTAGTTGGAGCAGTCGACGTTGCCGTCGTGCAGATCGGCATCGGCATTGAGGATATCGAGCATGGGTCGAGAGATGTCCACCTGGGAGGGCGACGGCTTGCCGCGGGCCATGTCGAGCGCCAGGCCCTTGGCCTTGACCTCGGCGACCTCGGCTTTGAGCGCCTCGATGGCGGCATCGAGTTCGGTGGTTTCCATCTTCTGGTAGATCGTCTGCATGGGTGCGACCTTTCGCGAAGCGGGACGTTGCAGTTCGTCTAAGTATAGACCGCCACCGCCGCAAGGGTATGAAGCCGTGATAGATTAAGTCCATCGCAATGAATTACGAATCGCCGCGCATGCCGGCGTGGGGCGCCCAAGGAGGCACTATGGAGTACGGATCGTTCCAGGCCGAGGAATTCGGCGACCTGCAGCGCCTGGTCGACGGACTGTTTTACGACCGCCACGCCATCGACCGCCTGGATCTCATCGTACAGGCCGAGATCTTGGACCTGGCGCCCGATCTCATGGAAATCGTGAACCTTTTGCCGCCCGGCTACTACGACCGCCAATCGCTTTGCGACCAGCTCAACTCCGCCTTGGCCGCCCACGGCTGGGGCGCCGTCTACGGAACGGTGGAATAAGCCTCGAGGCCGACGATTTGGCCCGCTTCCCGACCCTGGCGAGGCTTGTTTTAGGGCTTGTGGCCAAAAAAGGGCAAATATGAGTACTGTTGCCTTTTTAGTAGCAGCGATTCTTGGTCGAAATCGGCAAAACTCGACTTGAAACTCCCTAATCACCGTCAGCTAGCGCCAAATTGGAAGTCGATGATCACTCATTAACGTACAGTTCTTATAACTTTGTTCATTATTTTCCATACCTAAAATGAAACGCCGTTTGTGACAGTACTCACAAACGGCGTTTTTTGACCACCGGCGTGTCTGGCAGGCGGCAAGCACCGCCCGAATCCGCATTTTGAACGCGCCCGAATCGGTTCTGGAGCCGGTTTTCGCGCTCTTACTCGTCTTTGGGCGCGGGGTGTTTGCAGACCACGCTCATGTAGATCATGCCGAGCACGGCAGCGGTGACCGAACCGGCAAGGATGGCGGCCTTGGCGGCCAGGACCTCAAACTGGGCCGTCGGGAAGGCAAGGCCGCTGATGAGAATCGACATGGTAAAGCCGATGCCGCCCAGAATGCCCACACCGGCAATCATGTGCCAGTTGACATTGCGCGGCAGCTCGGAAATCTTGAGCTTGACCAAGGCGAACGTCATACCAAAGATGCCGATCGGCTTGCCCAGCAGCATGCCAAAGTACACGCCGAGCGTCACCGGGTCGGTGAGTAGTGTGCTCATGTCCACGCCCACTAGGCGAACCTGTGCGTTCACGAACGCAAAGATCGGCAGGATCACAAAGTTGACCGGCGTGGAGATCAGACGCTCCATGCGGATGAGCGGCGGGGTCACGCGGTGCATGACGCGCTCGACCTTGGTGGTCGAGACGGTAAAGTCATGCTGGCCCAAGATGTGCGCCTCGTCGTCGTAGCGGTCGTCGAGCAGCGGCAGGCACTCGCCCAACCAATCGGTGAGGCTATCGAGCTTGACGCCGCACTTGGCCGGGATGGTAAAGGCCAAGATGACACCAGCAAGCGTGGCATGTACGCCGCTCTTGAACATGCAGAACCACAGCAGCAGACCCAGTACCGAATACGGGGCAAGGCGGTAATGCTGCGTCTTGTTGAGCCACACGAGCGCGCAGGTCACAAGCGCGGCGGCGCCCAACCAAAACGGATTGGGGCTCTGACCGTAGAAGATGGCGATGGCGGCGATGGAAATGAGGTCGTCGGCGATGGCGAGCGTCGAGAAGAACACGCGCACGCCGTTGGGCACGCGATTACCCAAAAGCGACAGCACGCCCAGCGCAAAGGCAATATCGGTTGCCATGGGAATGGCCCAGCCGTTGTGCGCGCCGGCATGGTTAAAGATCAGATAGATGCAGGCGGGAACGACGACGCCGCCCACGGCCGCCAGCATGGGAAGCATAGCCTGGCGCGGGTTTTTGAGCTCGCCGACCGTCATCTCATACTTGAGCTCAATGCCCACCAGCAAAAAGAAAATCGCCATGAGGAAGTCGTTGACGAAAAGCTCGACGGTGAGACCGGCCGTAAGGTTGCCCAGACCCACATACAGCGGGGTCTCCAAAAAGTGATGGATGGCCTCGTAGGCATCGGTATTGGCGCAAATGACGGCGGCGATGGCGGCGAAGACCATGACGGCGGCGGAAATCGTGCCGTTCTCGGCGATGCGCTCCCAGATGTCGTGACGTTCAAAGCGCTTGCGCTCACGAACGTTGAACAGCTGCTCAGTTGCTGCCATGGGCGGCTCCTTTCACGGGAAAGCTCCCGTCTTAAAAAAGCACGGCCCGCCCAAGTGGCGGCGCCGCGCTCTAACGTATTACGCTTGCATCTAGCCTACCCTGCACGACAAGCACGCAGGCGTGGCCGAAAAGCGGAACCACAGGTTGAACATTATTTGTTCAACGGCACGGGCATACCTGTCCAAGAGACGACGCGGCGCCGTGCACAAAAAACGACCGGAGCGCGGGGCGTCCGCGGTCCGGTCGTGGCGCTTGGTCAACTAAACCTAGCAGGCGGCCATGATGGGGGCAGCGACCTGCTTCTTACGGGAGAGGACGCCCGGCATCCAGACGCCGTCGTGCTCGTCGGCAATGCCCAGGCCCTTCTGAGCGGCCTCGGTCTCGCCCTCGAGCAGGACCTGCGAGCCCTCCTCCATGATGTCAGTGATGCACAGGACGATGCCGTCGGCACCTTTCTCAGCGGCGTAGGCGCGCATGGCCTCGCGAATCTCGTCGATCATGCCGAGTGCGCGGGTCTTGTCGACAGTCTCGTACTGGCCGATGAGCAGCTTCTTGCCGGCGGGCTCGAACATCTTGATGTCGTTGCCGACCATCTCGGCTGCGGTGAAGGAGCCGGACGGGCGGGTGAGGAAGACTTCCATGCCAAACTTGACCGGGTCGACGCCCACCTGCTCGCCGAGCTTGGCGGCGACGGCGCGGTCGACATCGGTGGTGGTGGGGCTCTTGAGCATGAGCGTGTCGGTCATCATGGCCGAGAGCAGCAGCTTGGCCTGAACGTCGGAAAGCTCAACGCCGAGCACGCCGGCGAGCTTGGTGACGATGGTGCAGCTGGAGCCCCAGGGCAGGCAGATGTAGTGCAGCGGGCCGGCGGTCTCGAAGTCGCCGATGCGGTGATGATCGACAACGCCAAAGACCGTGGCGTCCTTAAGGCCGGCGACGGACTGGGCGGACTCGTTGTGGTCGGTGAGGACGACGAGCTGACCGGCCTCGACGGACTCGATCACGCGAGGCTCGGCGATGCCGGCGTCGGCGAGCAGCTTGGCGGACTCGGCCGGAAGCTGGCCAAGGGCGCAGGCCTCGTAGGTGTTGCCGGCATACTCAACCTGGTTGAGCAGCTGGGACAGGACGACGGCGCTCATGATGGCGTCGTTATCGGGGTTCTGGTGACCAAAGACAAGAACGTTTGCCATGGATATCCTCCACTTGATATGTGTACTTGGACGTAGCTATGGTAGCACGCCGATGCCGAGCCCTCGCAGACGGAAGGGCCGCGGCATATTTTGGGGCAGACAAGGGGGCCAAGGCTGTCCCTTTTGCACCATGTTGGTGCAAAGTAACCTGACCCCCTTGCACCGACTATTTACCGGCGGCGCGCAGGGCTACGTAGGCGGCACCGATGATGCCGGCGTCGTTTCCGAGCGAAGCGACCTTAATGGGCGTCTCGCGCGAGGCGGAAAGCGCGTATTGCTTAAAGTGCTCGCGGACCTTGTCGAGGTAGACATCGGCCGAAGCGGACGCGCCGCCACCGATCAGGAACATCTCGGGGTCGACCACGTTGGCAATAAGCGCCAGGGCACGGCCGAGATAGTCGGCCATGGTGTCGGCCGCGGCCAGCGCGAGCTTGTCGCCCTCGCGGCAGGCCTGGAACACGTCCTTGGAATCGGAGGGGCCGGTGAGCTCGATGGGCTCGACGCCCGCTTTCTTGCACTCGGCAAGGTAGTTGCTCACCACGCCGGTGGCACTGGAATACTGCTCCAGGTGGCCATGGCCGCCACAGCCGCAGGTGCGCTCCTCAGCCGGGTTCAGGCACATGTGGCCAATCTCGCCGCCAGCACCCACAACGCCCGACACCACGTCGCCGTTAACGATAACGCCGCCGCCCACGCCGGTGCCAATGGTGACCATCACCACGTTCTGTACGCCCTTGGCAGAACCGAGCCAGGCCTCGCCCATGGCAGCGGCGTTGGCATCGTTCTCGTACTTAACGACCGCGTCGGGGCAGTGCTCCTGAATGGCGATCCTCAGCTTGGGCAGGTTAATGGCAATGTTGGCCTTGACCTTGGCATCGCCCGACGCCGGAATGGGGCACGGAACGGCCAGGCCAATGCCTGCCACAAAGGCGCGCGGAATCTGCGCCTTGGCGACCACCTGGTCGATAGCCTCGGTCACCGCGGCAAAGCCCGCAGCGTCAACGATAGGAGGCGTAGGCACGCTGGCCTTGGCAAGCAGGTTACCGTCTTCGTCGAACAGGCCCTCCTTGACCGAAGTGCCGCCGACGTCAATGCCGATGTAATACTGCTTAGGTTCCATGGGAGCCCACCTTTCTCGTTTAAACATTGCCTGTATGGTACCGCTCCCAAGGCAAAAACCTACCAAAAAGGGACAGGTTTGTTTTGGCAGGTTTTATCTGGGAAAACGCGAATGACCGCTTAACACGACATTACTCAGATGTTTATCTATTTAGAGCGCTCTAATTTATATGCAAAGCGACTTTTAATTATATCTTTCTCGAACTTTTCAATAACTCAATAGGGATACTTAGGTGTTGACTATACTTTCTTTTATACTCAATCAAGTTGGAAAGGAGGTTCCATGATTCCCAAATACGAGGCGATAGCTGCAGATATTCGTCGCACTATCGAGGATGGCGCTCTTAAACCGGGCGACAAGCTTCCTACCGTCGTTGAGTTCTGCAAGCTCTATAACGTTTCCAAAATCACCGTCAAACGAGCTATTGAACAAATCACCGAGGAAGGTCTTATTACCAGCCGACGCGGATCGGGTACCTATGTTAAGGACACGGCGGGACTTCCCGGTCAGGCGTTTTTCCAGGGCAAAAACGACCGTGCCCAGGGCTTTTCATATGAGCACCGCGGGGAGAAGGTGACCTCGGTGGTCTACGATTTCTCGATCGTTAATCCACCAGCGGACATCGCAGCCCAGCTGAGAATTGCCGAGGATGACTTTGCCTATCACGTCGTGCGCGTGCGTCAGGCCGATGAGAAGCCCATCGTTATCGAGTACACATACATGCCCCTCGAGCTGATTCCGGGGCTGAAAAAGAAGGACCTGTACGGATCGCTCTACCGCTTCATCCGAGAGCAATGCGGGCTGAAGATTTCGAGCTTCCACCGTACCATTCGCGCCGTGGCAGCAACCGAGGAAGAGGCTGAGCGCCTGGACACCAAACCTGGCTCTCCCCTGCTCGAGCTCAACCAGATTGGCTTTTTGGACAGCGGCGCCGCCTTTGAGTATTCGGTCTCGCGCAACGTTGGCGACCGCTTTGAGTTGCACAACGTAACGTTGGCATAGGTTTTTGTAGTCACGCGGGCGCTCGTTTTGAGCTGTTTTGTGCAACGCCCGCGCAACATAATGGGGGTATGAATATGTCCGATTTGATTAAACTGACGCCGATCTTCCACGAGAAGATCTGGGGTGGCCGCCAGCTCGAAACCGTATTTGGTTACGACATTCCCGAAGGTCCCATCGGTGAGTGCTGGGCCATCTCGGCCCACCCCAACGGCGACTGCCAGATTGCGGAGGGCCCGTATGCAGGCCACACGCTGTCGTGGCTGTGGGCCGAGCACCGCGAGCTCTTTGGCAACTGCGAGGGCAAGGAGTTCCCGCTGCTCATTAAGATTCTGGACGCCAAGGACGACCTTTCGATCCAGATTCATCCCAACGACGAGTACGCCGCCAAGCACGAGAACGGCAGCCTGGGCAAAACCGAGTGCTGGTACGTGCTGGACTGCGAACCCGGTGCCACGATCATCGTCGGCCAGCGCGCGCATGATCGCGCCGAGGCCGCACAGATGATCGAGGAGGGCCGTTGGGACGACATGCTCAACGTGCTACCGATCCACAAGGGCGACTTTTTCCAGATTGATTCCGGTACCGTGCACGCCATCAAGACCGGCACGCTCATTTTGGAGACGCAGCAGTCGAGCGATGTGACGTATCGTCTGTACGACTACGACCGTCCCGGCACCGATGGCAAGCTGCGTCCCCTGCACATTGAGCAGAGCCTCGACTGCATCGACTTTGACGTCCAGGCCCCGGTCGACGGTACCGTGACCGCGCCCGAGGTGGACGGCGTGACCGAGCTCGAGTCCAACCCCTGCTACACCGTTGATCGCGTGCGTGTCGACGGCAGCAAGACCCTCGACCAGCGCTGGCCCTTCATGTGCCTGTCGGTCATCGACGGCGAAGGCACCGTCTGCGGCGACCCCGTCCACAAGGGAAGCCACCTGCTGGCCCCGAGCACCGTGGACCAGATCGAGCTCGAGGGCAAGATGGAACTGATCGTCTCGCACCTCTAGGTCGCACCAACAACCCAAACGAAACAAGGGGCTCTCCCGTCCATGTACGGGAGAGCCCCTACTCATATCTATCTATCAGCCCACCCGGCTCTCCAGATCAAAAAGCGAACGAGCAAAGCGATGTTCGCAAGCAACCTTAACTAAGGACCTGGGCGGGCGTATGGGGCAACATCGATCGCGAGTTCCGCACGCAAAGGAGGCCACTTAATGTGGCCTCCGTCTTGCGCAGGACTGCCCGAGCAGGCGATGTTGCCCCATACGCCCGCCCAGGTCCGCCGGGATTACGACAGTTTAACGATCGGTGCAAAGCCCTTCATCAACTTTTTGGTCTGGCCGGTCTTCTCGAATTGAACCTCGATCATGTCTCCGGCGACCGAGATCACGGTACCCGTGCCAAAGGTCTTATGGCTCACGGTATCGCCCGCGGCAAAGTCCTGCGATGCGCTGGCGCGATCGACCTTGCGTTCCACCGTCGGGGACACCTTGGACGACGGCTTTTTGGCTCGCGGCGCGCCCGAGCCAAAGGTCGAGGCAACACGGCCGGCGTCGGGCGAGACCCCACGATGGCGTTCGGTCCCGTAGCTGCTGCCACCAAAGAAATCGTCAAAGCTCGATCCGCCGCGCGAACCGGAACCGCCGGTCGAGCGCGTATGCGAGCCAAACACCTTGCCGCCGTACATATCCGAGCCCATGCCCGAGCCAAAGGTGCCGTGACGGTCGCCGCGCTTCTCCCAGCCCGTGCCCTCAAAACCGGCAGAACCGATGCCGCTAAACTCGATATCCTCAAACGGAATCTCGTTGAGGAAGCGCGAGCGCGGGTTGGCAGAGGTCGAGCCGTAGGTGCGACGCGTGGCCGCATAGGTCAGGAACAGGCGCTTGCGAGCACGCGTGATGGCGACGTAGGCCAAGCGACGCTCCTCCTCGAGCTTGCCCGGATCGTCACTACCGCCAAAGTCGTGCACGTGCGGGAAGATACCCTCCTCCATGCCGGCCACGAACACCGCCGGGAACTCCAGGCCCTTGGCGGAGTGGATGGTCATCATGGTAATGGCATGCGTCTCGCCGGCCAGGGAATCCAAGTCGGAGCGCAGGGCCAGCCACTCCATGAGCGCCGGCAGCGCCTTACAGGTGAGCGGACCGTAGGTGCGCTCGATCTCGTCGGCATGCACGGCACCCGCCGGCATCTCCGTCGGCGCGGCATACGCGTTGCCCGCGATGGCGGCGGCCAGGGCATCCTGCGGAGACAGCGCCGGAGCGGCCAAGCTATCGAGCGGATTGGAGCCCGCGGCATCGCGCGCGCCGACGAGCGCCTCAAACGAGGATGCCGGGGCAGATGGCCCCGGTTCGGGCGCGGGCGCGCTCACCACGACGGACTCGGGCTCGGCGCTGACAGGCACATCGGCAACACCGGCAGCGCGCAGCTCTTCCAAGCTCTCGAGCGTACCTTCGATATCCTCGTGCGTCTCCTCAAATTCGGCAGCGACACCCAGGAATTCCTGGATGTTCTCGGCGCGGCTCTCGGACTCCATGGTGCCCTCGGCGCGGAAAGCCTGCAGCAGGCCCGTCTTATCGACGATCATCTCGACAACGTCCTTGAGCTCGCCGTCCATGCGGCGACCCTCGCGCACCAGCGACACAAAGCTCGACAGGCCATTGCGCACCTTGGCGCTAAACATGCCCGTCTCGGCTGTTGCGATCTCGCAGGCCTGGAAGAACGAGCAACGGTTGTCGCGCGCCAGCCGCTCGATCTTTTGGATCGAGGTGGAGCCGATGCCGCGGCGCGGTGTGTTGATGACGCGCTTGACGCTCATCTCGTCGGCCGGGTTCACAATCATCTTGAGGTAGGCCATGACGTCGCGGATCTCGGCACGGTCGAAGAATCGCGTGCCACCCACGATCTTGTAGGGCACGCCCGCGCGCAGGAACATATCTTCGAGGATACGCGACTGCGCGTTGGTGCGGTAGAACACGGCGATATCGTCGTAGCTCGTGCCTTTGGCATGCAGTTTTTCGATCTCGCCGGCAATCCAGCGGCCCTCGTCGCGCTCATCGCTTGCCTGGAAGGCCTGGATCTTCTCGCCGTCGCCCTCGGCCGTAAACAGGCGCTTGTCCTTGCGCTGCGAGTTGTGACGCACCACGGCGTTGGCGGCGCTCAGGATATGGCCCGTGGAGCGGTAGTTCTGCTCCAGCTTAACGGTCTTGCAGTTTTTAAAGTCCTTCTCAAAGTCCAGGATGTTGGTGATGTCGGCGCCGCGCCAGCTGTAAATGGACTGGTCATCGTCGCCTACGACCATGAGGTTTTGGTACTTGGCGGCCAGCAGGTTGGCGATCTCGTACTGGACGTGGTTGGTGTCCTGATACTCGTCGACGCTAATGTAGCGGAAGCGCTCCTGGTACTTGTCGAGCACCTCGGGGCGGGTGCGCAGCAGCTCGAGCGTGCGCACGAGCAGATCGTCGAAGTCCATCGCGTTGGCGGCGCGCAGGCGGCGCTCCAGCTCCAGGTAGACCTGCGCAGCCTTTTTGTCATTAGGGCTGTCGGCGGATTTGAGCATGTCCTCGGGCCCGATCATGGCGTTTTTTGCCGAGCTGATCTTGCTGCGGATCATGTTGATGGGGAACTGCTTTTGCTCGATACCGAGCGCCTGCATAATGTCACGCACCATGCGCTTTGAGTCATCGTCATCGTAGATGGTGAACTGACCGGTGTAGCCCAGCAGGTCGGCGTCCTCGCGCAGCATGCGCACGCACATGGCGTGGAAGGTGCACACCCACATGCCGCGGGTACCGCTGGGGATGAGTGCCGCCAGACGCTCGCGCATCTCGGCCGCGGCCTTGTTGGTAAACGTGATGGCAAGGATCTGCCAGGGCTTAACACCCAGGTCGCCGAGCATGTGGGCGATGCGGAAGGTCAGGACGCGGGTCTTACCCGAGCCAGCACCGGCAAGGACCAGCAGCGGACCCTCGGTGGTCAGGACCGCCTCGCGCTGGGCGGGATTAAGACTGTCGATGTCGACAAGCGGCTTGGCGGGCTTGGGTGCCGGTGCGGGAGCGTCGTAGATGTCGAGCGGGACGAGCTCGGGCTCCGGCGCGGCGGGGGCAGCGTATGCATCGAGCGGCACGGGTTCCGGCACGGGCGGCACGGGTACCGCGGCATTCTTTTCCCAGGGCAAGGGCTGGGTCATGGGCGACTCCTCATCTGACGGACGGCGCGCCTGCGGGCAGCGCCATAGTTTGAGCCGTACCAGTATACCGAGCCGCGCGGACACCGACGCAAATCACACCACGACTCCGTGCGCCGCCGTCAGGCCCGCCCCAGCGGATTTGGCGCAAAGTAACCTGTCCCCATTGCACCAAAAAGGCGGCATAGACCTTTTGGTCATGCCGCCCTCTTTGAATGACAAGTTGTCGCTCTGGCCGCCGCGCAGCGTCAACCAAGTTACAGGCCGAGCATGGGCTCCAAGACGAAGAAGTACGCAAGCACCACGATGCCCAGAATGATGCGGTAGACGCCGAAGCACTTGAAGTCGTGACGGCGGACGAAGCCCATGAGCCACTTGATAGCGATGAGCGAAACTACAAAGGCCACAACGCAGCCCACGCCCAGGATGGCGACCTCGTTGGCACCGAACGTACCGCCCTTGATGAAATACTTGACCAGCTTGAGCGCACTCGCGCCAAACATGACAGGGATGGCCAGGAAGAACGTAAACTTGGACGCCACCGAACGCGTGCAGCCCAAAAGCAGGCCGCCGATGATGGTGGAACCGGAGCGCGACGTGCCCGGAATCAGCGAGAGCACCTGGAAGCATCCGATGCCCAGTGCGGTCTTCCAACTCAAGTCCTCGAGCGTGGTGATGGAACCAAAGTCCAGATCCTCGTCATCGCCCTCATCCTCAGCGGTAGCCGCGGCAGGCGCCGCAAAGTGCGCACCGGCGGGACGTCCACCCGACACCACAGCACGCGAACCAAACGAACCGGCAACGGCCATTTCCTCGCGCTTGCTCGCGCGCCAGTTCTCGATCACGATAAACAGCACGCCGTACACAATGAGCGCCAGCGCCACGACGGGAGCATTGTAGAAATGCTCCTCCATCCAGTCGTTGAGCGGCAGACCGATCGCCGCCGCAGGAATGCAGCCGAGCACAATCTTGCCCCACAGCACCCAGGTGTCGCGACGGCCCTCCTTGCCCTTGCTGGGCGAGAACGGATTGAGCTCATGGAAGAACAGCACACAGACGGCCAGAATGGCGCCGAGCTGAATCACGACCAGGAACATATTCCAGAACGTCTCGCTCACGTTCATCTTGACGAACTCGTCCACCAAGATCATGTGACCGGTCGACGAAACAGGCAGCCATTCGGTGATGCCCTCGACCAGGCCCATGAAGGCAGATTTTAGAAGCTCGATAATATCCAAAGGGACCCCCTCGTTAGACACCCGCCGATATTGTTCTGCGGACGGTGCGGGCGATGTCCCATTATCAACCGTTGGCGGCGCGCCTGCGCCTACCCTTACCAAAAAACTCGCCCGTTCACAGAATTGCGAGCGGTCAAACCCAAATCCTTGGGTATAACTGCAACAAGATAAAGTGTCCGGCGGCCAACGCGCCCGCGCCCGCCCGATGCACGAGCCCCGCGCCCGTGCGATAGACCAAGGAGGAAACCATGAACGAGGGCTACACCAAGGTATTTGTTTCACTCGACGGTACTGAGCAGCAGGATTTTGTGCTCGCACGCGCCATCAAGGTCGCCGCGAACAACGGCGCCAAGCTAATCATCGGCCACGTTATCGATTCCACGGCGCTCGAGAGCGCCGGTTCCTATCCGGTCGACCTGGTCAACGGCCTAGAGGAGGCATTTAAGAACTCCATCGCCAAGCAGCTCGAAGAGGCCAAGGCCAATCCCGATATTCCCGAGGTCGAGGTCATGATTCGCGCCGGCCGCATTCGCGAGACGCTCAAGGACGAGATGCTCGACGTGGTTAAGCCCGACCTGGTGCTCTGCGGCGCCCGCGGCCTGTCCTCGATCAAGTATGCGCTGCTGGGTTCGATTTCGACGTTCCTGCTGCGCAACACGGACTGCGACATTTTGGTCGTGAAGTAGGTTCCTTCCCGCCGGCGCAAGGCCTGCGGGGTTATCACGCCGACGTCCTCGCCGCTTCGCGGCTGCGGGATGTCGGCTTAGATAACCCCTCCCGGCCTTGCGCCTTCGTCACCGTACTTCAGCGAGTTGGCTGATAAAAGATGGCGTGCCGCCCCGTTTGGGGCGGCACGTTTTTTATGGGGCGATTCATTTAAATCCTTGCGGCTATATTCACGTTCGGGAACATAGCGCCAATTGCCTTAGCTATGTTCACGTTCGGGAACATTGCCGTCCGCACCGCAAGACGGCCCGACTACTCGAAATATTGGAACTTGTTGGTCGAGAAGGCGAATGTTACGACGAAGCCTTCGCCGGGCTCGGATGCTGCGGTGACGTCGATGCCCATCTTGGAGCACAGGCGCGCCACCAGGTAGAGGCCGATGCCCGTTGCGCGCTTGGTGGTGCGGCCGTTGTCGCCGGTAAAGCCCTTCTCGAACACGCGCGGCAGGTCGGCCGCGCTCACGCCGCAGCCGTTGTCCGCAACGGTGAGCTCGATGCGCTCGCTTGCCAGACCTTCGTCCAACAACGCGCCCGAAAACACGATCTTCGCACCGTCCTCACGCGCATATTTAATGCTGTTCTGAATGAGCTGGCCCAGAATAAACTCGAGCCACTTCTCGTCGGTAAAGACCTCAAAGTCGAGGTTCTCGCACACCGGGGCCACATGCGCCGCAATGAGCTCGCGGGCGTTGGCTTTAATCGCACCCGTCACCAAGGTCTTAAGGTCCCAGCGACGAATCAGGTAATCGCGCTCCACAACCTCCGAGCGCGCATAGTAGAGCGCCTGGTCGATATAGCGCTCCACGCGGGCAAGCTCGCGACCGAGGTCATCTACGCGCGACAGGTCATCTTCGCTGCCGTCCAGGTTTTCCAAAATCAGATGGGCTGCCGCCAGAGGCAGCTTGGCCTCGTGGACCCAGCTCTCGATATAGTCGCGATAGTCATCGGTCTGGCGCCTGCCTTCGGCAACCTCGTCACAAGCGGCTTTGCCCACCCGGCGCAAGACCTCGTACTCGAGCTCGCCCTCGGCATAGGTCGGGCATTGCACCATCTCCTGCACCCATGCGGGACTCTCGAGCTCCTCTGCCGCGCGCTCCAACTGACGCAGAAAACGGCGACGGCGAGCGTACTCGATCACGATGCCAAGCATACCGAAGATAAAGGACACGCCGACCGCCACGACCACGATAGAAACGGGTGCGCCGGCGACCGTCAGCACAAAGCAGCTCAGCAGCACGCCGCACGTCCACACGGCGACGGGAAGCAGCGCAGCTTTAAAGAATTTGCCAAACGACATAGCCGGCCCCTAGACCGAATAGCCTTGGCCGCGATGCGTAGTCAAATACCCCTTGATGCCGATTTTTTCGAGCGTGGTGCGCAGGCGGTTGATATTGACGGTGAGCGTATTGTCGTCCACGAAGGCGTCGGAGTCCCACAGGTCCTGCATGATGGCCGAGCGCGAAACAATCTTGCCCGCGCGGCTCAGAAGCAGTGAGAGGATACGCAGTTCGTTTTTGGTGAGCTCGGTGCCGGTGCCCGTTTGCGTGTTGGTGACCATGGAGCGTGCGAGGTCGAGCTCCAGCCCCTTGTGGACAAGTGTGCTGCGCTCGCCTGACGCCGCGGTGCGACGCAGCAGTGCGTTGATGCGCGCCACAAGCACACGGGCGCTGTAGGGCTTGGGAACAAAGTCGTCCGCGCCGAGCGTCATGGCCATGACCTCGTCGATTTCGGTCGTGCGCGAGGTGAGGACGATGATGGGGACCTCGGATTCGCGGCGAACCTCGTGGCAGATATGCTGGCCGTCCTTGACGGGAAGCGTGAGGTCGAGCAGCACCAGGTCGGGCGCGGCGGCGAGAATATCGCGCGAGACATGCTCAAACGATTCGCAGGCCTCGATTTCAAACCCGGCGCGGGCAAGGATGTCGACAAGCTCACGACGAATGGGCTCGTCGTCCTCAACGACATAGATCAGCGCCATGTGTCCTCCCGTTTCTCGTAACTTGCACTTTTCACACCATTATGCCCACGGTGTCGCAGCGATACGACCCCGTGGGCACCTAATATGACAAAAGTGTTCGGTAGCCTTGAGAGAAAAAGGGGCCGACCAGCCCTAAACCGATCGGCCCCATCACTTCGACCTCGAGTCTCTACTCGAGCGTACGCATGTACGCAGAGATGGCATCCAGGCCCTTCTGCAGGTCGTCGGTGTTATCGGAGTATGCATAGCCGATGCGCATGCTCTTGGGCTCCTCGAAGCAATCGCCCGGGGTGACGAGCGCGCCGGACTTCTTAATCATGTCGATGCAGAACGTCCTGGAGTCGATGTCGTAGTCGTAATACACGAGCGCAGTGGTACCCGCCTCGGGCTTGACGAACGACAGGTGCGGCTCGCTCTCGACCCACTTCTCCAGAACAGCAAGGTTCTGACGGACGATGCGACGGCTGCGCTCAAGGATCACGGAAGCGTTGCCCAGAATCAGCTCCGCCACCGACTCGCTGAATATGCCGGCGGAAATCAGGTTGTAGTCGCGATGCGAGAGTAGCGCGCGACGGAGCTCCGGGCTCTTGGTGACCGCCCAGCCCAGACGCAGGCCGGCGAACGACCAGACCTTGGACATGGATGCGGTGACGATGGCCTTGTCGTACAGGTCGATCACGGACTCGGAGTACTCATCCGTCTGAGTAAGCAGACGGTAGACCTCGTCACAGAGCACCCACGCGTCGTGTTTGCGCGCGACCTCGACAATCGCCTTGAGCGTATCGGTGTCGAGCAGGGCGCCCGTGGGGTTGTCCGGGTTATTGATGCAGATGAGCTTGGTATCGTCGGTCACCAGGGCATCGAGCGCGTCGACGTCGACGTGGTAGCCGTTCTTGCGATCGAGCTGAAGGATATCGACCTTCGCACCGCACATCTCGGGAATCGAGTAAAGCTGCTGGTAGGTGGGCTTGACGGAGACTACGTGATCGCCCGGTTCGACGAGCGTGGAAATTACTAGGGAGTTGGCACCGGTCGCGCCGTGCGTGGGCACGATATGCCCGGGCTCAACCGTCTTATAGAGACGCGCGACCCCCTCGAGGAAGCCGGGCTGTCCCTCGATGTCTCCGTAGGTGAATCGGCGCGAGCACAGGCTATCGAGCCACGCCTTCTTGTCGGTATTCGTAAGCTCGAACAGCTGGTCGAGCGTGAGGGAGTAGACGCACGTCTCCGCAACGTTGTGGGTGCACTTGGTCTCCCACTCGTTCATCCACTGCTCGACGGCGAAATCCTTGATCTGCATTGTCGTTTCCTTTCCTTGGCTTTCTTACAGTTCCACCACGGTGCCCAGCCCCGCCTCGACGGCGCGGTCGTAGGCGATTTTCGATGCCGAAAGGTCCTGAACGGCGATGCCCGACGTATCGAACACCGTCACCTGCTCGTCATCCGAACGCCCCGTAGCCGTGCCGGCGATGACTTCGCCGAGCTCCGCTTTGATGTCCTCGGGCGTGATGGCACCCTCGGCAACCGGAATCTCCAGCTCACCGGACGCGACCGATTGCTCGCGGTCGTCGACGTAAACAGCGGCACGGGCGACAAGCGCCGAGGCGAGCTCCTGCTTGCCGGGCATGTCGGCACCGACGCAGGAGATATGCGTACCGGGGCGCACCCATGCATCGGGGATGAGGGGCTTGGTCGCCGGCGTGATCGTCACGATGATGTCGGCCTCTGCCGCGGCACCTTGGCCGTCGGCCGTCGCCTCGATGGAATAGGTGGATGCCTCGCGAACATGCTCGCAGGCGCCCAAGATACGGGCGACCTCGTCTCGCATGCGCTCGACGCGGGCCTCGGGCGCGGCATCGGAAACCGGCTCCCACACCTTGACCTCACTCACTTTGGGACAGGCGGCGAGCACGCCCGCAACCATATAGGTGCTCATGTGGCCGGCACCCGCAACAAGCAGTTTGGACGCATCCGCCCGAGCCAGCCACTTGGCACCGAGCGCAGCGGCGGCACCGGTGCGAAGCCCAGTGACGGCGGAGGCATTGAGCAGCGCCAACGACTCGCCCGTCGCGTTGTCGCACAGCAACGTGGTGCCAAAGATCTCGGGCAGCCCCTTCTTGGGATTCTGAGAGAACCAAGCAGTGAGCTTGAGACCGAAGAGGCCGCTTCCCGCCAACTCGCCCGAGCGGATATCCATATCGGCCACGCCGGGTTCGAACTGCTTATATACCATCGGCCACGCAACACCCTTGCCCGTTGCCTTCTGGCGATATGCCTCCTCCACGGCAGCGATTGCATCCTCGATCGTCAGCACCTTGGAAACTTCCTCGGCCGAAAGCACCACCATCTGCCCCATCATCGCTCCTCTCAGCGAAAGCTTTACGTTGCTTCACTGTACGGTTTAGTAACGATGCCGCCAAGGATCATTTCTTGTTGGAATCTACAACGATTCTCAATCTGATTTTTCGTTTTATCAGCAGGTATTTGAACTACTTCTCGCATCAACAGTATACGGATGTGCGATTATCCTATTTATACCTGTACTTATTGTAGTGATTTACAAGGTGATGCTGATGCTATACACCATCTCGGACTTCTCACGGGAATATGAGGGGTCGGTCCGCCTAATCGCCGGCAGCGATGGCGTCTCGCGCGCCGTCTCCGGCGTCGGGATTCTCGATTATGAACTTATGCCCGGCCTCAAGAACAAATACCAGCGCGTCAACTTCAGCTCAGACGAGATCGTCCTCAGCACCTTCCTCTATGCGAAGGACGACCCATACCTCATCACTGAAGCCGTGAAATACCTCGTCGCCAAGGGAACGAGCGGTCTTATCATCAAAAACGTCCTGCACATCCCGATTCCCGACCAAGCCATCCGCTACGCCAACGCGCGGCACTACCCGGTCTTTCTCACGACCGACGACTCACTGTTCTTTGACAGCGTCATCTATGAGGTCAAGCGGCATATCGAGCAGCTCGCGTCCATCGACTTCGCACAGCGCGAGATCGATGCCCTGAGGACAGATGTATCGCCCGAGTCCATCTGCCGACGCATCCGAAGCCTCAACCCGTCATTTCTGGACGAAGCGGTCGCCCTGTTCGCATCGTTTGCAGAGCCCCTCGGCCCGCGTACGTTTTTGCAAATCGAACGTCTCTGTGCAAAATCGACCCTCGCCGGATGCCACAATATGCTGGCACCCTATGACGGAGGTTTGTTATTCGTAGCGACAAGCGACTCGGAGCAGACGCTCGATGTGGAGCGAATCGTGCAGGCGCTCACGGAGCTCATCGAGGCTAGCGGCATCGATGGCGGAGCGGAGGGGCTCGGCATCAGCGATATTCTGTTTGGAGACGAGGCTGTGGCACAGGCGATCTCGCAGGCGATTTACGCACAGCGCCTATCTTGTCAACGAGCCGAGGGTCCCGTCCGCTATACGCAGCTCGGCATCCTGAGAACCGTGATGCCTTTTGCGGAAACCCCGGAGATGCGATCGTTTTCGGAGGCGATTCTCTCGCCGATACGCGAGCACGACAGTGAGCATGGCAGCGAACTGGAATCCACACTCGCCGCATTCATCGAGAACGACCGACGTATCGAGCGAACCGCCAAACAGACTGGCCAGCACCCGAACACGATTCGATATCGCCTCGATAAGGTGACGGCTCTCACCGGACTGAGCTACAAATGCGCCCCGGAGATGGAGCAGTTGTCGCTCGCCTACGCCATCGAACGCGCTCGCTCGCTTCAGTAAGCCCACCCCGCCTTAGGTTAGGAGCGACGGGCACGGAGCTTTTCGTAGCCTTCGGCGAAGAAGGCGACCGTGGCGGCGTCGGCCTCGGCGGCATCCGTCTCGGTTGCGGGAACCACGCCGTGCTCGTCGCTCACCAGGAACAGCGCGCCCTTAAGCTGCGCGGGAATGTCTACGCGCGTGACCGGGATGCCCTTGGTCTGGGCCAGCTGCTCAATGAGCGTCACCGTGCCGCACAGGCACTCGTCCGCCGGCGCCACAAAGGCAAGCTCGCCGTTGTTGACGGCGGCAAGCAGCTCGGGCGCCACGCCGGTCTCGTCGGCCTCGGAGCGGGCCTCGGCGGAGCGGGCACGCAGCGCCTTGGCCGACGTATCGGCGAGCGGCTCGTACTCCCCCACCGTCATGGCGGCATTGCCGTTGACGTCGATCACCAGCATGAGCACGCCGTCGTGTGCGGTGTAATCGCCCTCGGCAAGCGACCACTCAACGTGCTGTTTGGCCCAGCTGAGCATGTTATGGGTAAGCGGCTCGCCCTGCACCAGACGCTCGGACAGCGCGCGAATGTGGCGGTTGAGCATGGGCACCTTTTTGTTGGACATGCGCCAACGGCAGACAAGCGCGGGCTTGTCGAGCGTAAACTTCTCGACCGCCTCCTGATTGGCGCAAAAGTCCTCGTACGCACGCTGATCCTCGGCATTGCCAAACAGCTCGGCATCATCCACAACGGCCATATCCAACCTTTCTCAAAAACATACACCGCACCGTTATACCCAAAAAAGCCGCCCGCACCAACCGGCACGGACGGCAATAGATAGCTTTAGTTCGGGGCGAGCCAATACCGCTGGTGGAGCACAAGCCAGCGAGCCGGCACCAAGTGCCTCAGGTCGCCGCGAAAGAGGAGCGACGCGTACTTCTGTACGCGAGCGACGGTTTGAGCGGCGAGATGAGGTGCTTGGGGCCGGCGCAGCGTCGAGCAGTTACGCGGTTTGGTAAAACCGCGTAACGATATTAGTGGCGGAAGTGGCGGGCCCCCGTGAAGACCATAGCAATATTGTGCTCGTTGCAGGCCTGGACGCTCTCGTCGTCGCGCTTGGAGCCGCCAGGCTGGATGATGCAGGTCACGCCGTGCGCGGCAAGCACGTCGACGTTGTCGCGGAACGGGAAGAACGCGTCGCTTGCGCAGGCAAAGCCGCCCTTCTCCACGCCCTCGCGCTCGCAGAAGTCCTCGGCGCGCTCGCAGGCAAGCAGCGCAGAGTCAACGCGGTTGGGCTGACCGGGGCCCATGCCAATGCCGGCTTTGCCCTTGGAGACCAGGATGGCGTTGGACTTGACGCCCTTGCAGACCTTCCAGGCAAACTCGAGCTCGGCCATCTCGGCGTCGGTGGGCTTGCGGTCGGTGGGGAACGTAAAGGTCGCGGGATCCTCGGTCACATGGTCGACCTCCTGCACCAGCATGCCGCCGTCGACGGAGCGCAGCTCCACCTGGGCGCCGTGGTCCACGCCGCCGGTAGCCAACACGCGCAGGTTGGGGCGCTTAGCCATACGCTCGAGCGCCTTGGCGGTGTAGCTCGGGGCGATGATAACCTCGACGAACTGCTTGTTCTGATCGGCAAAGTGCTCAACCAGCTCATAGGGAACCTCGCGGTTGCAGGCGATGATGCCACCAAAGGCGCTCTTGGGATCGCAGGCGAAGGCGCGGTCGTAGGCGGCCGTGATGTCCTCGGCCACGGCGGAGCCGCAGGGGTTCTGATGCTTGAGGACCACACAGGCCGGCTCGTCGAATTCGCGGACCAGGTTCCAAGCGGCGTCGGCATCCAGATAGTTGTTGTAGCTGAGCGGCTTGCCCTGGATCTGCTCGGAGCCAACGAGCGGGAACTGCGAGCTCGCGGTGTTCTCGCAACCCTCGGCAAAACGATAGACCGTAGCCTTCTGCTGAGGATTCTCGCCATAGCGCAGGTCGTCGACCTTCTCCAGCGAGATCTCGAGCTTGGCAGAAGTGTCCGCCACGTCGCTTGCCTGGGCGGCAAGCCAACGGGAGATGGCCGTGTCGTAGGCGGCGGTGGTCTGGTAGACCTTCACCTGCAGGCGACGACGGGTAGAAAGCGTGGTGCAGCCACCGGTCTCGTGCATCTCGGCCAGGACGGCATCATAGTCGGCCGGGTCGGAGATGACGGTAACGCTCGTGGCGTTCTTGGCGGCAGAGCGCAGCATGGAGGGGCCACCGATGTCGATGTGCTCGATGGCATCCGCAAAGGTGACCTCGGGGTTGGCGACGGTCTTCTCGAACTCGTACAGGTTGACGACGACCAGATCGATCAGCTTAATGCCGTGCTGAGCGGCCTCTTGCATGTGCTGCTCGGAATCGCGGCGGGCCAGCAGCGCGCCGTGAACCTTGGGGTGCAGGGTCTTAACGCGGCCGTCCATCATCTCGGGATAGCCCGTGAACTCCTCGATGGGGGTTACGGGAACGCCCGCGTCCTCGATGGCACGAGCCGTGCCGCCCGTAGAGATGATCTCGACGCCAAAGTCATCGACCAGCGTCCGTGCGAAATCGACGACACCCGTCTTATCGGTAACCGAGATCAACGCGCGTGCGATCTTCACATCAGATCCCATGCAGTCCTCCTGTCTGGTACGCCGCCGTGCTCTGTGAGTCGGTGATACGTCGATCTGCAGCGCTCGCGCAGCGGCAATGAAAATACTGATTTAATGTAGCGCATCGAGCGCATCGATGCACCCCGCAACGGGCGCATGTGCAGAAAAAGTTTGCGAGCGGAGGGGATGGGCACGGCACCGAGCACGGTGAGTTCATGGAACACAGGGGCACCATAATTTGATGCCAATGGCGTGGTAGAACTGTGCTCGATATGCATCCGCAAAAGAAAGAGGCACCATGGTCTCGCGGGTTCTCTACCGACCGTTTGATACCGAAGACTTCGACGCCATCGCGCTGATTCTGCAGCAGCTTTGGCATAACAATTCGGATAACGATGAGTACAACCGCCTTGAGGCCGCGTGCGACCTCGCCTATTGCCTTTCGTCGTCGACGTTTTCACAGGTTGCCGTAATCGACGGTCAGGCGCGTGGCATTTCGCTCGCGCGTGCGGGACAGAGCTCCGGCGCCACTATCAACGAGCATTGGATGGATACCGAACGCGCGCTGCTATCGCAGATGCGTGAGCTAGAGCCCGATGCGTGCGCCGAGTATCTCTCGTTTGTGCGCGCAACCATCCGAACCAACAACCGCCTGCTCGAGAGCAGCCCGTTGCCGCACGACAACGAGGTCACGCTGCTTGCCGTGGATCGCGATGTCCATGGCCTGGGCGTTGGCACGGTTCTGCTCGATGCCGCCGTCTCGCACCTGTCCTCGCTTGGAGCGACGAGGGCGCACCTGTACACCGACTCCAACTGCTCGTGGAAGTTCTACGAGCTGCACGGCTTTAAGCGCACGGCCACGCACCGCGCCAACCGCGAAGAGCGCCGTCACGACATGCCGCGCGAAAGCTTCCTCTACGAACTCGATCTAACAGCCTAAACCCGGCAGTTAGGGACGTTCCTTTTGTGCCGGCACCCCGGGACACTCCTTGGCAGCAACCGCACCTAGTCGTTGGGGACATTCTTGGGTAGCACAGTCGACGAAACCCTCGTTGGCGTCGCCCTATAGAGGGGTCTGCAAATAGCTGTGGGCAAAAAACATCAAATATGAGTACTGTTACCTTTTTAGTAGCAGCGATTTGGGGCATTTTAGAGGCTTTTTGACATAGCAGCCAGTCAGGCGAGCTGACGTATTTCCACAAATGTTCAATAAAATGGGCCCCTAACGAGAGATAATTTCATTAGGAGCCCATTATTTAGTGCAAATATATGTCACTATAATGGCAACAGTACTCATATTTGGCATTTTTTGCCCACTGCCCCCTGTGTGGGGATCCGTAACGGAAAGATAGACCCATTTCAAAGCATAAAAATGGGATAGATTTTCCGCCAACAGTCGCCGGAGAAGATCCATCCCAAAAATCAGAGCGCGCTAGAACGTTCCGCCGCCGCCTCCGCCGACGCCGCCGCCTCCGCCGCCAGAGAAGCCGCCGCCTCCGCCGCCGCCCGAGCTGTCGGAGCTCGACGCCAGCTCACGGATGCTCTCGTGATACACGTCATCGAACGAATCGAGCGGAGACTCGATACCGTAATGATGGTAGTACCACCAGTAGCAGGGATAATTGTCATAGAAGCCGTCGGCCTCGCGCACCTCGGGCGGCACGGCCTCGGCAAGCTGACGCAGCACTTCCTTGGAAACACCCAGCGCCACGCCCATCACCAGCAGCTTGTTCCACAGCACCAGATCGCCCGGGACGGCTTCCTTTAGACGAGTGAAGTCCTCGAGCCAATGCTTAAGTGCCTTGCAGCGAGCCGCCACCTCGGCGCCCTCCGGCGTAAAGCGGCGAAACGTAAGGCCCACGCCGATACCCACCAGCACAATCGGCACCGAGATAACCGCGGCGGTAATGTTCGCCTGTGCGCCATCGGTAAAGAAAATGGATCCCACGGGAACAAAGGCAATCAGGATACCAAGAACCAGGCAAAACACCATTGCAACAATGCCGTCCGAGGCAACGTACTCGCTATCGGCCAGCTTGCCCTTAACGGTGTTCTGATAGTCCTCGAGCTTATCACCCACGGGTGTAGCGTGCTGCTTGACGTAGTGCTGCAGCTCGTCGAACGTGCGCGAACGGTCACCGTTCTCGTCAGGCTTAGCACCGGCAAAGAAGACCTTGAGCACCATGTGGTCAATGCCCTTGGCCGACTTCCAGCCCGCATCACTCACCGTCACGCGATACGTCTGCTCTTCTTTTTCACGCCCCAACAGACCCTTCTTGGCCTTGGTCACGGTCGCCTGCTCCAGCTTGATCACACGGTCGTCAGTGAGCTTCATGAGCGTGGCGATATATGCCTGGTCGGGCACCTCGTTCCAGCTCATGAGGGCCGAAAGCACGGCGGGATGGTCGGCCGAAGGCACATCGCGGAAATATTCGTCCTGGAAAAGCGGCTTGGGCTTGCGCTTGCGCAGCTTGAGCATAACGATTGTGCCGGTAAAGACCACCGCCGCAACAACACTTAGCACGGCAAGTGCATTGGCAATCATGCGAGCGTGAGCGCGGCGGGCGTTAGCTTCGTCGGCCCATTCCTTCTCTTCGCTCAGGATCGTTGACATGCGCTCTTCGCCCGAAGCGGCAAGCTGCGGCACCCAGTCGCTAGGGAAGGCGATGCGTGCCTCGGCGAATTCGCCCTGATGCACGCAGGGAATGGTATAGGTGACCATGGGTTCGTCCGCATCGAGCGATACATCGCCCGTCAGCGGGCCGTGGCCCCATGCGCGGAAGTTATCGCCCTTGACGGCCGCCGTCCCGGCAGCGGCATTTGCGAAGTACACTTCCATCTCAACGTCATCGGAGTCCGCGGACCAGCCGTCGCCCACAAACTTCCAGTAGAGCTCGGCGGTATCGGCCCAGTTCATGACCGCACCGGTCATGGTGTAGCTCACGTAATAGATCGCGCTGTCGCCGCTCTCGTGGGGGCTGAACACCTTAATCCTTACGCCGTCACCGGTCTGCTCGACCGTGTAGACGCCAGAATCGCCCTTGTTCGCGCTATCGACTTTGTTAAACGCGGTGTCCTCTTCCTCGACACTCAGCACGTCAACGCCCGCCGTGCCGCCCTGCTGGTTGGTGCCCGTATTGATCTCCCAAAACACGCCGTTGATGTCGTCGTCGAAATCAAACTGGCGTCCCTCGACAACGGTCAGCGATCCATCGGCCTCAACCGTGGCACTGATATAAGTTTGGGTCATGGAGTAGCCGTCGGCGTGCGCGGCGACAGGCAGCAGCAACAACGCAAGCGCAACGAGCGCGCAGACGGAAGCGAATCGCGCAAACAGGTGGCGCTGCCGGCTGACTTTGGCGGCGAGGGTGTTCATAGGCACATCCTTTGTCTGTAAAACCAACAGCGCCATTGTCCCACGTTTGCGGGTACGCATGGCGAACATCTAGGCGACCGGAGCGCCAAACGGGATGAAAGTCACACCCGCACCCCGGCAGCTAGTCATTGGGGACGTTCTTAAATGACTAGTCATTAGGGACACCCTTGGCATAGCCCGCCCCGGCAATAGATACCACTTCACAGCTCCGTCACAGGTGTAGCGGCTTTGTGTGGGCGCGGCACGCGCTGATTGAGCCGCCAGCCGAGGGGCATAAAGCAGTTGAGCGAAAACGGTTTGCCCCTTTGCCGTTCGCTCGAGGATCATGTCCCCCTTTTCCGCGGAAACCCCGGCAGTTGCGAAGAGCTGCCGGGGTTTCTGTCGTTTGTGAGGCTAAGTCGGTACGCAGCGATCGAGACCTTGAGCCGCAAACCCACCGTGCGCAATGCGTACCGCCGCCAACTTGTGAGCGCAGCAACGCCTTCCCTGCCAAGCCCCGCGCTATACTCGTCCGCATGGATATCAACGCGCGCAACATAGCAACACACGCCGCGGACGCACCAGCAACGGCAGCGCCCACCCCCGTCGTGGGCCGCTTTGCCCCGTCGCCCTCGGGCCGCATGCACTTGGGCAACGTGTTCAGCTGCCTGTGCTCGTGGCTTTCGGCCCGCAGCCAAGGCGGCAGCATCGTGCTGCGCATCGAGGACCTGGACGATCGCTGCAAGCGCCCGGAACTTGCCACTCAATTGATTGACGACCTGGCTTGGCTGGGGCTCGAATGGGACGAAGGCCCCTACTACCAGCATGATCGCCTAGACCTGTACGAGCGTGCTCTGCATCAACTGCAAGACGCCGGCCTCACCTATCCCTGCTTTTGCACGCGCGCCGAACTCCATGCCGCGAGCGCACCGCACGCGAGCGACGGCACGCCCATCTACCGCGGCGCCTGCCGAGGCCTTTCTGCCGAAGAGGTTGCCCGCCGCAGCATCCTGCGCGCTCCGGCCACGCGCCTGCGCGTGCCCGTCGTCGACGACCTCGCAGACGACGTGATCGAATTCGTGGACCGCACGTACGGAGCCCAATGCGAGGCACTCGCCACCGAGTGCGGAGACTTTTTGGTGCGCCGCAGCGACGGCGTGTTTGCCTATCAGCTGGCCGTGGTGGTCGACGACGCTGCCATGGGCGTCACCGAGGTTGTGCGCGGATGCGACCTGCTGGGCTCCACGCCGCGCCAAATCTACCTGCAGCATCTGCTGGGACTTCCAACGCCGCACTACGCACACATTCCGCTGCTCATGTCGCCGGATGGCCGCCGCCTTTCCAAGCGAGACCGCGATTTGGACCTGGGCGAACTACGCGCACGCTTTGGCACGCCCGAGACGCTGCTGGGATGGCTCGCCGGGCAAACGGGCATCGCGCCGGACGCCACACCGCGCTCTGCCGAGCAGCTGGTCGAGCACTTTAGCTGGGATGTTATCCGTACGCATCGGGAGAACATCACTGTAACGGTCGAGTAGCCAGCCACCCCGCCTCTACGCAACATCCCAGGGCTGGAGTTCGTCACCCAAGCGAACGATGCAGTCATAGAGCACGGTGTGGCGCTCGGCCGGGTTGGCATCCCGATGAAAATGCCCGTAGTACCAGCGCTTATAATCCAAGCGGTCTTCCAGCTCATCGAAAAATGCAGTAAGACGATCAACGCCGGGGCAATTCCAGCCGGGTGCCGGATAGAGCGTGGGCGAGAGCATGCGCGTGGAGCAGGTGTGGGTGATTACGTAGTCGACCTTCCAACCCACGCTGTCGAGCCTTGCCCGCGCCTCCCCAAAGTTGCGCTCGTCCGGCAGCTCCTGCGGCCACCAACTGGAATACGGCACGCGATGTTCCTTGTCCACGCTCGTGGCGCCGCCCATGGTAAGGATCGTTGAGCCGTCGAGTTCAAAAACCTCGCCGCGCGTCAGGCGCCGTATGGGCGAGGTATCCGACAGGCGCTGCGTCAGCCCACCGTGCCACAACTCCATGGGTCGCTCCGCCCAGTGATCGAAACGCTCGTGGTTGCCGTCGACAAACAGCACGGTGTAGGGGCGCGACTCCAGCCAGGCGATGTCGGCACATTCCTCGGCAGAGAAATCCCACGGAAAGCCAAAGTCGCCCGCGATGATGAGATAGTCGTCGCTCGTCAAACTATCCCCAAGATCCCAGTCACGCAGCTTTTGCATGTCGACGCCGCCGTGAATATCGCCCGTCACATAGACCGTCATCGGATTACCACTTCCCCGTAAGTCGCTAGCTCACATTCTGCACGATCACTAGGTCAACCGTTCCAACCCTTCCATCCCTTAGGGCTTACCCCTCGTTCTTCCATCCAAACGGGTCAAGCACCCAAAAAACCAGATCGAGCACGCCGCCGGTCATCATGGCGCCGGCAAGGGCCATGCAAACGTGCAGAGAGGCGGCACTTCGGAGCACGTCGAACGGCCCCAGAACAGCCAGCAGCGCGACCGCTGCGCCGGCAAGGCACAGCGCGAGGCACGGCCCCGCGTCCTTGACGCACTTCTTTGCGAGATGCTTGGTATTGTCACTCATTACTATCGAGCTCCCTAGAGGACCGTTGTTTGGGTACATGCCGCCGCGGCGGAGCAGGGCGGCAGGGGAAGTGTCCCATGTCGTGCGGACATCAATGGAGAAACCACCTGCTCGACCAACCCTTGACGCCGTTTTGCACCGGCGCCCCATCCCCCGCTATCAAGGTCTAATACTTTTCCCGAGAAGTGAACGGCTGTTTTTAGACCCCTGAAACATCCGCATCTTTCGGCGGCAAAATCGCAGGATTCCAGCATTAAAACCGCAGGAAACGGTACCTCTAAAGTGTCGACGCTTCGGGGGTCCGATTTAGCTCGTTCACTTCTCGGAAAAGTATTAGACTTCAGTTTTTTGGCTGTCGCAAAAGTCGACCCCTCGGCATAAAAAAGGGATAAGGCCATGCGGCCCTATCCCTTTTTGCTAGCTATAAGCAACTTGTACGCTACTCGCGGCACAGGTGCACGGCGAAGCCGGCGAACTCGCGCTTAAAGTACACGAGCTTAGTGCCACCGTCGGGCAGCAGCACGCGCGACTCCTCGTTGACCTCGAGTCCGCGCTCGGCAAACCACTTCTCGGCCGCATCGATGTCGTTGACGGCAAAGCCAATGTGGCCCTTGGTGCCACGACCGTTCTGTTTCATGATCTCGACCAGCGAATCGTTAAAGTACGAAACCGGGGTCTCGATGACGGGCAGGCCCATCATCGTCGAGAACAGCTCCGCGATCTCCAGGGCGTCTGCCGGGTCGGTGGCGTTAATGCCCACATGGGCGACGCGCATGCCAAAGAGCTCGACCGGATTGGCGTTCTGCTCACTCATACAGTCAGCGCCTACTGAGCCATGACGTCGAGAACGGCCTTCTCGGCAGCGACGCGGTTCATGCCGGTCATGAAGGGCACGCCGCTCACGTACGGGCAGGTGAGGCCCTCGGGGGCAACGGTGGTGGCGATCAGCAGGTCGGCGCCCTCGTCGCAAGCGTCCTTGGCCTCGGAGATGGCGCACTGCACAATCTCGTACTTGTCGGCGTAACCGTTGGCGTCGAGCAGGGTGGCGACCTTCTGGGCAACAAGCGTGGAAGTAGCAGCGCCAGCACCGCAAGCCAAAACGATCTTCTTCATAGGTAGTGTCTCCCTTCATGGTTTACTTTAGGTAAGTGTACCGCAGCGAGCGATGGCGCTCGGCCTCGATGCACTATTGTGCCAGTTTGCTTGCACGGTGCGTATAATACATCTAGCACGCATTGTCATACCGCTTGTTTTACGAGCGACCGAGGAGCTCAATATGCCCGATTCCCGCACACTCTGGACCGCCGTCGTCATTATTTGTATCGCCGTGTCGGTGTTCTTTAGCGTCAAAAAACGCACCACGTTTAAACGCCTGCAGCAGCTTATGGCCGCTAAGCAGTGGGACGAGTTCGATTGCTTGCTCGACAGCAAGCTCACCAGCATGCTGTACCCGCGCTACAACCGCGACTACCTGCGCCTGAACTCCTATCTGCTGCGCGAGGACCACAAGCGCGCCGACGAGATGTTCGATTTGCTGCTGGGGCTCAACCTGCCCAAAATGCAGCGCGTCGACCTGGTAATCAAAGCTTTTAACTACTACGTTGGTCAGGAGAACCGCAAAAAGTCCAAGGAGTTGCTGCACGAGATCAAAGGCTTTGAGGGCGGCCAGGCTGAGGCAGTCGCGCACGAATGCCAACTGATGTACGACACGATGATCTTGAAGCGCCACAACGACATTCCCGAGCTGGAGCGCATGCTCGAGGAGGCCGGCGACGATAAGGTTAAGGGTTGCCGCCTGGAGTACCTGTTGGCCCTACAGTACAAGAACAAGGGCGACGAGGCCAAGTTTGCCGAGTACCTGGAAAAGTCGGGCCGGCACTCGATGGCTGTCAACGCGTAACGGGCGGCTTGTGCTAGACTTCTAGTCTCACGGGGGCGTGGCGGAATTGGCATACGCAGGAGACTTAAAATCTCTCGCCGCAAGGATTGTGGGTTCGAGTCCCACCGCCCCTACCATGTATTACTTACGAGCCCGTGTCCTCCAGGGATGCGGGCTCGTTTCTTTTGGACGCCGGTGGGACTCGAACCCGCGAGGGGGCGAGCGCCAAGCGGACGCGCAGCGTCCGCAGCGAGCCGGCGAGGGCGCCGGCAGGCGGCCGAAGCCGGTGCGGATTTGCGCAGCAAATACGCAGACGTCCCACCGCCCCTACCATGTATTACTTACGAGCCCGTGTCCCCCAGGGATGCGGGCCCGTTTCTTTTGGACGCCGGTAAGGCTCTAAGTTGCGGTGGAATAGATCCTGTTTATACCGTTTACCAGCTTATTTAGGAACTATTTCACCGCAACTCAGAGGGAGACGGTTAAAGGGCGCTCAGGCTCGGGGTCCAGCCGATGGTGGGGATGGCGCCGTCGAGGGTCTCGTTGATGGTGGCGGCCATGCCGGCGAGTAAGCTGTTCTCGCTTACGGTGAGTGTCTTGTAGCCGCCGGCACGCATGAGTTCGCGGATCACCACGGCGCCAGCCAAGATCACGCCCGCGCGTTTGGGCTGTACACCCGGTAGCGCGGCGATGCCTTCCGCGTCCAGCACAGACATGCGCTCGATAGCGGCCGAGACCTGCTCCAGCGATAGCTCGCGTAGGTGCACAAAGCTCGAATCATACGGCTCCAGCTCGTGGACCAGAGCCACCAGCGTAGTCACCGTGCCGCCCACTGCGACCAAGCGTTCGGAGCGCTCAAAGTCGCTGGGCAGGCCTTCAAAATAGGCGGCGAACTGCTCGCCTGCCCACGTGGCAGCGGCAGTAAGCTCGCCGCGCGAGGGTGGCAGCGCCGAGAAAAACCGCTCCGTCACACGGCGGCAGCCAATGTTCAGCGAGCGCGTCCCTTCCAGCGCAAAGACCCCGCGCTCCGGCGCATAGACGCCAGTCGCGAGCTCCGTGGATCCGCCGCCCGAATCGGCAACAATGATGCGCTCGCCGGCAAAGTCGTGCGCTACGCCAAAAAATGTCAGGTGTGCCTCGACCTCGCCCGGAATCACCTGCGGTTCGAGCCCCAGCCCGCGCAGGCCGTCCAGCAGCAGTGCGGCGTTAGACGCATCGCGCGCGGCGCTCGTGCAGGTGGTGCAGATGCACGCGGCCCCAAAGGCACGAGCCTCGTCCACAAACATTCGGCACGCAGCGAGCACGCGCTCAACGGCCGCCTCGCAAAAGCGGCCCGTCGCGTCCACGCCCTCGCCCAAGTCGGTAATCTCGGTATGCTTAGACGATTCCACGATCGCCCCGCCCTCGACCTGCGCCAGCACCAGTCGCGACGACACCGTTCCCAGATCGATCGCCGCCACCTTATAGCGTTTGCAATTTGTCATTGTGGGCTTCCCTCCGGGCGTTATTTGCCGTTGGACACGACCGTCTGGCCCTCGACGCCGTTAAAACCAAACAGCATGTCGAGCGCCTGGATATACCACGGCGCGTCCTTACCGACTTCTTCGATTTCCTTGGCAACTTCGCTGGCCTTCTTGGCGTTCGACGACTTCCGGCTCGACGAGGCATCAGAATCGTCGTCCAGGCCCTGCACTTCAATCCTCTTCTCGCCGGGCATCACCAGGCCCAGATCCTCGGATGCCGCGTCCTTGATACCCTCCTCCGAGAGCAGCTTGTCGACGCTTTTTTGCAGGTCGTCGTTATATTGCTCGCGAATCTCGACTTGCTTGGCCAAGATGTCGCTCGAGCGTTTTGCCACATACAGGTCGCGCACGGGGAAGTACAGGCTCACGAGCGCCAGGGCGACGACAATGCCAACAAACAGCCCTCGCTGGGGACCGTGGGTAAAGTCGTAGATTGCCTTGACCACTGCGTTATCGTTGGCGTAATGCATGAAGTCCGAGCCCGAAAGACGGTTCGAGGGCCTACTCGGCTTTTCATGCGTTTGAGCCGAGGAACGCTGAGCATGCTCCGAATGCGGCGGGCGCACCGAACGTGGCGGACGGTCCGTCGGCGTATTCATTTGAGCACGGGAGTGTGAGGCGCTTGTCGATCGCTGCATGGAACGGTCGACACCGGCGTAATCGGACCCGCCGAGCTGCACCGTGCGCGCACGGCGAGGTGACGGCTCACGCGAACCGGCGGAATAGTACCTGTTGTCGTAAATCTGATCCATGTGCGCCTTGTGCGGTTGAGGTTTGTTTGCGCTAAGTCTTTTAGTTATAGCACGAGCGCCCGCACCGCCTACGCCAGCCTTTGCTCGACATAAAAAAGGCGCTGAGCCATACGGCCCAGCGCCCAATGGTGCTCAACAGTGCCCAACGGGAGCGAGGCGAATCCGAGTCAGCCCCACTCCCGCACACGCCGCTTGCCTAGCGAATGTTGTAGAACGCGGCCTTGCCGGCGTAGCGCGCGCTGCCCTCGAGCTCGTCCTCGATGCGGATGAGCTGGTTGTATTTGGCAATACGGTCGCTGCGGCACGGGGCGCCCGACTTGATCTGGCCGGCGTTAACACCCACGACCAGGTCGGCGATGGTGGAGTCCTCGGTCTCGCCGGAACGGTGGCTCACGATGCAAGCGTAGCCGGCCTCCTTGGCGGTTTCGATGGCCTCGAGCGACTCGGTGAGCGTGCCAATCTGGTTAACCTTGACCAGAATCGCGTTGGCGGCGCCCAGCTCGATGCCCTTCTTGAGGCGCTCGGTGTTGGTGACGAACAGGTCGTCGCCCACCAGCTGCACCTTGTTGCCAATGCGACGGGTGAGCTCAACCCAGCCGTCCCAATCCTCCTCGGCCATGCCGTCCTCGATGGAGATGATGGGATAGGTGTCAACGAGCTTCTCCCAGTAATCAACCATCTGGGCGCTCGTGTACTCAACGCCCTCGCCCTTGAGCTCGTACATACCGGTCTCGGCGTTGTAGAACTCGGTGGACGCCGGATCCATTGCGTACATGAAGTCGACACCGGGCTTAAAGCCGGCCTTCTCGACGGCCTTGGTGATGTACTCGAATGGCTCGGCGTTGGTCTTGAGGTTGGGCGCAAAGCCACCCTCGTCGCCCACGCCGCCGCCCAGGCCGGCCTCGTGCAGCACGCCCTTGAGGGTGTGGTAGACCTCGGCGCACCAGCGCAGGCCCTCGGCAAAGCTTGGGGCGCCCACCGGCATGATCATGAACTCCTGGAAGTCGACGTTGTTGTCGGCGTGCACGCCGCCGTTGAGGATGTTCATCATGGGCGTGGGCAGCAGATGGGCGTTGACACCGCCCAGGTACTGGTACAGCGACAGGCCCGCCGACTCGGCTGCGGCGCGGGCAACGGCCAGCGACACGCCCAGAATGGCGTTGGCGCCGAGCTTGGTCTTGTTGGTCGTACCGTCCGCGGCGATTAGCGCGGCATCGACGGCGCGCTGATCGAAGGCGTCGAGGCCCACGACGGCATCGGCACACTCGTTGTTGACGTGCTCGACGGCCTGCGAGACACCCTTGCCCAGATAGCGGCCCTTGTCGCCGTCGCGCAGCTCGCATGCCTCAAAGGCGCCGGTCGAAGCGCCCGAAGGCACCATCGCGCGGCCGAAGCTGCCGTCCTCGAGCACGACCTCGACTTCGACGGTGGGATTGCCGCGGCTGTCGAGCACCTCGCGACCGTAGACATCCAAAATATCGCTCATGTTGTCTCCCTCTCACTTGGAAACGGGTTGAATGCTTGGCGACGCGGCTTACACGCTGCAGCGGCGCGAAGGTTCATAAGTTAGCCTTGTCGCACTTTTTGCATTATGCCCTAAGTTAGCCAAGGGATACAATCTTTTTAAAAAAATAATGGGAGCGATGGGACAAATCTGTCCCGTCGCTCCCGCGGTATTACTCCCCTGCCTTTGCTGCGTCCCACAGGTCGTTGAGGCCATGGGTCGAAAGCTCGGCCAGATCTACGTGGGCATCGGCCGCCATCTGCTCCATCGCAGCCCAGCGACGGCGAAACTTGGCCGTGCTCGCGCGCAGGGCGCTCTCGGCGTCGATGCCCTCCTTGCGCGCGACGTTGACCAGGGCAAAGAGCAGATCGCCAAACTCCATTTCGCGCTCGGGCGTTCCGGGAGCCTCGGCCTCAAACTCGGCACGCTCCTCAGCTACCTCGTCCCACACATCCTGGACCGTCTCCCACTCAAAGCCTACGGCAGCCGCCTTGCGCGACACCTTCTGCGCCTGCATCAGCGCCGGCAGGTGCGTGGGCACGCCGTCGAGCAGGCCCTCGGGCGCGGTCTCGCCTGCCGCCACGGCCTTGTCCTTGGCGGCCTTCTCGGCAAGCTTGACCTCGTCCCAAATCTTGAGCACCTCGTCAGAGTTATCGGCATCCACATCGCCAAACACGTGCGGGTGACGACGGATGAGCTTGGCGTCGATATCGCGCGCCACATCGGCCAGCGTAAACTCACCGGCGTCCGCCGCGATCTGCGCATGCAACACTACCTGCATGAGCACGTCGCCGAGCTCCTCGCGCAGATGCGCCGCGTCGTCGGTCTCGATGCAATCGAGCGCCTCGTAGGCTTCCTCGATCATGTTCTTGCCAATGCTCTGATGCGTCTGTTCGCGGTCCCACGGGCAGCCATCGGGCTGACGCAGGCGCCAGATGGTCTGCACCAGATGCTGCAGCTCAGCCGACGCGTCGACTAGCGTGGACAGATCGCGCGAGCCCTCGGCATTTTGCTGAGCCATATGCTCGGCCATGGTTAGTCCTCCTCCATGACCACGTGGCGGAACGCGCCGTTCTCGTAGACGCCGTAGCTGTGCGTGCCGTCCTTGGGAATGCTCACGCTGCCGGGGTTGAAGAGCCACAGGCCCGGGTGCGCGACGCTTTCCTCGTTAACCTTGATGTGCGTGTGGCCGTAGACGAGCGCGGAACCCTCGGGCAGCGCGGGCGCGTGGTCGACGCTGTTGTGCATACCGGCGCCAAAAACGTGGCCGTGCGTCAGGAACAGTTCACGGCCGGTCTCGTCAAACAACGTGGCGTAGTCGGCCATGACGGGGAAGTCGAGGACCATCTGGTCGACCTCGGCGTCGCAGTTGCCGCGGACGGCGATGATGCGGTCAGCCAGGGCGTTGAGCAGCGGAATCACGCGCTTGGGGGCGTAGTCGCGCGGCAGGTCGTTACGCGGGCCGTGGTAGAGCAGGTCGCCCAGCAGCACAATGCGGTCGGGCTGCTCGGATTCGATGGCAGTGCACAGGCGCTCGGCCCAGTATGCCGAGCCGTGGATGTCGGAGGCGATGAGGTATTTCATGGGGAGTCCTTTCGGAGTGGGGTTGATGGGAGCTGAATACGGGGTCCGGCGGATGTGGAGCCCATCTACCGTGTTACTCGAATCGCAGCGCCGCGCTCTGAGCCGCCTGCATCACGCGTTGGAGCGGCACGTCATGTTCGCGGGCAAGACGGGCGCAATCCTCGTACTCGGGAGCCGCGCGCTCGCTGCCGTCGGGCAGGGTCGCCACCTTAACGGACACCTCGCCCCAAGGCGTTGTCACCTGCTCGAATCGGCGCGGCAGGCAAACGCGTTCCATCACCTGGCGGCGAACGGCGTTGGTCGTGGTCTCCAAAAAGATAATCGTCTGTAGACGCTCGATATCCTCGTGCGAGCAGATCACCTGCAACTGCCATCCGGGGCGACCCTTTTTGCAGTAGAGGGACAGCCAGTGCACCTCGCGGGCGCCGGCCTCGCGCAGGCGGTCAGCGGCGTAGGCGAGCACCTCGGGCGACGCGTCATCGATGTCGCACTCCAGCTTGACGATAGTTTCGGGCGCATCGGTCTCGCGAGACAGCGGGGATGTGGTATCGCATGGCATACGGTTCGGCTCCTTTCCGCACGGGCTCGTTTTGTTCACTCAAACGCTAGCACATCGCGGGCGGCGTGGGAGCGGCGTCATGGGATGGGCGGAACTTTTGCCCGTCGCGGACATCGGCGTGCGCCGGGATCGTCCTCGCCCCCATCCAAACGTGTACGTCAGCCTCCAAACATGTCATTTTTTGTCGGTTTTGGAGGCTGACGTACATGTTTTGAGAGCAAGCGAGGCCGCAGCGCGCGCCGCGCAGCCTTTCCGATCGATTTCGGCACCCTGCGCGCACGACGCGCCGAAGCTGCGCCGTTACAATGGAGCGGATTCGCCAAATGCAAAGGAGTCGCCATGCCCGCCTGTTCGCTGGTCGATTGCCACACCCACACCTCGTTTTCGGACGGCCATGCCTCGTTTGAGAACAACGTCCGCGCTGCTGCCGCCGCCGGCTGCCGCGTCATGGTCTCGACCGATCACCTCACCCTGCCCGCCAGCATGGACGCCAACTGCGAAGTGCAGGTTGTCGAGGGCGACCTGACGGCGCATCGCCTGGCATTTGAGGACGCCCGCAAGCTCGCCGCGCAGATCACGCCGGAGCTCGAGCTTGTCTATGGCTTTGAATGCGACTGGTACGAAGGTTGCGAGCCTTTGGTTGAGCGCTGGTCCGCGGGTGCCATAGTGCGCTTGGGCAGCGTGCATTGGATTGGCAACCCAGGCGATATCATGGCCGGCGCCGCGGGCACGGCGGGAACGGAAAACGTCGCTCGTCCCGATACGCCCGATTCGCTCTGCGGTTGGATCGACGACGACACCAACCTGCACGTTTGGGAAAACCTTGGCGTGCTCGGCGTGTGGGAGCGCTACGTCGACGACTGGTGCCGTGCTTGCGAAAGCTCACTCAACTTTGATGTGATGGCCCACCCCGACCTGGTCATGCGCTTTTCGAAGGAAGGCTTTGCGCCCGACTTTGACCCCGCGCCGTTCTGGCAGCAGATGGCCGAATGCGCCCACGATACGGGTCGTCGTGTCGAAGTCTCGACCGCCGCGCCGCGCAAGGGCCTCGACGACTATTACCCCTCGACGGGGCTGTTGCGTTGCTTTGCCCATGCCGAGGTACCCATCACCTTTGGCTCGGATGCGCACCGCGCCTGTGACATCTGCTGGAATATCCGCGAGGCACAAGCCCACGCCTACGACTGCGGTTATCGAACCTTCGACATCCCCCACCCCACCGGAGAATGGCAACCCACGCCCCTCGCCTAAGACTAGTCATTGGGAACGTTCTTAAACGACTAGTGGCGGCGGGCGTTGAGTTCGCCGGCCAGCTCGTCGAGGGTGATGCCGTAGCGCTCGAGCGTCACGAGCAGGTGGTAGATCAGGTCGCCGGCCTCGTAGCGGATGTGGTCGTGATCGTTATCCTTGCAGGCCATGATGACCTCGCTCGCCTCCTCGGCAAGCTTCTTGAGCAGCTCGTCCTCGACGTCGGTCAACAGACGCGCGGTATAGCTCTCCTGCGGCGACGCGTCGCGACGACCGTGAATCACCTCGGCCAGTCCCGTCAGCGTCTCGCCGATATTTCCCGGCTGCACGTTAGCTGTTCTGACTCCCATGGTTATTTCCTCTCGTTACTGCAGCGTAAAGTAGGTACCGGTCTCATCGAACCGAGGCTTTGCGCCCTTTTTCTCAAAGAACTCGACGATGACGGCATGGGCCTCATCGAGCCTTTCCTTCTCGGCCTCGAGCCAAAGCGACTGCGCCCCACAGGCATCAGTCAGGTGCACGCGGCATGGCACGCCCGCGCGGAGGAGCTCGGTGTTGCAGTCGGCGACCTCGAACGGCGTCACGACTTTCATCGCACCCCCCCCTTCCACGCGCTTAAAGAAGCAGGTACGGTTGCCGGTATGGCAGGCCGGACCCGGCGAGTCGACCTTGACCAGCAGCGTATCGCTATCGCAATCGGCCCAGAGCTCCTTGACCTCCTGCATGTTGCCGCTCGTCGCACCCTTGTTCCAGAGCTCCTGGCGGCTGCGGCTCCAAAACCACGTGGTCCCGGTCTTGAGCGTCAGCCCCACCGACTCCTCGTTCATCCAAGCAACCATAAGCACCTCACCGGTGTCATACTGCTGAACCACACAAGGAATCAATCCTTTGGCGTCGTATTTAAGATCCGCTGGAGTAGTAATTTCTCTCATTTCAATTCCCCAATTTAAACATCACATGTCGGCGAGGGTTGTCCAGGTGCCGCAGGTTGCCGCGAAAGAGGAGCGACGCGTACTTTGGTACGCGAGCGACGGTTTGAGCGGCAAGATGCGGTGCCTGGACAAGCCGCAGCGCAGCCCGCAGCACTAGAAGTCCAACCTCACAGGAATACCTTGAGAGGCCATATACTCTTTGACTTCGCGAATGCTGAAGGTTCCAAAGTGAAAGACGCTCGCCGCCAGCACGGCGTCGGCCTCGCCCTCGATCACACCCTCGGCAAAATGCTCGAGCGTGCCCACGCCGCCGCTCGCGATGACGGGAATCGGCACCGCGCGCGCCACGGCGCGAGTGAGTGCCAAATCAAAGCCGGCCTTGGTGCCGTCGCGATCCATGCTGGTCAGTAGGATTTCGCCGGCGCCACGACGAGCCACCTCCTCGGCCCACGCCACCGCATCGATACCCGCAGCGTTACGGCCGCCCGCCGTAAAGACCTCCCACTTATCGGCGCCCGGCTCACCGGGCAAACCGACGCGCTTGGCATCGATCGCCACGACCACGGCCTGACTGCCAAATGCCGCGGCGGCCTGGCTGATCAGCGACGGATCGCGCACGGCGGCCGAATTAAGCGACACCTTGTCGGCGCCGGCGGCAACCATGGTGCGCATGCCCGCTAGGTCGCGAAAGCCGCCGCCCACGGTATAGGGGATGGCGAGCTCCTCGGCCGCATGCGCCGCCATCTCGATAGTCGTCGCACGGTTGTCGCTCGTGGCGGTAATGTCCAGGAAGACGACCTCGTCCGCACCCTCGCGGTCGTAGGCACGCGCCAGCTCCACCGGATCGCCCGCATCGCGCAAGCTCACAAAGTTGACGCCCTTGACCACACGGCCGTCCTTGACGTCCAGGCAGGGAATTACGCGCTTGGTAAGCATGGGCTACTCCTCCCCTCGGGCGGCGGCCAGCGCCTGGGCCAGCGTAAAGTTGCCCTCGTAGAGCGCGCGGCCGGTAATGGCGCCTTCAATCGCGCCCTCACCCACCGCGGCCAGTGCGCGGATGTCGTCGAGCGTCGAGATGCCGCCCGAAGCCACGACGGGAAAGCCCGCGACCTCGGCCACATGGCGATATGCCGCCACGTCGATGCCCGTCTGCATGCCATCACGCGCGATGTCGGTATACACCAGATGCTTAAAGCCCAGCTCGGTAAGCTGCGCCACGGCATCGTCGAGCGCCACGCCCGCGCCGTCGCGCCAGCCGTTCACCTTAACCTGGCCGTCGCGTGCGGCAACGTCGGCGACCAGCAGCTCGCCAAAGCCTTGGGCTGCCACCTCAGCAAAACCCGGCTCGGTCACGAGCACGGTGCCCAGCGCAATGCGGCGAGCACCATAGCCTGCCAGCTCATCGATGCGTGCGAGTGAGCGAACGCCGCCGCCCACGTCCACGGACAGACCGTCGACGCCGCAGATGGCCTTAATCGCCGCCGAATTGGCAGCGCATGTGTCCTCGTCCTCGCCAAAGGCAGCGGACAGGTCGACGACATGCACCCAGCTTGCGCCCTGCTCGGCAAACGAGCGGGCGACGGCCACGGGGTCATCGGAATATACCTTGCAGCAGTTGCGGTCGCCGCGCTCCAGGCGCACAACCTTGCCGCCGATCAGATCGATTGCGGGAAACAGGATCATCGGCCAACCTCCTCGACGATGCTGACGAAGTTCTTAAGGATACGCTGACCCAGCGCGGAGGATTTCTCGGGATGGAACTGGCAGCCCCACACGTTGCCGTGGCGCACGATGCACGGGAAGCTCCGTGTATAGTGCGTGCGTGCCAACACATCGGCGGCATCGACGTCATCGGCCACCGCGTAGCTGTGAGTGAAATACATGTTGGCGCCCTCGGCAAAACCGGCGAGCAGCGGATCGGCCGCACCGGCGGGCGTCATGTGCACCTGGTCCCAGCCCACGTGCGGCACCTTCAGGCGGCTCGACTCCAGGCGCGTGCACGAGCCGCACATGATGCCCAGGCCATCGACCCAGGGACCACCGGCCTGCTCGGAGGCATCGTCGTCCGCGTCCGCGCCCTCGTCCGCAGGCACGCCCTCGTTGCCGCGCTCAAAAAATAGCTGAAGGCCCAGGCAGATGCCGAGCAGCGGGGTTCCGGCGGCAACGGCATCGAGCACGGCCACCTCCTCGCCGCTCTGGCGCATAAAGGCGATCGCGTCATAGAACGCGCCCACGCCCGGGATGACCAGGCCGTCGGCGTTGCGGATCTGCTCCGGATCGTCCGATGTGCAGGCGGCGGCACCGGCGCGCGCAAGCCCGCGCACGACGCTCGACAAGTTGCCCTTGTGGTAGTCGACCACCACAATCTTCGGTTCGCCCACGCGACCCCTCCCTTTTCCCATTCAAAACCTGCCAAAAAGGGACAGGTTTATTTTGGTCGGTTAAACGTTCACCCACCACATGAGACAGCATTTCCGCAGATAAAACCTGCCAAAATAAACCTGTCCCTTTTTGGCAGGTTACAGCGAGCCCTTGGTGCTGGGGATGCCCTGCACGCGGGGATCGAGCTCGCAGGCGCGGCGCATCGTGCGGCCCACGGCCTTAAAGGCGGCTTCGATAATGTGGTGCGAGTTGCCGCCCGCCAGCTCGCGCACGTGCAGCGTGAGCTTGGCGTCACGCGCGAAGGCATAGAAGAACTCGACGCCTAGCTCAGTATCGAAGCTACCCACGCGCTCGGTCGGCACGGGCAGCTCGCAATAGGCCTGGCCACGACCCGAAATGTCCACGGCGGCCATCACGAGCGTCTCGTCCATGGCGATCGCCGCATCGGCAAAGCGCGTAATACCCGCTTTGTCGCCCAGCGCCCGGCAAAACGCCTCGCCCAACACAATGCCCGTGTCCTCGACGGTGTGATGCGCGTCGACCTCAACGTCGCCTACCGCATGTACCGTCAAATCGAACAGGCCATGGCGGCCAAAGGCGTTGAGCATATGGTCGAAAAACGGTACGCCGGTCGAGATATCGCACATACCGGTTCCATCCAGGTCGAGTTTGACGACAATGTCGGTCTCCCCCGTCTTGCGGGTCACCTCGGCATAACGGCCCATCTAGATCTCCTCCTTCACCAGCACGGCAAACGCAGCCAGTACCTCATCGTTTTCCTGCGGCGTGCCCACGGTAATGCGCAGACAGTCCGCAAGCCCCGGCGCATAGCTAAAGTCGCGCACCAAAATCGAATACTCGTCGCGTAGGCGCTCGCGCACGCGCGTGGCATGCGGCGTACGCACGAGCACAAAGTTCGCCGCGCTCGGCCATGCCTCCACGGGCAGGCCCTCGGTAGCCATCGCGCGCAGGGCGCACAGCTCGCGCTCGCGCTCGGATGCGACCTGTGCCACCACGGGCGCGTACGCATCGCGGGCACGCACGCAGGCAAGCGCGGCGGCCTGGCTCAGCACATTAACCGAATAGATCTGGCGAATCGCCGCGAACACGTCGATGACTTCCGGCACCGCGATCACGTAACCCAGACGCGTACCGGCAGCGCCAAACGCCTTGGACAACGTATGCAGAATCACCAGGTTGGGATGCTCGGCGATAAGCCCCTGCGCCGTGGTGGCCGCGCCAAACGAATCGTCGGCAAACTCAACGTAGGCCTCGTCGACCATTACCATGCCGGGGCACGCATCGCACAGCGCCGCGACAAAGTCGAGCGGTGCCACGTCACCCGTGGGGTTATTGGGCGAGGTCACGATTGCCAGGTTGCACTCGGGCGCCGCCGCAAGCACGGCTGCCTGGTCGAGCTCAAAGGTCGCGGGGTCGCGCCACACGTCGCGCACCTCGGTCTGGCAGAGCGACGCAAAGAACGCGTACTCGCTAAAGCACGGCGGGCAGTTGAGCAGGGTTCGCCCAGCGCCGCCAAACGCCAGCAGGTAGTTATAGAGCAGCTCGTCACCGCCGTTACCCACGCAGACATTCTCGCGCGCCACACCATGCCAAGCGGCCAGCTCGTCGCGCAGATCGTTGGACATGGGATCGGGATAGCGGTTGAGCGGTGTAGCGGCCAGGGCGGCGTCGACCGCCTCGCGCACGCCAGCCGGCACGGGATAAGTGTTCTCGTTGGCCGAAAGGTTGATGCGTGTGGGCGTAAAGTTGGGATCGTAGGGCTCAATGCCGGCCAAGTAGGGCTGGACGAGCTCCTTCATACGGGGCGTGAGCTCGGCCATATTAGGCCTCCTTGCCAGTCGCGCCGGCGCCATCCGCGCTTGCAGCCGCCAGGTCCACGCCCTCGGCAACCGTCGCCACGGCGTCGCCCGGCCAGGCAACCTTGGTCAGGTCGGCCGCAGCGAGCGACTCGGCGCTCACGGCATCCTCGCCCTGCTCCAACACGCGGCGGCGCAGCGCGGCGGAAAGCGCGTGTGCCCACAGACCCTCGGCCTCGGCTAGACGCTGCGTGGCGGGAGCGTCGGAGAGCAGGCCCTCGGGTGTATAGCAAATGACACTCGAGCGCTTGACGAACTCTTCGACCGAAAGCGGGTTGGAGAACATGGCCGTGCCGCCGGTCGGCAGCGTGTGGTTGGGGCCGGCAACATAATCGCCGAGCGGCTCGGAGCTCCAAGCGCCCACAAAGATGGCGCCGGCGTTGCGAATGCCGCCGAGCAGGCCCATCGCGTCCTTGCAGTGCAGCTCAAGGTGCTCGGGCGCCACGGTGTTCACGGCCTCGACGGCGGCGGCCATATCGGCAGCCACCACGATGGTGCCCTCGTTATCGAGCGAGGCGCGCGTGATCTCGGCACGCGGGGACTGTGCCACCAGGATGTCGATACCCGCCTCGACCTCACGCGCAAACTGCTCGTCGCAGGTCACCAGATAGCAGGCTGCCAGCGGGTCGTGCTCGGCCTGGGCCATCAGGTCGGCCGCGACCACCATAGGCTTGGCCGTGGCATCGGCCAGCACGCAGACCTCGGAGGGACCGGCGACCATATCGATACCCACGTCACCCGAGACAATCTGCTTGGCAGCGGCGACAAAGGCGTTGCCCGGGCCGGTAATCTTGTCGACACGCGGAATGGTCTCGGTACCGTACGCCAGCGCGGCCACGGCCTGGGCGCCGCCCACCATATAGATCTCGTCCACGCCGCCGAGCTTGGCGGCCGCGAGCGTATACGGGCTAATCAGTCCATCCTTTTGCGGCGGGGTTACCATGACCACGCGTTTGACGCCGGCCACCTTGGCGGGAATGGCGTTCATAAGCACCGTGGAGGGGTACTGCGCACGACCGCCCGGCACATAGATGCCGGCCGCAGCAAGCGGGGTCACCTTAACGCCGAGCATCGTGCCGTCCGGGCGCGTGGTAAACCAGCTCTGCTCGACCTCGCGCTGGTGGAACTCGCGAATCTGGCGTGCAGCCTTCTCGAGCGCCGTGACAAAAGCGGGATCGAGGCCTTCGAGCGCGGCATCGATCTGCTCTTGCGGCAGACGGAAGCTCTGCAGTTCAACGCCGTCAAAACGCTGACAGTAATCGCGCACCGCAGCATCGCCGTTGGCACGCACGTTGGCCACGATATCGCGGGCGGCGTCGACGATGTTTTGCGGCAGCACGCCCTTGCGGTTGAGCTGGTTGGTAACGAGGCGCTCACCGGGAGCAAGCTTGATGGTTTTCATTTCGGTATCCCCTATCGGTTGAGGTTGAGCTTGAAAAACGAGATGCCGGGCAGCGGCACCAATCGGTCCGCAGCCCGGATATGGGGCGCCCGTGCGCACTCGCGCTATTGTGCCGAGCCCGCGACGGGCTCAAAATGCTTGTCCTTCACGGCGGCCGCCAGGCGATCGGCCAGGTTGCGAACGCGCGGATCCAGGCGCGCGGCACCCGGGTTGACGAAGAAGCGGGCCGTGCAGTCCATAATGCGGCCGGTGATGACCAGGTCGTTGTCGCGCAGCGTGGCACCCGTGGCGGTAATGTCCACGATGCGGTCGGTCATGCCAACGATAGGGCCCAACTCAATATTGCCGTGCAGCGAAACGATGTCGGCATTCACGCCACGCTCGGCATACCAAGCGCTCGCGATGCGCGGGTACTTGGTGGCCACGCGAAGCGACCCGCGGCGGGCATAGTTGCGCTCGGCCTGGCCAGCGCGCCATGCGGGCTCCGCCTCGATAAACGTGCACAGGCCGTAGCCCAGATCGACCAGCTGCAGCAGGTTAAGGTCGGCCTCGATAAGCGAATCCCAGCCGCAGATGCCGCAATCGGCACCACCGCAGCCCACAAAGGCGGGCGCATCGCTGGGGCGCACAATGACAAACTCGATATCGCCGACCGTGCCCTCACCAGCGTGTGTGTCGCGGCCGCGCACGATGAGGTGACGACCGGGATCGCGCAGCTCCGAGACATCCAAGCCCGCGGCCTCGAGCACGTCGAGCGTGTCGGCCTTGAGCGAGCCCTTGGGCACGGCAATGCGCAGCGGACCCTCGGTGCCGCGGCCCACGGCATGGTCACCATCGGAAGCAGCGTCCTCGGCCGAGGTGCGCGCGGCCTCCAGACGCTCGAGCGAAAAGGCGAAGCCCGCCGCCGGCACCTCGATGCCGTCGCCAAATGCGCCGGTAAAGATGGAGTCGTAGCGTCCGCCCGAACCGACCGGATCGGGCAGGCCGCCGGCATAGGCCTTAAAGACCAGGCCCGTGTAGTAATCAAACGAGTTCATGATGGAGAAGTCGAAGGACAGCACCTGGGCGTCCTCGGGAGCCAGGCCCTCGACCAGGGCGCGCAGCTCGCGCGTGAGCGGCGCGACAATGCCCGCCGCCGTCAGCAGCGCGTCGACGCGGTCGAGTACCTCGGCGCCGCCGTGCAAGCGCGGCAGCTCGCTAATGGCAGCCTTGACGGCCTCGGGCTCGGCACTTGCCGCCACACGGGCATCGAGGCCCACAAAGTCGTTGGCGTGCACGCAACGCAATGCCTCGGCAGCCAGTTCGCGATCCCCACAGGCCGCGAGCAGCTCCTTAAACGGACGCACGCTACCTGCGATAATGCGCGCATCGGGCAGTGCCAGCTTGCGCACGGCCTCGGCCACCAGCGAGACGATCTCGACATCGCCCGTGGTATCGCCCGCACCGATAAGCTCAAAGCCCAGCTGCGTAAACTGACGCGAGCCACCGGCATTGCGCTGACACTCGCGGACCACCGGCGCCTCATAGCGCAGGCGCAGCGGCAGATCGGCCGCGCGCATGCGAGTCGAAACCAGGCGAACGATCGGCAGCGTGTTGTCGGGACGGACCACCAGCAGGCGACCGTCGTCATCAAAAAGCTTGAACGGCGTGTCCGCGATGCGGCCGCCTTCCTCGAGCGAACCCTTGTCCTCGAGCAGCGGCGTCTCGACCGGCAGGTAATGATGCTCCCTAAAGCAGCCCTTCACCGTCAGCGCAATCTCCTCGCGCGCCTGAGCCTCCTCGGGCAATATGTCCCGGAATCCCCACGGTGTGGCCGTCATCTGGTAAGCCTCCTCATGCTGTGTTTCATATAGAACAGAAGACCGGCATAGCTCCGCCGGTCTTCTGGGTACTTTAGCATACTAGAGTGTTTGCGGGGAAAATCCATCGCAGCCGCTCACGCCGTATTCATTTGGAAACATAGGGCAGATCGCCGCAACCCAAACCCGCCTAGGCGCCAATCGCACGACGATACTCTGCCATTACCTGCGCATCGGCAGCTGCGGGGTCGGCGAAATAGCGCCCGTCATAGGTCTCGGCCGAAACAACTCCGCGATAGCCGCGCGCCACCAGCCTATCCAGGTCGGCGCGCATATCGCGGTCGCCGTCACCCCAGGCAAGATGCGTCGTGCCATCTGCCGCAACATCGACAAAATGCACGTGGGCGACATCATCGCCAAGCAGATCGAAATAATCGTCGATGGTATCGCCTGCCACCGCCATAGCGCCCAAATCCAGACACGCCTTAAGTGCCGGATGATCAACCGCCTCGATCATGCGCTTCGTGTCGGCCGCCGAGTTCACGATCATCGACTCAACCGGCTGTAGGGCCTCGAGCACCAGTCGCACGCCGCGCTCTCCCGCATGCTCGGCAATCGCACGCAGCATCGAGGCGCTGCGACCCCACGCGTCCTCGATCGGCTCGTTCAAAAATGCCCAGCCGCTCGAGACCATGACCTGCTCGGCTCCAAGTTCCGCCGCGATATCCACAACGTTCTTAAAGTACGCGAGCGTGCGGGCACGCGCCTCATTCCCACGCGCCGCGATATTCCACGGCTTGGGGTTGTTCTGTTCGGGACAAAGCCCCACAATCCGAACCCCATACCGCTGCGACAGCTCCCGCACCTGCTCGAGCGAATCGTATCCATGGCAATCGACATACAGATGCATCGCCCCGGTCCAAAGCTCGCAACACGTGTAGCCCGAGGCCGCTGCCGAAGAAAAGAATTCCTCAAGGTCAAAATAACGATGGCTGATATTCATGACGGCAAGCTGCGGATACTCCATCTTGTCCACCTTTCGGCAAAAGGGCGCCGCAGCACAGTGTGCGCGACGCCCCCTCTTACATTATTCTCATTATGACGGATGCCCTACTGAACACCAAGCACTCCAAAGAACGCGCCGGCGATACTCACGAGCAGGATCACGAGCATGATGACCAGCGGATTCATCTTCTTCTTGAGCATGAGATAGACGATTCCAAACAGCCCCATCGTGACAAAGCCCGGGAAGATTCCGTTGAGCAGCTCGGCCAGCGTCTGAGCACCATCGCCCGCACCGACCATGAGCGGAATGTCCACGGTGACCATCTCCATGGTCATAGCGCCGATCACCATGGCGCCCATGATAGAGGCCATCTTGACGATCGTGTCCATAATGCCCGATTCCTGGACCTTGCTGATCATGTCCGAGCCAAAGCGATACCCCACAAACGTCAGCAGGTAACGGATGATGTAGTGAGGGACATTGAACACGAGCAGGAACAAAATCGGGCCAAGAATAGAGCCCTGTAGCGCCAGCGACGTGCCGACACCCGTTGCCAAAATTCGCAGCGTGCCCCAGTAGAAGGCATCGCCCACGCCGGACAGCGGCCCCATCAAAGCAAGCTTGACATTAGAGATCGCGCTCGTGTCAAAGCTATCGTCAGTAGCGTTGACCTCCTCCATTGCAGCGGCGATGGACATGGGGAGCGTCGAGATGTACGGCGTGACGTTATAGAGCTCCATATGGCGCTTGAGGGCGGCCTTAAAGTCCGCATCCTGCGGATACAGCTTGCGAAGGATCGGCATAAGGGCCCACATAAAGCCGATATGGCCCATACGCTCGTAGTTCCAGGAATGCTCATAGGGAATCGAGCGCCAGAACAGCTTCTTAAGGTCTGCGCGGGAAATCAGCCCGTCGTAAGAAGACTCAAACTTAAAACTCATCGAACCCACTCCCAATCGCAGGATCCTCGGTTGCCACTGCGGGCTGCTCCGCCTTTTTCTTGTCACCCAAAACCGTCATCGCGACGACGATGATCGCGGCAAAGATCGCCACGCCCGTCGTGCTAATGCCAAAGTAGGCGACGAGGAAGAAGCCAGCGAAGAAGAACGGCGCCACCGTCTTGTTCATAATCATCTGAGCCAGCATTGCAAAACCGAGTGCGGGCAAGAAGGCGGCGGCGACATCCATACCGGTCTGAACGAAATCGGGGATGATGTTGAGCAGGCTGGCAACGGCATCGGCGCCAAAGAAGAATGCCAGGGGAATAATCAGCAGGCCGCACCAGCTCTGCGCGTAACCGGCGATGAGCATGTTGCGCGTGATGGCCTTGGTGTCTCCGTCCTCGACGTTTTTGTCGATACGGTGCACCAGCAGCAGCATCACCGGCTGGCCCAGGGCAGTATCGAGCGCCAGGACGATCGTTGCGATGGGAATGCCCAGGGTCAGGGCCGCCGAAGCGTCCGCGCCGGCCTGCATGGCAAGAGATACGCCCAGGATAGTGCCGGAAATCGTATCGGGCGGGTTATAGGCGCCGACCGAGATGGCGCCGACCATGGCAAGCTCCATCGTGGCGCCCATGATCGTGCCGGTCACCATGTCGCCCATGACAAGGCCAACCAGAGGTCCGAGCACGATCGGGCGCTGGAGGTAGCTCGTGCCCGTCAGCCACTCGGAATAGCCCAAAAGGGCAATCAGGAAAATCAGGATTGTCTTGATAACCATGACAGCCCCTAACCGATGACCTTCGCGGCGTCAGTCTTCGCATCTGCCGGAATCATCTGAATGAACAGTTCATAGCCCTCGCCGAGCAGCTCTTTGACGTATGCCTCGTTTTCGGGCGTAAGGAACACGCTCGTCGAGACCTGGCGGGCATTCTCGCTAAAGGCAACATTGCCGAGGTTGATCTTCTTGACTCCCATCGCCTTGGCGACGGCACCGGCCTGCTGGATCGTCTCGCAAACCACGAAGAGCTTGTACTTATCGGTCACACCGCTTTGAAGCGCCTTGACGGCATCCTCGGTGTTTTTGACGACGACCTTGCAGCCCTCCGGCTTTGCAAGGGACAGGGCCTGCAGACGAAGCTTGTCATTGAGAACCGTGTCGCTCACCAACAGGATGCAGTCGGCACCCAGAGCCGAGGTCCAGCTAACGGCAACCTGGCCATGAAGCAGTCGGTAGTCCACGCGAATCATCTGAATCATGATGTGCTCCCTGGTGATTAAAACTCATCGAGTTCGGCCTGCCCCAGCAGGTCGTTGACGTACTTGACCTTGGTGTCGTCCGCCTCGACGATCTGGCGAATGGCCTCATCGATCGGGGTGGATTCGGGCACGAACAGCAGCTGAATAAGGAGCGGCAGGTTCATATTGGTCACCAGATGCGTGTTGGGACGCGTCTGGACGATCTTGGTGAACTCGTTGTTGACACTGCCGCCAAAGAGGTCGGTGCAAACGACGACCTCATCGTCCGCGGCAAAGCCGTCCAGAATCGCTGCGGCCTCCTTGGTCAGGTCCTCGTTTCCGTCGACATACATAGAGAGCGCATGGACGTTTTCGCGCTCGCCGGAAAGCAGGCCGATGCTCTCGACGATTCCAGACGCAAAATGAGCATGGGACGCCACGATAAACTGCCTCATTCGATTCCCCTTCCTAGCGAATTTCGGCATAAAAATGCCCGGACGCATGCGCCCGGGCAGGGTGCTTCTTAAATGAGTGGTCAACTATTAGTAGTCGAACTGGTGATAGTAACGACGGTAGTTGAGGTTGTGCTTGGTGACCGTCTCGTAGTAAGCGGCAAGGCGATCGGTGATCAGCGAGGAGAGGATCCACGGAGACACGATGACGCGGAACTCGTCGTCAAGGCCGGGGATCGCGAACTCGGCGGTGTCGATGATGTTGATGTCGGTGTCGCC
>CALDEU010000059.1:0-8145 GCA_937942395.1 uncultured Collinsella sp. | reverse complement strand
TCCACGAGGGTCAGGCTCGCCGCGTTGCGGAGCATGGGGGCGAAGCCGGGAGCCGGGATGCCGTTGACCCGGATATAGATGCCGGTCTGATCCGGCAGGGGGCTCGGCAAGGAATAAAGCCCGTCGCTGGAGGGGCGCACCGGGGTTCCGTTGCTTTCCCCGGGACGGACCAGCCAAACCTGCGGGATGCCGGGGAGCTGCCCGGCTATGCGGGTATTCAGATCCAGAACGAGCGGAAAGGCCGGGGCCTTGCCCTCAACCTCCAAGCGCATCCAGATGGTCCCCGCCTGATGGGGGAGGGATTCCGGCTCGTAGGGCTTGAATTCTTTTTGGGCGTTCGGGGACAGGACATCCGTCAGCGTGTGGGTGCCTTTGGGGTCCAGCAGCCACTCCGCCTGGAGAGGCACGGAAGCCCCCTCTTTGGCCAAAGCGGAACCTGGCTCTCCGGAAACCGCGGGAAGGGCCGAAGCCGTCTGCACCACCGGAGCGGCGGGCGTTTCCGGTGCCGTCTGTTCGACCACGGCCTGAAGCGCCTCTTGGACGACGGAAGGCGTCGCTGTGGACACCTCCGGGACGGGAGATGCGGGCGCGGGGTCGGCCGCACCCATGCCGGGGGTCAGAACGAGCAGCAGCGCGGCGAAAAGCGGCATGTACACACGGAGGCGGGAATGTTTGAACGGCAAGAAAGAGTGCATAGGCGATGTGGGGTTCGGGTGACGGGAAGACAAACGATAAGGAATCAAGTCTGCTCCGGGACGCGCCGTTGCCGTGCTGAACGGGGGCGCGGTCGCTTCCACAGGGCGATAACTGTAAATACGCCGCTCGGAAGCTGTCGGCAAGTTATTAAAGAAAGCATATGATATCCCCGGATTAAACACCAGACGTCAAAGGGGCGTTGCCGGGGGTGAAGAAAAAAATCAGAAAAAAAATAAAAAGTCGTTGACAGAGGCGACGTGGAGGTGCATAAACCGTTCTCGCCGCTGCGGGACGGAATGTCTCGCTGAGCCGGGCAGGGCCGAGAGGCCGGGCACGGCGGGGCGAACAAGTTTTTTGAAAAAAGCAGAAGAAAGCGGTTGACAGCGAGAAGGGGTCGGGATAAGTTCCCGCTTCTGCGCCGGGGAGAAATCCTCGCGGCGCGCTCCGAAAAAAACTTCGGGGTTCGAAAAAAAAAGTTGTTGACAAGCTGGACCGGGCGGGATAAGTTCCCGCTTCGCCGCTGACGGAAACGCAGCGGCTGAGGCAACGGCCTCTGGTTCTTTGACAAGTGAAGAGCGAGTTGGGAATAAGAAACTTTGAGTTTTAGCCCATAGAGATATGGGCAAGCTAGTTGTTTTCAATCAACTGGAGAGTTTGATTCTGGCTCAGATTGAACGCTGGCGGCGTGCTTAACACATGCAAGTCGAACGTGAAAGTCCTTCGGGGCGAGTAAAGTGGCGCACGGGTGAGTAACGCGTGGATAATCTACCCTTAAGATGGGGATAACGGCTGGAAACGGTCGCTAATACCGAATACGCTCCCGATTTTATCGTTGGGGGGAAAGATGGCCTCTGCTTGCAAGCTATCGCTTAAGGATGAGTCCGCGTCCCATTAGCTAGTTGGCGGGGTAACGGCCCACCAAGGCGACGATGGGTAGCCGGTCTGAGAGGATGACCGGCCACACTGGAACTGGAACACGGTCCAGACTCCTACGGGAGGCAGCAGTGGGGAATATTGCGCAATGGGCGAAAGCCTGACGCAGCGACGCCGCGTGAGGGATGAAGGTTCTCGGATCGTAAACCTCTGTCAGGGGGGAAGAAACCCCCTCGTGTGAATAATGCGAGGGCTTGACGGTACCCCCAAAGGAAGCACCGGCTAACTCCGTGCCAGCAGCCGCGGTAATACGGAGGGTGCAAGCGTTAATCGGAATCACTGGGCGTAAAGCGCACGTAGGCGGCTTGGTAAGTCAGGGGTGAAATCCCACAGCCCAACTGTGGAACTGCCTTTGATACTGCCAGGCTTGAGTACCGGAGAGGGTGGCGGAATTCCAGGTGTAGGAGTGAAATCCGTAGATATCTGGAGGAACACCGGTGGCGAAGGCGGCCACCTGGACGGTAACTGACGCTGAGGTGCGAAAGCGTGGGTAGCAAACAGGATTAGATACCCTGGTAGTCCACGCTGTAAACGATGGGTGCTGGGTGCTGGGATGTATGTCTCGGTGCCGTAGCTAACGCGATAAGCACCCCGCCTGGGGAGTACGGTCGCAAGGCTGAAACTCAAAGAAATTGACGGGGGCCCGCACAAGCGGTGGAGTATGTGGTTTAATTCGATGCAACGCGAAGAACCTTACCCAGGCTTGACATCTAGGGAACCCTTCGGAAATGAAGGGGTGCCCTTCGGGGAGCCCTAAGACAGGTGCTGCATGGCTGTCGTCAGCTCGTGCCGTGAGGTGTTGGGTTAAGTCCCGCAACGAGCGCAACCCCTATCTTCAGTTGCCAGCAGGTAAGGCTGGGCACTCTGGAGAGACCGCCCCGGTCAACGGGGAGGAAGGTGGGGACGACGTCAAGTCATCATGGCCCTTACGCCTGGGGCTACACACGTACTACAATGGCGCGCACAAAGGGTAGCGAGACCGCGAGGTGGAGCCAATCCCAAAAAACGCGTCCCAGTCCGGATTGGAGTCTGCAACTCGACTCCATGAAGTCGGAATCGCTAGTAATTCGAGATCAGCATGCTCGGGTGAATGCGTTCCCGGGCCTTGTACACACCGCCCGTCACACCACGAAAGTCGGTTTTACCCGAAGCCGGTGAGCTAACTCGCAAGAGAAGCAGCCGTCTACGGTAGGGCCGATGATTGGGGTGAAGTCGTAACAAGGTAGCCGTAGGGGAACCTGCGGCTGGATCACCTCCTTTATAGGAAAAATTCCCAACTCGCTCTTCACTTGCAAGGAACAAGGGCTTAACGCCATGCTCTTTGAGAAGAAAACGTCAGGGGCCTGTAGCTCAGGTGGCTAGAGCGCACGCCTGATAAGCGTGAGGTCGAAAGTTCAAGTCTTTCCAGGCCCACCACTTATCAGGGGGTATAGCTCAGCTGGGAGAGCATCTGCTTTGCACGCAGAGGGTCGACGGTTCGATTCCGCCTACCTCCACCACAAGCTTGCTGACGTACGGTCCATGATTGGTCATTGACGCGAAGATTTCGCGGCAGTCATCCAGGCATGGCCTGGTCGCACCGGTCGGAAACACCGGCGGGTGCTGCTCATTTACAATTGAATAGGGGAATGGGAAGGGAATAGTAAAGTTCTTGAGAAATAAGATATCAAGGGCAACAGGTGAATGCCTTGGCGCTGAGAGGCGATGAAAGACGCGGTAAGCTGCGATAAGCATCGGGGAGGAGCTAAACATCCTACGATCCGATGATTTCTGAATGGGGAAACCCGATGGGAGTCATGTCCCGTCATCCTGAGCTGAATATATAGGCCCAGAGAAGCCAACCCGGGGAAGTGAAACATCTCAGTACCCGGAGGAAGAGAAATCAAACGAGACTCCCAAAGTAGCGGCGAGCGAAATGGGAAGAGCCCAAACCGAGTGGTTTCGACCATTCGGGGTTGTAGGGCCGGCATACGCGATTCTGGAGTAGGCAGAGGAAGTGAGCTGGAAAGCTCCGCCACAGCGGGTGATAGCCCCGTACTCGAAACCGAAAAGGACGCAGCCGGTACCTGAGTACTGCGAGGCACGTGGAACCTCGTGGGAATCTAGGGGGACCATCCTCTAAGGCTAAGTACTCCTCAGCGACCGATAGTGAACTAGTACCGTGAGGGAAAGGTGAAAAGAACCCCTGTTAGGGGAGTGAAATAGAATCTGAAACCTGTTGCCTACAAGCTGCGAGAGCTGCTTTTTGCAGTGATCGCGTGCCTTTTGTATAATGAGTCAGCGAGTTACTCTACCGTGCGAGGTTAAGCGAAAGCGTAGCCGTAGTGAAAGCGAGGCTTAATAGGCCGACTAGTACGTTGGAGTAGACCCGAAACCGGGTGATCTATCCATGAGCAGGTTGAAGCAAGGGTAAAGCCTTGTGGAGGACCGAACCGTCAACGGCTGAAAACGTTCCGGATGACTTGTGGATAGGGGTGAAAGGTCAATCAAACCCGGTGATAGCTGGTTCTCCCCGAAATATATTGAGGTATAGCCTCGGGAATTGATTAGCGGAGGTAAAGCACTGACAGAGCTAGGGGTCCTACCAGATTACCAAACTCTATCAAACTCAGAATGCCGCTTAATCGTATCCCGGGAGTCAGACGGCGGGTGCGAAGGTTCGTCGTCAAAAGGGAAACAGCCCAGACCAACAGCTAAGGTCTCCAAATCCATGCTCAGTGGTGAAGGTAGTGGAACCGTTTAGACAGCCAGGACGTTGGCTTAGAAGCAGCCATCGTTTAAAGAAAGCGTAATAGCTCACTGGTCTAATGGCTCTGCGCCGAAAATGTAACGGGGCTAAGCATGGTACCGAAGCTTTGGCAATCTCCTTTGGAGATTGGGTAGGGGAGCGTTCGCTGCGGGCTGAAGGTGTGCCGGAAGGCATGCTGGACTGCAGTGAAGTGATTATGCTGACATGAGTAACGATAAAATATGTGAAAAACATATTCGCCGAAAACCCGAGGTTTCCTGGGTAAAGGTAATCTTCCCAGGGTTAGTCGGATCCTAAGGTGAGGGTGAAAGCCGTAACCGATGGAAAACAGGTTAATATTCCTGTACTTGTTGTGTAGCGCGATGGAGGGACGCAGGAAGATAGGCGGGCCGGGTGTTGGATATCCCGGTGCAAGCGTGTAGGAATATCCGGTAGGCAAATCCGCCGGACGAATCTGAGACGCGAGTCCGTGGGCGCAAGCCCTGAAGCCGTTGAGTCTATGCTGCCTAGAAAAGCTCCTAAGTTTATCCACAGCAATCCGTACCGCAAACCAACTCAGGTGGGTGGGATGAACAATCCAAGGCGCTCGAGAGAACTCTGGCCAAGGAACTCGGCAAAATAACCCCGTAACTTCGGAAGAAGGGGTGCTCTCTAGGGTGACATGTTTAACATATGAAGCCCCGGGGAGCCGCAGTGAATTGGTGGTGGCGACTGTTTACTAAAAACATAGGTCTGTGCGAAGTCCTAAAGACGACGTATACGGACTGACGCCTGCCCGGTGCTGGAAGGTTAAAAGGAGGGGTCAGCGCAAGCAAAGCTCCGAATTGAAGCCCCAGTAAACGGCGGCCGTAACTATAACGGTCCTAAGGTAGCGAAATTCCTTGTCGGGTAAGTTCCGACCTGCACGAATGGCGTAACGATCTCCACACTGTCTCGGCCAGAGACTCGGTGAAATTGCAGTCGCGGTGAAAATTCCGTGTACCCGCAGAAAGACGGAAAGACCCTGTGCACCTTTACTATAGCTTGACATTGGATTTTGGGCCTGCATGTGTAGGATAGGTGGGAGGCTGTGAACCCTGTACGCCAGTATGGGGGGAGCCATCCTTGAAATACCACCCTTGCATGTTTAAGATCCTAACTTCTTCCGGTTATCCCGGAGAAAGACAGTGTCTGGCGGGTAGTTTGACTGGGGCGGTCGCCTCCTAAAGTGTAACGGAGGCATGCAAAGGTTCCCTCAGCCTGATCGGAAACCAGGCGCTGAGTGCAAACGCATAAGGGAGCTTGACTGTAAGAGAGACATCTCGAACAGGAACGAAAGTTGGCGTTAGTGATCCGGTGGTCCCGAATGGAAGGGCCATCGCTCATTGGATAAAAGGTACGCCGGGGATAACAGGCTGATCGCATCCAAGAGTTCACATCGACGATGCGGTTTGGCACCTCGATGTCGGCTCATCACATCCTGGGGCTGAAGCAGGTCCCAAGGGTACGGCTGTTCGCCGTTTAAAGTGGTACGCGAGCTGGGTTTAAAACGTCGTGAGACAGTTTGGTCCCTATCTTCTGTGGGCGAAGGAGAATTGAGAGGGCCTGTCCCTAGTACGAGAGGACCGGGATGGACGCACCCCTGGTGATCCTGTTGTCGCGCCAGCGGCATAGCAGGGTAGCTATGTGCGGAAGGGATAACCGCTGAAAGCATCTAAGCGGGAAGCCTGCCTCAAGATAAGTTCTCCCCTCGAAAGAGCTGAAGGGCCCGGGTAGACTACCCGGTCGATAGGCTGGAGGTGTAAGCGCGGCGACGTGCTCAGCTGACCAGTACTAATAGCCCGAGCGGCTTATTTTTCAAAAACTTTCCCCTTCCCACCCCCTATCAATTAATATCACATAGAGATTTGTCTTGGTGTTCATGGAGGAGAGGGTACACCCGATCCCATTCCGAACTCGGCAGTTAAGCTCTCCATCGTCGATGATACTGCGCACTCTTACGTGGGAAAGTAGAACAACGCCAAGACTTTATTTCCAAAGGGCCGTCCTATCCAGGACGGCCCTTTGTTTTGCCCGAAGCCCATCCCCATCACAGGCCCCCCCTCCCCAAGCCCCAGGCTAGGCGCAAGCCCCTCCTGCTCTTTCTCCCTCTCCCCCCTCCCTTCGGGTTTCTTCCCCCCAGCTTCTTTTTCCTACAGCTTTACCCGCCCGGTTCGCTCCATAATCGGATCATTCGCTTCCTCTCCATCTTTTCATTCACGTAAGCAGAGGCCCGGAAAACCTCTGAGCAAGGCGGAGAGATGTCCTTATAGAGATGCATAGCTCTCATGCCGTTTCCATGAAGAAAGGACGGGAAAAGGGTAGGGTAAAGCCTGAGCCGTATAAAAAAGAGGGGGAAGGAAAAGCTCCTTCCCCCTCTTAGGGGGGACATCCAACGGCTAATGCCGTTTCTTTTTTATGGTGTGCCGCTTGGGCATCATCTTGGGCGGGGCGAGAACTTTCACTTCCCCTTCAAGGGAAAGGGCCTTTTCAGTCAGACCAAAGGGAGCCCAGTTGGCCGGGACAAGGCTCAGTCGTTCAAAATTCCGCCCTGTTGCATAGATTACCGGGATATCCCCGGAAGAAGAGCCCGCCAGAAGCAGTGTTGCATTGCTCTCAGAGGGAATGGCGGGATCGGTTGCCGGAAGTTCGGTCGGTTGGTTGTCGGCGGTTTGCTGCACTGCCTGCTCGCTTGGAGCCATCGGTTGTGTAGCGTTCCCGGTTATGGGTTGCGTCGCATTCCCGGTGAGGTGTGGCGTAGGTACGTCAGCGGCTGTCGGCTGTACGGGGCTGTCGCTTATGTCCGAAGGGTGCGCCCCCGGGGCGTAGATCCCTGTATTGTCGGCAAACAGGGGCTCTTCCTGCAATCTGTCGTTGGTACGCAAAAAGTTCAGGAAATCGCTTCCGGTCAGGCCCACGAGTGCGATCATCGGGGAACCGTCCCCCGCCGTCAGCAGGCTGACTGGCACAGTGCCGCCGTGGATGCCGATGTAGGTTGTCTTGGCTCCAGCGGGCATTTCGCCCCATACGGCCTCTTCCTTCTTATCTCCGCCCTTGTCGGCGACAGGCGTCGGAGCGGCCCACACGGGACCGTTCGCCAGCGCGAACGCGGCGAGGAGAAGCAGAGCGAACCGCTTGGGAGTATGGAAGATTCCGTTCATGTCGAACACATATGACCGTATCAGCCGGAGGTCAAGCGCTTCCTGCAAAGCACTACAGGAATGCGCCCGCCCCCCATCGCGCAACATGGCGGCGAGAGGGAATAATTTCTCCTCCCGCCTGTAAAAACACTAGTTTTTCATTGCGCTTCTTACTTCGGCAACGCGGGCGGGAATGTCGGGAGCGCTGACGAATTCGGAAACGATGGCGCAACAGCGGGCGCCGTGCGCGATGACGTCCGCAATGTTGTGGCGCTTGATGCCTCCGATGGCGACGAAAGGCAGGGTGATGTTGGCAACCACCCAATCAAGATAATCGAGGGTTACAGCGGCGCAAACGTCCTTTTTGGTCTGCGTCGGGTAAATGGGGCCGACCCCGATATAGTCCGCACCGGAGGCCACGGCCGCGCGGGCCTGATCAGGGGTATGGGTGGACAGGCCGATGATCATGTCCGGGCCAACGAGACGGCGCACGGCCTCGACGGGGAGATCCTCTTGGCCGACGTGCACGCCGTCGGCTTCGCAGAGGACAGCGATGTCGACATGGTCATTCACGATGAAGCAGGCATCAGCCTCGCGGGTCAGGCGGCG
>CALDEU010000058.1:0-14086 GCA_937942395.1 uncultured Collinsella sp. | reverse complement strand
ATCGAAACACATCTCCACCGTTCCTTCAACTGGGAAAACGGCGCCCCCGGACCCCAGGAGGGGCCGCGGGGGCGTTCGGCTAACTGCGGGAATGGCCTATTTGCTCAATGTGTTCGGCTGAGATCGGAAATCAACCCCGTCGACCGATTGCGGTCGAGATTTCTTTGATTGTTTGTGAGGGAAAATCATACCGAGCATACCAAATACAGGGGGGCGGGCACCGTGGCTGGTGTCCGCCCCCCCCTGGCATGGAAGGTTTAGGTCTGTGTGATTCGCGAGCTAGCGGGCCAGCTTAACCTTTGCCGCTGCCTCGACAAACGACTTCCACAGGTTAAAGTCGGTCTCGAGCGTCTGCCAGGTGTACTCGGGATGCCATTGCACGCCCAGGCAGAAGGGTTGGCCTTCGACTTCGATGCACTCGGGAACGCCGTCGGTTGCCTTGGCGACCAAGCGCGTGCTTTTACCCAGACGATCGACGCAACAGTGGTGTGCGGAGTTGGTCTGGATTAGCCTGTGCCCGCCAACCGCGCGTTCCAGCAGCGAGCCCGGCACGACCTCGACGGGGTGCACGGGATCGTTGAGCACGTGGGTGTGGCGCCACTGCGTGCGACCCTCGCGCGCACCCAGGCTCGGCACGTCCATGCACAGGGTGCCGCCGGTGGCGACGTTGAGCAGCTGCGTGCCGCGGCAGGTGGTAAAGAGCGGCTTCTTGGCGCGGAGTACCTCGCCGACCAGCTTAAACTCAAAGCTATCGCGAATCTCGCAGCAGAGGGTGGGGTCGTAGGGTCGATCATCGCCCCAGCGCTTGGGGTTGACGTCCGGGCCGCCGGGAATGGCGATGCCGTCGGCGATATCGACGTAATGACGGATAACCTCAATGTCCTCGGTGATGGACATCTGCAGCGGCAGACCGCCGGCGGCAAGGATGGCATCGACAAAGACACTTGCGATCTCCTCGTTGGGGGAGAGCGTTTCGCTCAAAAACGGCTTCGCCTCTTCCCAGCGCGGCGCGACGAGGATGAGTGGGCGGTCGGCGGGGGCGACGTCGACGTGCGGGGTGTAGGACGATGAAGTACGAGTTCCGATCATAGGTGTAACTTTCGAGTTTGGATGGGCATGGCGGGCGGGTGGGCGGTCTGGCTAGTGACCCTTGATGGAGTTGAGGAAGTCCTGGGCGCGCTTGGTCTGGGGGTGGTCGAAGAACTCGTCGGGCGTGCCGGTTTCCACGATCTGGCCGTCGGCCATGAACACGACGCGGTCGGCCACGCGGCGGGCAAAGTTCATCTCGTGCGTGATGACGATCATCGTCATGCCCTGCTGTGCCAGACGGACCATGACCTCGAGCACCTCGTTGATCATCTCAGGGTCAAGGGCGCTCGTGGGCTCGTCAAAAAGCATGGCCTTGGGTTGCATGGCAAGCGAGCGGGCGATGGCTACGCGCTGCTGCTGGCCGCCCGAGAGCTGTGCGGGCACCTTATCGGCCTGCTCGGCAACGCCCACGCGGCCCAGCAGGTCCATGGCGCGCTCGCGGGCCTCGTCCTTGGAGACACCCAGCACATCGACCGGTCCCAGCATGACGTTCTGCAGTACGGTCATATGTGCGAACAGGTTGAACTGCTGAAACACCATGCCCAGCTCGGCGCGCATGCGGGCAAGATCCTTGCCTTCTTGCGGCAGGGGCTCGCCCTCGATGAGGATCTCGCCCGAATCGATGGTTTCCAGGCGGTTGATGGTGCGGCACATGGTCGACTTGCCCGAACCCGAGGGACCGATCACCACGACGACCTCGCCGCGGTCGACCGAGAGATTGATGTCGTTGAGGACGTGCAGATCGCCATAGTGCTTATCGACGTGTCTGAGCTCGATCAGCGGCTGATTGCCGGTGGAAGAGGTGCTCTGTGCCATGGTGCTCGGCTCCTTATGACTCGAAATGGTAAAGCGTTAGCGGATGATGGTCGCGCCGGTCTTGTGCGAAACATAGACAGCGGCCTTGTTGATCGCGACGTTGATGAGGATGTAGATGACCGCGATAACCAGGTAGACCGACACGAGGGCGTCGTAGTTGGTGATGAGCACGCGGGCATTTTGCATGAGGTCGGGGTAGCTCACCACGTAGGCGACGGTGGTGTCTTTGACTACGACCACAAGCTGCGAAATCAAGGACGGAATGATAAACCGAATAGCCTGCGGCAACACGATTTTAAAGGTGATTTTAGCTTTGGAGAGACCGAGTGCCTGGGCTGCCTCGACCTGACCGCGCGGCACGGCGTTGACGCCGGCGCGGAAGATCTCGGCAAGTACACCGGCTGCAGCAAGCGCGACGGGAAGCGTGAGCATCCAAAACGACGGCAGCGCGATCTTGTACTGGGGCAGCACCAAAAAGAAGAAGTAGATGAACAGCAGGCTCGGCACACCGCGGAAGAAATCGGTGAGCACGCGGCAGACCAGCTGCAGCGGCTTGATGCCGCTGGTGCGGCCGAGCATAAGGGCTAAGCCCAGTACCAGCGCAATGACGCCGGCGGTGAGTGCGACTTTAACGGTGCCCTCAAAGCCGGCAAGCAAGAACTTCCAGGTGGTGAGGTGCGTAAAGAAATACCAATAGTGGACCGAAAGCTGGCCGGTCACATAAAAGCGCTGCAGTACCAGGACGACGAGTGCGGCGACGGCAACAAGCGAGATGGCGGTGCCGATGCGAATCTTGGCGCGCATCTTGGGGCCGGGAGCCTCGTAGAGCGCATCGCGCATGGTGAGCGCGGAGGTGGAGTGCTTGCTCATCGGAGGATCCTCACCTTCTTATCGATATAGTTGCCAATGTGGCTCACCACAAAGGCCGTGCCCAGGTAGCCGAGTGCCGAGATAAAGAACGCGGCGACGCCGCCGAGCGAGCGGGTATTGATGTAGCTCACCACGCCGGTGAGCTCCTGCGGTTTAAGCGGCACCTGGCTGCCAAGCGCGGTGGTGAGCATGACGGCGATAAAGAGGTTAGTCATGGGCAGCACGCTCGAGCGCAGCGCTTGCGGAATCATGATCTTGGCGAGGATGCGGTTAAAGCTCATGCCGAGCGAACGTGCGGCTTCGACCTGACCGACGCCGACGGTGTTGATGCCACTCATGAAGTTCTCGGAGCCAAAGGCCGAGCCCAAAAGGACCGTAGCGACGATAACGCAGGTGCGGTAGGGCAGAACGACCTTGAGCGGCGGCAGCGCGTAGACGACGATGATGAGCAGCGCGATGCCGGGGATGTTACGGAAGACCTGGACATACAGGTCGCCAAAGACGCGCAGCGGCTTGAGCGGCGACACGCGCATCACGGTGACGGCGACGGCCAGCACCATGGCGATGGCAAACGACTCAAGCGTCATGCCCCAGGTTGCTAGCAGCGCGTCGATATAGTTCTGGCCATAGATCGACCAGAGCTCGGAGAGACTCATGCGGACCTCCCGCCGGTAAGGAAAGGGGCTCCCGTGTGTACGGAAGCCCCGACAACTCAGTGAGGAAACAGTTTACCGCAATAAAGCGCATCATGCGTTTCCGTATGGTTTCGTTGCGGCCGTTACCAGGCTCGCTGCCTAGGCGCCGATCTCGGGCAGCTCGGGAACATTGGTGTCGCCCGTACGGTCACCGATGCAGATCTGCCACAGCTCAGTCCAGGTGCCGTCGTCCTCGATCTTCTTAAGGAAGTCGTTGACAAAGGCGACGCCGTCGGAATCGAGCGGCAGACCGATGCCATAGGGCTCCTTGCTGCCGAAGGGCTTGCCGGCGATCTTGTACTTACCGGGCTCGCGGACCAGGGCGCTCTGCTGCATGTTGTTATCGATGACGTAGGCGTCAACGCGGCCCTGCTGGAGTGCCTGGCGGGCCTCCTCGTCGGTCTTGAACTCCTGCTGGCTGGCCTTGGGGGCGAACTCCTCCAGGATGGCGGGGCCGTTGGAGCCGGACTGGACAGCGACGTTCTTATCGGCCAGGTCGTCGACGCTCTTGATGTCGTCGTTGTCGGCGAGCACCAGGATGGCCTGCTGGGTGTAGTAGTAGGGGCCGGCAAAGGAGACGAGCTTCTTGCGCTCGTCGGTGATGGTGTAGGTGGCAAAGACGGCGTCGACCTGGCCGTTCTGCAGGACGGACTCGCGCGTGTCCGAGGTCACCTGGGTGATCTCGACCTTGTTCTCGCCCAGGATGTAGTTGGACAGGAGCTGCGCGATACCGGCATCGAAGCCACGGGTCTTGCCGTCCTTCTCGTTGAGGAGGGAGAAGAGCGTGGAAGTCTGGACGCCACCGATCTTAAAGACGCCGGCGTCCTTGACGGCCGTAGCCCAGGTGCTGGCGGCGATGGCATCGTCATCGGCCTTGGGGCCGTTGTCGACGAGCTTGTCGAATGCCTTAGCGTCGAGCGTGGTGGAAGCCTCGGTATCCTCGGAGCTCTTGGAGGAGCCGGCGGCGGAACCCTTGTCGGCCTCGGCACTGGTGTCGGAGCAGCCGGCAAGACCAAGGCCGGCGACGGTTGCGAAGGTGGCGGCGACAAAGCCGCGGCGGTCGAGAACGACCTGCTGGGAGAGGTTCTTGCTCATGGGAGAACACCTTTCTCAATAAAATCCCTAGCGGTTGAGTAGAGTTATACCCCATTGCGTTCAGACGGGTCAACATGAAATAACTCAGAAACATACTTACCTTATGGGTTATTCTACCTACCAAAAAGGGACAGGTTTATTTTGGCAGGTTTTACCTGGGCAAACGTCGAATATTGCAGCTGAGATAGCGCTTTGCAGACGGCCTGTCTCGCTGCTTTGTCTCAATCTGTAACAGTTAGACGAGGAAATGGGTTCTACCTGTTACAGATCGAGATTTTCTCTTCAGGGGAATTCGAATGTCTCAATCTGTAACATCTGGACGGCCAAAAGGTCCCTATCTGTTACAGATTGAGACAAAGGTCTGGGACTAAGATGTCTTATCTCAATCTGTAACAGTTAGACGGAAATTCGGACCCTAGATGTTACAGATTGAGATAATTGCGTCGCGAAAACAAAAACCTCCGCAGGGGTGCTTCCCTTGCGGAGGTTTTTCTATTCGTTCAGCAGACGTACCGCTTCGGCGGCCATGTTCTCGACCGTCATGCCGGATTGCGCCAGCAGCTCGTTGGGGTCGTAGCGGTCGGGGAAGCCCTTGGCGATGCCGAAGGTGCGTGTGCGCACTGGCGTGCAGGCCAAGTAGCACGCGACACGCTCGCCCCAGCCGCCGTCCAATATGCCGTCCTCGAGGGTGACGACAACGCGATGCTCGGTGGCAAGGCTGTCGAGGAACTCGCGGTCGAGCTCGGTTGCAAAGCGCGGGTTGACGAGCGTGGCCTCGATGCCGTACTCGGCAGCCAAGCGGTTTGTCACGCGCTCGCCCAGCTCAAAGAAATCGCCAAGTGCGAGCACGGCAACGTCGCGACCCCGGCGCACCACGTTGTAGCGAACGGCGCTGTAGTCGGTGTCCTCGGCGGGCGCCAAATCGGGGCGGCTCACCAGGCCAATGCCGGGCACGCGGATCGCCACGGGATGCTCGCGGTGATCGAGCGACCAGCTCAGCATGGACAGATATTCCTCCATGCAGGCCGGTGCCAGGTAGCGCATGTTGGGAAGTCCGCCCAGCATAGAAATATCAAAGAACGAGAGGTGTGTCTCGGATGTGGTGCCAAAGATCGACGCGCCAAACAGCAGGATGGTTGCGGGGGCGTCGTTGAGGCACAGGTCGTGCCACAGTTCGTCGTAGGCGCGCTGCAGGAACGTACCGTACACGCCAAAGACTGGCTTGGCGCCCGAGCGCGCAAGCGCGGTGGCAAAGGTCACGGCGTGCTCCTCGGCAATGCCCACATCGACGAACTGTTTGCCGGCGGCAGCGCGAAGCTCGGGTGTAAAGCCCATAATGTAGGGCGTGGCGGCCGTGATGCCAACGACCTGTGGATCGCGCTCGATGGCGGCGCTGAGCGCCTCGCCCGTAATGTCGGCATAGGTGCGCGGCGCAGGCTCGCTCGGATGGCCCGGGCAAAGTTTGCGGCCGGTTGCCATATCGAAGGGCCCCACATGATGCCAGTGTTCGGGGTCGCTCTGGGCCGGCTCAAAACCCTTGCCCTTGGCGGTCGAGACGTGCAGCACGATGGGATGATTGATATTGCGCAGTTCCTGCAACGCGTCGACGAGGGCCAACACGTCGTTACCGGCGTCCAGATAGCGGTAGTCGAGCCCCATCGCGCGGAAAACGTTGCGCTCACAGGTGCCGTTGCTGGCGCGCAGCTCGGCCAGATTGCGATACAGGCCGCCATGGTTCTCGGCAATGGACTGGTCGTTATCGTTGACGATGATGATCAAGTTGCTATCGAGATCGGCGGCATTGTTAAAGCCCTCAAACGCCAGGCCGCCCGAAAGCGATCCGTCGCCAATGATGGTGATGACGTTGTACGTATCGCCCGCCAGGTCACGAGCGTGCGCCAGGCCGCAGCCCAGGCTCACCGACGTGGAGGTATGGCCCATGGCGAACAGGTCGTGCTCGGACTCGTCGGGATTGGCAAAGCCAGAAGCCTCACCATAACGCTCCGGATCGATATAAGTGTACGCGCGCCCGGTCAGCGCCTTGTGGGCGTAGGTCTGGTGCGAAACGTCAAAGACAATCTTGTCGATGGGGGAGTTAAATACGCGATGAAGCGCAACCGTAAGCTCAACGACGCCCAAGTTGGGGGCAACGTGCCCGCCGACGGCGGCGGAGCTTTCGAGGATTGCCTGACGGATCTCGCCGCAGAGCAGCGGAAGCTCGGCGCGGTCGAGAGCCTTGACGTCCTCGGGCGTTGTCGTTTGCGTAAGCAGCATCGTTGTGGGTTACTCCATGCGGATCGTGCGCCGGCACTCCCTCGGCCGGCACAATTGCACAAGACAGTCTCGCACATTTTGGCGTTTGATATGTGACGGCGGCGCGGTAATTCGCCAACTGGTGGGGCAAAACGTTTTGTCCGATGCCATACTGATATGTTCCATGATGTTTTTATCGATTGTGCACAGGCCGTGGCTTGTCGCCGTGAGTCGCTGGAAGGAGGCAGCATGTCCGATGCCGTTCGTGCCGAAAAAATCGCGCACGAGGTCGACTATGCCGCCCGCCAGCTGGCCCAGGCGGGCCGCTTGGACCTGACGCACGAGTTTATCCAGCATGGCGACGTGACGGTCTATGCACATGTGACTTCGGTAGCGCGGGCGAGCCTGTCCTTTGCCGAGCGCTTGGGCCGTGCTGGCATTTCGGTCGACCGTGCTTCATTGCTGCGCGGGGCCCTGCTGCACGATTACTTTCTCTATGACTGGCACGATCCCGACCCAAGCCATCGGCTGCATGGCTTTCGCCACCCGTTTTTTGCCCTGGCACGTGCGGAGGAAGATTTTGAGCTGACGCCGCGCGAACGGAATATTATCGTGCGGCATATGTTTCCGCTGGTGCCAGTGCCGCCGACGTGTCGTGAGGCTTGGATTGTATGCCTGGCAGATAAATGGTGCGCTCTGCGCGAGACAGTCTCCGGTCGTCTGCGGCGCAAAGGCGGCGCGAACGATTCGAACGAGGGCTCGAGTGACGGCTCGAGCAAAGATTCGAGCGAGAAGAGGAGAGGGTAGACGGTGGGGACCGCGATCGACATGGCATTTGACGGCGCGACGCTTGCCGCCTGCCCACTCTCGGCACTGGTGCTCTCGTTTGCTTTTTACGGGTTTTGCGGTTGGGCATGGGAGTCGACAGTATGCGCCATGCTCAATCACGGACGATTTGCCAACAGTGGCTTTTTGCTGGGGCCGTGCTGCCCCATCTATGGCGCGGGCGGCATTGCCTGCTGGCTGCTGTTGCGCGGGATTCCTGACGCGTCGAGCCAGTTTGTCGCTGCAGCGCTCGTATGCAGTGTGATTGAGTACAGCGTGGGCGTGCTGTTGGAAAAAACAACGGGCGCTCGCTTTTGGGATTACTCGCACCTGCCGTTTAACTTGCACGGACGCATCTGTCTGTACTGGGCCTGCGCGTTTGGCTTGGGTGCGTTGTGTATTTGCCGTTTAGTGGAGCCGGCATTGCTGGGGCTGCTTGGCCATCTGCCGGTGCTGATTGTGCGGCTGTCCGCCTTTATCGTCGCGGTCGCGATGATGGTCGACGCGGTATGCTCGTTGGCGAGCTGGCGGCGACTGTCTGATCAGCTGGAGCGAGTCCGGGCCGACCTTGCCGACCGCATCAACGAGTCGCTTGCCGATGCCTCGGACTCAATGCTCGAACGTATTCCCGATTCGGCGATCGACTCGGTGGCACAGACGCACATCCGCAGCCGTGCCGTTAACGCGTGGCTGGCGGAGCTGGGCGACGCGACGCTCGATGCCCTTCGTGAGAAGGCTTCGATGCCGACGTTTATCTCGGATGGTGCTCGCGGCCTGGCGCTTGCCGCCCGCCGCGTGGCCGATGCCGCGCCGAGCATGCCGCGTCCGTCGCTCAGTCGTCGCCTTGCCGGCAAGCGCATGAGCCGTCCGGTGCCGAGCGTGTCACTCAGCCGCCGCGACCTACGTTTCTTTAACGCCTTCCCGCGTCTGCGTATCAACCGCTACGAGGGCGTCATCCGAGCTACCGACCTCCGCGACCGCGCCCGCGAGCTGTTTCGGTGCTAGCCGGGACGGGCGTGCTCACGGCTCCCTTGCTCGCGTATTTCCCGTCCGTTTCGCGTCCGTTGCCGTGCCGTTTCCAAGATTGCGGCACCGTTTCCATTCGACAACGCAGCGTTTAACAACGCCGTATCTGGTCTACACCAGTTGCCCCTCGGCCGCATTATGGGCGCCGACAACGTTCATGCGATCAAGGGGGAGCGAATGTACGATACGGGATCGACAACATTTATGCTCATCTGCACCATGCTCGTGTTTTTAATGACACCGGGTCTGGCGTTTTTCTATGGCGGCCTGTCCAGGCGCAAAAATGTCATCAACACCATGCTCATGTGCTTTGGCGCCATTGGCCTGGTTGGTGTGCTGTGGATTGTTGCCGGCTGGTCGCTGGCCTACGGCGGCGACGGTTCCAGCCCGTTTATTGGAGGCCTTGACCAGCTGCTGTGCCTGCCGGTGCTCGGTCAGGTGCTGCAGGCGGCCGAGGGCAATGCCGCGGACGGTGCCGCCTACCCTCAGATCATTAACATCGCCTTTCAGATGGCATTTGCCATGATCACTGCTGCTATCGTCACGGGCAGCCTGGCCGGCCGCGTTAAGTTTGGTGCCATGACGGCCTTCCTGGGCATTTGGCTGCTTGTGGTCTATGCGCCGCTTGCCCACATGGTTTGGGGCGGCGATGGCTCCTTTATCGGCGACATCATCGGCGCGCTCGACTTTGCCGGTGGCGACGTAGTGCACATTTCGTCCGGTCTGACGGGCCTGATTCTCTGCTTAATGCTCGGCCGTCGTCGCGGTTTTGGCATGGTGAGCTACCGTCCGCATAACGTGCCGTTTGTGGCGCTGGGCGCCGGCCTGCTTTGGTTTGGCTGGTTTGGCTTTAACGGCGGCAGCGAGTTTAAGGCCGACGCCGTGGCGGCACTCGCCATCCTCAACACCGTGACGGCCAGCGCGGCGGGCATGGTCTCGTGGCTTGCCGTCGAGCTCGTGCATACCGGCCGCCCCACGCTGGTGGGCGCCAGCACCGGTCTGGTTGCGGGCCTTGTGGTGGTCACGCCGGGCGCGGGCTTTGTTGAGCCGTGGGCAGCGCTGGTCATGGGCCTGATCGTATCGCCCGTCTGCTACCTGGCCATCAGCCATCTCAAGACCAAGTTCGGCTACGACGATGCGCTCGACGCGTTTGGCTGCCACGGTATCGGCGGTATCTTGGGCGGCGTGCTCACGGGCCTGTTCTGCGTGCCGGAGCTCTCGTGGACCGGTAAGGGTGGCTTGTTTTACACGGGCGACATGTCGCTGCTCATCTCGCAGATTTTGGGCATTGTGGTGACGGTCGCTATTGTGCTGGTGCTCGATCTGGTAATCGCCGCGGTGGTCAAGGCGCTGTTCCACGGCAGCCCGCGCGTGGACGAGGCCGACGAGGCGCTGGGCCTGGATGCAAGTCAGCACGGCGAGAGCGCATACCCTTCGTTCTCCGGACTCGATTAGCAGCTTCCCCAAGCACCGCACCTTGCCGTTCAATCGTCGCTCACGTACTTAAGTACGCTTCGCTCCTCTTTCACGGCAATCTGCGGCACTTGGGAAACCTGCTAAGACCAGTCAGTTGAACTTTTTGATCTCTGAGGTTGGTTCGCGGCACCTGGAAAACCTGTGCCATGTGAAGGACAATCAATTTCTTTTTTTGAAGAGAGGAATTCACTATGAAGAAGATTACGGCGGTCGTTCGTGCCGAGAAGCTTGAGGTTCTAAAAGATGCGCTGTTTGCTGCTGATGTTCGCGGTATGACTATCAACCAGGTGCAGGGCTGCGGCGCGCAGCATGGCTGGAAGGAATACGTGCGCGGCAACGAGCTGCTTGTCAACACGATCCCTAAGGTACAGTTCACCCTTATCTGTGCCGATGAGCATGTCGATGGCATTGTCGACATCATCTGCAACGCCGCTCGCACCGGTGCCGTCGGCGATGGCAAGATCTGGGTCGAGCCGGTCGAGGAAGTTATCCGCATCCGTACCGGCGAACACGGCCCCGCCGCGGTGTAGGGCCGACCGTTTGCCATCCGCAACGTTAAAATATCGCAATAAGGAATAAGACTTGCGTTGCGGATGGGCGGATTATGGGTCGCAATAAATATCCCGAAGAGACGGTCGCAAAGATTCTCGACGCGGCGCTGGAGCTATTCTGCGCGCAGGGTTATGAGGGGACGAGCATTCAAGACATCGTCGACCGCCTCGATGGCATGACCAAGGGTGCTGTCTATCATCACTTTAAGAGCAAAGAGGAGATTTTCAACGCCGCATTTGATCGGGCAACGGCTCCGATTGCTGAGCACCGTCGCGCGACACTCGGTGCTGGCAATATGACGGGAGCTCAAAAGCTCAAACGACTTTATGCGCCCGAGTCCGTCGTTCCGCAAATCGAGCTATGGGCTCGCATGCATCCTGCGGCAGATCCGGTAAAAAGCTCGCGGCTGCTGGCGATGCAGTATCAAGGTTCGTTTGACGAGTCGGCCGATGGCAATCTCTTGCCAGTAATCGAGGAGGGCATCGCCGACGGCTCCATTGCGTGCGAATGCCCGCGCGAAGCGGCTGAGGCCGTATCGTTGTTGGCGAATCTTTGGCTGCTGCCGCTGTTCCGTCCGCTCGAGACCAAGGATCGAATGCTCGCTCGCGCGCAATGTTTGGCGCAGATGGCGGCCGCGGTGGGGCTCGATTTGGGTAATGAAGTGCTCCAGACAACGGCTCAGATTTGGGACGTATGGAACCGTGCTGGGTGGTAATATAGATACTGACGGTATGTAATTGATTTGTAAGGGTAGCCACGGCTGCCCTTTTCAAGTCATTAAATACATACTAATGGTATGTATAGGGGGCAGGCTTATGGCTGGAATGCGGAGGAGCAATGTCTCGTTGGCGCAAAAAACAGTGCGATCTATCAGGCTTTTCGGTCTTCTTGTTGCACAGCTGTGCGCGTATTCGATGTTGTCGGCACTGTGCTTTGCGTGCCCGCTTTACTTGTTCGATTGCAGCGACTCGTCAACGTTATATGGTGCTGTCGCGGCGATAGCGTTCGTGCCGGGCGTGCTTGCGACTCCGGCTGGCGGAATCTTGGCGGATCACGGGAGACATCGCAGGGTTCTTGTGGTGCTCGGCATTGTTCTGATGGCTGCATCACTGCTGTTTATCCCCATGAAGTGTTCGCTGCCTCTTGCGGTTGTCGTGGCAGCAATGCTTTGCGTCCAATATGGCATCCAATCGCTGCTGAAACCGATGCTTCAAATTGAGACGGTGCACATGATGGGCCAAGAAAAGGTTGAGCGTGCCACAGCGTTGGTCTCGCAGGTAACCATGGCGAGCAATATCTTGGGGCCTGTAGTCGGGACGGCAGTCTATGGGTGCTTTGGTATCGATGCTCTATGCGAAACCGCGGCGTTGACGTTTGCGATGTCAGCCCTGCTGTTCGGGGGCGCACTCAAGCAAAATGCCTCATCTGGAATGACAGGGGACAGTACGACTTGCTCGACATGCCGAAGCGATTTTCGGGAGTCGATTCGGTACCTGTTTCAAAACGCATCATTGCTCGTTGTGTTTTTGCTTGCGGCTATTTTGAACCTTGCGTTAGTTGGGTTAACGATTGGTGCTCCCGTTATTGTTGCAAAGCATCTCGGAATGCAGTCATCCTTTGTTGGGATTATTGAGGTGGCTATGGGCTTAGGTGGTTTTGTCGGCAGTGGTTTGGTCGGTATTTGGCCGCATCGTTTTTCCTTCAAGGGCATATGTCGATATGTTGCGATGATTTGTTTTGGAGTCGTACCGATTATTGTCACGCTACTGAGCGGTCCTGATGAATTAGCGTTTGCCGCGCTTGCGGCCGGCTCGGCATGGGTCATGGCGTGGGCAAGCATTGCATCGGTCGGAATCGTTTCATTTGTTCAGCGGTCAGCGCCAAAGGAACTCTGCGGAAAAGTGCTGGCACTCGTTTATATGACACTTTCCTGTGCAACGCCTATTGGCCAATTGGTTTACGGGCTTGCATATGATCGATGGGCTCCGGCGATTGTATTCGCAGGCATGTTGGCGGTGCTGACGTCGACGACGGCGCTGTTTAATCGGCTGAAAAGTCGCTTATGGCGAATGTCTTAAGGCGCTGGGGGACCGTGAATTTGTGGAGACAGTGGCACGCCGCGCCGGGACGGCATTGTTTAAGCATGCCTCTCCTTCGTCTACAATATCGTGCAGACGAAGGAGAGGCGTATCCATGATCAAGATGTTTGCGAGTGACTTAGACGGAACGCTGCTGAACGCCCTGCACGAGGCAGATGGGACCATCCGCCGTGCCATTCGCGAGCTGACCGAGGCTGGCCTGCATGTGGTTCCCGCGACCGGGCGCTCGACGCTGCCGATTGGCGAGCATGGCTTTACGGGCCTGGCACTCGACGCCTGCTGCTCCAATGGGTCCATCGTGCGCGACAGCCATGGCGAGGTGCTCAGGACCTGGACCATCGACTCGCAGATTACCGAGGAGCTGCTCAAGGAGTTTCCGGATATCTGTTTTGACTGCTCCACGCCCGATGGCATGTTCTCGAGTGGATCGTTCGAGATGCACCAGGCAGGCTTTAAAAAAGACAGTCCTATCAAGCGCATCGTGATGCGCGGTATGCGTGCACGTGGCGGGTACCACGAGGAACAGTATTTCGACCAGTCGATCGGTGACATCCTGCGCCACGATGTGTGCAAGATCAACTGTCGCGTGACCTCGCCCGAGCTGGAGCGCGACCTTAAGGCGTATTTGGCCGAGCGCTCGGACCGTGTGGTCAACGCGCCGTTTGATCCGGTGATGTTCGAGATCACGGACGTGGCGTGCAACAAGGGCGAGAGTGTGGCCTGGCTGGCGGGCTACTACGGCATTGCCGAGGACGAGGTCGCGGTTTACGGAGACGGCGGCAACGACATTGCCATGCTCAAACGCTTCCGCCATAGCTACGCGACCAAAAACGGCAGTGACGCGGCCAAGGCCGCCGCGAGCGCGACTATCGGTAGCTGCATGGCCCACGCCGTTCCCAAACACATGCTTGCCACCATGCACAAGCAGAATTCCTGCACCGTAATCGAATAATGTGACAAAGGGACAGCCCCTTTGTCACAGGTGACGCTGGTCTCTTGAAATACGAACAAACATTCGCATATCTAACTGCGCTTTGATAGAATTGATACTGTTGGCGGCAGTTCCATGTGCCGGGCAACGCCCTCCATCTGATGGGAGGTGATGCCCATGACCGATCTGATTGATTTCGTGAGACTTCTGACCGCTTTGGTCTCGTTCTCCACGGCGCTCGTCGGGCTTTCCGAGGCACTCAAGCAACGTTCGAAGCAACGTAAGACGATATGAGAAAGCCATTTGGGTCGCCTCCCCCGCGGCGCAGCTTCTTTCCGCGGGCTCGGGATGCCACAATG
>CALDEU010000057.1:0-1380 GCA_937942395.1 uncultured Collinsella sp. | reverse complement strand
TCAGCGTCCACCGCTGCTATCACGATATGTACGCCGAAAAGCAGAGCGACGAGCTGCTGCTCAAGCTCAACGACACCCGCGAGCTGTGGGACTCGTGGAACCCCAAGAAGGGCGACACCATCGCCATCGAGGACGGCGCTGCCAAGACGGGCAAAATGTTCGTCGAGAGCGTCGTCCCCGAGTCCGGCATCATCACCCTGCGGGCCTATTCCGTCCCGCAGTCTGCGAAGGATAAGCGGAGCAAATCGTGGGAAAAGGTCAAGTTCCTGCAACTGGCTCAGGAGATCGCCGGCCGCCACGGCCTGACGCTCGAGACCTACGGGATCACCGACCAGACCTACGACTACGTCGAGCAGAACAACCTCGCAGACTTCGCATTTTTTCAAAACCGCTGCACCCTCGAGGGCGCGGCGTTTCTGGTGTATGACGGCAAGCTGGTCGTCTACGACGAGGCGTACATGGAAAGCCAGCAGCCCGTCGACACCATCACCATCACCCCGGCCAATGACTTCGAGTACCGCGACGAGGGCACCAACGCCTACGGCTCGGCCGAAGCCGTCAACGGCGGTCTGACCGGCACCTTCGCAGCCCCGAACGGCGGCGACAAGGTGCTGCGCCGGATCCTGCCATTCCGCATGACTGACCAGAGCGAGGCCGACCGCTTCGCCAAGGGCCTCCTCCGGGACGCCAACAAAAACGCGACCGTCGGCACCCTCTGGACGGGCTCGCTGCTGCGAGACTATGCGGCGGGATCTGTGGTCACGCTGGCGACCGAGGGCGTTAAGTCGTGGGACGGCACAGCCTTCATCAGCCGGATCCGGCACGACTACGTCAAGACGCGGAGCAAGCTATACCTCCGCAAGCCACTGGAGGGATATTGATGAACAGCAACAACCAAATGATCCAGAAGGGCAAGATCTCCAGCGTGGAGGGAAAGGCCGACAGGAACGGCGACAAAACCACGGCCAGAGTGCTCCCAAGCACCGCCGACAGCATGGTCACACGGCCGCTGACGATCCCGTGGTATCTGCGCGGAGAGATGGGAAACCTGACCCCCGGCACAGAAGTCGCCTATGCTATGTTCGAGGACGGCACCGGCATCATCCTCTCCCGCATGGACGGAGAGTGGGACGGTATCGTCCCGGGCGACATCACCGTCAAGAAGGGCGCGCTCACGATGCAGGACAAGGGCATCAGCGTCCCGTCGGCAGACGTGACCGCCACGGGCATCAGCCTGACCGGCCACACCCACACCGACAGCATGGGAGGCGGCACTTCTGGCCCGCAGTAAGGAGGGATAGACATGGCCGTCATGGCATCATGGAACGGCAAGACGTGGGGCGTCTCCAGCCAGAGGATCGCCGCCCTGAATGGCGTCTC
>CALDEU010000056.1:0-4226 GCA_937942395.1 uncultured Collinsella sp. | reverse complement strand
CTCACCGGAAAGAATTTCACCTGAAAATACTTCCTCACCTGAAATTTCTTCACGTGAAGATTCTTCCTCACCTGAAATTTCTTCACGTGAAGATTCTTCCTCACCTGTAAAAGTTTCACGTGACGTTTTTTCACCTGAAGTTTCTTCACCTGAAACTACTTCCTCACCGGAAAGAATTTCACCTGAAAATACTTCCTCACCTGAAATTTCTTCACGTGAAGATTCTTCCTCACCTGAAATTTCTTCACGTGAAGATTCTTCCTCACCTGTAAAAGTTTCACGTGACGTTTTTTCACCTGAAGTTTCTTCACCTGAAACTACTTCCTCACCTGAAATTTCTTCACGTGAAGATTCTTCCTCACCTGCAATTTTTTCAGGTGAGCCCCCTTATATACCTATAAGTAATGACTATCCAGAAGATTGGACGGATGGATGGATGGATTTTCAAACCGACCAACCGGACGTCTATCCCGGATTGGACTCTCAGGTCGATACCGCAAGCGATTTCAGGAAAATCGCCGACGAGACGATCAACCGCAACAAGCTCGACGCCGCACGCCAGCCCTACGATGAGCTGCGTCGTCTGGGCTTCGGGGCCGACGAGATCGGTGCCGCGTGGGCTCGTCGGCAGGCTGAGGCCAAGGATGCCGGCTGCGAGGACAAATTCATGCCTCAGCTGCGGAAATGGCTTCTCGACACGAGTGTCAAGGGCTGCCAAAAGATGGTCGAGGCTGCACGTCAGCGAGCGGGCCGCGGCGTTAAGCACCTGCGCAGGGCTCCCGACGGCGCCTGGCTCATCATCGGCGACGGGCCGGTCCATCCGGTTGTGGATGCGAACGGAATCGTCTATCGCGGCGATAACAAGGAGGCCGCGATAGACCTGGCCCGCAAACAGGCCACATCTTCGCTGTGAGCTGCTGATCGAACGATTGAATAAATGTCGAAAGGGGAAGTGACATGGAAGGGAACTCGTGGGAAAGGCTGATTGGAACCGAGCGCAATGGACAATCTGCAATCGTCGGGATCGAGGGCGAGAACCATGACCCGTCTCTTTCATCAGACGATGGCGGCATCGGTGCCCGAGAGGAGCGCGTCAGATGCGTCTTGTCCGAGCTAAGACATCTGGCCTCGATCAGAAGCCAGTGCGAGACAGCGCTCAGGCAGCTGCCGTCCCGATCGAATGAGAGGGAGCGGATGAGGAACCGCGTCCTGCAAATCGATTCGACATTGAATCTCGTAATGGCCGTCGTCGAGGCACTGGACGATTACGAGCCGGGACTCGGATCTATCTTCCAGTTGTCCTATATCGACAACCTGACATGCGAGAGGATCGGCGCGCTCCTGGGTGTGTCGAAGAGGACCGTCATCAGGAGGAGAAACCATATCGTCGCGTTGATAGCGTCAGACGACGATCTCTACAACATCATCGTTGGTGATGCCGCGTGAGCGCCGTAATCCTTTGGCGGGTACACATATGACCCGTAACATTATCCTACTTGCAGCCGGGCTGCTTCTTGCCCTCGCCGGCATGAGCTACCTTTTTCAGCTAGATGGGTTGGCTTTACTGCTTCTTATTACTTCCGCTGCGATCGCGCTCAAGCTATTCGACGATGGGGAAGAGGACGATTCCGGGTGGAGGCCTTTATAGGAAGGCTACTCAAGATGAGGACGTAAGGCACAAGTACAATGATTTGATATTGGGTTATGACGCAGTCACGTTATTACACTGTTACGTAGTTACACAGTTACGCAATTACACGGCTACGTTATTACACAGTTACGTTTTTACGTCCTTCATTAGTTCATTGAATACGTATTTCTCTTCCTCGTATTTTCTGAGGTTCTGGTATTCCGTTTTAGCACCTTTATCTTTTTCGGCGTTTCATTTATTCATCTGTTTCATAGTTCATCAGTGACGTAGTGCTGTTATTATTTAATTACAACCTTCAATGCGGTTTTCCGCCATCGGTCCAGCTAGGGCATTGGAGGTTATATGTCTTCTTATCCTAATTACATTTCAATCATCAAATACATCTTGGGGCTCGGCGCGCTCGTAGCCTTTTTTGCGAGCGGGCTCGCCTACGCCGTCCTTCAGTTCATTGTCGGAGCGGCGGCGTGCCTCATCGCCATCCCGATCGCCCTTGTGGTCATGAGCATCGCCAGTCGCTCCTAGGTATTGCCTGGCTCAAATCGTTTTCAATTTCAGCTGAAAGGAATTACCATGCCGAATTTCACCCCTGTGATCGTGTTCACCAATCAAAAGGGAGGCGTCGGTAAGACGACTTCCGCAGATGCCATCGCCGATGGGCTTCGCCGCCGCGGCCTTAAGGTCTTGGCTGTGGACATGGATCCCCAGGGCTCCCTCGGGCGAATCGAGTCGGATTGCGTCGCGAAAGGCACCTGCTGCAGCTCCAGCTTCCTCAAGGGCGTCCAGGTGGTTTGCACCGAGGATGGGCAGGCGACCGTCCCCGGCGATCTCGATCTTGCCAACGTCGCCGACGAAAGGGACCTTGAGGGCAACGAGATCAATGAGTACTCCCTGACGCGCGCAATCGAGTCGGCTGTCTCCCAGCACGGCTTCGATGCCGTCGTGGTTGACACCCAGCCCGGCATGACCTTCTCGACGATTTCCTCCACCATTGCCGCAACCCATCTTGTCATTCCGACTACCGCCGACAGGCTTGGCACCGAGGCTGTCGAGCAGACCCTCGAGCTCCTCAGCGCGGTATCTGATTCCTATGAGGTCGCGTGGATGAGCGCCCCTGCCGTCCTCATCACGCTCTATCGCGGTATCGCCAAGCTCGCGAGAGCCTTTGCCGCTCAGATGGTCGAGGAGTTTCCAAAAATGGGGCTCAAGGTCTTCCAGCGCCGAATCGGTATAACTGTTGCAATCCAGGATGCGCAGGCGAATGGCCGTAGCATCTACGAGATGAACGTCCTCAAAGGCGCGGCATTCGAGTACGACGTCCTTGTGGGCAACATCATGAACTGGTGTGAGCTCAAACCCGCCGCCGGCGAAACCGAAGGAGTTGAGTAGTTATGGCTTCCAACCTGCCCGAGAACCTTGTAGGCGACATGATGAGCAATGCCCCGCGCTTTACCTTGCCTAATTTTGGGGCACAGAACCGTCCTGCGCCCCGTCCTGCGGCGCCCGCCCCGCAAGAACCTGTTCAGGACAGCGTCGCCGCATCACCCGCTTCCCCCACGAGTGCCCGCAAAACCAAACCCGCGGCGGCTCCCGCTGCCAGCAAGGTGTCTTCGGGTTCCAAAAAAGAGAGGGTTACCTTCTCGACATCGCCGCTCGAGGCTGAAATCCTTGAGAGGCGCGTTCTCGAGCTCAAACTGAAAGGCGGCCCCAGGAGGGACGCCAATGTCAGTCGTGTCGTCGAGGATGCGCTTCGCGACCGAATCAGCGGCGGGGAGCTCGATCTTTCCGTTTTGGATAACCCCAAGCGATCTATGAGTGCAACGCGCTATAGCCGAACGGCTCTGGTTCACTATGAGGTCTACAAGGGCCTCATGACCGGACTCGTGAGCGCTCGCGCCGCACATCCTGAGATCCTCCCGTCGAACCTCACTGCCAGCGCATACATCAGGGCGTGTATCCTTGCGCTGGAAAACTAGACTCAGTAATCTTTTGATCGGTCCCGATGGGGTCGCCGAGTCGGTGGATGATGCCGAGGATACCGCACGGAAACTGCTGATACGCCGCTGGAATTCGAGATTAAAGAACTGACGGGAGCTGTAATTGGTTTTCTGGATTAGGGTCATATTATTCGCTTTTGGTTTGGCTTGGATGATTTACATTTTAAGTGCCGTCTTAACGGCGCATAAGTCATCCCCAAAGCGATTCGATCTGTGTAGCGCCTTGGCTGTAATCATGGGATTGGTTCTATTGGCCTTATTGCAGGCAGGCGTTCCGACAGATACCGCAGTCGTAGACGAAAACGCCGAGGTCGTCGAGACCCATCCCTTGGCTTCGCTCAAGACCGATTCACGCCTTGACGGCAAAGCGGCGCTATCTTTTGGATACCTCACGGAACAGGACGAGTATGTCGTGATGGTGAGACAGAGCGATGGAGGCTATCGTAGAAAAAGTTACCCAGCCGACGGTACAGTGGGGGTGCGGACAGAAAGTTGGACCGCGGGGCGGTCCGGACTGGAGGTTCGCATGTACAGCAGGGAGAAGGTCGAGCTCTTCCTCCTGGCGACGGAGGACGGCATGG
>CALDEU010000055.1:0-7145 GCA_937942395.1 uncultured Collinsella sp. | reverse complement strand
CGACGGGAAACGAAAAAGCCCGGTTTAAAACCGGGCTCGAACAAACACGCCTATTGACAATGGCTTTCTCATATTAATGGGCTGGTTCCAAAAGCATGGCGGATTACGGGGCTGGACCTGTATTACTTGACCATGGAAAAAATCGCGAAATTAAAACCGCAGGTAGACGGCTTATCAAAAATCGAAAATTGCCGGTATGGATGGGAGTCTCCGAATCAGCCCCGTAATCCGGCATGGTTTTGAAATGGCACTAAAGTAGGCACAGGCTAAATACCGATTCCAAGGATAGTTGTGGTGGAATAGTTCCTGGATGCCGGGGTTTTGGCGGAAATCAGGAACTATTTCACCGCAATTGAGGAGGGGCGGGGTGTATGGCGGGGTAGCTAAAAGAGTCCCGTCCCAAATGAGCTGCTTAGGCTGGGGCGATGTCCATGCTTGCGATGAGGTCGATGCCCGTGCCGAGGAGGTTCTCCAGCACGACGTCGCCCATGCGGATGGGGGCCTCGACGACCAGACCGCGGATGAGGTCCATGGCCTGGGCGTGGAGTGCCAGCGGGATGGCTTCGGGAGTGCGTACGGGCAGCAGCGCCTCGTCGCCGCCGGATACGGCCACGGTGGTGGTGAGCACGCGCATGGGGCAGGTGAGCTCCTGATGCGCGAACGTATCGCCGCGCGGGCAACTGTTGCCGGTCACGGAGCGCACCTCTACAACGGCGCCGTCTGCGTCACGCTCTACCTCTACGGTCAGGAGACACTCGGATGGGCAGGTGGTGCAGTTGAACTGCAGCGTTTCGATCGCGTTTATGCTCATGGTCTTACGCCTCCTCTACGGGATCGACGGACAGGACAATCTCGCTAACACCCAGGTTGAGTGCGCGCTGAATCACCTTTGCCGGCAGCGGGAAGCTCTCCATTGCGCTCGGTTTAAACGGGCGGACCTTGCCTGCAAACAGCTCTTCGTCACCTGCCAGAATGCGCACGCGGGCGGCGTCGACCGGTCGGCGTACGCGGAAATTGAGTTTGGTGGGTGCCGCAGCCGTAATGCGTCCGGGCAGTGCGTAGCCCGCAACGCCGGCGGGGGAGACCGTGAGCTGGCAGCCCGGGCCCGCAGGGCTGGTTTCTACATTCGCTCCGTTCCCCAACGCATACGCCGCCGCAGCCGCACCGGCGCGCTCGGACTCGGTCGTCACGTTGTCGGCCAGGTCGTGCACGTGCAGTACGTTGCCGCAGGCAAAGATGCCTGGCACTCCCGTTTGCAGGCTCTGGTCCACCATGGCGCCGCGCGTGCGCGGGTCAAGCTCAACGCCTGCGCCCACCGAAAGTTCGTTCTCGGGAATCAGACCCACCGAAAGCAGCAGCGTATCGCACGGAACGATGCGCTCCGTCCCGGCAATGGGCGCCAGGTGCTCGTCGACCTGGCTTACCTCGACGGCCTCCACGCGATCGTGCCCGATCACGCGCGTCACGGTGGTGGACAGGTGCAGCGGAATGCCAAAGTCGTCCAGGCAGTTCTTGACGTTGCGGCGCAGGCCGTTGGCGTACGGCATGAGCTCGTACACGCCCTCGACGGAAATCCCTTCGAGCGTGCAGCGGCGTGCCATGATCAGCCCGATGTCGCCCGAGCCCAAAATGACGGCGCGCGAGCCGGGCTTGAGGTTTTCGATATTGATGTATCGCTGCGCCAGGCCGGCCGTAAACACGCCGGCGGGACGGCTGCCGGGGATCTTGATTTCGCTGCGCGTGCGCTCGCGGCACCCCATGGCAAGGACGACCGCGCGTCCGGTGAGCTGCAACATGCCGGCGCGGCTCATGAGCGTGACGGTATGAACTGCGGCGGCTCCCGCGTCCTTGTCCGTGTCCGACGCGCTCGCGGCCGCACCCGAGCCCTCACCCGAATCAATCCCAAGCACCATGCTGCCCAAGAACAGAGCAATGTCGGTCGCGCGCACCTGGTCGATAAAGCGCTGCGCATACTCGGGGCCGGTGAGCTCCTGCTTAAAGTGCGAAAGGCCAAAACCAGGGTGGATGCACTGGCGCAGGATGCCGCCCAGATGCTGCTCGCGCTCCACGATGGCCACGTGCGCGCCGGCATTTTGCGCGGCAAGCGCGGCCGCCATGCCGGCAGGTCCGCCGCCGATAACGACCACGTCGAACGCCTGCGTTGCCACGGCCTCAACGGCGCCGCTATCAATCGCGCTCGATTTGAATGCCGCCATCCTAGCGCACCCCCTTTAAAGGTCCCTCAACGAGCCACGAGCCAGTGTCCTCCAGCAGCACCTCGCTGGGGTCACACCCCAGCTCGCGGGACAGAATCGCCACCACGCGGCTCTGGCAAAAGCCGCTCTGGCAGCGGCCCATGCCCGCGCGGCAGCGGCGTTTGACGCCCTCGACCGAAACCGCACCCGGGCGGCGTCGAATCGCGGCCACGATCTCGGCCTCGGGCACCGTCTCGCAGCGGCAGACGATCTGCCCCCACGCGGGGTCGGATTCAATGAGCTCTTCCTTGCGCGCAAGCGGGGCGCGGTCAAAGTCGTCCGGCGCGCGGCGGATGGGATCCCAGTCGCCGCGTTCGCGTAGGGCTATGCCGGCATTGCGCAGCACCTGCTCTATGCGCTCGGCAATGGCCGGCGCGCTCGCCACGCCTGGCGACTGAATGCCCGCCGCCTGGAACAGGCCTGGCACCAGGGCCGACTGCCCAATAAAAAAGTCGTTCGTTCCCTTAATGACCGGGCGACCGCCGGCAAACGTGCGCACCACGCGACGCGTGTCCAGGTCGGGCACCAGCTTGCGCGCGCCGCTCAGCAGCGCGTCAACATCGCTCGCATAGGTCTGCGTGTCGCCGGGCTCGCGCACGGCAGCGGTCGCGGTAATCACGGTGTTGCCGTGTACAGTGCCCGTGACGATTACGCCTTTGGACACCGGCGTGGGAACGGGATAGAGTGGCATGAGCGCGCGTGGTTCCTTGTCCAGTACCACAATATTGCCCTGACGCCAGACCATCTGGAAGTCCTCGGCGCCCGCCATATGCGAGATGTCCGCGGCGCCGTTGCCCGCGGCGTTGATCAGGTAACGGCAACGCACGTCGCCGGCGGGCGTCAACAGCGTAAAGCGTGCGCGGACCTTGCCGTCGGCTGAAACGTCCTCGTCGTGCGAGCCAGCAACATCAATGGCCTCAACCGGTGCGGAGCGCATAAACGTCACGCCGTTGGCGACCGCGTTCTCCAGCGCGGCGATGGCCACTTCAAATGGGTCGACATAACCGGTTGAAGGGCACCACAACGCACACGTGGCCTGGGCGCTCGCGCGCGGCTCCAGCTCATGGATGTGCTCGGGGTCGATAATCGACAGCTCGGGCACGCCGTTAGCAAGGCCATTCTGGCGCAGCTTCTCCAGGTGTGCGTGGTCCTCGTCGCTAAAGCCCAGTACCATCGAACCGGTTCGGCAAAACAAAAATCCTAACTCCTGGGACCAGGTGCCATACAGTTCGCAGCCGCGGGCGTTGACCTGCGCCTTTACGGTGCCTGGCGCCGGATCGTAGCCGGCGTGCACCAGGCCGCCATTGGCCTTCGACGCGCCCAGCGCAATGTCGTTGGCCGCCTCGACCACACAAATGGACAAGTCATAGCGCGCGAGCTGCCGCGCGATGGCGCACCCGGTGATGCCCGCGCCCACAATTGCGATATCATACGTTTCCGTCACGGTGCCTCCCAGACGAGTTGACAGGCCGTCAATAGGACTATCCTACGGTCTGCACACCTCCAGTGCGGCGGCAATGCGGCGAACAGCCCCGCTGCATCCGCCAACGGCAGGCGAGGGGAGGCTTGGGACCATCGGTGACCTCTTCTGTCGCCCCTGGTGTCAGGGGTTTGTCTCGATCTGTAACAGTAAGAGGAGAAAATCGGTCCTACGTGTTACAGATTGAGATTTAAAGTCAGGGAGAGATTCATCTGTCTCGATCTGTAACATCTGGGGCCCGTTTTGGGGTCTAGACGTTACAGATTTAGATGAACCTATCAGTCGGTTTCGAATGTCTAAATCTGTAACGGTTAGACCTGTTTTTGCTGAGTAAATGTTACAGATTGAGACATTCGGCCCGGACGTTTTCTTTTGTCTCAATCTGTAACAGTTAGCTGATGATTTGGGTTGTATATGTTACAGATCAAGACAAACCTTCCGACGGATTTTGAGTGTCTTGATCTGTAACAGTAAGAGGGGAATTACGGTCCTACGTGTTACAGATCGAGACGTTTGCTCGGCGGCACATCCGTTTGTCTCGATCTGTAACATCTAGACCCGGATTCCGCTCCCATCTGTTACAGATTGAGATGTTTGTGTCCGCGCCAGCCCCGTACCCAGCCGTGGTCCCATATAAACAAACCCCGTGGTAAACTTGACCGGACTGTAAATATTCCGAAAGGTACACCTCAATGTCCAAATACATCAACGAGCTCATGTCGCCGCAGCTTATGGGCGTCATCTATGCCTTCGTGGGCTTTATCATCGCCCTGTACGTGCTGTCGGTCGTCTATGTGTTCATCGACGCTCGCCGCCGCGGCGCCAGCGCATACGTGGCATGGGGCATCATCGCCCTGATCCCGTTTGTGGGCCTCATCGCCTACCTGGTCCTGCGTCCGCACTCCTACGCGGCCGACCGCGAGGAGCAGGAGCTGGACATGGCCCTGCGCGAGCGCCAGCTTGCCCAGTACGGCACCTGCCCGCAGTGCGGCGCGCCCATCGAGAAGGACTTTGTCGTGTGCCCCGTGTGCGACACTCAGGTTCGTAACGTGTGCCCCAGCTGCCATCGCCCGCTCGACGCGCACTGGAAGGTCTGCCCCTACTGCCGAACTCGCATCCAGTAACGCATCCATCGCCGGGCCGGCCGCAAGCTACGGGCACGCTGCAAGCACGCGCACCCCGCCCCCACACGATGAAGCATGCGTAGAAAATCGCCCGCCGTGCCATTAAGGTGCGGCGGGCGCTTGTATACCAAGGCAACCTGCCTATAATGATGCAAGTCAAAAACGCCGAGCGCATCGCACGCACTTGCATCAGGCATCCGAGAGGAGAAAACATACCCATGAAGGCACTCTACAATGACGGTTCGGTGGCCGAGCTCCCGCAGGACGAGGTCACGCACGTCATCCGTCACTCCGCCGCGCACATCATGGCGCAGGCCATCAAGCGCCTGTACCCCGAGGCCGACTTTGCCTACGGTCCCGCGACCGACAACGGCTTCTACTACGACGTCGACCTTCCCGAGGGCGTCAAGATCAGCGAGGACGACTTCCCCGCGATCGAGGCCGAGATGAAAAAGATCGTCAAGGAGAACCTCAAGTTCTCCGTGTACGAGAAGCCCCGCGCCGAGGCCATCGCCCTTATGGAGGAGCGCGGCGAGAAGTACAAGGTCGAGCACATCGGCGACCTGGACGACGACGCCCGCATCACCTTCTACCAGCAGGGCGACTACATCGACATGTGCGTCGGCCCCCACATCTGCTACACCAAGGCGCTGAAGGCCTTTAAGCTCACCGGCATCTCGGGCGCCTACTGGAAGGGCGACAAGGACAACAAGATGCTCACCCGCATCAACGGCGTTGCCTTTGCCACCAAGGAAGAGCTCGACGAGCACATGCACATGCTGGAGGAGGCCAAGAAGCGCGACCACCGCAAGATCGGCCGCGAGATGGACCTCTTTATGATGCGCGACGAGGCCCCCGGCTTCCCGTTCTTCCTGCCCAACGGCATGATCCTTAAGAACACGCTGCTGGACTATTGGCGCGAGATCCACCACAAGGCCGGCTACGTTGAGATCTCCACGCCGCTCATCATGAACAAGCAGCTGTGGAAGACCTCGGGTCACTGGGACCACTACAAGGACAACATGTACTCCACCGTCATCGACGACGAAGAGTACTGCATTAAGCCCATGAACTGCCCGGGCGGCGTGCTGGTGTACGCTTCCAAGCCGCACTCCTATCGCGAGCTGCCCATACGCGCCGGCGAGATTGGCCTGGTGCATCGCCACGAGCTGCGCGGCGCCCTGCACGGTCTGTTCCGCGTGCGCTGCTTTAACCAGGACGACGCCCACCTGTTTGTGCGTCCCGACCAACTGACCGACGAGATCGTGGGTGTGGTCAACCTCATCGACTCCGTGTACCAGAAGTTTGGCTTTAAGTACCACGTTGAGCTTTCGACCCGCCCCGAGGACTCCATGGGTTCGGACGAGGACTGGGCTCGCGCCGAGGAGGGCCTGCGTACCGCTCTTGAGCAGCTACACATGGACTACGAGGTCAACGAGGGCGACGGCGCCTTCTACGGTCCCAAGATCGACTTCCACCTGGAGGATTCGCTCGGCCGTACCTGGCAGTGCGGTACCGTCCAGCTCGACTTCCAGATGCCGCTCAACTTTGACCTGGAGTACGTGGACGCCGACGGCACCAAGAAGCGCCCCATCATGCTGCATCGCGTGTGCTTTGGCTCCATCGAGCGCTTCATCGGTATTCTGATTGAGCATTTTGCGGGCAAGTTCCCCACCTGGCTGGCTCCCGTGCAGGTTAAGGCGCTTCCTGTCTCCGAGAAGAGCCGCGACTACGCTCACGAGGTGTGCGCCAAGCTGGAGGAGGCCGGCATTCGCGTGGTCTGCGACGACCGCGACGAGAAGATCGGCTACAAGATCCGCGAGGCCCGCAGCATCGACCGCGTGCCCTACATGCTCATCCTGGGCGAGAAGGAGGTCGAGGCCGGCAACATTTCCGTCCGCGATCGCTCCAACGAGACCGTTCAGATGAGCGTTGACGAGTTTGTTGCCAAGGTGACCGAGGAGATCAAGACCCGCGCCTAAGGCAAACTTCACAACAATTAATAAAGGCGACCGTCCACACAGGGCGGTCGCTTTTTTTATGCCCAAATAAGAAAAGCCGCTGGTTGAGCGGCTTTTTTTGTTGCACAAAAAGGTACAGGTTTTTGTATCTTTCGACAGACGACATTATACGAGCAATTAATCAGCGTTTGCCCAGATTACACAAAATGTACTGCTAGTAGGTGCATCTCCATACCCCTCTACAAAAACGGCTTATAGGACAAAATGTGTGTCCCGATAGAACACCCGTTTCCATCCATTAATCCAGCCAGAACGGGTACGGGTC
>CALDEU010000054.1:0-14387 GCA_937942395.1 uncultured Collinsella sp. | reverse complement strand
GGCCCCGCCGACCGATTGCAAGCGGTCGGCGGGGCCATTGTGGCTCTTGACAGCGGATTGGGTCATATGAGCGAGCGGGCCGCATTTGAGGCAAGGTGACGTGAAACGAAAGGGCGCTGACCTTCTGGTCGCGCCCTTGAAGTTGAACGTCAGATTGCCCAAATGCGGACCGCGCAGCGTCGATCCGTTACGCGGTTTGGTAAAACCGCGTAACTAATACTCAAGCTTCCACATGTAGCGGCGCGTCATGTAGTCCTTGTGGGTGACGGCGGAGAGCGCGCGCATATACACATTGTTGAGGATCGGGGCGAAGATCAGGTGGTTGAAGTACTCGCTCACGCTGTCCTTGATGTCGTTGAGGCCGAGCTCCTTGGCGTCGAGCTGATAGACGCGCTCGCCACCGTACTGGTTGACGAAGCGGATGCCGCGCTCGTCGTTGCAGCGGCTGCGGCCGACGCTGATGAGCTGGAACAGCGAGGTGCGCTTGTCCAGGATCTCGAAGGGGCCGTGGAAGAAGTCGCAGGTGTTGATGGTGCAGGAGTCGATCTGCAGCATCTCCTGCACGTTGCAGATGCTAAAGACGTAGGCGGCACCAAAGAGCGGACCCTGAGCCATGACGTTGATGCAGGGCTTGTCGGCGTTCTGCTCGGCCCACTTGGCAGCAAGCGGACGGGTGTACTCGACGGCCTTGCGATAGATGGGGTCGACCAAGTCAAACGCGGCCATAGCGGTCTCGTACTCGGCATAGCCCTCGGTCTGCTGCGTAAGCTCCATGGCGATCATGGTCACGACGGCGGAGTTGGTGCGGCCCATGCAGGACTCGTCGACGGCCAGGCTGTCGTACTGGATCTTGTAGTCGCAGACCTCGGTGAGGCCGGACTCGTCAACATAGATGGCGATGGTGCTGGCGCCGTGGTCCTTGGCGACCTGGGCGGCAACGATGGTCTCCTTGGTGCCGCGCATGGACACGACGACGGCCAGGGTGTTCTCGTTGACGTAGGCCGGGGTGGCGTGCACGAACTCGTTGCTGGTGTAGCTGGAGCTCACGACCTGCGTGGCCTCGTGCTCCATAAAGTACTGGGCAGGATAGTTGCCGCCGTTGGATCCGCCGGCACCAATCCACACGACGCGCTTGATGCCGCCCTTGTCTGCCTTGTCAGCCAAAACCTGGGAGACGACATCCTTAACCTGTTCCTGAGTAGTCATCGTGCATCAGCCTTTCTTCTCGTTTGATGCTCTCGATGGCATACAAGTTACATACATGTTTTGGTTATGTCGACTAGTTGTATGCTATATTTATCTTAGAAATTTTGCTGGTAAGGTTTTCGGTAGCTCAATACCAGCGGTTTTATTGTTGTGTTGAATACATGCTTGCTTAGATAAGCATACAAGTTAAATATAGGCTGATCGCATGAACGCTTCATCTAAAAAGAAACTGAGCCAATACGAGCGCTTGGCGGGTACGCTTCGCGACCGCATCGCCGCCGGCATCTACGCACGCGGAGACAAGCTGCCGTCCGAGATGGAGCTCATGGACGAATCGGGGCTGTCGCGCAGCACCGTGCGCCACGCCCTTAAGGTTCTCGTTGATGAGGGCCTGGTGCGCACCGAGCGCGGGCGTGGCGCCTTTGTGGCCGACACGCCCGCGCTCCACGAGAACAACCTAGTGTTTTCGAGCTATACCAAGCAGGTCGAAGGTCAGGGCATGAAGCCCACCACGCGCACCGTGGACTCGGGCTTTGCCAAGGCGGCCGGCAGCATAGCTAAGTTCTTTGACGCCGCCGTGGGCAGCAAGCTCGTCAAACTTGTCCGCCTGCGCTACCTGGACGACGTGCCGCTGTGCCTGGAGACCACCTACCTGCCGCCAAGCTTCGAGACGCTCATCGATCGCGATATCAACGGTTCGCTCTACGCGACGCTGCGCCAAGAATTCCATCGCGCGCCAGCACAGGGACATAAGACCTTTGAGGTGTGCTATGCCTCGCAAAACGAGGCGTTTTTGCTCAACGTCGAGCGCGGGCAGGCGCTGATCCTGATCACCGACTACGTCTACGACACCGACGGCCGACCGCTCCATGTCTCTAAGCGCATCCAACGCACCGACCGCGCCAAATACACCGAGCCAATCGGCTAACCTGCCAAAATAAACCTGTCCCTAAATGATAGGTTTGGGAAGGTCGGGGAACCAGGTTGGTTTGGGTTGGTTGGGTGTGCGCTCGGCTAGGACCAGCTCCATCCAGCACATGTCGTACCAGCGGCCGAACTTTTGGGCGCAGCGATCGAAGGTGCCCACCAGGCGATATCCCATATGAGCATGGAAATCCTGACTGTTGTGCGTCAGGTACTCATCGTCCTTATCGTGCGGCACGGCAATGAGCGCGCACATGTTGGTGATGCCCATCGCGATCAGGCACTGCTTGAGCGCATCGTGCAGCTTGCGACCCAGCCCGCCATGGCGCACATCGCGTGCCAGGTAGATCGACGTCTCGACCGACCAGTCGTATGCCTCGCGGCTGTTAAGCGGACTCACGTAGGCATAGCCTACCGGACGCCCGCCCAACTCCATCACCAAATACGGATAGCGCTTGAGCGTACGCTCAATACGCCCGGCGAACTCCTCAACGCTCGGCACCTCGTATTCGCAGGTAATCGCCGTCTGGCGCACATACGGCTCATAGATGGCAAGCAACGCCGGCGCATCATCGGGCGTCGCCAGACGAATCGTCGGATCGGACATCTCGGTCATACAACCCTTCTCCCTCAAAAACAAAGGCCGCCTTGCGCCAAACCCAAGCGCAAGGCGGCCCCTCGTCATTACATCAGGCTACAGAACCGCCGCCAACGCGTCGATATCCTCCTGCGTCGTGGCCCAGCTGGTGCAAAAGCGCACCACCGTGTGGGTCTCGTCGTACTTTTCCCAGTACTCGATCGCCGCATGCTCGCGAATGCGCGCCATGTCCTCGTTGGGCAGAATCACGAACTGCTGGTTAGTCGGCGTCTCCAAGAAGAACCGGTAGCCGTGCTCGTGCAGCACGCGACGAAGCGCCTGCGCGGTTTCGATCGCCTGACGGCCAATCTCAAAATACAGACCGTCGGTAAAGAGCGCCTCAAACTGCACGCCCGTCAGGCGGCCCTTGGCCAACAGCGCGCCGTGCTGCTTAATACGCGGAATGGGATGCGCCGGGGCGCGCATGCCGCAGAACACCACAGCCTCGCCGCAGAGCGCGCCGCACTTGGTGCCGCCGATGTAGAACACGTCGCACAGCTGCGCCAGCTCGGGCAGGGTAATGTCGCACTCATCGGCCGCCAGCGCATAGGCCAGGCGGGCGCCATCCACAAACAGCGGAATCTCGCGCTTCTGGCACACTGCGTGAATCGCCGCGAGCTCGGCCTTGGAGTACAGCGTGCCGTACTCGGTCGATAGGCTCACGTACACGGCACCCGGGAACACCGTGTGCTCGTAGCTCTCGTTTTCGTAGAACACCTGGATATAGTTCTCGAGGTCCTCGGCGTGCATCTTGCCCTCGTAGCCGGGGATGGTGAGCACCTTGTGGCCGCCAAACTCGATGGCGCCCGCCTCGTGGCAGGCAACGTGGCCAGTCTCGGCAGCAACGACGCCCTCGTACGGCGCAAGCAGCATGTCGATCACCGTCGCGTTAGCCTGCGTGCCGCCCACCAGGAAAAACACGTCGGCGTCAGGCGCCTGGCAGGCCTCGCGAATAAGTTGCTTGGCACGCTCGGTATGTGCATCGGTACCGTAGCCGGGCTGCGGCTCCATATTGGTGTCGACGAGCGCCTGCAGCACCGCTGGGTGTGCGCCGTGGGAATAGTCGTTGTTGAACGCGAGCATGGCAATCCTCTCTTACCGGGTATCGGCCAGATGATTCAAACGGAGCTATTGTACGCCGCTGGGATAGGCAATGCGCGCGGCAAGGCACTCAAGCGCCAGTACCAGGGCAAAGCCGCAGCTCACGTCACTCAAAAAGTGCGCTCCGATCACGATGCGGCCAAACGCGACGAGCGCCGCGACCACAGCCGCCGTCCAAAAGACCACACGACGGCGCGACGGCTTTTCCTTAAAGGCCGTCGCGGGAAGCCCAGCGAGCATGAGGCCGATTGCCGCGTGCGCCGTGTGTCCGCTCGCAAACGACTTAAAGCCGTCCTTGACTACACCGGCGGCAATATAGGCCCACTTGTCGGGGTTGCCGATCACCCACCACGGCTGAAACTCGAGTCCCTGCGTCACCTCGATCACGCGCATGCGTGGGCGCGACCACAGCGGCTTGACAATCACGTTGAGGATGATGGCCTGAGCGACCCACACGACAAGCACCATCAACGCCCAGCGCGTGAGCTCGTCGGGCTCGGTCGTGCGCGTGAGGCGATAGACGACAAGGTTAGCAGCGATGACCAGCACAAACGTCAGCACCAGCTGAACCGCGATGAGCTTACCGCCAACCCGCAGGGACGAAACGATCTCGTAGCCGGCCAAGCCAACGTTGACGAGGATGCCGAGCGCAGTGAGCCATTTGCTCCCTCTGGAATCGGGACGCACCGCGCGCACGAGCATAACGCCCGCAATGCTCGCCGTCAGCTCAAACGGCAGCTCGCCGGCAGCCTCGATAAAGCGGCCGTACATGCTGCCGATGTTGAACAGCGCGCACGAGATCTGATAATCGAAGAAGCTGCCCACGCCCAGACAAAGGCACAGGACAACCGCGATAATGGCGACATCTTTCTTATAGATGTATCCGAACATGCTTTCCTTTCGGTCGGGCTGGAATCAACCTGCAACGTGGCGGGACAAAGACGACTTCCTCCCGCCACGCCCCCTACTTGTTAGTCGTCGTCGCTGGCACCCAACTGCTGCAGCAGCATGAGCGCCGCCGCCACCGGGCCGGTGCCGTCGTTGGCGTCGAGGCCGCGACCCAGGCCGCTGCCTGCGCCGGCGCCCGCCTTGTAGGGCACCGACAGTTTGCGGCTCTTGGGGAAGTTCACCGCGCCATAGCGGGTCTTTAGCTCAAAGGCTGCCTTCTTGGGCACGTCGACGCCCAAAAACGTGATACGCCCACCGCTGAGCGTGACGCTCTCGAGCCCCAGGCGCTCGCCACGAATGCGGATGCGTGCGCGATTGAACAGGTTGAGTCCCGCCAACGGCAGCTCGCCATGCGCGGCCTCGGTCTCTTCCTGCACCTCGTCGATGCTCTCCAGGTCCTCGGCCGCCGCGAGCTTACGGTACACGAGCACGCGCTGGTCCACCGCCGGCAGGTACTCCTCGGACAAGAAGTAGTCGGCCGGCAGGTTAATACCCACGCTCGCCGCCTCCACGCCGGCGTCGTCATCGCCGCGCGCCTCGGCTACCGCCTGGCCCAACATTTGCGTAAACAGGTCAAAGCCCACGCTCGACAAGTTGCCGTGCTGCTCGGCGCCCATAAGCGAGCCGGCGCCGCGAATCTCCAGGTCGCGCATGGCGATGCGCATGCCGCTGCCCAGGTCCTGGAACTCGGAAAGTGCGGTCAGGCGCGCCGTGGCCTCCTCGGTGAGCGGCAGCTCGCCCGGGAACATAAAGTACGCGTAGGCCTGCGTGGCAGAGCGGCCCACACGGCCCTTGAGCTGGTAGAGCTGTGCCAGACCCAGGCGCTGCGAGTCCTCGATGATCAGCGTGTTGGCGGTCGCGTTGTCGATGCCGCTCTCCACGATGGTCGTGGCGATGAGCACGTCGATCTTTTTGGTCGCGAACTCGATCATCACATCCTCGACCTCGCGCGGGCTCATCTTGCCGTGCGCCACGCCCACGCGCGCCTCGGGCGCGGCCTCGTGCACGCGCGCCACGGCGTCGTCGATGGTCTTGACGCGGTTGGACACATAGTACACCTGACCGCCGCGGCCCACCTCCAGGCGAATCGCCGCACTCACCACGTCGGGGTCGTACTCCCCCACGTGCACGATCACGGGGCGACGCCCGGTCGGCGGCGTCGTGATCAGGCTCATGTCGCGCACGCCGCTCGTGGCCATCTGCATGGTTCGCGGAATAGGCGTTGCCGAAAGCGTGAGCACGTCAATCTGCTCGCGCAGGTTCTTGAGCTGCTCCTTGTGCTGCACACCAAAGCGCTGTTCCTCGTCGATGATCACCAGGCCCAGGTTCTTGGGGTTCACATCGGCCGAAAGCAGACGGTGCGTGCCGATAAGCACGTCGATCGTGCCCTCGGCAAATGCCTTGAGCGCGCGCTTTTGCTGCGCCGGCGTGCGGAAGCGGCTGAGCACTTCGACCTCGAGGCCAAACGGGGCAAAGCGCTCAAAGAACGTCTCGTAGTGCTGCTGGGCCAGAATGGTCGTGGGGCAGAGCACCATGACTTGGCGGCCGGAGTCCACGCACTTAAACGCCGCGCGCAGGGCGACCTCGGTCTTGCCGAAACCCACGTCGCCGCACAGCAGGCGATCCATGGGCTTGGGCGCCTCCATGTCGGCCTTGATGTCGGCGATAGCCTCCAGCTGGTCGCGCGTCTCGTCGTAGGGAAAGCTCTCCTCCATCTCGATCTGCTCGGGCGTATCGGGCGGACAGGCGATACCAGTAATCGACGAGCGGCGCGTATACAGGTCGACCAGGTCAAACGCCAGCTTTTTGGCGTTCTTGCGTGCCTTGTTGGTGGCACGCGTCCAGTCGGCGGTATTGAGCCTGGTCAGGCGCGGCTTGTCGCCGTCGGGGCCAACATAGCGTGTGATGCGGTCGACCTGCTCGAGCGGCACGTAGAGCTTGTCGCCGTCGGCATATTCCAGCAAAAAGTAGTCGCGCTCCTTGCCGCCCACTTCCTGGCGCGCGATCTCGCTAAAGAGCGCGATGCCGTGGGTAGCGTGCACCACGTAGTCGCCCGGCTTAAACGGGAAGGTGATCTGCGTGATGTCAACCTTGCGGCGGCTGCGCGCGCGGTTGGCGTCCATGCGGGCGTTGAGGTCGGCGATCGAGAACACGGCCAGGTTGGCATCGGGCACCACCACGCCCTGCGGCAGGGCGGCATCGACAAAGGTCACGCGTCCGCGCGAGATGGTGGGCACGGCGGCGCCGGCGGCAGCCTGCGCGGCGCCCGCCTCGAGCGAGCGGGCGTTAAGCGCGTCGGCCTTACGCTCGCGAATGGAAGCATGGGCCTCCTGACGTGCGGCACGGTCGGTGGAATCCGCCGCTGCCACGCGCACGCGGTCGCCGATGGCGTCGGCGTTTTCGGGCGCGGCCGTCAGTGACTCCTCAAAGGTTATGCCCTCGTCGCCAAAGGTGAGCTCCATCGACTCGCGGGCGCCGCGGTCGGGAATGGCAAACACGCAGGCATAGCGCTTGCCCACGACTTCCTGGATGCGCGTCATAAAACGGTTGTCCGAGCCTGCGATGGCCGGCTGCTCAATCTTGAGCTCGGCCGTCACCGCACCGCCGGCACGGATGAGGCTCACATAGTTCAGGCGCTGCTGGGCACCAAAATCGAGCTGTTGGGCGCGCACGTACAGACCATCCAGGCGGTCAATCCCTGCCTCGCCGGCACGCGCCTCGATATCCTCGTAGGCGCGCAGGCAGTCGTCGAACAGCGAGCGCGGCTCGGACAAAACCACCAGCGCCTTGCCGCTCACGTGCGCCAACGGGCTTACGGTCTGGCCGTACATCACCGGCAAAAAGCGGTCGAGCTCGGGCGTGACGATACGCGCATCCACCATCTCGAGCAGCGCCGCCAGTTTGCTGTCGTCCTGGCTGGCGCGATAGAGCGCCACATGCATGTTGTGGACGGCCTCGTCGGTGAGCGCCAGCTCACGGCAGGGGAAGATCTCGATACTGTCCTCGTTACCGATGGTCTGCCCCGTTGAGCTCACCATGCGGCGGATGCGGTCAATCTCGTCGCCGAAAAACTCGATGCGCACGGGCGCCTTTTCCTGCGCGGGAAACACCTCTACGGTGTCGCCGTGCACGCGGAACAGACCGGGCGCATCGGCGGCGCCGGCATTGGTGTAGCCCATGCCCACCAGGCGCTGCGGCACCTCATCAAAAGGAATCTCCTCGCCCACCGCAAAAGTGGTGGACTCCCAATAGCGACTCTCGACCGGCGGCACGCAGCGCAGCAGCGCACGGGCCGAGGCAACCATGATGCAGTTGTCCCCGCGCACGATGCGCCCCAGAGCCTCGCAGCGCTGCGCCACCACGGCGTCGTCGGGCGCCTGCTCGCGCCACGGATAGTCCTTACGCTCGGGAAAGCGGCACACGTGCGCCAGGCCCACATAGGCGGCAAGGCTACGCGCGGCGCGATCAGCCGCATCCTCGCCGCTCACAATGTAGACCGTCGGGCGCGGGCGGCGCGCAAACTGGGCGGCCGCCATAAGCGTGCGGCCCGACTGCGACACAGCCAGCGTCACGTCCTCGCCGGCATCGAGTCCGGCCTCGACGGTCTGCAGTGCCTCGGCAGTGTAGAGCTGCGCGGCTATACGGTGAATGAGCATGCTGTTCCTCCGGCATTGCAACGCCAAAAGCCCGCCGGGGCAAGCTCGGCGGGTATGCGGCGGATTTCATTGTCTGTCATGGTAGCGCATGGAGAGGACTCCGGCTCAAGGGCAAACCCAGCCCCGCAAAAAACGCCAGACGAAGATGCGTTCCGCCCTACCCCGCTACGCGCACGCTGGGGCACAAATCTGCCAGCGGACACTCGTCACACTTGGGTTTGCGGGCGTCGCAGATCTCGCGACCGAAGGTGATCCACTGATGGTTAACCGACTCCCAATACTCGTGCGGCAAAATCTTGAGCAGATCCTGCTCGGTCTTGAGCGGCTCCTTGGCATGCGTCTTGGGACTCAGCATCAGGCGGTGCGCAATGCGGTTGACGTGCGTGTCCACCGCAATGCCCTCCACGATGCCATACCCCACGTTGAGCACGATGTTCGCCGTCTTGCGTCCCACGCCCGGCAGCTTCACGAGTTCCTTCATGTCGGCCGGCACCTCGCCGCCATAGTCGGCGACGATCATCTGCGCGGCCTCGACGGCATGTTTGGCTTTGCTCTTGTAGAAGCCGAGCGACTTGATGGTGTCTGCCACGTCAGCCACGCTCGCCCCGGCCATGGCCTCGGGCGTGGGCCACTGGGCAAACAGCTGCGGCGTCACCTTGTTGACCTGCGCGTCGGTCGTTTGCGCCGAGAGCAACACCGCGATCAGCAGGCGGAAGGGATTCTCGTGGTCCAAAAAGCACTCGACCGGGCCATAGCGACGGTTGAGGCGCTCACACGCCTCGATGGCGCGCTCGCGTTTGGCGGCATTGGTCTCGCGTGGCATAACGACTCCTCGGCTCAGCGGCACAATAAACTTATGGGCACAATTGTCCCACGTCCGAGACGCTTACGCCTCCAAGAATGCGCCGGTCTGACGGCTCCACAGGCTCGCGTACTCGCCACCCGCCTCGACGAGCTGCGCATGCGTGCCGTCCTCGACAATCTCGCCATCGGCCAGCACCACAATGCGGTCGAGCGCCGCCACGGTGGACAGGCGGTGCGCCACCACAATGGAGGTACGGCCGCGCATCAGATTCTCGAGCGCCTCCTGCACCAACGCCTCGGACTCGCTGTCGAGGGCAGAGGTCGCCTCGTCGAGCACCAGAATCGGCGCGTCGGTTAGGATGGCGCGGGCGATAGCCACGCGCTGACGCTGGCCGCCCGAGAGCTTGACGCCGCGCTCGCCCACCATAGCGTCAAAGCCACGGGGCAAGCGGTCGATAAACTCCAGGGCGTTGGCCAGGCGCGCGGCCTCGCGAATCTGCTCATCAGTGGCGCCGGGACGACCGTAGGCAATGTTTTCGCGAATGGAGCGATGGAACAGCAGCGCCTCCTGCGGCACGTAGGCAACCTGGCGGCGCAGGCTCTGCTGTGTGCAGCGCGAGACGTCCTGGCCGTCCACGAGCACACGGCCGCCCTGCACATCGTCCAAGCGCAACAGCAGCTTGGTGAGCGTCGACTTGCCCGAGCCCGATTTACCCACCAGGCCCACGCGCTGGCCCGCCGCCACGTGAAGCGTCAGGTCGTCGAACACGTTCTCGCCCGCCGCGGCGTCACGATATGCAAAGCTCAGGTGCTCAAAATCAATCGCGCCCTCGGTCACTTTGAGCTCAGGGGCGTCCGGGTCATCTGCCACCAAACGTGGCTCGTCCAGCACGCGCGTCATCTCGGCCGCATCACCGAGCGCGCGGTTGATGCGCTGCATCATGGAGCTTACGTAGTTCAGACGCATGGTGAGGTTATAGGTGTAGGTAAAGATCATGACGAGCGAGCCGGCCGAGATGCCAAACCACGCGTTGCCGCCCGCCACGAACCCACTCACCACGGCCATGGTGATGACGATAAGGCCCGAGGTCGTAAAGTTGCGCTGCATCATGGCGTGCATCGAGACCGTCTCGGCGTCGCGTGCGGCGCGGTCGGCGGTATCGAACAGGTCGCGCTCAAAGTCCTCGCGCCCACAGGTCTTGACGGCCAAGATGTTCGTGACCGCGTCGGAGAGCACGCCCGAGAGCTTGTTCTGCGCGGCGGACGTCGCGGCCGAAAGCGGCATGATGCGCTTGTACATAAGCCAGACAAACGCAATGTAGACGACCATGATGCCCACCAGGATCACGGTAAATGTGGGCACCACCGGGGCGAGCGCCGCCACCGTGCAGATGACCGAGGTGATGGTGGGGATGAGCGAATACACCGTCACGTCCACCAGCCCCGTATAGCCGCTCATAAAACGGCTCGTCTGGCTCACGAGCGATCCGCCAAAGCAGCTGGTGTGAAATGTCATGGATTGGTTGGAGAGCGTGTCGAAGCATAGACGCGCCAGGTGATAGTTGCCTGCGATCTCGAGCTTGTAGACGGTGTAGTCCTGTAGCTTGGAGAGGATCTGACCCACCAGGTTAACGAGTACGAGCGCCAGGATATAGGGGCCGAAGACCTCAAACACCTGGTCACCCGCCACGGGACCGGCTTGAACGCGGTCGACAATGAGGGCCATCACATAGGTATTGGCAAACGTCAGCAAAAAGATGTAGCCCGCCGACGAGAACACCGAGAGAAAGACAATCAGCGGCTGCGTGCGCGTGACACCCCAAAACCGCTGCAGCGTGCGGCGCACGGTGGAGCGGCTGAGCGGGCTGGTGCTTCTCTGAGACATGGGCTTCCTTTCGCGTCTGATAGGGCGAAACGCCATTGTTGCACATTGGAGCACGCTTCAGACAAGTGCGATACGAAAAGCGGTGGGGCGCCCGCGTTTGTGCCGGTGCCCCACCGTCTTGTTGCAATTAGTCCTCGTCTTCTTGGTCCGCGAGAAGGCTCGCGGACGTGAGTCCCAAGATCTCATCGACTTGGTCGGCGTCTTCCAGTGCGTCGATGTCCTTGAGCTTGCGCTCCATTACGTTGGTGCGCGTGGTGATGATGCCCTCGACCGTTTTGCCCGCGGTCTCGATCTGCTGCTGGGCGCGGCGCAGCGCCTTTTGATAGCGCGGCAGCTCGGCCTTGACAGCGGAGAGCACGCGCAGTACATCGTCGGTGCGTTTTTGCAGCTTAAACGTCTGGTAACTCATCTGCAGGCTGTTGAGAATGGCCGCCATGGTGCTGGGGCCGGCAACGTTGACGTGATAGTCGCGGCCCAGGGTCTCGATAAGCCCGGGGCGGCTGACGACCTCGGCGTACAGCCCCTCAAACGGCACGAACATGATGCCAAAGTTGGTCGTTGCCGGCACACTCAGGTACTTTTCGCAGATGTCCTTGGCCTCGCGCTTCACCATCATATCGAGCGTCTTGCGTGCCGTGGCAACGGCCTCCGCATCGCCCGACTCCTGGGCGTCGAGCAGATGCTCGTACGCGTCGCCCGGGAATTTGGAGTCGATCGGCAGCAGCACGGGATCGCCCTCGTCCACCGGCAGCTTGACGGCAAACTCAACGCGCTCCGAGGCGCCGGGCTTGGTGGCGACGTTTTCCAGATACTGGTCGGGCGTAAGGATGTCCGCCAGAATTGCACCCAGCTGCACCTCGCCCAAAATGCCACGCGCCTTCACGTTGCCCAGCACGCGCTTAAGGTCGCCCACGCCAGTGGCGATGGACTGCATGTCGCCCAGGCCCTTGTACACGGCCTCGAGTTGGTCGCTCACCTGCTTAAACGATGCCGACAGGCGATCGTTGAGCGTGCGGGAGAGCTTCTCGTCCACCGTCGCGCGCATCTGATCGAGTTGCACGTTGTTGTCTTTGCGGATAGCACCCAGCTGGGCATCGACCGTCTCGCGCACCTTGTCCAGGCGGTGCTCGATGCCCTCGCGGTTGGCACCGAGCTGTTGGGCCGTCTCGCGGCGCAGGTCATCCATCCGGTCACCAGCTTGCGAAAACTCACGTGCGATGGTCAGGTAACGTTGCTGCTCCACGGCCGCATCTGTCGTCTGCTGCTGCGCGATGGCGTTGGCCGTGCGGCGAGTTTCGGCCAGCGCGACGTTCAGGGCATCGAGCGCGTTGTTGGCCTGCTCGAGTGCTGCCAGCGTTTCCGCGCTACTGTCGCCACGCTCCCGCAACTCGGCACGCAGGCTCTTGAGCTGGAGGGCGCAAGCCACAGCAACCCCCACCGCCACCAAGGCGATCACAACAAGCACGATATCAATAGCAGACATAGACTCCGCCCAACAAACTCAATCGGTCATCAATCAAAACCGCGATCAATCTTACCCCGCCACACACACGGATCACTCACTGCCTTGCAGACAAATTTCTCTTAGAGCCGCGGACGCTAAAACGCTAGCTCTCCCAGCCGGTGCGGATGGTTGTTATGACGTCGCCTAGGCGCTGGCCCAGGGCTGACAGATGTTGGAGCACCTCGCTGGGCGAGGCGCCGTTGAGAATGCATGTGAGGGCATATGAGGCTAAGAAGATTGCCGCGAGCCCCAACGGGATCAGCACGATCATCGCCAGCGTGCGCAGGCGCTGGACCCAGCGACGGCGACGCGCACGACGCTTGTCGAACGCAAGCTCCTGCGCATATGAATCTTGCTGTACGGAATAGGCTCCTGGGTCTACCTCACCCGCAGACGATACCGCGGGCGCGGCGTTTTGCGTAGAAGACTGGCAAGCCGCCCCTTGCATTTGCATCTCCATAAGCCGTTGCTGCTGGCGCAACATGCGCTCGGCTTGTTGCTGCGGGGTCTCAAGAAACAGGTCCATGTTGGCCTCCTCAATCGGAGCATTCGACGCTTGCGCCCAGCATCCCGCACCATCGCGGCCGCAGCAACGAAATCCGTGGCAATAGCCGCAAAGATTCTTTGGTCAGAAAACTGTCGAAAAGCTCAACAACTCCCCTACCAGCACTTTCTTTGAGCTTTTTTCGCCAGCAATCTTTTGGACTTCCGCCTTTACGCCAACTGACCAAAATCTAACCAAAAGCTTGACGAAAAATGTGGAAACAGGGACCCATACAAAAACGTGCCGCCCCAAAAGGGGCGGCACGCAAACTTCTAATCAGCCTTACATGCCCGCGAGACCTCGGACGGCGGTGGCGCATATAAACGCCAAGGCTAAAATCACGAGCGAGCCCGCGATGTCTGCCAGTACGCCCATTGCACGGCGCTCAAACAACCAGCTCTCAAAGTGCGGGGCGACGTTGCGCCAAACACGCCACAGCAAGATGCCCATACCGATGACGCCTGGGATATTGAGCAGTAGGATCTCGGAGCACAAAAGACCGATCAGGTTGCCGGCGGCAAAACCAGCGTCGCCCTCGCAGTATTTGCGATAAATCATGTACAACATGTACGCCACAAACGGCTGCAGGCACGCAGAGATAAACGTAACCACCATCGAGGGGTCCTGAGAAAAGACATCGGTGAGTTTATCGACACTCGTGGCATCTTTCGAAGCCAAGAACAAGCCAATGACCACCACGGGCACCACGCCCAAGATAACCTCGACCAGAGTAAACAACTTAGCAGTCAGATCCTCGCTAGCCGTATTGAGGTGAGGCGCCCACTCAGGATGAGCATGCGCGCCAACCTTCTTGTCCTTCTCGACACGATCGACCTTTTTACCCTCGGCAACCCGACGACCAGGATCCTTGCGAGTCCCCGCCGCAGCAACCCGAGCCCGAGACTTCTTACCCATAACCAACACCTCACAAGAGGAAACGAATAGCCAACGCTACCCAGTGTACCCTCTAAGCAACGTCACCGCCCCAACCGGCCCCCACAAAAACGTGCCGCCCCATAAGGGGCGGCACACAAACTTTTTTATCAGCTTTTCTGTAGCGAGCACGCGACGACCCAAAGCGGGCCGGGGGGGGCCCGCCCAAAAACCACAAAACCCCCCCCCCCCCCCCGCGGGGCGGGGGGGGGGAGGGGGGGCCGCCCCCCCCCCCCCCCCCCCCC
>CALDEU010000053.1:0-66369 GCA_937942395.1 uncultured Collinsella sp. | reverse complement strand
ATTGCCCGTACCTCATCCTCGATGAACCGCTGAACGGCCTCGATCCGGGAAAACGGAAAACCTCCTGCGACGCGATGTGCAGCGAGGTGGCGCGGGGACGAAGCGTGCTCATTTCAAGCCATCTGCTCGACGACCTGGCAGACCTCACCAACTCGTTCTACTTCATCGAGGCCGGCACGCTCGTGGAAAAGATCAAGTCGTCCTCGCAGACGCTCAAGCAGGAATACCTCGATACATACGAGCGAGGTGAATGACATGAAACTATTTGAACAGCTGAAGTCCAATGCGTCGCGCATGGCTGTCTACGCCATCCTCGTGGCAACGGCTTTATGCGGAATCGCGGCACCCGTCTATGCGCTCAACGGGGAGAAAGGCGATGTCGAACCCGCGTACATGGCTTCGACGGTTAAGGACCGGTACAAAGCCTTCTCTGGAGACACGTTTTACGTAGCAGGGTACGACACGACCTACCGTCAGCTTCGCTACAACAAGGGCTACGACTATCTAGGCGCAGAGGCAATCAGCTATACGTCGGGTTGGTACCGCTCCAACTATGGACACATAACCCAGTTCAAGTGTAACTACCGTGTGTACAACTAAAGCAACCGGCCGGGACGAGGGGTGACGCAAAAGCGTCGCCCCTCGTTTTTAACCATGTCAACTGAACCTAGTTCAGTTTGGTTGATTTCCGATCTCAGCCGAACACATTGAGCGGAAAGGCCGTTCCCGCAGTCAGTCGAACGTCCCCGGGGCCCTTCTCAGGCCCCGGGGACGGCATTTTCCCAGTTGAAGGAACGGTGGAGATGTGTTTCGATGGGTCAGATTCGTGTCGTTCCGAAAAGACCGTGAACCTTTTGTGGGACGCGCGGTGCCGTGGTACCATAGCCGAGTTTGTTGTCTTGGTCGGAAACCAAGACGCCTTATGCGCTGATCGGTAACCAGCGCCTGACCAATAAGGAGTCCTACCATGAAGCAGGGTATCCATCCCCAGTATGTCGAGTGCACGGTGACGTGCTCCTGCGGCAACACCTTCAAGACGCACGCTACCGTGTCCGAGATGAAGGTCGAGCTTTGCAACGAGTGCCACCCGTTCTACACCGGCCAGCAGAAGTTCGTCGACACCGGTGGACGCGTCCAGCGCTTCGCCGACAAGTTCGGTGGCGCCGCTGCCGCTCAGCTCAAGAAGGCCGAGGAGGCCAAGGCTGCCAAGGCCGCCAAGGCTGCTGAGGCCGAGGCTGCTCGCAAGGCCGCCGCTGAGGCTAAGGCTGCCGAGAAGGCTAAGCGTGCCGCTAAGTTTGCCGAGGAGGCTGCCAAGCAGGCCGCCGAGGCTCCCGCAGAGGCTCCCGTCGAGGAGGCCGCTGCCGAGGCCGAGACCACCGAGGCTGCTGAGTAAATAGCTCGCCGAGGAATCGCTCGCATTCGTGGCTAAAGGGCCGCGTATCCATTTGGGTGCGCGGCCCTTTTCCTTTATTGGTGCAAGCTAACCCGTCCCCATTGCACCAGATTGGTGCGAAGGGGACGGGTTCGTTTGCACCAAATGGCAGAGATACAGCGTTTTCCCAGATAAAAACTGCCAAAATAAACCAGTCCCCTTTTGGCAGGTTGGTCGTAGTTATTACGTGGCGGTCGAGGTCGACCGTATAGGCCGCGCCTTGTTTGGCTAAAGTACAATCATCTGTGTTTAACTCGCCCGCAGCTGCACGGCGTGGGCGATGGCCAAAAAGGAAAACCACATGGGATTCATGTCAAAGCTGCTGTCCTTTGGATCCGATAAGGACCTTAAGCGCTACTACAAGATCGTTGACCAGATCAACGGTCTTGAGCCCCAGTTTGAGAAGATGACCGAGGAGGAACTCCGCGCCCAGACCGATAAGTTCCGCGAGCGTTACGCCAACGGCGAGTCGCTCGACGACATGCTTCCCGAGGCTTTTGCCACTGTGCGCGAGGCTTCCAAGCGCATCACGGGCATGCGTCACTTTGACGTACAGCTCATCGGCGCCATGGCGCTTCATGAGGGTCATATTGCCGAGATGAAGACCGGCGAGGGCAAGACGCTCGTCTCCACCTTGGCCGGCTACCTCAACGCTATCGCCGGCAAGGGCGTGCATGTCGTTACCGTCAACGATTACCTGGCAAAGCGCGACTCCGAGTGGATGGGCCGCATCTACAAGTACCTGGGCATGACCGTCGGTCTGCTCCAGAACAACATGCCGCTCGAGCTCAAGCGCCCGGCCTACCAGGCAGACGTCACTTACGGCACCAACTCCGAGTTCGGTTTCGACTACCTGCGCGACAACATGGTCACCCGTCCCGAGCAGCGCGTGCAGCGCGGTCACAACTACGCCATCGTCGACGAGGTCGACTCCATCCTGATCGATGAGGCCAGGACGCCGCTCATTATCTCGGGCGCCGGCACTAAGTCCGCCAGCACCTACAAGGACTTCGCGCGCGCCGTGCGCGGCCTGGAGCGCGGTGAGGACGTGTCGCACGACATGCTCACCGCCACCGAGGACGTTGAACCCACGGGCGACTACGTCATGGACGAGGCCAAGCACACCATCGCCGCCACCGAGCGCGGTCTTAAGAAGATCGAGCGCCGCCTGGGTATCGATGACATCTATGCCGATCTCTCCGGCCAGCTGGTCAACCACCTGCAGCAGGCGCTGAAGGCCCAGTACATGTTCCACCGTGATAAGCAGTACGTGGTCACCAACGGCGAGGTCAAGATCGTCGACGAGTTCACCGGCCGCATTATGGAAGGCCGCCGTTACTCCGAGGGCCTGCACCAGGCCATTGAGGCCAAAGAGGGCGTGCTCGTACGCGAGGAGAACCAGACCCTGGCCACCATCACCCTGCAGAACTACTTCCGTCTGTATGACAAGCTCTCCGGCATGACCGGCACGGCACTTACCGAGGATGCTGAGTTCCGCGAGATCTACAAGCTGCCCGTCGAGGTCATCCCCTCCAACAAGCCCGTGCAGCGCGTGGACCACGAGGACCTGGTGTACCGCACCATTCAGGCCAAGTACAACGCCGTTGCCGACGACGTCGAGCGTCGTCACGCCAAGGGACAGCCGGTCCTGGTGGGCACCGTCTCCATCGAAAGCTCCGAGAAGCTGTCCGCCGCCCTTACCAAGCGCGGCATCGCGCACGAGGTCCTCAACGCCAAGCATCACGAGCGCGAGGCTCATATCGTTGCCCAGGCCGGACGCTACGGCGCCGTGACCATCGCTACTAACATGGCCGGTCGTGGTACCGACATCCTGCTGGGCGGCAACCCCGACGAGCTGGTGCGCGAGCGCCTTGAGTACGAGGGCCTGACCATGGAGGACGTGACGCCCGAGCAGCTCGAGCAGTTTAACGCCGAGGCCAAGGAGACTTGCAAGGCCGAGCGCGAGCGCGTGCTTGCCGCCGGCGGCCTGACCGTTATCGGCACCGAGCGCCACGAGTCCCGCCGTATCGACAACCAGCTGCGCGGCCGCTCCGGCCGTCAGGGCGATCCGGGCGAGACCCAGTTCTACCTGTCGCTCGAGGACGACCTCATGCGCCTGTTCGGCGGCGACAAGATGGACCGCGTCTCCAAGATGATGGTCACGGCCGACATGGGCGACGACATGCCCATCCAGCACAAGATCATCTCCAAGGCCGTCGAGAGCGCCCAGCACAAGGTCGAGAGCATCAACTTCTCCATGCGTAAGAGCGTCCTTGAGTACGACGACGTCATGAACAAGCAGCGCCAGGTCATCTACGCCGAGCGCAATAAGATTCTGGACGGCAAGGACCTGACCGACCACATCACCGAGGTCATGCACGACACCGTGTACCGCTGCGTGCAGGAGTTCTGCACCAAGGACAGTCACGATGGCGAGCGCGACCTGGAGGGCCTGCGCAAGTGGGTTGTGGAGCTCACCGGCCACATCGATACGCCGAAGTTCCCCGACGAGGATTATGAGGCCCTGGCTGCCGATGTCCTGGCTTACGTAGAGAAGTGCTACAACATGAAGGCCGAGCGCTTGGGCGAGGACCTGATGCGCGAGCTCAACACCCAGGTCATGCTGCGCGTCATCGATACCCGCTGGATGAACTACCTGCAGGAGATGGACTACCTCAAGACCGGCATCGGCCTGCGCGGCTTTGGCCAGCGCGACCCGCTGGTTGAGTACAAGACCGAGGCCTACGGCGCGTTCCAGATACTCGTCGATACCATGTACGAGGATTATCTGCGTACGGTTCTGCGCATCGAGATCAAGGCTGCCCCGCGTGCCGTGGAGCACAAGGAGGAGCCCGCGCTCGAGGGTGCGCACTTCTCCGGTCCTGCCGAGGTCGATGGTGACAACGGCGGCTCGGTGCTGCGCAAGCAGGCGCAGGTGCAGGCCCGCATGGCTGTCCAGGGTGGTCCGGCTGCCGTCAACAACGGTGGCAAGGTGACCACCTATCGCAAGTCCGAGAGCGACGATCCGTACGTCAACGTGGGCCGCAACGACCCGTGCCCCTGCGGTAGCGGCAAGAAGTTTAAGTACTGCCACGGCAGGAATCGTTAATGGCTGAGGCTTTAGAGGTAACGCCCGCCGAGCTGGACGCGTTTGCGGACCGGCTCGGTGAGGTCGAGTCGTATCTCCACCTGGACGAGAAGCGTACCCGCGTGTTCGAGCTCGAGGCCAAAAGTGTTGCCCCTGGCTTTTGGGATGACGCCGACGCCGCCCGTGCCACCATGGAGGAGATCGCGCGCACCAAGGAAGATATCGCTGCCGTGGACACCGCGCGCGGCGAGCTTTCCGATGCCCGCGCCGCGCTGGAGCTTGCCGAGGAGATGGGGGATGACCCCGACGCCGCCGCCCTTCGCGAGGAGGCTGCAGCCACGGCTGAGCGCCTGGCCCGTGCCATCGATGAGCTTGAGCTTTCGAGCTGGTTTACCGGTGAGTTCGATCACGGCGATGCCATTGTGACCATCAAGCCCGGACAGGGTGGTCTGGAGGCCCAGGACTGGACCTTCATGCTCTTTAAGATGTACATGAAGTACTGCCAGCGTCGCGGCTGGAAGGTCACCATCAACGACTGTCCCGCGGCCGAGGTCATCGGCATTGACCGTGCGACCTTTACCGTCGAGGGCAAGGACGCATTTGGCATGCTGCGCGCCGAGGCCGGCGTCCACCGCTTGGTTCGCATTAGCCCCACCGACGACAAGAAGCGCCGCCAGACCACGTTTGCCGGCGTCGAGGTCATCCCCGTGCTACCCGATGATATCGACATCGAGATCAGTCCCGATGACATCCGCGTGGACGTGTACCACGCGAGCGGCCCGGGCGGTCAGGGCGTCAACACCACCGACTCCGCCGTGCGCGTGACGCATTTTCCCAGCGGCATTGTGGTCACCTGCCAAAACGAGCGCAGCCAGATTCAGAACAAGGCCGCGTGCATGCAGATCCTCAAGGCTCGCCTGTACGAGATTGAGCTCGAGAAGCGCGCCGAGGCGCTCGATGAGATCCGCGGACCCAAGACCACGATTGGTTTTGGCAACCAGATTCGCAGCTACGTGCTCTACCCGTACCAGATGGTCAAGGACTTACGCACGGGCGTGGAGACCAGCAATGTCGAGGCCGTCCTTGACGATGGCGACCTGGACCCGTTTGTTATTGGCTACCATCGCTGGGCTACCGGCAACGCCGATGCAGAAGGCTCGGAGGTCTAAAACATCGGGTGGCTTCAAGCCGATGCCAAGCCCAACGGTTGGACGGGTTTGTATCCAGAATAAACCCTGCGCAGGGGTGGTTTTTGTCCGGCGAATCGGTAGAATCGAATACAAGAAGAAGTTCAAAGCGCATCCGTTTGGGTGCGCTTTTTTGAGGGAGGCAGCATGGCATATCGTCTGGACATCAAGCGCATTCTTTCGATGAACTTCTTTCACGACCTGCCCCAGATCATGTTGGGGTGTGCCTTGGCCGCCATCGCGACCGACTTGTTTTTGATTCCCAACGGTCTTGCCGCCGGTGGCGTTACGGGCCTTGCCACCATTATCCAGGCGGTCGGCGCGGCGCACGGCCTATCGCTTCCCGTTGGTATTCAGACGATCGTGATGAACGCCTTGCTGTTGTTGGTCGTTATGCGCGAGGGCGGCATGTTCTACGTGGTGCAGACCGCGACGGGCTTTGTGCTGCTGGGCTTCTTTACCGATCTGTTCGCCCCGTTTGTAGCACCTCTGGCGGATGCGGACCTGATGCTCCCTGCCATGTGGGGCGGCATTATTACGGGCATCGGTTACGGCATGGTGTTGCGCGCCGGCGCCAACACCGGCGGCTCGGACACGATTGGCCAAATCATCTCGCGTAACACCTCGCTGCCGGTGGGCTCGACCGTCATGGCGATCGATGTTGCCGTATGCGCGCTATCGGCTCCGGTCTTTTCAATCGAAAACGCACTGTATGCAGGCCTTTCGATGGTCATTAGCGGCTACGTGATCGATGCCGTGGTCGATGGTGGCAACAAACGCCGTATGGTACTCATCATCTCGGACAAGTTCCCTGATATCGCTGCCGATATCATGTATGGCCTGGGTCGTGGTTGTACCAAGTTTAAGGCGACTGGCATGTATTCGGGTGCCGAGAAGCCAGTGGTTATGGTCATCGTGAGCCGTCGAGAGCTCAATACCCTCAAGACGATCGTGCGCGAGCGCGACCCGCGCGCCATCGTGACCGTGGCCGACGTTACGGAAACTTTCGGTGAGGGCTTCAAGGACATTAACGCGTAGGGCCGACTGCGTTCCATCCAAAAGACGTTCACATTGATAAACCGTTTCATCAGCGGTTCTGCCTGCTCAATTGTTCAAATAATGATAAATACTCTGGTAAAGCTTCCAGTTTCCAGCATAATGAATGACGTACGTGCATCGCGGCTGGGTTGGGACGACCTTCTGTGCCGTGCGCATCTTGTCTAAAGAGGATGAAAGGAAGGCACAATGAGCGACGAAGAGCTCAAAAAGGTTGCCAACGAGGTAAGGAAGGGCATCGTCACCGGAGTGCACGCTGCCAAGTCCGGCCATCCGGGCGGTTCGCTCGGCGCTGCCGACATCATGACCTATCTGTACTTTGAGGAAATGAACGTCGACCCGGCCGATCCCCGCAAGGCCGACCGCGATCGCTTTGTGCTCTCCAAGGGCCACTGTGCTCCGGGTCTGTACGCCGTGCTCGCCGAGCGCGGGTTCTTCCCCAAGGAGGACCTCGAGACGCTGCGTCATATCGGCAGCCACCTGCAGGGTCATCCCAACATGAACGACACCCCGGGCGTCGATATGTCCACCGGCTCGCTGGGCCAGGGCATCTCCGCCGCCGTGGGCATGGCGGTTGCCGCCAAGCACTGGGGTGATACTTACCGCACGTACGCCCTGCTGGGCGATGGCGAGAGCGAGGAGGGCCAGGTCTGGGAGGCCGCCATGTTTGCCGGCAACCAGCAGCTCGATAACCTCTGCGTGATCGTCGACCACAACGGCCTGCAGATCGACGGTCCCGTCGAGGAGGTCAACGACCCCATGCCGCTCGCCGACAAGTTCCGTGCCTTTAAGTTCCACGTGGTGGAGCTCGCCGACGGCAACGACTTCGACCAGATCCGCGCCGCCTTTGCCGAGGCTCGCGCTACCAAGGGCCAGCCGACCGCCATTATCGCCGAGACCATGAAGGGCAAGGGCGTTTCCTTTATGGAGAACCAGGTGGGTTGGCACGGTAAGGCCCCCAACGATGAACAGTTTGAGCAGGCCATGGCAGAGCTCACGGCCGCCGGAGAGGAGCTCTAGGATGGCAGACGTCAAGAAAATCGCCACGCGCGTAAGCTACGGCGAGGCCCTCGTCGAGCTCGCCAACGAGCACGATGACTTTGTGGTCCTCGACGCCGACCTGGCTGCCGCCACGCAGACCGGCAAGTTCAAGGCAGCCTGCCCCGACCGCTTCTTCGATGTGGGCATTGCCGAGAGCAACCTGATGGGCGTCGCCGCCGGTATCGCGACCACCGGCCGCGTTGCCTTCGCGAGCACCTTTGCCATGTTCGCTGCCGGTCGCGCCTTTGAGCAGGTCCGCAACTCCATCGGCTACCCGCACCTCAACGTTAAGATCGGTGCCACGCATGCCGGTATCTCGGTGGGCGAGGATGGCGCCACGCACCAGTGCTGCGAGGATATTGCCCTCATGCGCGTCATCCCCGGCATGACTGTGATCGTTCCTGCCGACGACGTCGAGGCCCGCGCCGTAACGCGCGCCGCCTACGAGTGCGACGGTCCGGTGTACATGCGCTTTGCCCGTCTGGCCTCGCCGGTTATCAACGATCCCGAGACCTACAAGTTCGAGTTGGGTAAGGGCATTGTCATGCGCGAGGGCGCCGATGTGACCATCATCGCCTGCGGCCTGATGGTCGGCGAGGCTCTCGAGGCCGCCGAGCAGCTCGCTGCCGAGGGCATCGACGCCGAGGTCATCAACATGCACACCATCAAGCCCATCGACGCCGACCTGATCGTCAAGAGCGCCACCAAGACCGGCCACGTCGTGACCGTCGAGGAGCACTCCGTGATCGGCGGCCTGGGCAGCGCCGTTGCCGACGTCCTGTGCGAGCAGTGCCCGACGCCGCTCAAGAAGATCGGTGTCAACGACACCTTCGGTGAGTCTGGCCCGGGTGCCGAACTCTTGCACAAGTATGGCCTGGACGCCGCCAACATCGTGGCGACCACCAAGGAGTTCTTGGCATAAGGCAAGGCGGATCTCAAGGACTGCTTCGCCAGAACTATAAAACTGTTTCGCCAGTACTATGGAAACCCGGCAGGGGCGCTCTCTTGGAGTGCGCCCCTGTTTCAGTTGCGGTGAAATAAGGACTGTTTTGCCAGCTTAAAGGCTCAACAGTCCCTATTTCACCGCAACTTATGAAGACGCCCCTCAAGCACGGTCCCATCAGGGAAAAGGACATATATCGACAAAGCGCAATTCAGACCCTTCCAGCTTTGTATATGCAGCACCCCAAGATAAACGCAGCGACCCCTTAGTTATCGCAGGCCGGGCACAGGGTTACTCTCCAAATCTTTCCGCAGGACGGAGGAGCCCCCGCCGCGCGAAGCGCGCAGCGGGGGCTCCGACATGTCCGAGGACGATTTGGAGAGTAACCCTGTGTCCGGCCGACGGGATCCCTAAGCACGCCATGCTTCTTATGTGCAGCAAAGCTAATGCTGCTAAAATACAAAGCGCTCATGTAGTTTAAACGCACGACGATAAGGAGCACCAGTGGGTAACCACTTCCGTACCTCCGGTGCGGGCGATGATGCCCCCAAGACGCAGGCAGGCGTCCAGGGCAGTCGTTTCGCCACTCCGGATTCAGAGGGCCAGCCTGTTGCTCAGGCCCCCGCTCAGCCGGCAGATCAGGCACAGCCGGCATCCGATCCCTTTGCCTACAATCCAACCAGCGATGTCGCGCTTTCCGGCGCGGCGGGTTTTGAGCCCGTTCAGGCCGTGACCGCTCGCGTGGAGCAGCCTCAGGCTGGCGCCGCCACGCCGCAGCCTACCATGGCCGCTATTCCCGACCCCATGGCCCCTGCGACGCCGGCTCCTCAGCCTGCGCAGTCCGGTCTCTTTGCCGCTATTCCCGACCCCACGCAGCCTGCTGCCCCGGTGGTCGAGAGCGATCAGGCCGCCGAGGTCGCAAGCCTCGATAACGCGCTCAACAACCCCGATTTTACGTCGGTGTTTGCGCCCATCGATCCGCAGGCCAGCCGCAAGAAGATGGCCAAGCAGGCCGGTGTCGAGCCCGTCATCCTTATGGAGCATGTCACCAAGATCTATCCGGCACAGCCCAACAAGCCTGCACTCGACGACATCAACATCGAGATCTATCCGGGCGAGTTCGTCTTCCTGGTCGGTCACTCCGGCTCGGGTAAGACCACGCTGCTGTCGACGCTCAACCGCGACGTCAAGCCGACGAGCGGCCGCATCCTGGTTGCCGGTCAGGACCTCATGAAGATCAAGAACCGCAAGGTTCCGTTCCTGCGCCGCCAGATTGGCGCCGTGTTCCAGGACTTTAAGCTTCTGCCGCAAAAGACCGCCTACGAAAACGTGGCGTTTGCCCTGCAGTGCATCGGCAAGCCCAAGGGCGTCATTCGCAGCCAGGTGCCCGAGGTGCTGCGCCTGGTCGGTCTGGCCGATCAGATGGACTCGCTGCCCGACCAGCTTTCCGGTGGCGAGCAGCAGCGCGTTGCCGTCGCCCGTGCTATGGTCAACCGTCCGCCGCTGCTGATCTGCGACGAGCCCACGGGCAACCTCGACCCGGCGATCTCGCTGGGCATCATGAAACTGCTTGAGCGTATTAACCGCACCGGCACCACCGTGATCGTCGCCACGCACGACCGCGAGATGGTCGATAGCATGCACCGTCGCGTGATCGCCCTCGAGGGCGGCCACGTCATCCGCGACCAGGAGAGGGGAGGTTACGGCAACTATGGCACCAACTAACGTGGGCTACTCCTTCAAAGAGGCAATCAGCCACTTCTTCCGTAACTGGACTACCTCGCTCGGCGCCGTCATCACGATCTTCCTTTCGCTGTTTATCATCGGCCTGTTCATCATGGGCTCTGCGATGCTGAACTCCGTGATCGGCACCGTCGAGGATCAGGTTGTCATCAACGCGTTCATTAGCGATGACGCCGATCAGGCTGATGTTCAGGCTTTTGAGGCCGAGCTTAAGACGTGGAATAACGTCAAGTCCGTGACCTATAAGGACAAGGACGACGCGCTGGCCGAGTATACGAGCAAGATGTCGGGCAACGCCGACGCCACCATGAGCGCGCTCGATGGCCAGAACCCGCTGCCGGCTTCCTTCGCTATTGAGATGGACGATCCGTCCAAGGTCGAGAGCACGGCAAAGAAGCTCAAGAAGGATGCCGATTTCCAGAAGATCGCGGATGACGGCGACGTCAACGCGAGCGTGCTGTACGGCCAGGAGGAAGTGAGCCGCCTGTTCCAGGTGACCAACTACATCCGCATCGCCGCCGTGGTGCTCGTTGGCCTGCTGACTTTTATCGCGTTCATCTTTATCAACAACACGATTCGCCTGTCCATTACGGCGCGTCGTCGTGAGATTGCGATTATGCGTCTGGTCGGCGCCAGCAACGGCTTCATTCGTGGCCCGTTTATCACCGAGGGCGTACTGCAGGCCATTTTGGGCTCGCTGCTTTCCATCGGCGTTCTGGAGCTGCTGCGCAATCTGATGATTCCGCGTTTGCAGGAGAGCATCGGCTGGATGTCGTTTGCCCTGCCGATGCAGTACTACCTGGTGACCTATGCTGCGCTGATTCTGGTCGGCGTGATTATCGGCCTCTTTGGTTCTGCCATCGCCATGCGTCGCTACCTGCGCGTGTAGGCATGCCTGGAATTCATCCCTTCCAACGGGTCGTCTCTTATGGGGCGGCCCGTTTTTTGATCCCTAGGGGACGGCAGGAAAGCGAATCATTTGGGTAGACTCTTTGGAGTTCGCAATCGATAGTTAGGAGGCGCCATGGGGCGCAATAACAAGCATAAGCGTGGAGCTCGCAATAAGCGCGGGCCGGTGCGCAGCGAACGCCGTCCGAGCCTGACCGGGCGCGTGCAGCTCCATGAGCACAGTGCCTATGTCATAACCGAGAATGGCGACTACAAGGTCATGGGTCGCGGCAAGCGTGAGATCATGGACGGCGATACCGTTGCCGTGAGCATTAAGAATAGCCCGCATGGCGAGCGTCGCGCCGTGATCGAGGGCGTAGTTGAGCGCGCAGCCATAAGCGTGGTGGGTACGTACCAGACCGCCGGTCCGCTCGGTGTGATCGAGCCGCTCGATTCGCGCTTGAAGGCCGACTTCTTCATTTTGCCCGAGGATACCTCGGCGGATCGTCTGAGTGTCCACCCGGGTGATGCCGTTGTCGCGCGCATTTTGACCTACCCGACGCGCCTGGAATCGGGCACTGTGACGATCGAACGCCGCATTGGCGGAGATGACGCGCCCGATTTGGGCGTTCAATATGTGATGGCGCGTTACGGCTATACCGATAGCTATCCCGAGGCCGCGCTGGACGAGGCCGAGGGGCTTTCGCTCGATGTGTCCGCGGCGCTTAAGGACCCGCTCCGCCGCGATCTGCGCGACCGCTTTGTCATCACGATCGACCCGGTCGACGCGCGCGACTTTGACGATGCCATTTCGTTGGAGCGCACGCCCGAGGGTGGCTACAAGCTGGGTGTGCATATCGCCGACGTTTCACACTATGTGGCTTGGGACGGGCATATCGATCTTGAGGCTCGCCATCGTACGACATCGGTGTATCTGGCCGATCGCGTGCTTCCCATGCTGCCCGAACGCCTGTCCTGTGACCTGTGCTCGCTTCGCCCTGACGAGGACCGTCTTGCGTTTACCGTCGATATCGAGCTCGATGCGCAGGGTCGCGTGCGGCATTACGATCCGTATTCCAGCGTGATTCGCTCGCGTGTGCGTATGGACTATGACGGCGCCGAGGCGCTGCTGGTGCGTGCCGGCGCGGTTGAGTATTCGGTGCTGGAGGGTGCAGCCGAGGATGTTGCGGCTGCCGAGACCTCGCGCGAGGAAGCGCTTGAGCGCGGTCTTGCGTGCGAGGAGGCCGCCCGCGGCTACAACATCGACCTCGGCGATTTCCTTGTCGCCGCTAACGAACTCGCCGTACTTCGCCGTCGTATTCGTCGCGCCCGCGGCTCAGTCGATTTTGACACAGCCGAGATTCGCGCTCTATTGGATGAGGACGGAGTGCCCGTGCAGATTGTGGCGCGTGAGCGTTCGTGTGCCACGTCGCTTATCGAGGAAGCCATGCTGCTCGCCAACGAGTGCGTTGCAGAGTGGCTGGCAGACCGTGATATCGAGGCCTGCTATCGTGTGCATGAGGATCCGAGCCCCGATAGCCTGCACGGTGCTGCCGTTGCGCTGGCGCAGCTAGGCATCATCGACGATCGCCGTGCTGCCGGTATTGCCCTGGGGAGCCCCGATGAGCTGCAGGCTGCAGTTGATGCTGCCGCCGGTACGGCCAACGCACCGCTCGTCAACACGCTGCTTCTGCGCAGCATGCAGCGCGCGCTGTACAAGCCGCGCAACGAGGGCCACTTTGCGCTCGCCGCGCCGTGCTACTGTCACTTTACGAGTCCCATCCGTCGCTACCCCGATCTAGTGGTGCACCGCGTGCTCAAACTGCAGTTGGCCTATGAGCAGCTCGGCGGCAAGGACGCCTTGGTCCGTACGCCGCGGCTGATCGGCAAGGGGCGTGAGTCGCTGCCGCGCATTCTGCCGCAGATCTGCCGCGCATGTAGCGATGCCGAGCGCGCGGCAGATGCCGCCAGCCATGCGACGCAAAAGATCAAGATTGCCCAGTACTATGAGGACCGTCTGGGTGAGCGCTATGCCGGAACCGTCTCGTGGGTTAGCAGCATGGGCCTCTTTGTGCGCTTGGACCTAACACAGGTCGAGGGCCTGGTTTCAATTAAGAGCCTGGGCAACGAGTGGTTCGAGTTCGACGAGGACGCGCTTACGCTGACGGGCGCCGACACGGGGACTCGCTATGAACTGGGCCAGCGCGTGATTATCGAGGTCTCGCGCGTCAATACCACGCGTGGACACTTGGACTTTAAGCTTATCCATTAGCTAAATCCCGACTCATGGTGGGGGAGCGGAGGGCGGTCTTTCGGGGTCGCCCTCCGCATTTGAATAGTGGCTACCTTGCCGTCTGCTCGGCCGCCCGCTTACCTGCTATTTGAGAGGTAAAACCTACTAAAATAAACCTGTCCCTTTTGGCAGGTTTACAAGAAAGCGGGGATGAGATGGCGACGGTGTACGGGTATGCGCGGGTGAGTTCGCGCGATCAGAATCTGAATCGGCAGCTGGATGCGCTGGGCGCCTATGGCGTGGGCTCAGCGAATATTTATGCCGACCATGCGAGCGGCAAGGACTTCGATCGACCGCATTATCGCGAGCTGTTGCACGTCCTGGGAGACGGGGACGTGCTGGTGGTGCTTTCTATCGACCGACTTGGTCGTAATTACTCCGAGATTCTTGAGGAATGGCGACGCATTACCAAGGAGCTCGGGGTTGCCATTGTGGTATTGGACATGCCATTGCTTGACACGCGCGCTAGGGCCAGCGGCGCGCCGGATGTGACCAACACCCTGATTGCCGATATTGTGCTGCAACTGCTGAGCTACGTGGCGCAGGTGGAGCGCGAGAATATCCATCGGCGCCAGGCGGAGGGAATTGCAGCGGCGCGGGCGCGAGGGGTTCGTTTCGGTCGACCTCGCAAGCCGTGCCCTCCTCAGCTTGAGCTGGTGCGCGATAGCTATGAGGCAGGCGATATTACCCGCAGCCAGGCAGCAAAGTGCCTGGGCGTGTGCGTGGGGACGTTCGATCGCTGGATGCGCGAGGCGGGGTAGGGGTTTGCGTCGCTTTGTCGCTTCCTGTTGCGATTCAAATTTTGATACGGTGACGATGCCATTTGGGGCTACACTCGCTGATATTCAAAAAAGGAGGTTGGCCCTTGGCGCGCGTAAAACAAATAATCGGATGGACCGCAATTGTTCTGTTCGTTGCAACGCTGGCGGGCATCTGGGTGCTGACGGAGCAAAATGCGGTGGAGACGTCGTTGCTGAGCGAGTCCACCGCGCGTGTGGTGGAGGGTCAGGCTACGGGCGTTCAGGCTGCTGATGCCACAGGTGAAGCCCAGACAGAGAACGGAATGACCGGGGGCGCCGATTCGGCTGCCTCGAATGTCCGGTCTGGCCGACTTGCTTCCATTCGCATGTGGGTGGGCACAAACGTCCGTCGCGTTGCCCATACCGTAGAGTTTTTCTTCGTCGGATTATTCGCCTCCGTGGTCGTGGTTTGCCTTTCCAGGCATCCGTGGAGCGTATGCTCCCGTTGCGTGCCCGTATTGCTCTTTTGCGCCGCCTGCTCCGTTGGCGATCAGGTGCATAAGATCTTTGTTCCCGGCAGGCATTTCGACGTTATCGATTTAGGATTCGATGCTGCGGGCTATGTCACCGCCATGCTGTTGGTATTGCTGGCAGCGGCGTTGGTGCGCCATGCGACTCGGCCGATCGGCGCCCATGCGAGGCGCTAGCCGGTAACAAACCCGTTTCTGATAATGCAACCTCGTTGAATTATTTTGTGTCGCGCGTATTTCCGAGCGGTCGGATTTGAGGGGCGAGCGGTAGAACGCTCGCCCTTTGTGCGCCACGATGCGGCACAATGTACCGCAACAGCTGTTTGTATCCGGTACGAATCGTTCGTTGGTCTTTAATTCTTCTCAACGGAGGTGTTTGAGATGGCAAACGGATTGCTTTTGCGGCTTCGCGAGCGTGAGCTCAGCGCGAGCCCGGCGGAACGCAATGTCATCGCATATGTAAGCGCTCATCCGCACGAGGTGGTCGGGCTGTCCGTCCGCGGTCTTGCCGATGTCACGTTCTCCTCGCCCTCGAGCATTTTGCGCTTTTGCAAGCGTTTGGGTTTTGCGGGCTACAAGGAGTTCCAGCGCGAACTGATTGCCGAGCTGGCGCTCTTAGGCGACAAGAAAGACGTAGCCCTCGAGGACATCTCCATGGATGACAGCGTCGAACGTATCGTGGGGAAGGTGATGAAAAGCAACGTGCGTACGATCGAGGCGACGGCGCGAACGCTCGATTACACCGTCTTGGAGCGATGCGCGGCTCGTCTTAAGCGGGCACGCGCGGTCAATCTGTTCGGTATTGGTGCCTCTCGTTTGGTCGCGCACGACCTGGCGCAAAAGCTCATGCGTGTCGACAAAGAGTGCCATCTGTACGACGACTGGCATGATCAGCTCTTATGTGCCAAGAACATGCATGAGGGCGATATGGCAATCGCCTTTAGCTACTCGGGCTTGACGCAAGAGGTGCTGGACTGCACCGCCGAGGCTCAACGTCACAACTGTCCCGTCGTGGCCGTTACCAAAGTAGATGGATCATCCAAGCTTGCCACCATGGCCGATGCCGTGCTCGGCGTCGCTGCGAGTGAACCCTTGGTCCGCAGCGGTGCCATGGCTTCGCGTATGGCCCAGCTTATGGTTGTCGATGCCCTGTACGCTGCTTACGTTGCCAGTGACTACGAACGGGCGACGCATGTCATTAAGCAAAACTACATCGAGAAACAGGAAAGATGAGGTGAATGAAATGCTCGATTTAACAAAATTCACGACCGAACAGCGTAATCAAAGGTCAATGGACCTCGATACGATGACATCGCTGCAAATCGTCACGACGATGAACGATGAGGATCTCCGTGCCGTCCAGTCGGTCACGAAAGTGTTGCCACAGGTTGCCACGGCAATCGACTGGGCTGCCGAGGCGCTTGAGCGCGGCGGTCGCGTCTTTTACATGGGCGCGGGCACTAGTGGTCGTTTGGGCGTGCTTGACGCTTCGGAGTGCCCGCCTACGTTTGGCGTATCGCCCGATCTGGTCGTCGGGCTCATTGCTGGGGGCGAGACGGCGTTTATCAAGGCTGTCGAAGGTGCCGAAGACAGCGAGGAGCTTGGCGCGAGCGACCTGCGGGAGCGTGGACTCTCGGACAAGGATCTTGTCGTTGGCCTGGCGGCAAGCGGTCGTACTCCCTATGTGGTGGGCGGCCTTGTGTACGCCAAGGCAACTGGGTGCAAGACCATTGCAATTGCCTGTAACCAAGGGTCGAAGATCGGGGAGAGCGCAGATCTTGCCATTGAGCCCGTGCCCGGTCCCGAGGTGCTGACCGGCTCAACGAGGCTCAAGGCGGGAACGGTTCAAAAGCTCATTCTCAACATGATTTCGACCGGTGCCATGGTCAAGATCGGCAAGGTATACCAAAACCTGATGGTCGATGTGCAGCAGACGAACGAGAAGTTGGTGGTGCGCGGCCAGAACATCGTGATGGAGGCGACCGGCTGCACGCGCGAGCGCGCTGTTCAGGCGCTTGCGGATGCCGGCGGCCACGTAAAAACCGCTATTGTCTCGGTGCTGTTGGACTGCGATGCCGAGCAGGCTGCGGTAGCTCTTGAACGGGCGCACGGCCATGTCCGTACTGCGGTGAGTGGCCATGAGAAGAGCAATGCCGATGTCCAATAGGTGCACGGCGTGAGCTGATATGACATCCAGACGAGATACCCAATACAAGGAGGAGTTATGACGAACAAAGAGCTGGCTCAAAAGCTGCTGGACCTTTTGGGCGGTAAAGACAACGTGCTGGCAAACGCGGCGTGCATGACGCGCCTGCGCGTGACCGTCAAAGACGCGGGCAACGTCGACACGGAGGGCATTAAGGCACTCGACGGCGTGATGGGCCTGGTCGAGGACGACACGATGCAGATCGTGCTGGGTCCGGGCAAGGTGAATAAGGTGCTCGAGGAGTTCTCCAAGCTCACCGGCCTTGCGAAAGGCGTTGCCGACGAGAGCGTGGTTGACGCTGCGGCCACAAACAAGGCCGCGCAGAAAGCCAAGTACGAGTCCAAGCCGGTTCAGGCCTTCCTCAAGAAGATTTCCAATGTCTTCGTCGCCCTGCTTCCCGGCATCATTGCGGCTGGCCTCATCAACGGTATCTGCAACGTCATTAACGTCTCGACGGCAGGCGCGCTTGCAGGCGAGTGGTGGTACCAGGGCATTCGTTCCATGGGCTGGGCCCTGTTTGCCTATCTGCCCATCTTGGTGGGCTATAACGCGGCACGTGAGTTTGGTGGCTCCGCTGCGCTGGGCGGCATCGCCGGCATGATGTGTATCGCCAACAGTGCCATGCCCCTGCTTGCGCCTGGCGCGGCTGATCCTGCCACTGCCATTCTGCTGCCGCTCACCAATGCGCAGTACAACCCCGCGGCGGGTGGCATGATCGCGGCTCTCATCGCTGGTGCATTTTTTGCCTGGATGGAGCGTCAGATTCGCAAGGTTATGCCCAACGCACTCGACACGTTCTTGTCCCCGCTGCTGGTGCTCATCATCGGCGCCTTTGCTCTGATGCTCGTCATCCAGCCGGTTGGCGCATGGCTGACGACTGCCATCTTTAGCGTTTTGACCTTTATCTTCGAGAAACTGGGCGTCCTGGGCGGCTATATCCTGTCGGCAGGCTTCTTGCCGCTGGTGTCCGTCGGCCTGCATCAGGCGCTCACGCCGATCCACGCTATGCTCAACGATCCCGACGGCGCTACCAAGGGTATCAATTACCTGCTTCCCATCCTTATGATGGCTGGCGGCGGCCAGGTCGGTGCCGGTTTGGCGCTGTACTTTAAGACCAAGAACGCCAAGCTCAAGAAGTACGTCGCAGAGTCCATTCCCGTTGGAATCCTGGGAGTGGGCGAGCCTCTGATGTATGCTGTTACGCTGCCGCTCGTTCGTCCGTTTGTGACGGCCTGCCTGGGTGCCGGATTTGGCGGCGCGCTCGCGGCGCTGCTTCACATCGGCACGGTTTCTCAGGGCGTTTCCGGTCTGTTTGGCCTACTGATCGTTGTTCCTGGCCAGCAGCTCGGCTACGTTGCCGCTATGCTGCTTGCCTATGCCGCCGGCTTTGTCCTGACGTGGTTCTTTGGCGTCGACGAGCAGAAGATCAACGAGTTCTTTGGCGAGTAGTTTGATATCGCGAGCCGTGTTGCTCGGGGCTCGCGGTGCGCGGCAGATTTCTTGATGCTATGGTTGTGCCGGCGGGGCTAACTGCTCCGCCGGCCTTTTTTAAAGGAGCGTTGAAGCGTGAAAACGGGTATTTCGATTTATCTTTCCAGCCCTCTGCAGGATATTGAGCGGACGATTGAGCGTGGTGCCGCGGCGGGTGCGCGCTATGCGTTCACCTCGCTGCATATTCCCGAGGATGGGGGAGCGGCGTATGCCGATAAGGTCCGTCATGTGCTGTCGCTGCTTTCCGCCCGCGGCATTGCGCTCATTGCCGATGTGGGGCCGCGTACGTGCGATTTGCTCGGGCTTGAGCGTATCGAGGACCTGCGCGATCTGGGGTTGGAATACCTTCGTTTGGACTATGGCTTTAGCGCCCAGCGGGTCGCGGAGCTGTCCGGTGTATTTTGCATTGTGGTCAATGCATCGACGGTGAGTTCTGATGAAATCGCATCGTGGCGTGAAGCCGGCGCCGATGTGACTCGTTTTGCCGCCTGCCACAATTTTTACCCCAAGCCTTATACCGGTTTAGCTCTTGAAGATGTTGCTCGGACGAATCTTCGTCTTGCGGCGCTTGGATTCGAAATCATGGCTTTTGTGCCGGGTGATGCTAACGTTCGCGGGCCGGTATTCGAGGGACTGCCGACGGTCGAGGCGCAGCGCGGTCGCGCGTCAAAGGTTGCTCTCAATATGCTTGAGCTTGCACATGGCGCCGATTGCGACATTGTGTTGGTCGGCGACCCCGATCTTTCCGATGCGGGCTGGGCGCAGTTTGCTCAAGTTTCCGCCGGATACGTGGACCTGCAATGCGAGCTTGAGCCCGGTTATGCCTATGTGCGCGGGCAGATTCATCACGACCGGCCCGACTCGAGTGTCCTCATCTTTAGGTCTCAGGAGTCACGTACGAAGCTTAAGCCGGATTCCGTGCCGACGGATGCCGGAGCCGGCCTGCCGCGAAAGGCGGGGTCGATCGCTGTGAGCAATAGCGGATATGGGCGCTACGAAGGCGAGCTTGAGATTGCGCGGGTCGATCTTCCCGGTGACGAGCGCATGAACGTTGCGGGCCATATCACGCCCGAGGCAATGGAACTGCTGCCGTTTATCAAGCGCGGATTCGGGGTACGGTTCGTTTAACGTGTGACCCGCGGGCTACAATTGGCCCATCATACGAAGGCGCCTCGTGTGGCGTGTGCCTGCGTTGGCCGATCTATATTCGGAGGATTCCCATGACTGTACTGTTTGTTGAATATCCCAAGTGCTCGACCTGTAAGAAGGCCAAGGCATGGCTGGACGAACATGGGGTAGAGTATATCGATCGCGATATCGTTTTGGACAATCCCACGGCTGATGAGCTTGCGACCTGGATTGCTCGTTCGGGGCTGCCGGTGCGGCGCTTCTTTAATTCGTCGGGCATGAAATATCGAGAGCTGGGCCTGAAGGCGCGTCTGGATGCGGGCATGACGGATCGGGAGTGCTACGAGCTGCTGGCGACCGACGGCATGCTGGTCAAGCGTCCGCTGCTGGTGGGCGACGACTTTGCGATTCCCGGCTTTAGGGAAGCGGCTTGGGCCGAGGCGTTGCTGTAGCGGCTGCGGAAAGTGCGACCCGTTTTGAGTGCTCAGGGTGGGACGCACTTTCCGCCGGCGGGCCTGCCCCAGTCAGTCCGCCAGCCGCGCCCATTCGTGCGGATCGTAGACCTTTACGTGCTTGTTGGGCTTGCCGCTCCAGTACTCCTCGTCCATAAAGGGCAGATATGCCTGAACGCCGGGGCAGATAAAGGGAATCCGCTGCTGTTGCAGTCGCTCGCGCTGGCGCTGCTCCAGGTGCGCCTCGGATATGACGGTCGGCATGCCGGACAGCTCGACGAGGCTTGCCTGGATTCGCTTAAGGTCGGGGAGTCCCGCGTGCCATGACATCCGCATGATCAAAAAGGATGCACGGCGGTATTTTGCCTGCACCACAGTAATGGCGGGGCGCAGAGTGGGATGGATTTTGTCCCGTTCGGGCCAAAGGTCGGCAGTGATCTCGAGGCCCAGGGTCTCCCATAGGTAATCAAGCTCTTCGTCCATGGCGCCTCGATATCTACGCGATCATTGATACTTCGATTGTGTTGCCTGGTGCTATCGTTTTCGCGGTAGAATCTGCCAACGGTTGACGGCTACCGCTCGCGGCGTTTTGCCCTTCGTGTACAGCGGTCGGCTTCACAGGTCCTTCACGGGTTGGACTTAATTAGGCCAATTTGACTGAATTTCAAAAAAGTCAAAATTGGGGCTTGCGTCACGGCGAGACTTCCCGTATATTTCTTTCTTGCGCAAAGGCACAGCCGAGCGCAGCGATGCAGTCATTGGGATGTCGTCTAATGGCAGGACAGCGGATTCTGGTTCCGTCAATGGGGGTTCGACTCCCTCCATCCCAGCCATTGCATTTGCTACATATGGCCCGTTCGTCTAGCGGTTTAGGACGCCGCCCTCTCAAGGCGGAGATCACCAGTTCGAATCTGGTACGGGCTACCAAAATTGAACGCCCGGGCCTCGTAAGAGACCCGGGTTTTGTGTATTGACCGTATATACGGCGCCTGCCGTGTTTCGCTCAGATCGAGGAGTAGCCATGGATCTGCCCATCAGCTTGCAAGACATCACGTATGCCGAGAACTATCTGGCGCAGGGCGACCTGGCTACGGCGACGCCGCTGCTGGAGCGTCTGGTGGAGCTCGCCGAGGAGTATATTGATGCTGAGTGCAAGACGGAGGAGAAGCGTCAATACTTTAGCTTCGATAGCAAGTTTGAGCGCTTGGCCTATCGCCGCGTGGAGAAGGATCCGCGCGAGCTCGTGCAGGTCGAGGTGCCGTTTGACCGCCTGTACTCTGACATGGCGTTTGCCTACATTCGCCAGCAGGATTATGTAAGCGCTCGTAATGCCCTGATGCAGGCTGTGCGTTGGGACCCCATGAACTGCAACTATCGCTTGGATTTGGCCGAGCTGTTCCGTGCACTCGAGGACAAGCAGGAATGGGCATCGCTCTCGTTCTCGGTGCTGGAGCGTGCAAGCGATGGCAAGTGCGCCGCCCGCGCTTACGCCAATCTAGGTCAGTACTTCTTGGAGCCCGAGACCGAGAACGTTTCGGCTGCCGTGGGCTGCGCGCGTCTGGCGCTGCGCCTGGCGCCCAACGATGCGCATACGACGCGCCTGCTCAACAAGATCCATACCACCTATCCGGATGCCGCTGATGAGAGCGACGACCACGTGATGGGTGAATTGGCCCTGCAAGGCGTGCCGACCTCGCCTTCGGCCGAGATTGCCATCTGCCTGATTATGTGCGCGACCGATGCTGCAAGCGACGGCGACAAGCAGGAGGCGACGCGCCTGACGGTACGTGCTCGCGACTTGGTGGGCGAGGAGGCCTGCGCGGCGATTATCAAACTGGTGCGCGAGAGCGATGCCGAGCTCAATGCCGAGCGCAAGGCAAAGCGCGAGACTGCGGGCTCAAACGCCGATGGCGCCAAGGAGGCCGGCGATGCCCAGTAAGCGCGAGCGCAAACTCATTTCCAAGAATCGCTCGGCACATCACGAGTACTTTATCGATGAGACGTTTGAGTGCGGTATTGAGCTGAGCGGCACCGAGGTCAAGTCGATTCGCGAGCGCGCCTGTCAGATCACTGACACTTTTGCGCTGATTCGTGGCGGCGAGTGCTGGCTCGTCGGACTGCATATCCACCCTTATAGCCATGGTGGCGTGTGGAATCGCGATCCCGACCGTCGGCGTCGTTTGCTGCTGCACCGCAAGGAGATCGACTTTCTTGACGGCAAACTTCGCAACCGTGGTTATGCGCTGGTTCCGTTGGAGCTCTACTTTAATACCGACGGCCGCGTAAAGCTGCTGCTGGGTCTGGGTCGCGGCAAGAAGCTCTACGACAAGCGCGAGGACATGGCCAAGCGTGATGTCCAACGCGAGATCGACCGCGCCCTTAAGGAACGCAACCGCTAGGTACTCTGTATAAGTTGCGGTGGAATACGGACTGTTTTGCCTGTTTGAGGGGCTATTCAGTCCCTATTTCACCGCAACTGCGGGCGTCTCATCTTTCTTACTGTTCTGACACATATGTCTCAAAGGCGGCGTCCGTTATGGGTGCCGCCTTTTTTGTGGGTACATACATTCATGAGGTTCCAACCCGAGCTAGGGGAGTGATCGTTATGGACAAAACTGCGTTCTTTACCATGCCGAGCGGTCTGTACGTGGTGAGCGCTGCGGCAGACGGGCTGCGCGCCGGCTGCGTCATCAATACTGCGGTGCAGGTGACGTCCATGCCGCCGCGTATTTCGGTTGCCGTGAACAAGGACAATGTCACCTCGGGCGTCATCGCATCGGCCAAAGCGTTCGCGCTGACCGTGATCGGTCAGACCGCCGACATGCTCTACATCGGTAACTTTGGGTTCCGCACCAGCAGCGATTATGACAAGTTTGCCAAATACGAGACCCGCGAGACGGCTCTGGGCATGCCCTATGTGCCCGAGCACGCGGCGGCCCTGTTTAGCTGCCGTTTGATCGACACTGTGGATGTGGGAACGCATCTGCTGTTTATTGGCGAGGTCGAGGATGCCGAGCGCCTGAGCGACGAGACGCCGCTGACGTACGACTACTATCACAAGGTGCTAAAGGGCAAGACGCCGCCCAAAGCCTCGTCGTATCAAGGCTAGAAATGTTCTAAAAATACTTGCATTATACTATTGAGAATATATACTAATAAGTAAGTACACCAGCAGTCACGTTCGAGAGGAGAACATCATGGCTGAGGAGAAGAAGACGTATAAGTTTGTGTGCACCGTTTGCGGTTACGAGGTTGAGGTCGACACGCCCGAGCTGCCCGAGGACTACGTGTGCCCGGTCTGCGGCGTCGGCCCCGATGAGTTTGAGCTTGTCGAGGAGTAGCTCGTAGACACACGACTTGCAACAACATATAGCTCTGTCCAAGGGTCCCGGTCGAATTCTCGGCCGGGACCCTTTTGATTTATCTGACGGTTTAAAACGGTCTCACGTGTTACAGATTGAGACGTTATATCTGGACAGTCACGCCATCCCAATTACATCCCCGTTAGCAGCACGATGTCGAGAATCGTCACGATGACGCCGATCCCTACGAGCAGCGCGTTGAGCGGGCGCGAGTTGGCGTATTTGCCCATAACGCGGGGCGAACTGGTGAGTCGTATGAGCACAAAGACCGTAATCGGCAACTGAAGCGACAGCAGCGCCTGACTCCAGATGAGACCCTCAAAAGGATTCGGGACGACCAAGCACGCCGCCACTGCGCCGACGAAACAAGCCGCCACCCCGATCGAGGAATGTCGGTCGTGGATGTCGTATTCCTCGTCGAACATGCCTGCGGTGATGGTGCCCGCCGCCATGCCCGCCGTCACACTACTCGATATACCCGCAAACAGCAGTGCCACCGCAAAGATGGCCGAGCTTGCCGGGCCCAGAATGGGGGAGAGCATGGCCGCTGCGACGGCGAGGTCGTCTACGACCATGCCGTGCGCAAAGAAGGTCGTTGCGGCCAGGATGACCATGGCCGAGTTGATCGCCCAGCCCACGCCCATCGAAAAGAGCGTGTCGAAGAGCTCGTAGCGCAGACGTTCCTCGATAACCTGCTCGCCTTGGCCTTCGAAGTGCATGGATTGGATGACCTCGGAGTGCAGGAAGAGGTTGTGAGGCATAACAACCGCGCCTAGGACACTTACGATAATCGCGGCCGAGCCGGTGGGCATACTGGGTGTGATCCAGCTTGCGGCGGCCTGCGGCCAGTCGACCTTGACCAGCGTAAGCTCAGCCAAAAACGAGAGTCCTACCACGCCTACGAAGGCGATGATCCATCGCTCGGCGCGCTTGTAGGAGCTTGTCATGAGCATGGCAATCGATACCGCCGCCACGATGATGCAGCCGGCGCGTACGGGCAGGCCAAAGAGCATTTGAAGGGCAATCGCGCCGCCCAGGACCTCGGCCATGGCGGTGGCGATGGTCGCGAGATAGGCGCTGCCGAGCACGGCGCGTCCCACGATGCGGGGGAGAAAGCGCGTCGTGGCCTCGGCAAGGCAGGCGCCCGTGGCGATGCCCAAGTGCGCCGCGTTGTGCTGCAGCACGATGAGCATGATCGTGGACAGCGTGACGATCCACAGCAGTGCGTAGCTAAACTGCGAGCCCGCGGCCATATTGGAGGCCCAGTTGCCCGGGTCGATAAAGCCGACGGTGACGAGCAACCCGGGGCCGATATGCCGCGCAATGTCTAGGCCTCCGTGACCACCGGTGCGCCGGGAACCAAAGTGTTGTTTGAGATGGTTGAGCATGGTGAGCTCCTGCGTGCCGTTTGTTTGACGCCGCAAGGATACCCGTTTTAGGCTAAAAAGTTAATCAAAGCTAACAAAATTGTTGTATTTGAATAGGATGGTGAAAAGGGGGTTGCCGAAATGTCTTGATCTGTAACAACTAGGGATGGAAATTGGGCCTAGTTGTTACAGATCAAGACAGGAAGAAATGGTCCTATGGAATATCTCGATCTGTAACAGCTGACCGCCAAAACTGGCCCTTCGTGTTACAGATCGAGACAAACCAAAACCGTCCTGCAGAAAATCTCAATCTGTAACATCTAAGCGCCAAAATCGGCTCCTCCTGTTACAGATTGAGATGTTTGAAGCGGTGGGCTGACGGGCCGAACCTGGGGCCCTTGTTGTCGTCCTTGAGCTCGGCGGCACCCACTCGTAGGGCGTGCGTTACGCGATTGTTTCGAAACGGGTGGGAAACACAACGGGCCGGCGGTGCTCCTAGTATGCCTATTCAACTGACTGTCTAATATCTAGGGGAGGATCGCGATGCAGGCAGATTCCGCTCAGCAGCAGGGCCTTTATCGCCCCGAATTCGACCACGATGCATGCGGCATCGGCGCGCTTGCCGATATCAACGGCGAGCGCCATCACCAGATCCTGGACGACGCACTGTCCATTCTGGTCAACTTGGAGCACCGCGGCGGCACGGGACTCGAGAAGAACACCGGCGACGGCGCCGGCATCCTGTTCCAGGTTCCGCATCACTTTTTCCGTAAAGAGGCTCAAAAGTGTGGCCAGATTCTGCCGGCAGAGGGCGACTATGGCGTGGCCATGCTGTTCTTCCCGCAGGACGAGAAGGGCGTAGAGGATGCCCGCCGCGTGTTTGAGGAGGGCTGCGCCGAAGCCGGCGTTCCGCTGCTCTTTTGGCGTGAGGTGCCGGTCGACCCGCACGATCTGGGCGAGACAGCCCGCGCCTGCATGCCTACCATCCTGCAGGCCTTCCTGGGCCGTCCGGACGACACACCCGCCGGTGATGCCTTTGAGCGCCGCCTATACGTGTGCCGCCGCACCATCGAGAAGAAGGCCGACGCTGGGTTTGCCCTGCGCGACAAGATCTTCTATGTGTGCTCCATGAGCTCGCGCACCATCGTGTACAAGGGCATGCTGGTCGCCACGCAGATGCGCCGCTTCTTCATCGACCTCAACGACGCCGCCGTCAAAACGGCCGTGGCGCTCGTTCACTCGCGCTACTCCACCAACACCACGCCCAGCTGGGAGCGTGCGCACCCCAACCGTTTTATCATCCACAACGGCGAGATCAACACCCTCAAGGGCAACGTCAACTGGATTCGCGCCCGCGAACCCAACCTGTACAGCCCCGTGCTGCAGCACGATCTTGAGCGCGTGATGCCCATCATCAACCGTGAGGGTTCCGACTCCGCGATTCTGGACAACGTGCTCGAGTTCTTGGTCATGAACGGTCGCCCGCTCACGCGTGCCGCGTCCATGCTGCTGCCCGAGCCGTGGGACCACAACGACAATCTGAGCGAGGAACGCCGCGCCTACGACGCCTACCAGTCCATGCTCATGGAGCCCTGGGACGGCCCTGCCGCCATCGCCTTTACCGACGGTCGCACGCTGGGTGCCGCCCTCGACCGTAACGGCCTGCGTCCCGCCCGCTACTATGTGACGCGCGACGGTCGCTTTATGCTGGCAAGCGAGGTGGGCACCATCGAGGTGAGCCCCGAGAACATCCTGACGAGTGGCTGTCTGGGGCCGGGCCAGATGCTCGAGGTCGATTTTGCCCGCGGCCGCGTGATCTACAACGACGAGCTGCGCGCCCGTTACGCCAAGGAAAAGCCCTATCGCGACTGGATCGCCGAGGAGACGCTGACCGTCGACGCGCTCGACAAGCCCGTCGCGCCCACGCCCGCCGAGGATACCGAGGTGCCCGCCGCCGTGCGCATGGCCAAGCTCGGGTATCACTGGGATGATGTTGACGAGGTCGTGCGTCCCATGGCCCAGCAGGGCAAGGCCCCGCTCGCCTCGATGGGTATCGACGCGCCGCTGGCCTGCCTGTCCAAGAAGACGCGTTCGTTCTTTGACTACTTCTATCAGCTGTTCGCTCAGGTCACGAATCCGCCCATCGACGCTCTTCGCGAGCATATGGTTACCTCGACCACGCTCTACCTGGGCAACCACGGCAACCTGCTCGAGGACTCCCGTACGGCCTGTCAGCTGGTGCGCCTGGAGCGTCCGCTGCTGAGCGAGGAGGAGTTCGACCGCATTTGCGCCATCGACCGCGTGGGCTTTAAAACCCGCCGTTTCCGTGCCGTCTACCGCCGCGATGCCGGCGAGGGTGCGCTGCAGGCTGCGCTCAAGCAGCTTGCAGAGGACGTTGAGGCCGCGGTCCGCGACGGCGTGAACATCGTGGTGTTGAGCGATCGTGCCGCTGCGGGCGAGGTGCCCGTACCGTCGCTGCTCGCCGTGGGCTGCGTGCACAACCACCTGATTCGCGCCGGCGTGCGTACCTTTGCCGACATCGTGGTGGAGTGCGGCGATGCCGTGTCTCCGCACGACTTTGCGGCGCTGGTGGGCTACTCCGCGAGCGGCATCTATCCGTACAACGCGCATGCGTGCATTCGCGACCTGGCGGCGCACGGCGACCTGGACGTGACGGCCGAACAGGGCATCGACAACTACAACAAGGCTGCAACCGCCGGTATCGTCTCCATCATGTCCAAGATGGGCATCTCCACGGTGCAGAGCTACCATTCGGCGCAGATCTTCGAGGCCGTTGGCTTTACGCCGGAGTTCGTCAACGCGTACTTCGCCGGCACGGTGAGCCGTGTGGGCGGTATGGGTGTCGAGGACGTTGAGCGCGAGCAAAACGAGCGCTACGACGCCGCGCTCGCTATCCTTAAGAGCCCGGCTCCCGATCAACTGCCCACGCTGGGCCTGACCAAGTGGCGCCCGCTTGGTGGCGAGGATCACCTCATCGATCCGCAGACTGTCTACTTGCTGCAGACCGCCTGCCGTGAGGACAGCTACGACACCTTTAAGGAGTACAGCGCCCGCCTGCACCGCACCGGCCGCGCCGTGCGCCTGCGCGACTTGCTCGACTTTAATGCCAGCGGCCGCACGCCGGTTTCGCTTGACGAGGTCGAGCCCGCGCTCAACATCGTCCGCCGCTTTAACACCGGCGCCATGTCGTACGGTTCCATCAGCAAAGAGGCACACGAGTGCATGGCCATCGCCATGAACCGCCTGCACGGCCGTTCCAACTCCGGCGAGGGCGGCGAGGATCCGCGCCGCGAGACCCCGCTGGCTAACGGTGACTCCAAGAACTCCGCGATCAAGCAGGTGGCAAGTGCGCGCTTTGGCGTGACGAGCCGCTACCTGTGCAGCGCCTTCGAGATTCAAATCAAGATGGCCCAGGGCGCCAAGCCCGGCGAGGGCGGTCACCTGCCCGGCAAGAAGGTCTACCCCTGGATTGCCGAGGTCCGTCAGTCCACGCCCGGCATTGGCCTGATTTCGCCTCCGCCGCACCACGACATCTACTCCATCGAGGACCTGGCAGAGCTTATCTTTGATCTTAAGAACGCCAACCCCGGCGCACGCGTGTCGGTCAAGCTGGTCAGCGAGGCCGGCGTCGGCACCATCGCCACCGGCGTGGCCAAGGGCGCTGCCGACAAGATCTTGATCAGCGGCCACAATGGCGGCTCGGGTGCCGCTGCGCGCGACTCTATCTGGCACGCGGGTCTGCCGCTGGAGCTCGGTCTTGCCGAGGCCCAGCAGACGCTACTGCAAAACGGCCTGCGCTCGCGCGTGGTGCTCGAGGCCGACGGCAAGCTCATGGACGGCACCGATGTTGCCGTCGCCTGCCTGCTGGGCGCCGAGGAGTTTGGCTTTGCGACCATGCCGCTCATCTCGATGGGCTGCCTCATGCAGCGCGACTGCCAGCAGGATACCTGCCCGGCCGGCATCGCCACGCAAAACTGCCGCCTGCGTCGCGGCTTCCGCGGCAAGCCCGAGCACATCGAGCACTTTATGCTCTTTGTTGCCGAGCAGCTGCGCGAGGTCATGGCGAGCCTGGGCTTCCGCACCGTCGACGAGATGGTCGGCCATCCCGAGTGCCTGCGCCAGATCGAGGTCCCGGGCAACCGCAAGGCCAACCTGCTCGATCTGTCGCCCGTGCTGGCAAGCGCGACCTGTGAGTTTGGTGCCCATATCCCGGGTGCCGACGGTCGCCACTTCCTGCCGCAGATGGCCGCGGACAGCGAGCTCGACAAGACGCTCGACTCCACGTTGTTTGTGCCCTATACGGCCGATGCCCGTGCGCACCTGCGTCCGATTCGCTTCCGCGCCGACATCGCCAACGTCAACCGCTGCGTGGGCACCATTTTGGGCAACGCGGTGACCAAGGCGCATCCCGAGGGTCTGCCCGCCGGCTCCATCACCATCGATTGCGATGGTTCGGCCGGTCAGAGCTTTGGCGCCTTCCTGCCGCGCGGCATTACGCTCAACGTGTGCGGCGACGCCAACGATTACTTTGGCAAGGGTCTTTCGGGCGGCGAGGTGTCGGTGCGCCCCAACCCGCATGCGACCTACAAGTTCGACGAGAACATCATCGTGGGCAACGTTGCGTTCTTTGGCGCTACGAGCGGTCGCGGCTTCATTAACGGCCTGGCAGGCCAGCGTTTTGCCGTACGCAACTCCGGCGCCACCGTGGTGGTCGAGGGCTGCGGCAACCATGGCTGCGAGTACATGACGGGCGGCCTGGCGCTCATCCTGGGCGAGGTCGGGCAGAACTTCGCCGCCGGCATGACGGGCGGCGTGGCTTACGTCTTTGACCAGTACGGCACGCTCGATGCCCGTGTGAACCACGAGAGCGTTGAGCTCAAGGCCCCGACGGCCGGCGAGCTGGCGCAGATTCGCGCGCTCATCCAGGAGCACGTGGACGCGACGCAGAGCCCGCGCGGCATTAAGCTGCTCTACAGCTTTGAGACGATGAGCAAGCACTTTGTGAAGGTCATTCCAACCGAGTACGAGCGCGTGCTGGCGATTGTCGCCGCCGCCGAGGCCGTCGGCAAGACGCATGCGCAGGCCGAGGAGCTGGCGTTTGACATTGTGACCGGTCGCGCGAGTGCCGCGGATGTTGCTCGCTTCGATGTTGCGGGCGCTGCGTCCGTGGCTGCCAGCTCTGTTGCTTCGACTAAGAAGGAGGCGTAAGTGCCATGGGTAAGCCCGGTGCTTTTCTTGATATCGATCGCGTGACCCACGAGCTTCGCCCCGTGGAGGAGCGCAGCCGCGATTTCGATCCGCTGTACGTGGAACTCGACGACGATGCGCGCCGCGCCCAGGCGAGCCGCTGCATGATGTGCGGCGTGGCGTTTTGCCAGATGGGCGCGAGCTTTGGCAAGGCACGTCCGAGCGGCTGTCCGCTGCACAACCTGATTCCCGAGTGGAACGAGCTGGTGTACCGCGGCCGTTGGGACGAGGCTGCCGAGCGCCTGTCACTCACCTCGCCCATGCCCGAGTTCACGAGTCGCGTGTGCCCGGCGCTGTGCGAGGCCGCGTGCAACCTGGGTTCGGTTGACGGCCAGCCCACGACGATCCATGACAACGAGCGTGCGATCAGCGACCATGAGTGGGCCAACGGCGGTCCGCGCCGCTTTGAGCCGGCAGGGGAGGGCGCACCCACGGTTGCCGTGGTGGGCTCCGGTCCCGCTGGTCTGGTGGCAGCATGGGAGCTTGCGCGTCGCGGTGCCCGCGTGACGGTGTTTGAGCGTGACGACCGCCCGGGCGGCCTGCTCATGTACGGCATTCCCAACATGAAGCTCGAGAAGTCCGTGGTCGAGCGTCGCGTGGCGCTCATGCGCGAGTTGGGCATTGTGTTTGAGCTGAGTGCCGACGTGACGGACCCTGCGGTGGCGGCCAAGCTCGATGACTTTGACGCTGTCGTGGTGGCTGCTGGTGCCCGTGCCCCGCGCGGGCTTTCGGCTGCGAACATTGACGCCCCCGGCGTGGTGTATGCCGTGGACTATCTGACGGCTTCGACCGTCTCGGTGCTCGATGGCGGCGAGCCTGCCATCGATGCACGCGGCTTGGATGTCGTGGTCATTGGCGGCGGCGATACCGGTAACGACTGCGTGGGCACCGCGGTACGTCAGGGTGCGCGCAGCGTGCGCCAGTTTGAGTTCTTGCCGGCGGCGCCTGATGCGCGCGCGGCGAGCAACCCCTGGCCGCAGTGGCCAAACGTTAAGAAGACCGACTACGGCCAGCAGGAGGCCATCGCTGCCATGGGCGGCGAGATGCGCGCTTGGGGCGTGGATACGCTCGAGGTACTGCTGGATAAGAAGGGCACTGCCGCGGGCCTGCGCGTGGCCGACCTAGATTGGTCGGCCGGCAAGCCTGAACGCATTGCGGGCTCCGAGTACGAGGTGCCGGCGCAGCTGGTGCTGATCGCCTGCGGCTTTACGGGTCCTGAGCATGGCGTGTTCGATGCGGTAGGCGTGCCTGTTGCCACCGCTGGTCGTCCGCTGCCTGTGATGGCCGCCGAGGGCTCGCATCTTGCGGCACGTGTCGACGGCGTCTCCGCGGATGCCGTGCCGGTGTATGTTGCCGGTGACGCTCACAATGGCAGTTCGCTCGTGGTAAGCGCCATGGCCGACGCCCTGGCCTGCGCTGCCGAAGTCGCCGAGGCGCTGGAGCTGTAAGGCGGCTGTTCACAATTGAATCGTCAAGGGCTGTCCCCAACTGCCGGCACATAAGGAACGTCCCCAAGTGCCGGCATGCTGGGGACGTTCCTTTTGGGTCGGCATTCGGGGACACTTCTTGCGGGTTTGCGACCGATTTGTTCGTTTGTCGACGCGCGAGTGTCCATTCGGCGTCTTTTTGAGCTGTGGTCACCTGTTGTTTCTGTGGTGGCTGTGGGCATATGGCTCAAAAGGGCGGGTTGGCCGTCTATGTTTACCTGCGGTTTTATTGCGGTGCGCATTTTCGGTCAAGCATCCCGTCAAGTGTTTGGTCAGCAGTTGGTTTGCAGCCGGAGGCCTATTTTGTCCGTGCTGACAGTGGCTGCCCACCCTCCTCGTAAGCTCAAATTGAGGTTCATCAGTTTGAGGAGGATGCCGTGACTGACCACGTTTTAGACCGAGCGCATCTGGCCGAAGCCGTTGGCAACGATATTGCCGACATGGCCCATTTTTGGATGCTGCGGAAGTTTCAGTTTTTGGAGCCGGCGCGCGAGCAGTTCGAGATCATTGTCGACCCGTGGCTCGGCTATTGCACCGAGCCTTCCCAAAACGAAATCATGGCCTACAACATGGCATTTACCGATTGGCTGCTCTTCGAGCGCCCCTATCGCCATGGCAAGACGCTGCTCGAGCTGTATGTTGATGAGCCGCCGGCATCGCTTTCGCCTGCCTCGCTCAAGCGGCTCGAGCAGGTATGCGACACGCAGTATTTCTCGCGCTTTGGCATTTTGGACAAGGATCCTGCGACTGGTATGGTCGCGCTGAAGGACACACGCACCGACCGTCGCTTTGACGTCTACGATCCGCATATCGTGCAAAAGGAGCATTGGAGCGACGGAGCGATTGCGGTGCGCCTCGCCTGCGTCGACGATGTCTGGCTGACGGCGGGACAACTCTATCTGTATGACATCGCACGCCTGAGTGACACGGCGGTCGACGGGCCTGGCGCCGTTCATCCAGAAGACCTGGAAGATGGCTTCGACACCTCATACATCAGCTTCTTTTTGCGCCTGGTCCGCGACATCATGGGTGCCCAGGGGCGGTACGTGAAGTCGCTTAACATCTACGAGCAGGAGTGGGAGTAAGGGATGGGCTGTCGCAGCGCCGCCGCGTGTCTATTTGTCTCGATCTGTAACGTTTAGGGACAAAAAACCGGTCTACCTGTTACAGATCGAGACGAATGCTTGGGCGCTGCTGATTTGTCTAAATCTGTAACGTTTAGGGCCCTGGAGAACGTCTAACTGTTACAGATCGAGACGTTTGGCACCTGGTTGGGGGAATGTCTCGATCTGTAACATCTACAGGCTAAAAGTCGACCTTGCTGTTACAGATTGAGACGGAAGGTTGGCGGCTGCCGAAAGATCTTGTTCTGTAACAACTAGAGGCTCAAAGATTGTCTTCCTGTTACAGATCAAGACATTTGTCAGCGGAGGCAACGGTGACGATGGTCCATTTGTCTGACGTGGTGGTGATGAAAGTGTCTAATACCGTTCTCAAACACAAACATGCGACTCGCAACACGTTGGCGCGAAATAGGATGCTCGCGCGGCTCACGGAGACGGCCAAGCAAGGTGCGCTGCTCGCAACGCATGACAATACCGAGCTCATGTGGCTGCGACGCCATGTTGGAACCGACGATATCGCGGAGCCCGAGCCGTACCTGTTCTGTTTTCAGCATGATTGGGATGCATTGACGCCGGCGGAGCGAGCGCTGAGGACTATCAGAGGGCTTGCGGAATTTCATCCCGATTGGGCGTTTTGGGGATATGACGCCGCACTGATATGGGGTCTGGAGGTGCCGAATGATCTGCTTGGGCCGCGTTTTCTTGTTAAGACGGGTTGTTCGGTGACGTTGAGCAGCGGGTGCAGGTTGTTGCGTCCACAGATGGCGGGCGCGCTCGAGCGTGTTGATGGCGTGCGGGTGACGTCGTTTTGGCGCACGGTGGAGGAATGCTTGCTGCGTGCGCCGTTCTCCTACGGGTTGGCGATTGCCGATTCTGCACTGCGGGCGAAAGGCGTATCACGTGGGGATTTGTGCGAGCGCCTCCGCGCCGATTGCGAGGGCAGGCGAGGGTATCGCAGGGCACAGGTGATCGCGTCGTATGCGGACGGGCTGTCCGAAAACGGCGGCGAGTCTCGGTTCCGAGCGTTCTTTATTGCGTACGGCTTTCCGGTTCCGGAGCTGCAGGTGGAGTTTCGCGACCCGCTCGATCCGAGCCAGGTGTTTCGCGTCGACTATTTTTGGCGGTTCGAGGACGGAACGTGCGTGATTGGCGAGCTCGACGGAAAGGGGAAGTATGCCTTGCAGAACGGCGAGGGCTGGGAGTCGGTCGACCCATTCGTGGCAGAACGTCAACGGGAGTCCCATCTGACAATGCTCGGGCACAAGGTGCTTCGGTTTACGTTTGATGAGCTCAAGAATCCGGGGAAGCTGGTTGAGAAGATGAGGTTGGCGGGTATTCCGCGACGGCCCGATTTGGCTGAGGAGTGGAGACGTCAGTGGTATGGGCGCTGAGAGGTTTTGTCTCAATCTGTAACGTTTAGAGGTTATTTGAGCTCGTAACTGTTACAGATCGAGACAAACCGGTGAAGCGTCGACCGAATGTCTTGATCTGTAACAGCAAGGGGCCCAACAACCCTGTATCTGTTACAGATCGAGACACTTCCCTGGTGTCGCTGGGGTGGGACTGCAGCGTATTCCGTCCCCCACATCCCCTCTTCCCTCCGTTAACCGATATGTCTGTGGCAATCGGGCTACACTGGATAATAATGGACAGATGTTCAAGTTTTCTGAGGGGGAGGAGCTCGATATGGCGTCTGCCGATCGTTCCACGTTGTTTATCAATGCGACCGTCCTGGATGGTTCGGAGGATATGGAGCCGCAACCCGAAATGGCCGTGACTGTTGAGCGCGGTGTCATCACGTGGATGGGGCCGAGTGCTGTGGCGCAGGCGCCTGCGGGTGCCGAGGTTATCGACCTGGCGGGTGCGTATCTCATGCCCGGTCTCATCAATATGCATGTGCATCTGTGCGGTTCGGGCAAGCCTGTCTCGGCCGGCGATGCGGGCGCGCTGATGAAGAAGCTCGATAATCCCGTGGGGCGCGCCATCGTGCGCCATATTCTTAAGGGCAGCGCCCAACAACAACTGGCAAGCGGCGTGACCACGGTGCGCGGCGCGGGCGACCCACTGTTTGCCGACATCGCCGTTCGTAATGCCATCGACGCCGGCAAGTATCAAGGTCCTCGCCTGGTGGCGCCGGGAACGGGCGTCACGGTGCCGGGCGGCCATGGTGCGGGCTTGTTCGCCCAGGTGGCCAACAGTCCCGCCGAGGCAGCCGAACAGGTGCGCGACCTGTACGCGCGTGGTGCCGACGTCATTAAGCTGTTCGTGACGGGCGGCGTGTTCGATGCGACCGAGGTGGGCGAGCCGGGCGTGCTGCATATGCCGGTGGAGGTTGCCGCGGCGGCATGCAAGGCGGCGCACGATATGGGCCTTCCGGTTATGGCCCATGTCGAGAGTACCGAGGGTGTGAAGGCCGCACTTGAGGCCGGCGTTGACACGATTGAGCACGGCGCTCCGCTGACGCCCGAGATCCTGGAGCTGTACCGTGACGCCGCGGGCACGCAGCTCGAGGGGCGTGCGCCCAGCGTTACCTGCACTATCAGCCCGGCGCTGCCGTTTGTATTGCTCGACCCGGAAAAGACCCATTCGACCGATACGCAAAAGAAGAACGGCGACATCGTGTGCTCGGGCATCATTGAGAGCGCCCGTGCCGCACTGGAAGCTGGCGTTAAGGTGGGCCTTGGCACGGACTCGAGCTGCCCGTTCGTGACGCAGTACGACATGTGGCGTGAGGTGGCCTATTTTGCCAAGTACGTGGGTGTGAGTAACGCCTTCGCGCTGCATACGGCCACGCAGGTCAATGCCGAGCTGCTGGGGCTGGGCGGCGAGACCGGCACAATCGAGTGCGACAAGGCCGCCGATATCCTGGTGACACGCAAGAACCCGCTCGATGACCTGTGCGCACTGCGCGAGCCGACGCACGTGATGTGTCGCGGCGATCTGGTGCGCAAGCTCAAGGTGAAGCGCATTCCCGAGGTGGACGCCGAGCTCGACGCGATTATGGCCATGCCTGCCGAAGCGCTTGCCGAGGAGCTCGCCCGCGATGGCGTAGCATAGGTGTGACAAAGGGACGGTCCCTTTGTCATAATCAAAAAAAGCCGAGGTCTCAACACGAGGCCTCGGCTTTTATTTTGTCCCATGGTATGGCGGCTAGGAGCGCGTCTCCATCTTGGCGTGGCACTTGGGGCAGGTGACGCGAATCTTGCCCTTGCCCTTGGGAACGGAGAGCATCTGGCCGCAGTTGGGGCACTTGAGGTATGCCGTGGTTTTGCGACCCTTCCACATCTTCTTGGCCGTGCGCTTGGCGCGCTCAAAGTCTTCCTTGCTGGTGCCGGCCGCGCGCGAGGTGCTGGCCGCTGCAGTTCTACCGCCCAAGCTGGCGACGAACTTGCCCAGGCCGGGGACGTTCGCGGTCGCGGCGACAAAGGCCTCGTTCTCCTTGCGACGTGCGTCGACGTTTTTGGACAGGCCGCGCAGCACGCCAATCACGATAACGGCGATGGCGATCCAGCTGAGCCACTGGATGCGGGCTATCGATCCGACCATCGCGATGACGATGCCGGCAAAACCCATCACGATGGTGAGTTCATCGGCACCATTGCGACCCTTCATAAAGTCATTCATGCAAATTGCCTTTCGTTCGATATGCTGCACGTCTTTATACCCGATTTAGAGCAAGGGGGACAGGTTAATCTGCACCAATGTGGTGCAAACACACCTGTCCCCAATGCCCCAATTACTTGGAGAGCTTGTCGACGACGCGTTCGATCTCGGCGAGCTTGGCGGCTTTGAGATCTTCGTCGCCCGATTCGATTGCCGAAGTCACGCAGCCCTCGATATGCGCCTTGAGCACGTCGGCGTTGATGCGCGCAATGAGCGCCTGCGTTGCCATGAGCTGCGTGGAAATATCGACGCAGTAGCGGTCCTCATCGACCATCCGCAAGATGCCGTCGATCTGGCCGCGTGCCGTCTTGAGCATGCGGGTCACCGATTTGTGGTCTGCCATCATGGCGGGTCCTCGTTTCTGGTCGATCTTCCGGATGCCCCCGTCAGTTGCGGTGAAATACGGACTGTTCAAAGGCCTAGGGCGGCCCAACAGTCCGTATTTCACCGCAACTTCTGAGGATTGAGTAGGCAGCGCCTGCTACGCGGCGGTTACGGACAGGGCATGGAATTTCTCGCCGGCGCCCTCGACGGCGGCGGTGAGCTGCTCGGCGGTCACGGTGTCGGCGCACTCCACCTGGACAGTCTGGGTCTCGTGATCGGCGTCGGCATCGGTCACGCCGGCAACGTTGAGCAGCGCCGTCTCGACGGTGGCGTCGCAGTGGCCGCACATAAGGCCGGAAGTCTTAATTGTGAAACGCATGGATATTCCTCTCTGTTGTGTCGGCTTTCCCAGGCACCCGACCTTGACCTTCAAGCCGTCGCTCGCGTATCAAAGTACGCGTCGCTCCTCTTTCAGGTCAATCTCGGGCATCTGGAAAACCCGTTCTAAATGGACTGAATGGTGAGCCTATTTTGCCACTTTCGGCTTAAAGGTTCGCAGGAGCAGCGCATTGGACACGACGCAGACACTCGACAGGCTCATGGCCGCGGCGCCGAACATCGGCGAGAGCTGCCAACTCGTGAGAGGGAAGAACACGCCCGCGGCAAGCGGAATGCCGATGCCGTTGTAGAACAGCGCCCAGAACAAGTCCTGCTTGATGTTGCGGATCGTGGCGCGCGACAGCTCGATGGCGCGGGCGACGTCCATGAGGTCGCTGCGCATGAGCACCACATCTGCCCCCTCCTTGGCGATGTCGGCGCCGGTGCCGATCGCAAGGCCCACGTCGGCGCGCGCCAGGGCGGGGGAGTCGTTGATGCCGTCGCCCACCATGGCGACCTTGCTGCCCGCATCCTGCAGCTCGCGCACGTGGCGTTCCTTGTCGGCGGGGAGGACGTCGGCGATGACCTGCTCGCTGCTCAGCCCCACGCGGCGGGCGATGGCCTCGGCCGTCACGCGGTTGTCGCCGGTGAGCATGCACACGTCGACGCCAAGCGAGCGCAGTGCGGCGATGGCCCCGGCGCTCGTCTCCTTGACCTCGTCCGCCACGGCGATGGTACCGACAAGCTCGCTGTTCTTGGCAAAGAACAGCGGCGTCTTGCCCTCGGCCGCGAACTGTTCGGCAAGGCCGGCGGGAACCTTCACGCCCAGCTCGTCCATCAGACGCACGTTGCCGGCGGCGATGACATTCTGCCCCTCGCGTGCCGTAACGCCTCGCCCGGGCACGGCGGTAAAGTCCTCGACCATGCGTGCGACGATTCCGCGCGCCTCGCACTCGGCCATAATCGCCTCGGCCAGCGGGTGCTCGCTTGAGCGCTCCAGCGCAGCGGCCAGCTTGAGCAATGCCTTTTCGCTCATGGCGGGCGAGCCGTCAGCGCGCGTGGCTACCGTGATATCGGTCACAGCCGGCTTGCCGCGGGTGACGGTGCCCGTCTTGTCGAGCACCACGGTGCCCACGCTGCGTAGGTTCTCCAGCGCCTCGGCGCTCTTAAACAGAATGCCCATTTCGGCGCCCTTGCCGGTGCCGACCATAATGGCGACGGGCGTGGCCAGGCCCAGCGCGCACGGACAGCTGATCACCAGCACGGCCACGGCGGAGGTGAGCGCCTCGTTTATGCTGCCGGTCAGTGCCATCCACACCGCAAAGGTCACGGCCGAGATCGCAAACACCACGGGCACGAACACGCCGGCGACTTTGTCGGCCATGCGGGCGATAGGCGCCTTGGTGGCGTTGGCGTCCTCGACGAGCTGGATAATCTTGGCGAGCGACGTGTCGGCGCCCACGCGTGTGGCACGGAAGGTAAACGAGCCGGTACGGTTGACAGTGGCGGCGTTGACGGTGTCGCCGGCGGTCTTTTCCACGGGGATGGACTCGCCGGTGAGCGCGCTCTCGTCCACGGCCGAGCTGCCCTCGAGCACCACGCCATCGACAGGGATGGACTCGCCGGGGCGCACACGCAGGACTTGGCTGGGAAGGATGGCGTCGACATCGACGGTGGCCTCGCTGCCGTCCTCTGCCACGACGGTCGCGGTCTTGGGCGCCAGGTCGATGAGCGCCTCGATAGCGCCGCCGGTCTTGGACTTGCTGCGCGTCTCGAGGTATTTGCCCACGGTGACGAGCGACAGGATGGTGCCAGCGCTCTCAAAATACAGGTTGTCCATGCTCGTCATCATGGCCTCGTGCACCTGACCTGCGGCTAGCTGGTCGGCCATGATGAACATGGCGTAGAGCGACCAGGCGATGGAGGCGGTGGCGCCCACGGCAATAAGGGCGTCCATGGTGGGCGCGCCGTGCGCGAGCGATTTAAACCCGTTGATAAAGTACGCGTCGTTGACGTAGACGATGGGAATGAGCAGGACGAGCTCGGTGAGCGCGAGCGTCATGCTGTGGGTGTGGTCGGTGAAGATGCCGGGCAGCGGCCAGCCGAGCATGTGCCCCATGCCTATGTAGAACAGTGGGATGAGGAATACGATCGAGACGATGAGGCGGGTGCGCATGGCAGAGGCGGCGGCCTCCAACTTTTTGGTCGGTGACTCCATATGGGCGGCGCCGGACCTGGCTTGCGCACTTCCGCTTTGGACAGCGTCGGTGCCCGTGCTGATGGGTGAGGCCGAGTAGCCCGCGCGGTCGACAGCGGTGCAGATGTCGTCGGGGGAGACCTGCGCAGGGTCGTAGTCCACCAGCATAGAGCCGGCGAGCAGATTGACCGCGACGCTTTGGACGCCGTCGAGTTTGCTCACGGCGCGATCCACATGCGCCTGGCAGGCGGCGCATGTCATGCCGCCCACGTCGAACTTATCTTGAGCCATGGCTTCTCCTTTCTGTGACGTAGTGTCGGAAATGTTAACCTGCCGATACTATACACCCATACCCCCTGGGGGTGTCCAGTACAGAAAGAAATGTATGACATTTCGCTACAGATGAGGGTGGCTGCCGGGTTGGTGCACCATCCCCGCCCTTCGTCTCAATCTGTAACATCTAGCCCAGTTTTTGCCGAGCTGCTGTTACAGAATGAGACAAACTCTCCGGCGGCAAATCAATATCTCGATCTGTAACATCTAGCGGGGAAAATGACCTCTAACTGTTACAGATTGAGATTTTGTTTTGAGAGGTTTGAGTTTGTCTCCATCTGTAACAGTTAGACCGGTTTTTGGATTCCAGATGTTACAGATCGAGACGAACCTTCAGCAATAAACTCAATGTCTCAATCTGTAACATCTGGCGGGAAATATGACCCCTTACTGTTACAGATCGAGACAGACCGTCCGCGGCCAACTCAAATGTCTTGATCTGTAACATCTAGAGAGGTTTTTGACCCCTTACTGTTACAGATTGAGATGTTGTCTCGCGGGATTGGGGTTTGTCTCGTTCTGTAGCATCTAGACCTGTATCTGCCGAGCTAGTGTTACAAATCGAGACAATTGCCGGGGAGGGGTCCCGTCACGGCAAGACGCCCGTTCCCTAGATACAGAATCCGGGGATCACACAGGTTCGTTTGTTTGGCTTGTCCGCAGGCGTTGCGTACGTAAAGACGTCGCCGTCGTGGCCCACACGGTTTATGTAGAGCGTGCCTTCGGTCTCCGATGAGTCGGGGCTCACCGTGCGCTCCCACCAGCAGGTGTCCTTGCCCTTCCACTGGCGAACCAGCATCTCGTTCGTGGTATACGGACTTACCTTGAGCTCGCGGAAGAGCTGATACTCCTTGCCCTCGCCGTTGTAGATGTCTGCCAGGTAGTGATAGTCCTCGGCAAACGAATCGGACGGTTGCGTACCGCACAGCTCGACCATGGCGGGCAGCCAAAGGGTTGCGGGCAACTCGCTCAGGCACGATGCGCTGTTGGCGGCGCCCACATTGTTCGAGACCTTCTTGACCCCTTTAATGAGTGCGCGCAACTCGTTGGGCAGCAGCTTAAGGCCGTCGCCGTTGAGCCATTTCCGCAGCTCGCAATCTGCCCAGCCGGCGCTCGGCGGTTCAGCTGCAGCGTTGCGCTCGGCAATACCCGCGTCGAACATAAACGTCAGCCCGGCCTTGCCCGTACCGTCCAGAAGCTCATCGTGACGGATGCCCACAAGCTGCGCGCCGACCTCCAGCCCGTTGGTGAGCGTGACACGCTTGGTGCACGGATAGGGGATATGCCCATCAGCGTCGAGCAGGTGGTAACGCTTGGCAATCTCGCGTGCCTCGCTACGGGTCTCGGCGGCCTTAATCTTGAGCGAAATCTCCTGCAGCTGATCCCAAGTGTAGTCGTCAAGCGAACCGCGGATGCCGTCCAGGTAGTCGGGGATGCCAAAGCCATGGGTCGCCGCCCCAATGACGCTGAGCCCCGCAACGGCTGCAACGACGCCACCGATAATAAAGCGGCGGCGGGTCATGGCATCGTGCCGGGCCTGCTCCAGGATCTCTCGCGCGCGCTCGCCGGCGACGTCGACCTTAAGGTGCGTGCCAGAATCGATATCAATCGCGGCCTCGTCTCCTGTGCCTTCGCGGCCCTCGGATTCGGCATCGGTGAGGTATGCCGAGAGCACCTCGAGCATCTGCTGCTCGGTGGGACGATCGCACTGCTCGACTGAGAGACCCTTCATGATGATTTGGACGAGCGCTTCATCGCCCTCGCAGCGCGGCTCGAGCGGCGCCGGCTTGGTCTTGGTCTTTACGAGATAGAACGAGCCGGTTGCAGCGGCGTCCGTCGACTCAAAGTCAAACGGTTTGCGACCGCTGTAGAGCTGGTACAGAATGCTCGAAAGCGCATAGACGTCGATCGCGGGCGAACGGCGAAGGGCCGCGATGCCTTCGATATCCTGCGTGAGCATCTCGGGCGCGGCGTATGCGGGTGTGGCAAAGCGCCAGATGTCGGCGCGCCGGGTGATCGTGTCGTCGCCGAGAGCCATGGTCGCGGAGCCCATGTCGATGAGGCAGGGGTCAAAGGAACAATCAGCAATCTGCTGCTCGAGTGTTCGGCTGGTGGTGCGGAACATGATATTGGCAGGCGACAGGTCGCGATGGATGACCGGATTCACGAGGCCTTGGGTCATCAAGAGCGCACGAAGCACGGCGTTTCCGACGGCGGCGACCATCTGGGTGGTCAGCCCGCCCGAGGCGTCGTGCGGAAGCAGGGGCAGCGCCTGCTTGAGCGAGGTGCCCTCGACCCACTCCATGAGGATGAGAGGGTCATCCTCGCACGATCCGTAGCCATAGACGCGCGGAAATCCGCGCAGGTGCGAGACGGTACACAGATGACGGTACTCCTCGAACAGCGCGGCGGTGCTGGCCAGGTGCGCTGCCGATTGCTCGGCGGAGCGGTCGGGGGCTTGGCCGGAAAGGATGGCATTGTCCTTGAGTAGCTTGACGGCAAAGACCTCGCCGCTCGTGTTGGTCGCGCGCAGCACGTGCCCGATGTTGCCGTTGTTGCGGTGGGCCGTCTGGAGAATAAGCGTCATAAACCGACGCTTGGCGTCGTCCTCGGCGCTGGGGTCGACCGCCACGGCGGTATCGAACGTATCGAGACGGACGAGTTTGTCGCCATAGGCGCTATCGGTAGTATCCATGGCGTTCCTTTGTCTGGCATGGGTTGCCGCACGTTTACGCGAGCAGTGCGGATATCGGTAAAGTACCATGATAGCCGCACTGCCCACGTATACCGCTGAGCATTGTCGTTTACGACGCAGAAGGTAGAAGACGAAAGACGGACGGCGACCGTCTTTCGATCGCCGTCCGCGCTAGTCCACAATGACAAGGAATGTCGTGTAGAGACCCAGATGGAGCCTGTCGCTGTTTTCGATTTCCACTGGGGGATAGATCTTGCCGGGCTCGCGTAGGTCGCGCGGCGGTTCGATTACGATATCGCCGTCGCCCGCGCCCGATTCGAGCATCGTGCCGTTGGTCGATCCAAGGCCCTGGGCGTACCAGTGCTCACCCTCAAGCCAAATGCGAAGATGTTCGCGCGATGCGTCGGCGCCCACATCGGTGATGCTGGGCGAGGTTTTGGGCAAGGATCCAATTACCGTGCCACGCGGATCGCGTGTGAGGGGATGGATTTGCATGTCGACGCAGTTGTCGGCATGTGTCCTGAGCAGACCGAGGTTGGGAGCGACGGCGTGCGGCTGATCCAGACTGCCCATAAAGCCACGTCCGACGGTAGTTTCGGTGGTGCCAAAGTGCCCACCCGTCTTGCTGTCGCAAAAGCGCTCGACGGTGGCCACGCCCTGAACGGGATCGGCGAGCGCCCCCGTTGCCACAAAGAGCATAAGGTAAAGCGTGCTTTTCTCACGCACGGCATTGCCGTCAAAGTTGTCGATGCGATTGAGGGCATTTGCATATAGGCGGCTGTCCAGCTTGTAGCTGGCGAGAGCCGACATCATTTCGTTGGCGGCCGGACCGCGATAGTGCTCGGCGATTGCCCGATAGGCGGACTCGCCGCCGCCGAGCTTGCTGCAGATTGCCGAGGAAAGGTTGAGTGTGGTGACGGTAAAGTCGCTGTAGATGGAGGGTGCGCACTGGTCAGGCTTGCGATGGACGATGTAACGGGTGAGATACGAGCGGTTGGAAGAACATTTCTCGAGCAGGGTGCTGCCGAGATAAGAGTTTCCATTGATGAGCATTCGGGCGATCTCGAGATGTTTAAGACCGCCGAACGAGCGAATATCGTTATAGAGGACCGAGCAAGGCGTCTCTGCTGCCACGGATACCTCCTTTGATTGCTTCCTAGCCAATATGGCGATAGGAATTAATGGCCCCGGTGGGCGACGTATTAAATGGCTGCACAATAAATAGTGTAACCAAAGCAACATTATAGGCCACATGTTCGAAATTGCAGGAAGACTGAGAGATTTGGTTTGGACTGGACGGAAATCCCCCTCTGTCTTGATCTGTAACATTTGGACCCGATTTTGCCCTGCATCTGTTACAGATTGAGATAATCGGCCGGGCCCACCTCGTCCGCCTCGTCATCTGTGGTTTACGTGGGGGCATACGGAGTACGGGTATACTAACCGGCGGCGAATCTGCTCCATCGCTTAGGGCCGCTGCGTCTGGACGGCGCGTGATAGGGCTGCCAAAGCGATCGCCAGCGTGCTGAGCAACGTCCTCTCTGTGCGCACCCGTTTTTGTATGTATTAGCGCACCACCAAGCACGCCCGCGCGGCCGCATGCCGTGCCCATTGCGCGTGCAGATAAGGAACAACAACATATGCGTAATTCTGTATCCGACGTCACCGACGCCGAGATTCTGGACGAGACCCGCGAGGCTATGGCCCAGGCTGCCTTCGATGCCGCCGACGAGGCAAATGCTGCCCAGGCCGTCGAGTCCGCTACCGAGAGCCTGCCCGCCTTTGACGAGCTGGGACTTTCGGACGAGATGCTTCGTGCTATCGAGAGCCTGGGCTACACGGCGCCGACGCCCGTGCAGGCCGGCTCGATCCCCGTGGTGCTCGAGGGCCGCGACCTGCTTGCCGCCGCCCAGACCGGCACCGGCAAGACGGCCGCCTTTTTGCTGCCGACCATGAACAATCTGGAGCACATCGCTCCGCCCAAGCCCGTGCGTGAGCGCGGCGGCCGCAACCGTCGTCGCGGCGCCAAGAAGCCCGAGGGCAACGGCCGTGGCCCCGTGATGCTCGTCATCACCCCCACGCGCGAGCTCGCCCAGCAGATCGACGAGGTCGCGAGCAAGATCGCCGACGTCACCGGCCATGTCGCCGTGACCGTCGTGGGTGGCGTGAGCTACAAGCCGCAGACCGCGGCACTCAAGTACGGCTGCGATATCCTGGTCGCCACGCCGGGCCGTCTGGTCGACCTGATCGAGCAGGGCGCCTGCCACCTGAACGAGGTCAAGGTGCTGGTGCTCGACGAGGCCGATCGCATGCTCGACATGGGCTTTTTGCCCGCCGTCCGCCGTATTGTGCGCGAGACGCCGGCCGAGCGCCAGACGCTGCTGTTCTCGGCGACGCTCGACGAGGAGGCCGTGGGCGAGATCACCGACCTGGTGAGCGACCCGGCCCGCGTGGAGATCGCGCCCGCCACGTCGACCGCCGACACCGTCGACCAGTTTGTGTTCCCGGTGTCCATCGAGGCCAAGAATAACCTGTTGCCCGAGTTTCTCAAGAAGGAGGGCCCGGAGCGCACCATTGTCTTTATGCGCACCAAGCATCGCGCCGACAGCTGCTGCCGTCGTCTGGAGCGTAAGGGCATCAAGGCCGCCGCGATTCACGGCAACCGCAGCCAGGCCCAGCGCGAGCGCGCGCTTTCTGCCTTCCGCGACGGCACCGTCGACGTGCTGGTGGCAACCGATGTTCTCGCCCGCGGCATCGACATTAGCGACGTGCGCTACGTCGTGAACTTTGACGTGCCGGCCGAGCCGACCGACTATATCCACCGCATTGGCCGTACGGGCCGCGCCGGCGAGTTGGGCTGGGCCATCACGTTTGTGACCGAGCAGGACGTCGACGAGTTCTACGAGATCGAGAAGCTCATGGACAAGACCGCCGACATCTACGAGGCCGGCGACCTGCACGTGGGTCCCAACCCGCCTGCGGTTGATCCCGAGCGCGACCCTGCGGCCTTTAAGGTGAAGAAGAAGACTAAGCGCGGCAAGTCCAAGAGCAAGAAGAAGCTTGAGCAGGCGCGTCGCGACGGCAAACGCAACGGCGATGATTACGGCGACGTGGCCGGCCGTTCCAACCGCGGTCGCGACGAGCGCCGCAGTGACGGCGAGCGTCCGAGCCGTCCCAAGCGCAGCGGCAAGACCCGCGTGCGCGAGGGCGTTCAGGCTCGCGTGGACGAGGCTGTTGAGAGCGTGGCTCGCGAGGTGGCTGCCGAGGAGCGCGCTGGTGCCGGTGCCGCTGAGCAGCCTGCGCGCGGTAACCGTGCCGAGCGTCGTGCCAAGCAGTTCCAGGGTGAGGCACATCGTCGTCGTCGCGAGGATGAGGATCGCGGTGGCCGTCGTCGTGTCGAGCGCGAGGACGAGGGCCGCGGTTCGCGCGGTGGCAAGCGCGGTGCGGGCGACCGCCGTCGTTCCGGTCGTGATGACGAGCGCGGTGGCCGTGATGAGCGTCGCGGCGGCGAGGGTCGCGGTGAGCGAGGTGCCCGTGGCGGTGAGTCCCGTGGCGGCAAGCGCTTTGAAGAGCGCGGTAGCCGCGGCGGCGAGCGTCGCGAGGGTGCTCGCGGCAATGGCGGCCGCGGCGGCGCTGGTCGTTCTAACGAGTCGCGCGATCGTCGTGACCCGCGTGCCAGCCGTGATCGTCGCGATGACTGGCGCAACTACGACGATACCCGCGAAGAGCGTCGCGGCGGCTATCGTGGTGGTCGTGGCGGCAACCAGGCCGGCTCCCGTGGCGGCCGTGCCGGCGGTCGCGATAACCGTGGCAGCTACGGCAACAGCCGTGGCGGCAAGCGTGGTGGCAGCTCCCGTCGCCCCGGCGACGGCGGCGGCAAGCGCAAGTAAGATGCGCATCGCGCGCTAGCGTGAGACAAGCTAAGGGCCCGAGCAAATAACGCTCGGGCCCTTTTGTTTGCCGTGTCCATCGCTAATTCAAACGTGATGTTCTCGGGAATGCATCTGGGGGATGCTGAGGACCTATTTTCCGCCATGCAGCAATGGGTCCTATGGGGTGCGCCGTGCATTTTTTGGAGTATTCTGCAGTTCGAGTTGTCTGCATATGATTCGACGTCGCCAACGGTGGCCTTCGGATATCCCTAGCGAGCGTTCCGAGTCAGATTTCGCCGTTTTCCGGAGCAGGGGCGCGTCATTCTCGCCATGTCGGGACTTAAAATGATACGGCGCCCTACAGTTTTGCCCACCCGCGGCGGTGCTGGCGCGGTCACGTTGCAGAATACTCCGTTTTTTGCACGGGCCAGGATGGGGTACCTCAGGAGAACGCGGCGGTATCCAGTAAATATATGCAATCTGTACCGGGAATTATGCAAACCGAAAAGGCGGGCAGTATGGGTTGGTGTATCGGGCTGCCTAGCGCACCAAAACGGGGAGCTCCCCCCCCATGCGCCGTATACTCTGTCTGAATGTGAAAGCGGCTTGACGCGTTGCCAGGCGTAGGGGAGGGTGTCTCGATGAGCGTATTCGAAATTGTGTTTAGTCCGACGGGTGGAACGCGGAAGGTGTCTGGCCTTGTGGCCGGGGCACTGGGCAAGAATACCGTTACCGTCGATCTGACCGATAGCGGGCTAGATTTCAGCGCTGTCTCGATGACTGAGGACGACGTGGCCGTAATCTCTGTGCCGGCGTATGCCGGTAGAATCCCGGCTGTGGTGGCTGACCGGTTGGGCATGGTGCGCGGCAACGGGGCTCGGGCTGTTTTGGTTTGTGTATACGGAAACCGCGCGTTTGAGGACACGCTCGTAGAGCTGGAGGACGTTGCGAAGCATGCGGGATTCCGGGTGATCGCGGCAGTTGCGGCCATTGCAGAACATTCCATTGCGCGACAGTTTGCTGCCGGTCGTCCGGATGCGCAGGATGAGGCGCAGCTCGCAGAGTTTGCGCAGCAAATTCAGCAAAAGCTGTTGGCTGAGGATGCGTCCGAGCCCTCTATTCCCGGCAACCGTCCTTATAAACAAGCCGGAGGTCACCGCATGGCACCCGAGGCAACAGAGGATTGCGTCTCCTGCGGTGCATGCGCCGCGGCGTGCCCCGTTTGTGCTATCGACAAGGGTGACCCCAAACGAGCAGCTGGCGAGGCGTGCATCTCCTGCATGCGCTGCATTGCCGTATGCCCGCGAGGCGCTCGCAAGCTTGATCCCAACAAGCTATCCGCTGTTTCCCAGATGCTGAGCAAGGTTTGCGTCGTGCGGAAGGAATGCGAGCTCTTCATCTAGCGCATACGAAATTGGCGCAATGGGGCCAGGTTAATCTGCACCGACCTGGTGCAAACAAACCTGTCCCCAATGCACCAGAGCAAGGAGTGTCCCCGGGTGCCGGCAGAAAAGGAACGTCCCTAAGTACCGCATAAATACCGTTTATCGGAGAAAAAATACCGTTCGCCGGTCATAATGATTGTTCCGGCTTTGGGCTTGTCTACAATAACCCCCGTAAAAGAAATGCGGAAGGTTACCGAGTCCCCTCGGACGTGGGCCTAACCAAAGTCTTTGATCGCGAGCGTCTCAATGGGCGCATTCGATTGATTTTGGTTGGGCTATATTTATGAAGGGACATGTCACCATGGGTTTCTTTTCTCGCCTAATGGGTGGCTCGGATAAGCAGACGACTGCGGCTTCCGAGTTCGAAATCCTCGCTCCCGTTTCCGGCGAGCTTGTTCATCTAGAAAATACCAATGACCCCGCTTTTAGCAGCCGTGCAGTGGGCGATGGCGTTGCCGTGGTTCCCCAAGAGGGAACGGTGTGCGCTCCTGTTTCCGGCACCGTCGCGGCGCTGTTTCCGACTGAGCACGCGCTGGGCATCATGTCCGACGACAGCTCTGCTCAGGTGATGCTGCATATCGGAATCGACACTGTTAAACTTGAGGGCAAGGGCTTCCATGCGCTTGTTGCCCAGGGTGATCACGTTGACGCGGGCCAGCCCCTCGTCGAGGTCGATTTCGACGTGGTCCGCGCCGCCGGCTTCGATCCCACGGTCTTCGTTATCGTGTGCGAGCGCTCGGAGAACTCGACTCTTCGTGAGCATGCTTCCGGCCCTGTTGCTGTTAAAGAGCCTGTCGTCTGGCTTTCCGAGTAAATTCTTGTGGTGGGTACCGTGGTTATCAAGCGAGTTTTTAACAACAACGTCGCAATGGTCACTTCGGACGATGGCTCCGAGCTCATCGTCATCGGTCGAGGCCTCTGCTTTGGCCGTCATGCCGGCGATGCCATCGACGAGGCGTCGATCGAAAAGACCTACGCGTTGCAGGAGGGAACTTCTCAGGATTCGCGTACGATTGACCGCTTGGCACATCTTTTGGAGTCCATCCCCACCGTCAACCTCGTGATTGCCGAGGACATTGTTCAGATGCTCCGTCGAGAGCTCAATGTTGATATCAACGACAAGATTCTCATTGCTCTCGCAGACCATATCAGCCTTGCTTTGGAGCGCGAGCGCAAGGGCGTCTCCTGTGAGAATCCGTTGCTGCTCGAGATCCAGCAGTTCTATCGCAAGGAGTATGCACTTGCGGGCCGTGCGCTGCAGATTATCAAGGAGTATATGGGCATTCAGATGAGCGAAGAAGAGCAGGGTTTCATTACGCTGCATATCGTCAACGCCACCATGCCGCAACGCTCCGATCGTTTGATTGTTTCGGTCCAGCTTGTTCGCGACGTGCTCGCGATTGTTTCCAAGCGCTATGCTACGACCCTCGATGACACCTCGCTGCCTTACGAACGTTTCGTTCGTCACCTGCAGTTTTTCGCACAGCGAGCGCTCGATCCTACGGCAGGGCAAATCAACGGAGACGCGCTGTTCCGAATCGATGAAACGGCGTATCCGTGCGCATTCTCGTGCGCGGACGCCATAGCCGCCCACTTGTCGTCTACCTATAACGTTGTCGTTACCGATGCTGAGAAGAGTTATCTCGCATATCACATTGTTAACCTGCTTGGAGAACCTGGTCTCTAGGCATAACGTGCCCACACATCGATTGATATAAGGCAAGGCTCACGGTCTTGTCCAGGGCACATCTGTCTTAATTTGCGGAAAAGGAAGGGGAGTACCGCTATGACCGCAAAAAAGAAGTTCAATTTCAAAGCGCCGTTGGAGGTGTTCGCGAAGTCGATCGTTCAGCCGATGATGTATCTCTCGGTTGCCGGCATCCTGCTCATCGTGGGCATCATTCTGACCAACAAGACCATCTGCGCTTTGGTCCCCGTACTGGGCTCCGGTCCGTTCCAGCTTGTGGGCGCCGTTGTCTATCAGTCGCTGATGTTTATCATCAACAACCTCTCGATTCTGTTCTGCGTGGGCATCGCCGGCGCCATGGCAAAGAAGAACAAGGGCCATGCTTCGCTGATTGCCCTGATGTCGTTCTTCCTGTTCCTGCAGGCTAACAACATCGTGCTCAACGCCACCGGCTCTCTTGCCGATGCGAGCGGCATGCTCGGTCTTACCGGAACCGGCCAGGCCACCGTTATGGGCATTCAGGTGCTCGATACCGGCGTGTTCGGCGGCATCATCCTTGGTTGCATCACCGGTGCCGTGTTCAACAAGTACTCGAACAAGCAGTTCCCCATTGCCCTTTCGATGTTCTCGGGCGTCCGCTTCCCGTTCCTGATTATGATCATCATTTCCTGGATCATGGGCGCTGGCTTCTGCATCGTTTGGCCTCCGGTTCAGGGTGCCATCTCCTCCGTTGCCGGCATCATTAAGGAGTCGGGCAACATCGGTCTGTTTATCTACGGCATGCTCAACAAGCTGCTCGTTCCCACCGGTCTGCACCACCCCATCTACACCCCGTTCCAGTTCTCCGATGTGGGTGGCACCCTGACGCTGGGTGATCAGGTTATTGCCGGCGCCTATCCCATCCGTGTTGCCGAGATGGCAATGACGGGTCAGCCCTTCTCCGATAGTACGTATTTCAACAGCTACACCTTCAACAACCTGTGGCCCTACATCGGTATCGGTCTCGCCTTTATCGTCACCGCTTACAAGGGGAACAAGGATAAGACCAAGGCCGTTATTATCCCGCTGATCATCACCGCCGTGCTCTCCTGCGTGACCGAGCCCATGGACTTCCTCTTTGTCTTTGCCGCTCCCGTGCTCTTTGTCGTTCACTCGGTTCTTTCCGGCATCTTCCTGGTCCTGCTCAAGGTCCTCTCCGTGCCCGCTTCGACTGCAGGCGGCATCATCAACATCGTGGTTTCCAACCTGGTCCTCGGTGTCGATAAGACCAACTGGCCGGTTATGCTGGTGCTTGGAGTCGTCAACGCCGCTCTGTACTTCTTCCTCTTCACCTTCCTTATCAAGAAGCTCAACCTCCACACACCTGGTCGCGAGGAAGAGTCCGAGCTTGCCGAGTCCGTTGCCGAGGGCGAGGCCGCCGCGTCTGTCGCGGTGAAGCAGGGCGCTGTTGCCGCGGCTCCCGCAGAGGGCGTCGATGCAGGTATTGCCGACCTGGTCGCAGGTCTTGGTGGCAAGGACAACATCGAGGAGCTCGAGAACTGCTTTACGCGTCTCCGCGTGAACGTTAAGAACCCGGACCTCATCAATGAGGACCTCATCAACCACGTGCCCAACAGCGGCATCAACCGCAACGGCAATAATATCCAGATCATCTTTGGCATGAAGGTCGCCGAGATGCGCGACAAGGTCGAAAACGCAATTGAGAAGGAGCAGTAAACAATGATCATTACTCTGTGTGGTGGCGGATCCACCTTTACCCCCGGCATCGTCAAGTCCATCGCCCTGCGCAAGGACGAGCTCGACGTTGACGAGATTCGTCTGTACGACATCAACGAGGAGCGCCAGCGCAAGATCGGCGTGCTCGTGGACTGGATTTTGCACGAGGACCTCGGCCTGGACATCAAGCTCACGGTGACCACCGACAAAAAGACGGCTTTTACCGACGCGAGCTTCGTGTTTGCCCAGATGCGCGTGGGCGGCTACGCCATGCGCGAGCAGGACGAGAAGATTCCGCTGCGTCACGGCTGCGTGGGTCAGGAGACTTGCGGTTGCGGCGGCCTTGCCTACGGCATGCGCACCATCTTCCCCATGGTCGAGCTGATCGATGACGTTGAGAAGTACGCCAAGAAGGACTACTGGATTCTCAACTACTCCAACCCTGCCGCCATCGTCTCCGAGGGCTGCCGCGTGCTGCGTCCCAACGCTCGTATCATCAACATCTGCGACATGCCGATCGCGATCATCGACGTGGTTTGCGCCGCGCTCGATATCGACAAGAAGGATGTCGAGTACGATTACTTTGGCCTCAACCACTTTGGTTGGTTCACCTCGATCCGCCACAAGGGCGAGGAGGTGCTCCCGCAGCTGCGCGAGTACATCAAGGAGCATGAGATTCTGCTGCCCGACTCTTACCTCAAGGGCATGGGCTCGCTCATGGCAAAGAAGCCCGAGGAGGCCGTCGACGAGCACCCCGAGCAGAACCGCCACACCAAGGGCAGCTGGTACTACGTCTGGAAGGGCGAGTACGAGATCATGGAGTGCTTCCCGGAGTACCTGCCCAACACGTATCTGAACTACTACCTGCAGCAGAAGGAGTTCGTCGAGCACTCCAACCCCGAGCGCACCCGTGCTAACGAGGTTGAGGAGACGCGTGAGAAGAACCTCTTTGATGGTATCGACCATTACGAGAAGACGGGCGAGATCGACGAGAGCACGTTCTATGCGGGCAGCCACGGCGACTGGATTGCCGATCTGGCTATCGCTCTGAAGAACGACACCAAGCAGCGCTTCCTGGTCATTTGCGAGAACAAGGGCGCCATCCCCAACATGCCCTACGACGCTATGGTCGAGCTGCCTGCCTACATTGGCAAGAACGGCCCCGAGGTCATCAGCCGCGACAACATTCCGCTGTTCCAGCAGGGCCTCATGATGCAGCAGCTGAACTCCGAGAAGCTCATTGTCGAGGCTACGATCGAGGGTTCGTACGAGAAGGCGCTTAAGGCCTTTACGCTCAACAAGACCGTGCCGTCGATGAAGGTCGCCAAGGAGGTTCTCGACGACATGATCGAGGCCAACAAGGGTTACTGGCCCGAGCTTAAGTAAAAGCAACAGGGTCGCTGGCCGCATGCCTAAAGCAATGCCCCGCCCACGTGATTGCGTGGGCGGGGCATTATCGTTTGGTAACGCGTTTTATCAAATATGGCATTTATCTGCGATAATGTTCATTTTCACCGCTGATGGTGACATTTCATACCGCCTGCCGAACTGCGTGGAGACCTAACAACTTTTTAGGTCAGTGTTGTGCGTGTAGCAATTTCGCCCGGCCTCGCCTCCGGGCTGCCATGTGAGAGGGGATCTTATGGCTCGACTGCACGTAATGGAACGCAGCCACGCTCAGGCCGTCATGGACGACCTGCACGATGCACTCGGACGTCGTCTGGCGGTGAGTTCACTCGCCCCGTGCCCCGTCGAGTTTACGGCGGCGCTCGTCAACCTGTGCTCCACCCAGAGCTGCGGCAAGTGCACGCCCTGCCGCGTGGGCCTAAGCGCGCTGAGCGACCTGCTCGCCGATGTGCTCGAGGGCCGCGCCGACGAGTCCACGCTCAACTTGATTGAGCGCACGGCCCGCACCATCTACCTTTCGAGCGACTGCGCCATCGGCTACGAAGCTGGCGCCATGGCACTCACGGCCATTCGCGGCTTCCGCGACGATTTTGAGCACCACATCCGCGAGCACTCCTGCGGCTTTGACCGCGAGGCTCGCGTCCCGTGTGTCTCGGGCTGCCCGGCGCACGTCGACATTCCTGGTTACATCTCGCTCGTCGAGGCAGGCCGTTATGCCGACGCCGTCAAGGTCATCCGCAAGAACAACCCGCTACCGCTCGTCTGTGGCCTGGTGTGCGAGCATCCCTGCGAGATGCATTGCCGCCGTGGCATGGTCGACGACCCCATGAACATCCTCGCCCTCAAGCGTTTTGCCGTTGAGCATAGCGACCTCAACGACCACAAGCCACATGTAGTGGACAACACCGGTAAGCGCGTCGCCGTGATCGGCGGCGGCCCGGCCGGCCTTTCCTGTGCCTACTACCTGGCCGTGATGGGCCACAAGGTGACCATTTTTGAGCAGCGCCACCACTTGGGCGGCATGCTGCGCTACGGCATCCCCAGCTATCGTCTGCCGCGCGAGCGCCTGCAGGCCGAGATCGACTGGATCTTGAGCGCCGGCATCGACGTGGAGCTCGACCACTCCGTGAGCGGCGAGGAGCTCGCCCGTCTGCGCGACGAGTTCGATGCCGTCTACCTGGCCATCGGTGCCCACAGTGACAAGAAGCTCGGCCTTCCGGGTGAAGAGGCCCCCGGCGTGGAATCGGCCGTCAAGATGCTGCGCGCCATCGGCGATGACGAGCTGCCCGACCTGAGCGGCCAGCGCGTGTGCGTCATCGGCGGCGGCAACGTTGCCATGGACGTGGCACGCTCCGCCGTGCGCTGCGGTGCCGAAAAGGTAAGCATCGTCTACCGCCGTCGCATCTGCGATATGACGGCCCAGGACGCCGAGATTGCCGGTGCCCAGGCCGAGGGCTGTGAGGTGCTGGAGCTGACGGCCCCGCTCGCCATCGAGACGGGCGAGGACGGTCGCGTGAGCGGCCTGCGCGTGCAGCCGCAGATTATCGGCGAGCCCCGTCGCGGTCGTCCGGCTCCGCGTGCCGCCGCCACGCCCGAGCGCGTCATCCCCTGCGAGCGTGTGTTCGTCGCCATTGGCCAAGACATCGATTCCAAACCGTTTGAGGAGGTGGGCATTGCCTGCAAGTGGGGCTGCGTGGTCACCGATTCGGACGGTGCCGTGCCCAACTTCGACGGCCTCTTTAGCGGCGGCGACTGCCAGACCGGTCCCGCCACCGTCATCCGTGCCATCAACGCTGGCCGCGTGGCTTCGGCAAATATCGACCGCTACCTGGGCTTCGACCACAAGATCAAGCTCGACGTGGAGCTGCCGACCGTGCAGTTTAAGGGCAAGCACGAGTGCGGCCGCTGCGAGCTGGGTGAGCGCGAGGCCGGCGAGCGTATTCACGATTGGAATCTGGTCGAGCAGGGCCTTACCGAGGAGGAGGCGCGCCAGGAGGCAAGCCGCTGCCTGCGTTGCGACCACTTTGGCTTTGGCGCGTTCCGCGGAGGGAGGAGCCTGGAATGGTAGAGCTCAACAAAACCACCGTCGGCGACAACACCGAAAGCGGAGCACTCAATATGGTCAAGCTCACTATCGATAATTGCGAGGTCGTGGTACCCGAGCACACCACGATCCTGGACGCGGCCAAGTCCGTCGGTATCCAGATTCCCACCCTGTGCTACCTGCGCGATCTAAACGAGATCGGCGGCTGCCGCGTGTGCGTGGTCGAAGTCGAGGGCTGCGATCAGCTGGTTGCCGCCTGCAACAACTACGTGCTCGACGGCATGGTGGTCCACACCAACAGCCCCAAGGCTCGCGAGGCCCGTCGCACCAACGTGCAGCTGCTGCTGTCCCAGCACGATTCGCAGTGCACGAGCTGCGTGCGCAGCGGCAACTGCAACCTACAGACCATCGCCAACGACCTGGGTATTTTTTATCTGCCGTATCAAAGGCATTTGGCGGGCGAGGGCTGGGATTTCGATTTTCCCATCATCCGCGAAAACGACAAGTGCATTAAATGCATGCGCTGTATCAAGGTGTGCGAGAGCGTGCAGGGGCTAGGGATTTGGGACCTGACCAACCGCGCCACGCATACCGCCGTGGGTACCCGCGGGCGCGCGCCGATCGGCAAGACCGATTGCGTCGCGTGCGGCCAGTGCATAACGCATTGCCCGACGGGCGCACTGCGCGAGCGCGACGATACCGAGACCGTGTTCGATGCTCTCGCCGATCCCGACAAGATCGTGCTGGTGCAGATTGCGCCGGCCGTGCGCAGCGCCTGGGGCGAGGAGCTCGGCATATCTCGCGAGGAGGCTACCGTTGAGCGCTTGGCTTGCGCGCTGCGCCGCGTTGGCTTTGAGTACGTGTTCGATACCGATTTCTCGGCCGACCTCACCATTATGGAAGAGGGCTCCGAGCTGCTCAAGCGCCTGGGCGAGGCCGCCAAGGGCGAGGGCGACAGCCGCAGCTGGCCCATGTTCACGAGCTGCTGCCCGGGCTGGGTACGCTTTGTGAAGGCGCGTTACCCCGAGTTTGTCGACAGCCTGTCCACGTCCAAGTCGCCGCAGCAGATGTTCGGCGCCATCGCCAAGACCTACTATGCCAAAGTGCTGGGCGTGGAGCCCGAGCGCCTGTTCGTGGTGTCCGTGATGCCGTGCACGGCCAAGAAGGCCGAGTGCGCGCTGCCGAGCATGGTGGGCGAGGACGGCACGCCCGATGTGGACGTTGCGCTGACGGTGCGCGAGATGGTGCGCATGATCCGCGCGAGCCACGTGAGCGTGGATACGCTGGTTGAGGAGCCGCTCGATACGCCGCTGGGCTTTGGCACGGGCGCGGGTGTGATCTTTGGCGCCACGGGCGGCGTGATGGAGGCCGCCGTGCGCTCGGCCTATTACCTGGTGACGGGCAAGAACCCCGACGCCGACTTCTTTACCGATGTGCGCGGCCTGGACGGCTGGAAGGAAGCCGTCGCCGATATCGATGGCACCAAGGTGCGTGTTGCCGTGGCACACGGGCTGGGCAATGCCGCCCGTCTGCTCGACGCGATTCGCGACGGCCGCGTGAGCTATGACTTCGTTGAGGTTATGGCGTGCCCCGGCGGTTGCGTCGGTGGTGGCGGTCAGCCCATCCACGACGGTTGCGAGCTGGCGGCCGAGCGCGGCAAGGTGCTCTGGGGCCTGGATGCCGCTGCGGACATTCGCTTCTCGCACGAGAATCCCGATGTCCAGGCGTGCTATCGCGAGTTCTTGGGCGAGCCGCTCTCGCCGCTGGCCGAGGAGCTGCTGCATACCGACCATCATGCATGGACGATGCCCAACGAGGAGGCGTGCTAGCGATGCGCGCGTTTGATTTTGAGCTGTCGCGCCGGGGGTTTGCCTCGGCGCTCGCCGCGGGCGCGCTGTCGCTCGCGCTCGCGGGCTGTGGCGGCGGGGCTGCCGGTGCCGGGTCCGCCGCGGGCTCGGCTGCCACGGACGACGCCGGTGCTGCTGCAGAGCCGGTTAAGGTGCACGTCGCCTCGCTCAAGGGGCCGACCTCGATTGGTCTGGTGCAGTTTATGGACCGGGCGGCCGATGGCGAGACGGACAATGAGTTCGACTTTGCGATCAGCGCCGCGGCCGACGAGGTCGTGCCCAAGGTCATTCAGGGCGATGTCGACATTGCTCTGGTGCCCGCCAACGTGGCGAGCGTGCTCTACAACAAGACCGAGGGCGCGGTGCAGGTCATCGACATCAACACGCTGGGCGTGCTGAATGTGGTGACGGGCGACGCGGGCGTGGCCTCGTTTGGCGACCTGGCGGGTCGCACCGTCTACATGACGGGCAAGGGCACCACGCCGGAGTACGTCATGAACTACCTGCTGGAGCGCGCGGGCCTGACAGGCCAGGTGGCGCTTGAGTTTAAGAGCGAGCCCACCGAAGTGCTGTCGGCCCTGCTTGCCGACCCGTCCGCCGTGGGCGTGCTGCCGGAGCCGTTCAAGACCGCTGCCATCGCCAAGAGCGAAGGTAAGCTGTCGGCGCCGGTAAGTCTGACCGATGTGTGGGATGAGCTGGCAGGAGACACGGGCTCGCGCTTGCTGACGGGTGTGACCGTGGTGCGCCGCGCGTTTGCCGAGGAACATCCCGAGGTCGTGGCGGAATTCCTGAGCTGCCATGCTGCGAGCGTTGAGGCCGTGAACGCGGCGCCGGCGGACTGGGCGCAGGCCGTGGTCGATGCGGGCATCGTGGACAACGCCACGATTGCCGAAAAGGCGATTCCCGGGTGCATGCTCGTGTGCCAGACGGGGAAGGATATGAAGGCGGCGCTCGGTGGGTACCTGCAGGTGCTCGCCGATGCGGACGCGAGCGCCGTGGGCGGCAAACTCCCGGCCGATGATTTCTACTACATGGAGTAGCCCGTGCGTGCGTTTGCTCGACAAATGACAGAGCGCATGAAGGCGGTGGCGGCAGCAGGTGCCGTTGCCGCCTTTTGGCTTGCCATGTGGGTGCTGGTGGCGGGTCTCGTGGCGCAGCCGTTGATTTTGCCGGGGCCGGGCGCTGTCGTGGTGGCGTTGCTGCGGCTGGTGTGCGATGGCGGTACCTGGTCGATTTTGGCGGGCTCGGGCGCGCGGATACTGGGCGGGCTGGCACTTGCCGCGGCGTGCGGCGGCGTGCTGGCGGGAGTCTCGGTGCGGTCGCGGACGTTTGCCCGTCTGGTGGCGCCGGCGCTTTCGTTTGTAAAGGCGACGCCGGTTGCCTGCGTGGTGGTTCTGCTGCTCATTTGGCTGGGGTCGGCGCGCGTGAGCATTGCAGCGGTCTTTTTGATGGCGCTGCCAGGCGTGTATTTTTCGCTGGTCGAGGGTTTGGCACAAGTGGATAAGCCGCTGGGGCAGATGTTTCGTCTGCATAGCGTGCGGGGTTGGCGACTGTTTTGTGCCCACACCTGGCGCGAAGTCCTGCCGTTTGTGCTTTCGTGCGCCCGCGCCGTGATTGGCATGAGCTGGAAGGCCGGCGTGGCGGCGGAGCTGATCGGCATGGCGACGGGCACCGTGGGCGAGCGCATCTATCAGGCGAAGCTGCTCATCGAGACGGCTGACCTGCTGGCTTGGACTGTGTTGGTCGTGGCGGCATCGTGGGCATGCGAGCGTGTGCTGGTGTGGCTGCTGCGGGCTTCGGGTTCCGTGGCATGGCGTGTTGCCGTGCGGGCGCATGGGCGTGGACTGCGTGGGCTGCGTGGGCGTGCGGGCGGCCCTGCTGACGGCAGGGTTGCGGCGGAGCTTGCGCTTGCCGTGGGCGATCGCGCGCCCTGGGCGCCGGCGCTGGATGGTCTGGTGCTCAACGTGCCCGCGGGTGGGCGTATCTGCGTGATGGGCGCCTCGGGCGTGGGCAAGTCGACGTTGCTTGCGCTGGCGGCGGGGGAGTGCACGCCGTGTTCCATGGTGTTTCAGGATGTGCGCCTGGTAGAGGGCGCCTCGGCTTTGGATAACGTGCTGGTGTGCGCCGACGCGCGCGTGGACGCCTCGAGTGCCGCAGCCCTGTTGCGCCTGCTGGTGCCGGGGGTCGATGTACATGCTCGTGTGGCCGAGCTCTCGGGCGGGCAGCGCCGTCGCGTCGAGATTGCCCGAGCCCTGCTGTGCCCAGGCGACGCGGTGATTCTGGACGAGCCCTTTACCGGTTTAGATACCGCTGCGCGCGACACATGCGCCGAGGTCGTGCTCGACTTGCTCGACGGTCGTATGCTGTTGCTTGCCACGCACGATGTCGCCGACGCTCGGGCCCTCAATATCTCGGATATCATCACGCTCTAAATACTTACTCAGCAACAAAACGATCCGTTTTTCTCCGCCCCTATGGGGCCGGGTATGGTATTCTATCTGCGGGGTAATACTTTGGAATACCAAGTAATACCAACGCCGTAGAAACAAACTCCAGATGCGGGCCAATCGGGTTGCCTTCGCAGCCCGTCGCCCAGCCGCGTGGCCCGCATCTATCCGCACCACCGTCGTTTCAAAAAGGAAGCGCCATGGCAGAACACATGACCCCGGTTGTCGCGAAGGTCTTGCCTGAGGAGAAGGCGGCCTTCGCGGCGGCAACCCAGCTCGTGGGTACCACGCCGTCCAACGCCATCCGCATGTTTATCGCCGCGTTCAATCGCTGCGGCACCTTCCCGTTCGACATCTCGCCCAACGGGGCTTTTGGCATTGCGCCCGATTCTCATCAATAAGTGATCCGTTTTCCTCCGTCCCCATGGGATCAGCTCTCTGCCGAGTTGTGGTAGAACTAGGGAACGGTTTTGAGGAGGTTGCCATGCTCAATGCGATGGCGTGGGCGCTTGCCTGTTTTGGCGTTGTCGCTGCCGATATAGCCCTGAGCGTGGTTCTGTTTTCGGTTCTCGATGCCGTATCGGTGCTGACGGGCTATCCGATCGACAATCTCGATATCCAATGGTTCCAGGCTGCCGCTCAGACGGCGTCGTTTTTGATGGCGCTGCTGTGGTGGCGCTATCTGTGGCCGCGCTCGTTTATGGCGCGCTGGCAGGGCGAGCGCCCGCTTGGCGGGGGAGCGCGTGGGGCGTGGAAACGCATCGCCTGCGTTATCGTGATTGGCCTGGCCTTGCAGGTGGTCGTTGGCTACGTGACCGACGCCGTGCTGTCGCTGTTGCCCGAGGCGGCGGCCGATTACAGCGAACTTGTCGAGGAAACAGGCATGGGCGACACGAGCTATCTGGCCGTCCTGACCACGGTGCTCGGCGCGCCGTTTTGCGAGGAACTGCTGGTGCGCGGTATCATTTTTGAGTTTTCGCTCCGAGCGTTTAATCCGCAGTGCCGTCCACTTTGGAAGCGCCGGCGTCGTGCGAGCGCACAGGACGGTGCCATGGTGCCCTGGGCGGCCCCAAGTACGTGGGGCATCGCCGCGGCGATTGTGCTGCAGGCGGCAATCTTCGGTTTTATGCACATGAACTGGGTGCAGGGCTGCTATGCGGGCGCTGCCGGCCTCATTTTTGGTTGGGTACTCGTGACGACCGGAAAGCTTCGCTACACGATTCTGTTGCACTTTGCCTTTAACGCCGGGTCGTACCTCATGGGCCTGCTGTGGTTTGTGAACACACCGCTCGACGTGGTGGTCACGGTTGCCATTGCCGGTTTCGTACTGGTAGAGGCGATGCGGTCGCTCAGGCAGGCGTGCCAGCTGGCTCGCTCCCGTCAGTAAATGTGATTCCCCTAAGGAAAACACGACTAGGCGTGTCTGAGCGTGTTCCCCCTAGGGAAATCACGACTGGAGACAGCCCAAGCGTGTTCCCCCTAGGGGGAACACGCTTGGCCGATGAGGAGACGTCGGCTGGCCAACAGAGCGCTGCGACCGCATCTACCGCATTCCCGTACTAATTGCGGCGTCCACCTCCGTTGGCGCCCTGTCGTCCCTGGGCCGCGCGGTTGCGTCCGGCAGTGTTCTGCGCGCGCGACATGCCACCGTGGCCCTTGCTGCCTTTGGGTCCCTTGCCGGCGGCGCCACCGTGGTCCTTGCCGCCCTTCTTGCCGGTGCCATGGCCACCGCCAGCAGACGTCTCGCCCGGGCGCGGGGGCACGGGACGAATCAGGCAATGCTTGGTGTAGCCGATCAGATCGCGGCGGCCGGCCTTTTCCAGCGCCTCGCGCACCAGCTTGTAGTTTTCGGGCTTGCGATACTGGATGAGCGCGCGCTGCATGGCCTTCTCGTGCGGGTCGCGCGCCACATAGATCGGCTCCATGGTGCGCGGATCCACGCCGGTGTAGTACATGCACGTCGACATGGTGGACGGCGTGGGGTAGAAGTCCTGCACCTGCTCGGGCATGTAGCCCATGTCGCGCACGGCCTCGGCAAGGTCCACGGCTTCCTTCATGGTTGAGCCCGGGTGGCTCGAGATGAGGTACGGCACCACATACTGCTTGAGTCCATACTCGCGATTCAAGCGTTCAAATTTACGGCAGAACGCGTCGTAGACGGCTCGGCTCGGCTTGCCCATCACGGACAGCACCGCGTCGCTCACGTGCTCGGGCGCTACGCGCAGCTGGCCCGAGACATGGTGCTCCAACAGCTCGCGCAAAAACTCGTCCGAGGCATCGGCCATGGTGTAGTCGAAGCGGATGCCGCTGCGGACGAAGACCTTCTTGACGCCCGGCAGCTGGCGCAGGTCGCGCAGCAACTGCGTGTAGCCGCTCTCGTCGACCACCATGTTCTTGCATACGCCCGGCCACAGGCAGCGCTTGTTCTTGCACACGCCGTGCTTGAGCTGCTTGTCGCAGGCAGGGCGGCTAAAGTTGGCCGTCGGCCCGCCCACGTCGTTGATGTAGCCCTTAAACTCGGGGTCGCGCGTGAGCAGCTCGGCCTCGCGCATGATCGAATCGTGGCTGCGCATCTGCAGCACACGGCCCTGGTGGAAGGTGAGGGCGCAAAACGAGCACTCGCCAAAGCACCCGCGGTTGGAGCTAATGGAAAACTTGATCTCGGCAAAGGCCGGCACGCCGCCTGCCGCGTCGTAGTCGGGATGCCAATCGCGTGCGTAGGGGAGCTCTGCCACCTCGTCCATCTCGTCGGTCGTCAACGTCGCCGACGGCGGGTTCTGCACCACATAGACGCTGTTGGGGTAGGGCTCTACCAGGCGATGCCCGGTGATGGGGTCCATATTCTGCTGCTGCACGTTAAAGCTGCGCGCGTAGTTGAGCTTGTCGGCGGCAAGGTCGTCCCAGCTGGGCAGCAGGTCGTAGTCGTAGACCTCATCGAGCGAACCCGTGCGGTAGACGGTGCCGTTGATATAGGTGATCTGATCGATGGGCAGTCCCGCGTCGAGCGCGTCGGCGATCTCGACGATCGCGTGCTCGCCCATGCCGTAGATGAGGATGTCGGCGCCCGAGTCGAGCAGTACCGAGCGCTTGAGCTTGTCCTGCCAGTAGTCATAGTGGGCCAAGCGACGCAGGCTTGCCTCGATGCCGCCGATGATGATGGGGGCGTCCTTGAATGTCTGGCGGATGAGATTGCCGTAGACCGTGACGGCTCGGTTGGGGCGGTGCCCCTCCTCGCCGCCGGGGGTATAGGCATCGGTGTGGCGGCGGTGCTTGGTCACCGAATAGTGGTTGACCATGGAGTCCATGTTACCGGCACTGACGAGAAAGCCCAGGCGAGGCTCGCCGAGCACGGTGATGCTGGCGGGGTCGGTCCAGTCGGGCTGGCAGATGATGCCCACCTTGTAGCCGTGCGCGTCGAGGACGCGGCTGATGATGGCCATGCCAAAGCTGGGATGGTCCACGTAGGCGTCGCCGCAGATGTAGACAAAGTCGCACTGGTCCCAGCCGCGCGCATCCATGTCGGCACGACTGACGGGGAGGAACTTATCGCGGCCCGGGCGCCAGGGGCGGGCGGGTGCTGCCGGGGTATGAGTGGGCTGGCCGCCCTGGGCCTTGCCGCCACGCTTTTGCTGCTGGCCGCGCTGGGCATGCTTGCCGTGCTGGTTGTGCTGAGCGTCCTGGGGCTTTTTTGCCACGATTCCTCCCGTTGTTAGTATGCTGCACGTAATTGTAACCAGTCTTTTTGGGACGGCGCTAAAAAGACTGGTGGAGTACACGGGGCGTCGGGTGTCGGCGCCGCGCCCGCTGTTTGTTTCCAGACTGTGTATCCCCGTGTCGAAGGGGCCATCTCGCGCGCACGCCATGTTGTCAATGGGTTACAGTATGAACGGCGGCTATGTCTCCGCCAACGCACGAGAGAGTCGTCAACAAGGAGGATACACGACGATGCAGCGTGCCAAACAGATATCGGAGTCTATTGAGCTGGGCATCATCTTGGCGCTCGCCGGTGGCTTTATGGATGTGTATTCGTACATTGGGCGCGATCATGTTTTCGCCAACGCGCAGACGGGCAACATCCTGCTCGTGGGCGTGAGCATCTCGGAGGGCAACTGGGCGCTGGCGGGACGCTATTTCTTCCCTGTGGTGTCGTTTGCTGTGGGCATTATGCTTGCCGACCTGGTGCACGAGCGGTTTGGCAGTGTGATTCATTGGCGCCAGGTGACGGTGTTTTTTGAAGCCGTTATCTTGCTGGGCGTGAGCTTTATCCCGGGTGGCGATTTCAACCTGCTCGCCAACTGCCTCACCTCATTTGCCTGCGGTATGCAGGTCGAGAGCTTCCGCAAGATCCACGGTCACGGCATCGCCACGACTATGTGCATTGGCAACCTCCGTAATGCCTTGCAAAACGTGGACGACTACATCATCACCCATAAGCGCGGCTTTTTGGAAAACGGCCTGCTGTACTTTGGCGTGATCTTCACCTTTGTGTTTGGCGCCGTGCTGGGCAATTGGTGCATTGAGCGCATGGGCCTGCACGCCATTGCGGTGGCGAGCGTGCTGCTGTTCGTGGCGTTTGGCATTATGTTTATCGATCGCGAGCGCGATTTGCGCTTTCGCTGGAAACGCGCCTGCGAAAATTGGAAAGACGCCTGCCAAAAATAACGGCAGGATATGACAGGGGCAGTTCCCTTGTCAGATAGATCGATAATGGGGAGGGGACGGCCATCTTGGCCGCCCCTTTTTTGTTTAGCGGTCAGGTGGTGACGATACCAGTTGTTGAAACGCTTTAACACTTTTGACGTTCTCGCGCGTTTTTTGTTTCAAAAGCGTTAGGATGGAACAAATAGCGCGGGGCGTAATGGGTGCCCCGCACACGATGGGAGGCTATCAATGGCTAATCGTTTCGTTCTCAACACCATTTCTTATCATGGTTCTGGCGCTATCAAGGAGATCCCCGGCGAGCTCCAGCGTCGCGGCTACAAGAAGATCTTCGTCTGCTCCGACCCCGATCTGGTCAAGTTTGGCGTTACCGCTAAGGTGACCGACGAGCTCGACGCTGCCGGCATCGCTTGGAGCCTCTACTCCGAGATCAAGCCCAACCCCACCATCCAGAACGTCAAGGACGGCGTCGAGGCCTTCAAGGCCGCCGAGGCTGACGCTATCGTGACCATCGGTGGCGGCTCCTCCATGGACACCGCCAAGGCTATCGGCATCATCATCAACAACCCCGAGTTCGCCGATGTCCGCAGCCTCGAGGGCGTTGCTCCCACTAAGAACCATGCCGTGTTTACCATCGCCGTACCGACGACCGCCGGTACTGCTGCCGAGGTGACCATCAACTACGTCATCACCGACCCCGAGAAGGTCCGCAAGTTCGTGTGCGTCGACACCAACGACGCCCCCGAGGTCGCCGTCGTCGACCCCGACATGATGGCTTCCATGCCCGCCGGCCTGACCGCTTCCACTGGCATGGACGCTCTGACCCACGCCATCGAGGGCTACACCACCAAGGGCGCTTGGGAGCTCTCTGACATGTTCCACTTTGAGGCTATTAAGCTGATCAGCGAGAACCTGCGCGACTCTGTCGCCGAGGCCAAGTCCGGTCAGCCCGGCTCCGGTCGCGAGGGCATGGCTCTTGGCCAGTATGTCGCCGGCATGGGCTTCTCCAACGTCGGCCTGGGCATCGACCACGCCATGGCTCACACCCTGTCCGCTCACTACGACACCCCGCACGGCGTCGCTTGCGCCATGCTGCTGCCGATCGCCATGGAGTTCAACAAGCCGGTTTGCGCCGAGCGTCTGGCCAAGGTTGCCGTTGCCATGGGCGTTGACACCACGGGCATGAGCACCGACGAGGCTGCCGACGCCGCCATCGCCGCCGTCAAGCAGCTTTCCGCCGACGTGAACATCCCGCACGTCTGCGAGGCCATGAAGGCTGACGAGATCGAGGTCCTGGCCAAGGACGCCATGGCCGATGCCTGCTTCCCGGGCAACCCGCGCGAGGCGACGCTCGACGACGTCATCGAGCTCTTCAAGAAGATCTGTCCGGCTGCCTAACTTGGTTCGGCGGGCCCCTGCCCGTTAGTCCCACGATCGTCCTCGGACATGTCGGAGGCCCCGCTGCGCACTACGTGCGGCGGGGCCTCCTTCTGTCCTGCGGAAAGATTCTGGGGCTAACGGGCAGGGGCCCGCCGGCTCGTTATCGTGGCGGGCACTGTTCGGAAGAGCTCGATGGGTCATCTCGCTGGGTAAATATTTGTGCGTGATGGTATCGTTGTTGGGGCTTTTACTGATTACGGGATGTTGACTTTGGAGTTGTGGATGGTGTCCCAAATGGATTCTACGCTTGGTTTCATTACTGACCAGCTTAAGACGCTGACTTCTATTGCCTCGCCTACGGGCTATACCCGTGCGGCGACTGATTATCTAATGGAAACGTTGCGCGATATGGGCTTTGGCCCTGAGCGTTCCAATAAGGGCAACGTGCTGGTTGAGCTTGGCGGCGAGGGCGAGCCGCTTGTGTTGGCCAGCCATGTCGACACCCTGGGCGCCATGGTGCGCTCCATTAAGGACAATGGCCGCCTGCGTCCCACGACGCTCGGCGGGCACCAGTGGTCTACGGCCGATGGCGAGAATTGCACCGTCTACACGCGTGACGGCAAAGTCTTTACGGGTGTGGTTCTCAATACCGAGCCTTCGGCGCATGTGGCCGATGAGCCGGTCAAGGCCATCGAGAAGAACATGGAAATCCTGCTCGACGAGAACGTTGACAGCAAGGACGATGTACTCGAGCTGGGTATTCAGACCGGCGACATCATCGCCATGGATCCGCGCACCACGGTGACGGAGAGCGGCTACATCAAGAGCCGCTTCCTTGACGACAAGCTGTCGGCCTCCATTTTGCTGGGCTTGGCGCGTGCCGTCGCCGCTGGCGAGGTAACGCTTTCGCGCAAGGTGTCGCTGCTCTTTACCGTGTACGAGGAGGTCGGCCACGGCGGCGCCTTCGTGCCGGCCGACACGCGCGAGATGATCAGCGTTGACATGGGCTGCGTGGGCGACGACCTGGGCTGCACCGAGCGCATGGTTTCGATCTGCGCCAAGGATTCGGGCGGTCCGTACAATTACGACCTGGTGACCACGTTGTCCAATATCGCGCGCGAGCTTGAGCTCGATTACGCTATCGACGTGTACCCGCATTACGGTTCGGACGTCGAGGCTACGCTCTCTGCCGGCTACGACATCCGTCACGGCCTGATCGGCCCCGGCGTGTACGCGAGCCACAACTACGAGCGCAGTCACATCGACGGTGTGCGCAACACCTTCGAGCTCGTCCGCGCCTACGTACAGCGCTAACGATGCAGCGGCCTAGGCTGGCACAGCAGCACCGACCGAGGCTGCCCCCTAAGTTGCGGGGGTATTTGGTGGGTGTTTTGGGGTTTTATTTGGGTAGAAGGCCGGGTTGGAGGGCGGGGTGGGGGGGGTGGGGGG
>CALDEU010000052.1:0-1547 GCA_937942395.1 uncultured Collinsella sp. | reverse complement strand
ACATAGAGCTCTATTACAATAGGGTGCGCATGCATTCCACCCTGGGCTACATGTCTCCAGTGGAATACGAGCGGCAACACGCTTGAGGATCCTTAAAAGAAAGTCCAGTTTATCCTTCCCACTCCACTTGGATACGCCTAGGCGCGGTCCAAGAAATCGTCCGCACCCCCAAGCAACAAGAAAAACTACTGGGGCTACGCCAATCGCTCCTAGAAGATGATCCTCAAATCGTCGCAAGCGCCGAAGAGTTTATGGCTCAGCGAAAGTCCCTGACACAGCAAGGCGAAATTACTGGCATCTTCATTGTCCATAATGCAACCAAAGATCTGTACTACGTAGGCCAAAGCGCAAAAGCGATTGACCGGGCGGCCATACAGTTTCTCGGTAGGGGCAATTGCGATGTGTATGCCGACTACAAGTACGGCGACTCATTCAGCGTGCGCATTATCCCGCTGTCAGAAAGCGGCTACGAAAGTCTCAATGAGCTCAAACGCACAGCGATACAAGCGCTCGAGGCTGCTGGCGAGGAGCTATATTGAGGACGAATGTTAGGATAAATGAAATGGCAAGTTCAAATAACACAAGCAACAACGAGAAATTAACGCCGTCCGTCGAAGAAACGCTTCTTAACGAATCCGGCTCGATTGCCAGGGTCAAATCGTTCTCATGGATTTGGTTTATCAATAAGGAACGAATCCACGACATAGATCCCGTCCAATGCGGCAAATGGATGTTCTTCTTCTCTCCATTCAAAACAGCCCTCATGGACGACATTGTCGGAACCGCAGTTCTTGATGGCGTCGTCGTAGAAGCCAAATACTCGAATCCCGAAACGCTCATCGCGGCAGGATCGAAACAAGGTGTCTGTTGCTTTTACCTAAACGGCAACGATAGAGAAAGCCATAAGAGGGTACTGAGCTACATGCTGGAAAACGGGCTGATCAGGAAGACAAAGACCGGAAAGCTTTATAACATTTCGTTCAAGTTCGACTCTGAGACCTATGCAGGAAAGTATAAGGGGAGCGGCTTCTCCGGAAAGATAAAGCTCGCGGATTTCGTAGACCTGGAATCGGGAGAGTTTATTTAGGACAGCGGGCGGAATGATGAACTAGGCGCCATGAGAACTCGGTATCCTCGGCATTGGCGCTCTCAAAAACCTTACACTGCAGCATCGAAGACCTCGTCTGGCAACCTTGCGTACGCTCTTGCCAAAATAGCGATTCTGATAGCACAAATTTATTTTTAGAATCACTCTTGGTTTCAAAAATAAAAAAGGTCAAAGGCTCTAAACCTCTGACCTGATCTTTAGATGGTGGGCGATACAAGATTCGAACTTGTGACCCCATCCGTGTGAAGGATATGCTCTACCCCTGAGCCAATCGCCCGTCGCCTTTCGGCAAAAGAGATACTAACATAGCCGCGCCCGGTTTTCCAAGAACTTTTTGCCTTCGATTTTAAATTCGTGACCATTCCTTGATTATCAACTTCATCCGAACACCTCCCACATTCATCCGCACATGTGCGGATGAATGTGGGAACCCGATACC
>CALDEU010000051.1:0-42820 GCA_937942395.1 uncultured Collinsella sp. | reverse complement strand
CGTATCGCTTTCTTCTTTGGGTCATCTTGAACACCTTTCGCTCTTAACTAGGTGTCCAATTCATCATACCCACTCCACCATTGGAATCCTCCGATGCGCCTTCGCACGCTTGCATGACCTCGATACCATGCGATCGTGCGAACTCGACGAGCTCTGCGTTGCGGGCGTTTATGGTGCCGAAGGCGGCGGGGCACACGATAAGGCGCGCGCAGTGGACGAGGAGCTCTTTGGCGCGGGCTATGGTTTTATCCCCGATCGGCTCGAAGGCGCGCTCGGCCACGCATTCCGTCGCCAGGTCGCGCGCGAGCTGGCAGTCGATGTCCCCTTCGTGCAGAATGCCCGCGTAGAACGCCTTGCCCTGCCGGATGAGCTGGCGAAACACAGCTGACCCCGTACCTGCGCCGGCGATGACGAACGTGTGCGCATCGCCGTGTGGGCGCCCAATTTCCACGCTGCCGAAGCGCTCGTTGAAGGTGCCATGTTGAAGGCCGTAGAGCTCGCCAATCGTCTCGCGCGTGAATATGTCCTCGGGTGCGCCGGCGCGGAAGACCCGGCCGTCCTTCACGCAAATCACCTTGTCGGCGCTTTTCTGCGCGAGCTCGAGTTCGTGGATGGACATGATGACAGCCACATTCCGCGATTTCGCAAGGTGGCGAAGTATTCGTAGCAGGTCGATCTGGTAGCGGATATCGAGATACGACGTGGGCTCGTCGAGAACGAGCACACGCGGATCCTGCGCGATGGCGCGCGCGAGCATGACGCGCTGGCGTTGCCCGTCGCTTATCTGCATGAAGTCGCGCTCGGCGAGCTCTTCCACATGTGCGGTTTTCATGGCCTCATCGACCCGACTATGGTCGTCGGGCGAGAGTGTGCCCATTCGCCCGGTGTAGGGATGCCTTCCCGCCTCTACGATATCGCGGCAGGTGAGGAGCTCGGTCCGGGGGCGATCTGTCAGCATAACGGCAAGGTTCCTTGCGAACTCCGCCGTCTTCCATCGGGAAATCTCCCGCCCGTCGAGCTCGACCGCGCCGGCAAGCGGTGCCAGATGGCGTGTGATGGTTTTCAAGATGGTCGACTTGCCAGAGCCGTTCGGCCCGATGAGCGCCACGACGTCGCCCGCGCGAACCTCCAGATCGACGCCTTCGACTACGACCTTCTTTTCGTAGCCCGCCGACAGGTCACTTATGCGGAAAAGCGGCGCTCCGTCAGCCTGCGTTTCGACCGGGGTTTCGAGGTTCGATTCCGCTCGGAGCGTTTTGGGCCGCGGCACAAATTTCCCCATCTACCTCACCCGCTTCTTCAACATGAGCGTGATAACCACCGGCGCGCCGAAGATGGCGGTGACGGCGCTGATGGAAAGCTCGACGGGGGAGAACAGCGTGCGCGCGATTAAATCGCAGCCCGCGCAGAAGATGGCGCCTCCCAAGAAGCACGCAGGAATCACGCGGATGGGCTTCGACGACTTTAGCGCCGACTTAACGAGATGCGGAACCGCGATGCCTACGAACGACACCGGACCAGCGAACGCGGTCACGCAGGCGGAGAGCATGCTCGCTAGAAGGACGAGCACCACGCGGAAGCATGAGACGTTCACGCCGACGCTTTTCGCGTAGGCTTCTCCCAGCTGGAAGGCGGAAAGGGGCTTCGATATCGCGAATACGCATGCGCTCACGGTGATCACCACGACCGCGATGACCGCGACGTCGTCCCAGCTCGAACCCGAGAAGCTACCCAAGGACCAGTTGTGCAGGTTCACGATGGACTGGTCGTCGGCGAAGGCGATGAGGAAGTTCGTCGCCGCCGAGCAGATGTATCCCACCATGACGCCCGCCACGATGAGCATGGCCATAGAGCTTATGCGCCGTGCTATGAGGAGCACGAAGCCGATGGTGATAAGCGAGCCCAGAAATGCTGCGGCCACCATGGCCGGCGAGGACATGGCCTGGTTTGCGCCCAGAAGTACGATCATCGTAAGCGCGACGACGAACTTTGCGCCCGAGGAGACGCCCAAGATGAACGGGTCGGCGATGGGGTTGTTGAAAAACGTCTGCAGCAGGAACCCGGAGAGCGAAAGTGCCCCGCCGAGAAGCACGGCTGAAAGCACGCGCGGCAGACGAATCTCCCAGATGATCTGGATTTCCATGGAATTGGCCGCGCCTCCCGAAAGGATGCCGGGGATGTGGTCTGCGGGCACGAGCACGCTCCCGATGCACAGGTTGGCCCCGACGAGCGCGATGAGGGCAACAGCGAGCAGCGCCGTCACGACGCGACACCGCGCGGCGCGCCCCGATTCGTCGTATGTCATGGAAAGCCGGCTTCTCATGGCGCTAGCCGAGCTTCCTCAGATAATGGAAGTTGCTCGCGTCATCGCCGGTGAACGCCCCGTGCAGCTCGTCGATAATGTCGGCGGTGGAAGTCATCTGCTGGTACACGTCGGCGCTTGTGACCCAGACGTTGCCGTTCTTCACGGCTTTGAACTGCGACAATAGCGCGATTTTGCCTACGAAGTCGTTCAAGGTGGTAACCGATTCGTCGATGGTGCCGTTGTAGACGATAATGTCGGCATCCTTCGCCGTCGCGTAGAAGCGCTCCATTTCGAGCGTTACTGACGAACCTGACGTCGACGCCGTCTGCGCGTCATCGAGCGCGTAGTTGCCGCCTGCAAGCTCGATCATCTGCGCCACGTAGTCGCCCGCCCGCCGCGTGACGGCGGCCCCGTTCGAGTTAATGTAGAAATACGCCACGGTTTTACCTGACGACGCGAGCCTCGACGTTTGCTCGACGCGGGCCTTCTGCTCGTTGAACAGGTGCGCGGCCTCGTCTTCCTTGTCGAACAGGACGCCGAAAAGCTTAATCCACTCGACGCGCCCGAGTGCTTCGGGCTCGCTCGACGACTGTTCGGTGAGCACGACGAGCCCGAGCTTCTGCAGCTTTTCCTTCACATCGGGCGTGTGGTTGATCATGGTGTTCTCGATGGCGAGCGTGCAGCCCGAGGCCGATATTCGCTCGTAGTCGGGCGCGCTGTACTTGCCGCCGTAGGCGATCGCCCCACTTTCGAGTGCGCTTTTGAAGCCCGCGACCGAGCAATCGTCGGCCTTCGTGCCCGACATGAGGATGTTGTCGTTCGCATCGAGCGCGTCGACCAGGCACATCGTCGCCGACGACACGAGGTGCACCTTGTTGGCGGGACGCCTTATGACCGCGATGTCGGAGCTCAACCCATCAGGTACCTTCGCATCTTGCGGTACCACGAGGAAGCGCTCCCCGTTCGAAATGCAGATAAGCCGCAGGCCGCCTTCGTACTCGTCGACAGTGAAGTGCTCGGCGTATTCAAGCTGAAGCGCCCCCGTCGGCTCCCAGCCGCAGCCCAAATCGGCGTTGTGGAAGTCGGCCGCGGCGCTTGAAGCCGTTCCCGCAGGGGAGCCGCCGCTTGCATCGTCGCCCGATTTCTCCTTCATGGTGGATGAGTCGAAGTGGAGCGTGTAGTCGATGGTGTGCGGCGTCGACATGGCGACGGTCTCGGCCGACACGGCGATGTCCTCGTCGAGCGTGACGGGTATCTCGAACGTGGAGTTGCCGCCGTCGTTTACGGGCGCGTAGTCCACGCCGTTGACGGTCATTTTGTCGTAGTTCGAACTCGACCAGGTGATGGTCGCGGTGTAGGTGTCGCCATCCTTCACAATTGTGGTGGGTGAGGCGATGCTTGCGCGCCCTGACCCGCCGGAGAGCGAGACGCTCACAGTGTATTCCTGAGAGCCTGCCGTGCCACCGGTCGCGTTCGGGCTCGCACTGCACCCCGCGAAGGGAAGCGCGAACAGGGCGACGAGAACGCAGGCGATCGCGCGCACCGCGATGCTGCGACGCTTCCTGCTTTCCCCCTTGGGAAGAATCGACCGCATGGCGTTACTTCAGTGCGTCGGCGCGCAGATCGACGCCGGCGGATTCGAACACGAGCGTGCGGTCGTACCACTGCTCTTTTCTAATACTCCACGCGGCGCAGGCGGTGTCCTCGTCGAGCGCTTCAACGGGCACGTCGTAGGTGTACTTGCCTTCCGCGTTTTCCACATAGGGGATGAAGTCGGCCTCGCTCGCGGCGGCAGCCTCGTCGCCCGTGCCCATGAAGAGCTTGCCGTAGCCCGTGCCGGAAAGCGTCATCACGCAGTGCATGGAGCCGTTTTCCACGATGAGCTGGGCGTCCACAATCCTGAACATGTTCGAGCTGGAATCTACGGTGATCGGATAGGTGCCGTCGGCCACCTTGTCGGCGGTGATGGGGGCAGCGCTTGCGCCCTCGGGCGCATCGGCCGCCTGTTCGGTCTTTTCCTGGGAATCGGCATCGCTTGCCTTTGCGCTGTCGATTGAATTTCCGCCGCAGCCGGCGAGCGAGAACGCGAAAAGCGCCGCCGACAGGGCGAAGGCGAGGGTTTTCTTCAACATGAAGGGGTTCCTTTCAATCGCTTCGACCGCCCGCGCCGTGCGGTGGGCGGGCGGGATGCGAATGCAACGGGCATGCGCCGTCAGTCGGGGAAGGCGCATGCCCGTTGCACGGGGACGCGACCGGCGCCCCCGTGCGCGGCGAGTTTACAGCTTGGCGATGGCGTCGTCCACGTGCGAGACGTAGATGTCGTCGACCGCGACGTTCTGTCCCAGACCCTGGAGCAGGCACGTCACTTCGAAGCCGGCGGCCACGAACTTCGCAGCCCAGCTGTCGGGGTCGGTCTCGTCTGCCATGTCGTTGTTCGCGTGGTCGCCCGCGACCACCATGAACGGCGCGAGCACGGCCTTCTTGTAGCCTGCGGCGCTCGCGGCGGCGATAACATCCTCGCAGGTCGGTTCAGCCTCGACGGTGCCGACGAAGAACTGCGTCAAGCCCTCGTTCTTAAACACTTCCTGCATCTTGGCATAGTCGGCGTTGGAATCGGCTTCGGTGCCGTGGCCCATGAGGCACAGCGCCGTCTTGCCGTCGTCGAAGGACGCCATGTTCTCCTTAATGGCTGCGGCCACCTTCTTGTAGTCGTCGTCGGAGGTGAGCAGCGGGTCGCCGAGCGAGATTTTGTCGAACTTGTCGGCGTACTTGTCGAGCTCGTCTTTCACGTCGGTGTATTCCAGGCCACCCATGAGATGCGTCGGCTGCACGACGATTTCCTTCACGCCGTCTTCCACGCAGCGGTCGAGCGCCTCGGTCATGTTGTCGATCGTGATGCCGTCGCGCTTCTTCAGCTTGTCGATGATGATCTGCGCGGTGAAGGCGCGGCGGATGTCGTAGTCCTGCCAGTACTTCTCGCGGATAGCGTCTTCGATGGCGCCGATGGTGATGTGGCGCGAGTCGTTGTAGCTCGTGCCGAAGCTCGTGACGAGGATGACCGGCTTCACGGCCTTCTCCTTTTCACTCGATTTCTCGGAACTCGCGGAGGTGTTGGAGCAGCCCGCGAGCGCGACTCCGGCGAGCGCGACGGCTCCGGTTGCTGCGGCGCTCATGAAGCCGCGGCGTGACATCTGGTCGGACATGGTTTTTCCTTTCCTCGGTTTGCCGGTCCCCCGGCGACAGTTGCTTGTCGGCACAAGCGAAAGAAAAGCGCACCCCTCGGGGTTCACAAGGAGCTAACGCCACAGCGATGCCGTGAGGAAAAGGCGAAGCAGTCTGGCTTGGGGCGCGAGGCGGTTCGCCCGCGCGTCCTATACAGTAATGTCCCTTGCCCAGGATTCCCACCTGGTTCCCTCCGCAAGCCAGCGCGGGCTGTGCGGGCGCCGCGCCGGTCATTTCCTTTTATCCGATTGTCATATGCTCGTTGCCGAAACTTTTACTATGATAGTGGGCACTTGTGAACGTGTCAAAGCCCAGGGCGGGCGGCATTGCGCCTCCTGCCTGCGTATTTGCGCCCATTGCTGCCGCAGGCGCCGTGTTTTGCCCGCTGCGCGAATGGCGGCGTAAACGGTTGCGATGAGAAACGGGAAAGGAAGGCTCGGATGATTCATATCGTTGGCGCAGGCTCGGGCGCCGCCGACCTTATCACGCTGCGCGGGGCGCGCCTTCTGCGCGCGGCCGACGTGGTCGTTTGGGCGGGGAGCCTTGTGAACCCCGAGCTGCTCGCTGAGTGCAAGGAATCCTGCGTCGTCTACGACAGCGCGCACATGACCTTGGAGGAAGTGCTCGACGTGATGTGCGCGGCGGATGCACGGGGCGAGGAAGTGGTGCGCCTGCACACGGGCGACCCGTGCCTGTACGGCGCCATCCAGGAGCAGATGGACGCGCTCGACGCGCGCGGCGTGGACTACGAGGTGGTGCCCGGCGTGTCGAGCTTTTGCGGTGCCGCGGCGGCGCTTCGCCAGGAATACACGCTGCCGGGAATCAGCCAGTCGGTCGTGATCACGCGGCTTTCCGGGCGCACCCCCATGCCCGCGGGCGAGGGCATGCGCACCATGGCGGAAAGCGGCTCGACTATGGTCATCTTCCTGAGCTCGGGTATGCTCGCCGAGCTTTCCGCCGAGCTTTTGGCCGCGGGCCGCAGCTCCGATGAGCCGGCGGCGCTCGTGTACAAGGCGACCTGGCCTGAGGAGCGCGTGGTGCGCTGCACAGTGGGCACGCTCGCCGATGCGGGCGCGCGAGAGGGCATCGACCGCACGGCGCTCGTGGTGGTGGGCCGCGTGCTCGGAGCTCGCGGCGGGCTTGCGCACAACGGTGCGCAAGCGGGGTCGTACGAGCGCAGCAAGCTTTACGACCCTTCGTTTGCCACGGGGTATCGGAAGGCGAGTAGCTAGCGTGGCCTTCGAGCACTACATATATACCGGGACGACCCGCCTGCGCTGCGGCTACACCACGGGGAGCTGCGCCGCGCTCGCGGCGAAGGCGGCCTGCGAGATGCTCTTGTCACGAAAGCCCGTCGGCCGCGTGTCGGTCGTCACCCCCGGCGGGCTGCCCGTCGAGACGGATGTGGTCGACGCATGCATCGGCGAGGGGAGCGCCCAGTGCGCCGTGCGAAAGGACGCAGGCGACGATGCCGATGTGACCGACGGCGTGCTCGTGTACGCGCGCGTGGAACATGCGGGGTCGGGCACGGGTGCTGCGGGCAGCAAGGACGTGCCCGCGCACGAATCGGAAGTTTCCGTCGATGGTGGCGTGGGCGTGGGGCGCGTGACGTTGCCCGGGCTCGAGCAGCCGGTGGGGGCGGCCGCCATCAACGCGACGCCGCGCGCGATGATTACTTCGGCGGTGCGTGAGGTGTGCGCCGCGCACGGCTTTTCTGGAAACATTGCTGTGACGATTTCGGTACCCGAGGGTGTTGCCCTTGCCGAAAAGACCTTCAACCCGCACCTGGGGATAGAGGACGGCATCTCCATCCTGGGAACGACGGGCATCGTCGAGCCGCGCAGCCTCGCTGCCTTGCGCGACAGCATCGAGCTCGAGATCCGGCAGCATGCGGCTATGGGGCGGCGCGGAGTCGTGCTCACGCCCGGCAACTACGGCGCGCAGTTCATCTCGGGGCATTTCCACCTAAACGGTGCGCCGGTGGTCTTCATCTCCAACTTTGTGGGCGATGCGATTGATTGCTGCGTTCGCGAGGGATTTACCAATGTCCTTCTTGTGGGACACATCGGCAAGCTGGTGAAGGTCGCGGGCGGCATCATGGACACCCATTCGCGTACCGCCGACTGCCGCGCGGAGATTCTGGCCGCCCACGCGGCCTTGGCCGGCGCGGGCGCGAAGACCGTGTGCGAGATCATGTCGTCGGTCACGACCACGGCGGCGCTCGAGGTAATCGAGGCCGCCGGCGTGGGGGACGCTGCGCGCGCCTCGCTCGCTGCGGCAATCGAGGACAGGTTGCGCCGCCGCGCGGCGGGCGCATGCGACATCGCCGCGGTCGTGTTCGACGCCGAGCGCCGCGAGCTTTTCCGCACGTCGGGCGCCGATGCGGTTATCGGGGAATTGGGGGCGACGTATGAGTAAAGGCGTGCTGTACGGGGTGCGCCGCGCAATCGGCTGGCCGGGGACGAAGGTGGTCATGAAGGCGCGCCGCTCGCTTGCGGACACGAAGCGCATCCTTCGCGAGGAGGGCGCCTTCGACGGTGCCGAGCTCGTAGAGGACTGTGGGCTTCCGGGCGAGCGCGTGTACCGCTCGCTCGACGATGTGCCCGATCGGGGCAGCTACTTCTCGACGATGGTGGTGCGCTAGATGAGGGTTTCCTGCATAGCGTTCACTGAGAGGGGGTATGTGTTGGCGGAGCGCACCGCACGCGCGCTTTCCGATTGCGCGCAGACAGGTGAAGATGACCCTGGCTGGGACGTTTCCGTTTCGCGCGGGTTCGGCGAGGGGAAGGCCGACCTGCGCGCATGGACGGCGCTCGCGTGGGAAGCGTCGGACGCGCTTCTGTTCGTGGGCGCGGCGGGCATCGCCGTGCGGGCGATCGCGCCGCATGTCGCCTCGAAGGCAACCGATTCCGCGGTTGTGGTGATTGACGAGGCGGGGCGCTTTGCCGTCCCGCTTTTGTCGGGGCATTTGGGCGGTGCGAACGAGCTTGCGCAAACTGTGGCACGCGCGGCAGGGGCCATCCCCGTCATCACCACGGCGACCGACGTCCGCGGCGTGTGGGCGGTGGATTCGTGGGCGCGTTGTGCGGGGCTCGCCGTTTCGAATCCCGAGGCCATCAAGCGAGTGTCGGCGCGGCTGCTTTCGGGCGGGCGCGTGGCGCTCTATTCCGACATGCCGATTTCGGGACAGCCGCCTGAGGGGGTTGACATTGCGTCCGACCGCGCTCGGGCCGATATCGTCGTGTCGCCGTTCGCTGGCGCGAATGCAGGTGCGTCCGTTCGCGCGGCGGAGACAACGGGCGAGGTCGTGCCCGCCGGAGAGACGGGTAAGCCGGCGGGCGTGCGGGGGCGGGGGGCGGGGCGCCGGCCGCGGGGCCCGGTGGTGGGCGGGAGGGGGGGGGGGGGGGGGGGGGGGGGGGGGGGGGGGGGGGGGGGGGGGGGGGGGGCGGGCGGGGGGGGGGGGGGGCAAGGGGGGGGGGGGGGGCGGGGGGGCGGGGGGGGGCGGGGGGGGGGGGGGGGGGGGGGGGCGCGCCCCCCCGAGCCGCTTCGCCTTGTCGTGCCCTGCATCGTTGCGGGCATAGGGTGCCGTCGCGGTGCGTGCGCCGAAGCGATCGAGGAGGCGTTTCTTCTCGCGTGCGGGCAGGCGGGTATCTCGCCTTCGGCCGTGCGCAAGGCGGCGACGATCGACGTGAAGGCGCACGAGGAGGGTCTGCTCGCCTTCTGCCGCGCGCGCAATATCCCGCTTGCGACGTATTCCGCAGAGGAGTTGTCGCAGGTCGAAGGCAGCGTTTCGCCATCTGATTTCGTGCGCGCGACGGTGGGGGTCGACAACGTGTGCGAGCGCGCGGCGCTCGCGGACGGGGGCAAACTTATCTTCCCGAAGCTCGCTCACGGCGGCGTGACCGTCGCGTTTTCCAAGGTAACTATCGAACTTTCGTTTAAGGAGCGGTGATGGGAAAGCTCTTCGTGGTGGGGATCGGCCCGGGCGGCCCCGACGGCATGACGATTGCGGCCCGGCGCGCGCTCGAGGCGGCCGACATCGTTGTGGGGTACACGAAATACGTGGAGCTCGCGCTCGCCGCCGTGCCCGACGCGGCGCATCTCGCGACGCCGATGATGCACGAGGTCGAACGATGCCGCCTGGCGCTTTCGCGCGCGCAGAGCGGAGAAGCCGTGGCGCTCGTGTGCAGCGGTGACGCGGGCGTGTACGGCATGGCGAGCCCCGTGCTGGAGCTTGCGGAGGACTACCCCGATGTAGACGTGGAAGTTATCGCCGGGGCCACCGCGGCTCAGAGCGGGTCGGCGGTGCTCGGCGCCCCGCTTGCCCACGACTTCGCGGTCGTGTCGCTCTCCGACCTGCTCACGCCATGGGAGGTCATCGAGCGCAGGCTCGCCGCCGTGGCGAGCGCCGACTTCTGCATCTGTTTGTACAACCCGCGCAGCAGAAAGCGCGCCGACAGGCTCTCACGCGCGGCGAAGATTATGCTCGAATGGAAGGCCCCCGACACGCTCTGCGGCTGGGTACGCAACATCGGGCGCGAGGGGCAGCAGTCGGGCATGTGTAGGCTCTCCGAGCTGGGGGAGATCGACGCCGACATGTTCACCACCGTGTTCGTCGGCAACGCGGACACGAAGCTCGTAGGCGGCCGTATGGTCACGCCGCGCGGGTATCGGGAGATTCCATGCGAAAGGTAACGATCATCGGGGCGGGGCCCGGAAACCCCGACTTGCTCTCGCGCGCGGCGCTCGACGCGATCGACATCGCCGACGTGGTCATCGGCGCTCATCGTGCGCTTGCCGGCATCGACGTGCCGCCCGACGTGGTGAGATGCGAGCTCGTGAAGACGGCGGACATCGTCGCCGCGCTCACCGATGCGGCGTCGTGGCAGCGCGCCGTGGTCGTGATGACGGGCGATGTGGGGCTGTTCAGCGGCGCGCGCCGCCTGGTGGAGGCGCTCTCCGGCGACGCGCAGGTGGACGTGCGCGTTATTCCCGGCATAAGCTCAGCGTCTTATCTCGCCGCGCGCCTCGCGCGCCCATGGCAGGATTGGCGCTTCGCGAGCGCTCACGGCGTGGCGTGCGACATCGTGGTCGAGGCCGAGCGCGCAGGTGAGCTCTTCCTCGTCACGTCGGGCGGGGAAGACCCCTCGCGGCTTTCCGGCGAGCTTGTGCAGGCGGGCTTCGGGGACGCGCGCGTGACGGTGGCCGAGCGCCTGTCGTACCCCGACGAGCGCATCACCTGTGCGACCGCAAGTGAAATCGCAGGTCAGACGTTTGACGACTTGAACGTGATGCTTATCGAGTTCGCAGGCGGCGCCGGGTCGCCTGTGGGCTCTAGCGCAGCCTCCGAGGCGCCGGCCGGTGCGTCTGCGCCCGCGGCGGCTTCTTCCGCGGCGGACTCTGCGGGCGCATCCCGCGTCGCGAGCTCCCGCTGGCCGTACGCTTCCTCCGGCATCCCCGACGAGCTCTTCATCCGCGGCGACGTTCCCATGACCAAGCAGGAGGTGCGCGCCGTCGCGCTCGCGAAGCTGCGCCTTACCGCGACCGACACCGTGTGGGATGTCGGCGCCGGCACGGGGAGCGTGTCGATCGAGGCGGCGCTCGTCGCGCGAGCGGGGTCGGTATGGGCGGTCGAGCGAAACGCGGCCGGCGTTCGGCTCATCCGAGAGAACGCGGATGCATTCGGGTGCGGCAACGTGCATGCGGTCCCCGGTGTCGCCCCCGAAGCGCTCGCGAAACTGCCCGTCCCCGACGCCGTGTTCGTCGGCGGGAGCGCGGGCGAGCTTCCCTCCATCGTGGAGGCGGCACTCGAGAAGAACTCGCAGGTTCGCCTGTGCGTGCCATGCGTCACCGTTGAGACGCTCACCGAGGCGTGCGCGCTCCTCTCGGGTTCGCGCTTTAAGGGGTTCGAGGCGTGCCAGGTGTCGGCCGCCCGCGCCGAGGCTGTAGGCTCGCACCATCTTCTGAAGGCGCAAAACCCCGTGTTCCTCGTCAGCGCGCGTGGTGCAGGTGGGGAAGGCGGCGCCCGGTGAGCACGTCCATCCCGCGCTTCATGGTCGCTGCGCCCTCGAGCGGGAGCGGCAAGACGGTCGTTACTTGTGCGCTCCTGCGCGCGCTCGCGCGCCGCGGCCTCGCATGCGCGGCCTTCAAATGCGGCCCCGACTACATTGACCCGCTCTTCCATCGCCGCGTCGTGGGTGCGCGCTCGGGCAACTTAGACGGCTTCTTCACCGACGCCCCGACGCTGCGCGCCCTGCTCGCACGCGGTTCCGCGGGCGCGGATGTCGCGGTGCTCGAGGGGGTCATGGGCTTCTACGACGGCATGGCGCCCGGCGTGGCCGACGCGAGCAGCTACCAGGTTGCGCGCGATACGGAAACGCCGGTCGTTTTAGTGGTGAACGGGCGTGGGGCGTCTTTATCGCTCGCCGCCGTAATCCGCGGCATCGCCGAGTTCCTGCCTTGTGCGAACGTGCGCGGCGTCGTGCTGAACAAGACGAGCGCCGCTGCCTGCGCCTACGCGGCGCCCGCGATCGAGAAGCACACGGGCGTCGCGGTTTTGGGCAATATTCCCGCGGACGAGGCGTTCTCGCTCGAAAGCCGGCATCTGGGGCTTGTGACCGCCGACGAGGTCGAGCAGCTCTCCGCGCGCATCGACAAGATGGCCGAGCTGGTGGAAAAGAGCGTCGACGTCGACCGCTTGCTCGAAATAGCTGCGACGGCACCCGATATCCGCGAGGAACCTTACCGGTTGGAGCCGATCGCGGGAGCGCGGCCCATCGTCGGCGTCGCGCGTGACGAGGCGTTCTCGTTCTACTACGATGAGAACCTGCGCGCGCTCGAGGACCTGGGTTGCGAGCTGGCCTTTTTCAGCCCCCTGTGTGATAGCGAGTTGCCCCGGGGGACAAGCGCCCTCTATCTGGGAGGCGGCTACCCGGAGCTCCATGCGCGGCAGCTCTTCGAGAACGCGCCCATGCGCGAGGCGGTGCGGCGCGCGGTGGAATCCGGCATGCCGACGGTCGCCGAATGCGGTGGGTTTCTGTACCTGCAGCGCGAAATCTCCGATAGCGAGGGGCGGCGCCGGCCTGTTGCGGGCGCCCTTGAGGGCGCAAGCGAGAACGGGGGAAGGCTGTCCCATTTCGGGTACGTGGAGCTCACTTCCCAACGCGACGGGCTCTACGGGCCGCGCGGCACACGCATCCGCGCGCACGAGTTCCACTACTGGCAGTCCACCTGCCCGGGCGGCGACTTCTGGGCGCAGAAGCCTCGGCGCGACAAGGGCTGGCCGTGCATGACGACCACCCCGTCCCTGGTGGCGGGCTTCCCGCATGTGTACTATCCTACGAACCCCGACGTTGCGCGCGCGTTCGCGTCTGCCGCAGCGTCGTTCGCAGAGAGGAGACGGCATGGCTGAAGCAACCGAAACCGCGCTTGCCTGCATCCGCGAGGAAGTCGAGCGCGCGTTCTCGTCGGCGCCGGGTGCCGTGCTCGAAGCCGCGCTCTCCCGGATCGCGCCCGCAGACGAGTGCGCCCGCGCCGCCGCGTACGCCGCGTGGGACTCCATCGCGCACCCCTTGGGGGGATTGGGCGACTTTGAAGACGCCGTCGCGTGTATCGCCGCAGCTCAGGGGAGCGCCGAGGTGGCCGAGTTCCCCCGTGCGCTCGCGGTATTCTTCTCCGACAACGGGGTCGTTGCCGAAGGCGTGTCGCAAAGCGGGCAAGACGTGACGCGAGCCGTCGCGCGCAACATGTGCGAGGGGGCCACGAGCGCCTGCCGCATGGCGGCGTTCGCGGGTGCCGAGGTCGTGCCCATCGACGTGGGTATGGCCCGGGGCATAGAAGACGCGCGCATGGTGCGCGCGAACGTGCGGCGGGGGAGCGGCAACATCGCGCATGGCCCCGCTATGTCTCGTGATGGGGCCGTGCGCGCGATCGAGGTCGGAATCGCCGTCGCGTGCGGGCTTGCCCGCGCCGGCGTGCGCCTTCTCGCCGCGGGCGAGATGGGCATCGGCAACACGACCACCTCGGCGGCGGTGGCCGCAGTGCTCATCCGGGCGGACGCGCGTAGCCTTGTCGGGCGCGGCGCGGGGCTCTCGGACGCCTCGCTCGCGCGCAAGCGCGACGTGGTCGAGCGCGCTATCGACGCGAACTCGCCCGATCCCGCCGACCCGATCGACGTGCTCTCGAAGGTTGGCGGCTTCGACATCGCGGCGATGTGCGGCTTCTACCTGGGGGCCGCGGCCTCGAAGGCGCCGGCGCTCCTCGACGGGGTCATATCCTGCACGGCGGCCCTGTGCGCGGCGCGCCTGTGCCCCAACGCCTTGGGCTACCTCGTGGGCACCCACGCATCAAGCGAACCCGCAAGCCAGAAGCTCCTTCGCGAGCTCGGCATAAAGGCACCCCTCGACGCAGGCATGCACTTGGGCGAGGGCGCGGGCGCCATGGCGTATCTGCCCCTTCTGGATTCGGCGCTGCGCGTGTACCGGGATGGGAAGACGTTCACGGCGACCGGTATGGCTGCTTACGAGCATTTTGAGGCCGGGAAATGACGGTGACGCTCGTCATCGGCGCCGCCGCGAGCGGCAAGAGCGCCTACGCCGAGTCCCTGTGCCTCGGGCACGACGGCCCCCGCGTGTACCTGGCAACGATGGAGCCCTTCGGGGAAGAGGGCGCCCGCCGCATCGCGCGCCATCGGGCGCTGCGCGAGGGCAAGGGGTTTTCCACCCTCGAACGCACGCGTGACGTGGGTGCCGCAGTGCCCGGGCTTCCGCGCGGCTGCACGCTTCTTTTGGAGGACGTGGGCAACCTGGTTGCGAACGAGCTCTTCGCGGAAGGCGGCTTGTCCCCGCGTGACCCCGACGCCGCGGCGCGCGAGGTGCTCGGAGGCATTGAACGGCTCGCTCAGGCCGCTGCGCATACGGTGGTGGTCACCGTCGACGTGTTCGCCGATGGGATGCGCTACGATGAAGGGACCGAGGCATGGAGGCGCGCGCTCGCGCGCGTGAACGCGGGCGTGGCGGCGCTGGCCGACCGCGCAGTCGAAGTGGTATGCGGGATTCCCGTGTGGATGAAAGGCGAAGGACCTACAAGGTGAAGATAGTAGAGGCAATCGGCGCGGCGTTCGGAACGTTCTCGCGCATCCCCGTCCCGAAATCGGCCTGGACCGATTTCGGGTCAACCCATGCGCTTGCCGCGTTTCCCCTGGTGGGCCTTGCGGAAGGCTTCCTCATGACGGCGTGGGGACACGTTGCGAACCTGCTCGGCGTGCCCGCGACCATCGTCGCGGCCGTGCTCGTGGCGCTGTCTGTGGCGGTGACGGGAGGCATCCACCTAGACGGGCTCTGCGACACCTCCGATGCGCTTGCAAGTTGGGCCCCGCGCGAGCGAAAGCTCGAGATCATGCACGACCCGCGGGCGGGCGCCTTTGGGGTCATCGGTGTTGTTGTGTACCTTATTCTGCAGTTTTCCCTGTTCACCGCGATGCCGCTTACGGCGGGGGCGTTCCTTGCGCTTCTGTGCTCGCTCGTGTTCTCCCGCTCGCTTTCGGGGCTCGCCGTTGAATGCTGGCCTGCCGCGCGGGCGGACGGCATGGCCGCGGGGCTCTCGCCTGCTAAGAAGCGCGCGGCGATCGTCGTGCCGCTTTGCGCTTTCGCTGCGGCTTCGGCCGCAGGGATGGTCGCGTGCGCTCAGGCCGTCGGTGCCCTTATGGCGGTGGCGGGGCTTTTGGCGCTCGCGTGGTACCGCCATGTTGCCCTGTCCCGCTTCGGCGGGGTGACGGGGGATTTGGCCGGATGGTTTCTGCAATGGGCCGAGCTCGCGATGCTTGCCATGCTGGTGGCGGGGGGCTTGCTCCTATGATGCTCGTGGTAGGTGGCGCGCATTCGGGGAAGAGGACCTTCGTGCGCGAAAAGCTCGGGTTCGCGGCGGACGATTTCGTCGACGCGGCGCAGCTTGCGGAGGGCGGCGTGCCCGCTGCTTTTGTCGGCCGCGTCGCATACCGTGCTGAGGAACTCGTACGCGCGCTCGACGCTGACCGGGCGGTCGAGCGGCTGATCGGCTTCGACGTAGTGATTCTGCCCTTGGTCGGCTCGGGGGTCGTCCCCATGCTTGCGGAAGACGCCCAATGGCGCGAGCGCGCGGGGCGCCTGGGATGCGCGCTCGCTGCGCGCGCCGACGTCGTCGTGCGCATGACGTGCGGGATACCCCAGGTCATCAAAGGAAACCTTGCCGATGCGCCTCGAGGGACGCAGGGCGCGGGCGCTCCTTTGGAAGTCGTCTTCGTGCGCCATGGTGCCACGGCGGGCACGGAAGACCATCGCTACAGCGGGGCGGGCACCAACGAGCCCCTGTCGAGCGCGGGCGAGCGCGCTTTGCGCGACCTCGCGTGCGATCGTGACGTGTTCCGTGTTATCACGAGCGGCATGGCCCGCACCGACCAGACGGCGCGCATCCTCTTCCCGAACGCGGAGCTTATGGCTTGCCCCGGTCTGCGCGAGATGGATTTCGGCGACTTCGAGGGGCGAAGCGCCGCCGAGCTTAAAGAGGATGCGCGTTACCGCGCCTGGGTAGACTCCTGGTGCGAGACGCGCTGCCCGCATGGCGAGGGCAAGAGCGATTTCACCCGCCGCGTCGTCGCGACGTTTCGGGAGGCGTGCGAATCGGAGCGCGCCCAGGGGAGTGGGCGCGCCGTCTTCGTCGTTCACGCGGGTACCGTGAAAGCGCTGCTTTCCGAGCTTGCTGTCCCGAAAATGGAATACTTCGACGTGCATACCGAGCCGGGCGGCGCATGGGCCGCCACCTGGGATGGGCGCTGCCTTCGCGACGTTCGCCCCGCTTCGGGCGGCGATGCCCGGTGATGACGATTCTTGCCGTCGCCGCCGGGTTCGCGGCCGACCTTGCCTTCGGCGACCCGCGCTGGCTTCCCCATCCCGTCGTCGCCATGGGGCGCGCGATCACGTGGGCCGAAGGCCGCCTGCGGGGCGCATTCCCGCAAACGTCCGCGGGCACGCGCGCCGCAGGGCTTGTGCTCGCCGTGGCGCTTCCGCTTGCGTGTGGGCTTTTGACCTGGGGAATCCTGCATCTTTGCGGCATGGTTCACCCCGGCTTGCGCTTCGTGGCCGAGGCATGGGCGAGCTATCAGATTCTCGCGACATGCGAGCTGCGCCGCCAGAGCCTGGCCGTGGCCCGCGCGTTCTCGAAGGGCGGCCTTGTCGCGGCGCGCGAAACCGTCGGGCTCATCGTGGGACGCGACACGTCTGTTCTCGACGAGCAGGGCGTTTTGCGCGCCGCCGTGGAAACGGTGGCAGAGAACGCGAGCGACGGCGTCATCGCGCCGCTTTTCTACCTTATGATCGGGGGTGCGCCCTTGGGCATGGCGTACAAGGCTGTGAACACGCTCGACAGCATGGTGGGCTACAAAAACGCGCGCTACATCGACTTCGGCTGCGCCTCGGCGCGCCTCGACGATGCGGTGAACTGGATTCCCTCGCGCTTATCGGCCCTGCTCATGATCGTCGTGTGCCCGATCGTCGGGCTCGACGCGCGCGGGGCGGCGCGCATCTGGCGCCGCGACAGGCGTCGCCATGCGAGCCCCAACTCGGCGCAGACCGAGTCGGCGTGCGCGGGCGCGCTCGGGCTGCGCCTGGCGGGACCCGCGGTGTATTTCGGCAAGCTCGTTGAGAAACCGACGATAGGCGACGCGTCCCGCGAAATCGAGTGGGGCGACATCGCCCGGGCGACTAGGCTCATGCTCGCCGCGTCCGTATGCGCGCTCGTCGTCTTCGGTGCCGCACGCGCAGCGGTCGTGCTCGCCGTGGGGGCGATGTCATGAGGGAAGACCACGCCGCGTCCCGGGTTGCCGGGGGAATCCTGCGCGCCCGTGCGCATGGGGGTAGCACGCAATCGCTCGGCATCGCTTGCGAAGGGGGCGCCTCCGACCTCATCGACTTCTCGGTGAACGTGAATCCGGCAGGCCCCTCGCCGCGCGCCGTTGCCGCAGCTTGCAAGGCGCTTTCTCGAATCGACGCCTACCCCGATAGGGAAAGCCTCGCCCTCGTTCGCGCCCTAGCGCGTGCCCAGGGCATTCCCGAAGATACTATCGTCTGCGGCGCGGGCGCGTCTGACATCATCTGGCGGCTCGCCGCGGCGGTGCGCCCGAAACGCATCGTCGTGTGCGCGCCGACGTTCTCTGAATATGCGGAGGCGGCATCGTACTACGGCGCATGCGTGCAGGAGTTCCCGCTCTCCGAAGCGGACGACTTCGACGTGCCCGCCCCCTTCGCCCGCGCGATCGAGGGGCCGGGAGACGTGGCGTACCTCTGCAATCCGAACAACCCGACGGGGCGCCTCGTCGACCCCCGCGTAATCGATGCCGCGGCTTGCCGCTGCGAGCAGGTGGGCGCGCTGCTCGTCGTGGACGAGTGCTTCCTCGGATTTGCGCCCGACGCCCGCGAAAGGAGCGTGGCCGCACGCGCCGCGTGTTCGCACCATGTGGCCGTGCTCTCCGCGTTCACCAAGCTCTACGGAATGGCAGGGTTGCGGTTGGGGTATCTGATCAGCGGAAACGCCCAACTCATCGAGGGGATTCGCCGGGCGGGACAGGCGTGGCCCGTCTCCTCGGTCGCCGAGGCCGCAGGCATCGCCGCCCTGGAAGACGTCGAATACGTCTCGCGCACGCGCGATGTACTGGCGGGCGAGCGAGCGTGGCTTTCCCACGAGCTCTCCTCGCTCGGGCTTTCCGTCGTGCCGTCGGATGCGAACTTCCTTTTAGTCCGCACGCCGGCGAAAGACATCCCCGAGCGCCTGTATAAACAGGGGGTTTTGGTCCGCACGTGCGACTCGTTTTCGGTACTGTCCCGTTTCTGGTGCCGCGTCGCGGTGCGCACGCGCAAGGAGAACGCCCGGCTTGCGATGGCGTTCAGCCGCGCGCTTCGGGCGGAAGGCGCATCGGGCGAAGGCGAACCCGACGAACGGGGCGGCGCTTCTTGCAGCGACGCTATGGCGGGCGCGGATGGCCGAGGCTCGGCGAAGGAGGTCGATACCCGTGGGTAGGGCGAAGCCCATCATGATCCAGGGCACCATGTCGAACGCGGGGAAGAGCCTGCTTGCGGCGGGGCTGTGCCGTGTGCTTTCGCAGGACGGCCTGCGCGTGGCTCCCTTCAAGAGCCAGAACATGGCGCTCAACAGCGGTGTCACGGCCGATGGGCTCGAGATGGGGCGCGCCCAGATCATGCAGGCCGAGGCGTGCGGCATCGCGCCCGACGTGCGCATGAACCCCATCCTGCTCAAGCCCGAAAGCGACCACCGAAGCCAGCTCATCGTGGCCGGCAAGGCGCAGGGAGCCTTCGCTGCGAGGGACTACTTCGCGCGAAAGAAGGCGTTCATGCCGCAGATTTTGGAGGCGTTCGATTCGCTCGCGGAGGAAAACGACGTCATCGTCATCGAGGGCGCCGGCAGCCCCGTCGAAATCAACCTTGCCGAAAACGACATCGTCAACATGGGGCTCGCGCGCGCCGTGTCCTCCCCCGTGCTGCTCGCGGGCGACATCGACCCAGGCGGGGTGTTTGCCCAGCTCTACGGCACGGTCGCGCTCTTTGCGCCCGAGGATCGCGCTCTTTTGCGGGGGCTTGTGGTGAACAAGTTCCGCGGCGATGTGGAAATCCTGCGCCCGGGTTTGGCCCCGCTCGAGAAGATGTGCGGGGTTCCCGTCGTGGGGGTCGTGCCGTATCTTACGCTCGACCTGGACGACGAGGACTCGCTCGCGCCGCGCCTATCTGCCCGCGAGGCGCGCGGCGTCATCGACGTCGCCGTCGTGCGCCTTCCACATCTGTCGAACTTCACCGACTTCGACCCGCTTTCGCGCGTGCCCGGCGTGGGCGTGCGCTACGTTTCCTCGACGACCGATCTGGGCCGACCCGACCTGGTGGTGCTCCCCGGCTCGAAGACCACGCTCGACGACGCGCGCTGGCTTGCGGCTAGCGGCATCGGAGCCTGTGTACGCGCGCTTTCGGGTGCGGGCACGCCGGTGCTCGGCATATGCGGAGGCTACCAGCTTATGGGTGACGAGCTTTCCGACCCGCACGGCAGGGAAGGCGCTGGCACCGCGCGCGGGCTTGGGCTCATCCCTGCAAGTACGGTGTTCAGGGAGGAAAAGCGCCTCGCCCAGTCGGAGCTGCGCATCACAGGCGCCCAAGGCGCGTTCTCGGTGTGGAACGGCATGACGGCTCGCGGGTACGAGATCCACGACGGCGAAACGATCGTCTCCTGCGCCCCTGCGGGCACGATTGGCGGCAAACCAGAAGGCGCGGCCTGCGGAAACGTGTTCGGAACCTATCTCCACGGCCTGTTCGACGAACCGGGGGTGGCGCTCGCCCTCGCACGCTCGCTCGCGCGCATGCGCGGCCTGCCCGAGAGTGTCGTGGGTGCTGCGCGCGCGGCGTCCGCGGCCGATCACCGTGCGCGCGAGTTCGACCGCCTGGCCGACGTCGTGCGCGGGGCGCTCGACATGGAGTATGTCTACCGCATTATCGAGGAGGGCGTATGATCCACGTGTATCATGGCGACGGCAAAGGCAAGACCACGGCGGCGATGGGGCTCGCCCTTCGCATGCTCGCCGCAGGCCGCCGCGTCGTCGTTGTGCAGTTCTTGAAAGACGGCGAAAGCGGGGAGGCGCGCCTGCTCGCCGAGCATTTCGGCGTGCCCGTGTTCGCGGGGAAGGCGCCGGACAAGTTTACCTGGTCCATGACGTCGGAAGAACTTGCCGCGACGCGCGAGTTGCACGATGGGAACCTCGCTTCCGCGCTCGCCGAGCTCGAGGGCGCGCAGGAGGGGCTGCTCGTGCTCGACGAGGCGCTCGACGCGCTTTCGAAGGGGCTTGTCGACGAGGCGCTCGTGGACCGCGCGCTCGATATGTCCGCGCGCGGCGTCGAAGTAGCGCTCACCGGGCGCGCGCCTTCCCGCAAGATCGTGGAGAAGGCCGACTACATAACCGAGATGCGGTGCGAGAAACACCCCTACGAGCAGGGGATATGTGCAAGGGAAGGAGTGGAGTACTAGATGGATTCCAAGGAGATGGCGCCCGGCGACATCGAGCGGCGCAGCTTTGAAATCATCACCGAAGAGCTCGGCGGCCGCACGTTCCCGCCGCTCGAAGAGCCCGTCGTGAAGCGCGTCATCCACACCACTGCCGACTTCTCGTACGCCGATTCCCTCGTGTTCACCCATGACGCCGCGCACTGTGCGCTCGACGCACTGCGCGCAGAGGCCACGGTGCTCACCGACACGAACATGGCGCTCGCAGGCATAAGCAAGCCCGCGCTCGCGAAGATCGGCTGCCAGGCCGTGTGCTATATGGCCGACCCGGATGTCGCCGCAACGGCGCGCGCCGCGGGCACGACTCGCGCCGTTGCGAGCATGGACAAAGCTTGCGGCATCGAGGGTCCGCTCATCGTGGCCGTCGGCAACGCTCCCACAGCACTTCTGCGCCTCGCCGAGCTCATGGACGCGGGGAAGATCGCGCCCGCGCTCGTCGTTGGGGTGCCGGTTGGGTTTGTGAACGTGGTCGAGGCGAAAGAGGAGCTACTCGCGCGACGCGTGCCGGCCATCGTCGCGAGGGGTCGCAAGGGCGGCTCGACCGTGGCGGCCGCCATTATGAACGCGCTGCTCTACCAGATCACGCGCCCAGGCGGCCCGAAGTGACGGCCCCCGCATCCGCGCCGGCGCTGCGCATTTTCGCCGGCACCACCGAGGGCCGCCTCCTGTGCGAATGGGCGAGCGGGGCGGGAATCCCCGCCCGTGCCTACGCGGCAACCGAGTACGGAGGCGAGCTTTTGGGCGAGCTTCCGGGCATCGAGGTGCATGCGGGCAGGCTCGACGAGGCCGACATGGAGCGTGAGCTTTCCGGCGCGCGCATCGTCGTCGACGCCACGCACCCCTTCGCTACGCTCGCAAGCGGCAACATCCGGGCCGCTTCGCTCGCCGTGGGTGCACGATGCCTGCGCCTTACGCGCCCGGTCGAGGCGCTGCCCAAAGGCGTCGTGTCGGTCGCGTCGATCGCCTGCGCGGCGCGCTTTCTCTCCGAGAACCCGGGTCGCGCGCTTCTCACGACGGGGAGCAAGGAGCTTGCTCCCTACACGCGCGTCGCCGATTTCGCGGAGCGCTTCTTCGTGCGTGTGCTCCCTCTGCCCGGTGCTATAACGAAGTGCATCGACGCGGGGTTTTCGCCGTCGCACGTCATCGGCATGCAGGGGCCCTTCACCCGCGAGCTCAACGAGGCGATGCTTCGGCAGGTGGGCGCCCAGTGGCTTGTGACCAAGGACTCGGGAACCGTAGGCGGCACGGCCGAGAAGATCGCCTCCGCGCGCGACGTGGGAGCGCGCTGTATCGTGGTCGCCCGTCCCGCCGAGGGAGGCGGGGCCCTTTCGCTTAGGGAAGTGGAAGACGCGCTCTTACGGGAGTTCGCGCGCTAGGCGCTCGCCGCGCATGCGTGCCCTCCCACCTGCGAGGAGGAGCGCCCCGAGCAAGCTCGACCCGTACAAGCCTGTCATCCGCCAATCGCTCGAGGACGACGCACGGAACTGGCGCAAGCAACCCTTCAATAAGTTGCGGTGAAATAGCGTCTGTTTTTGCTGCTAAATAGCATATTCAGTCCCTAATTCACCGCAACTTGTTGGTGGTGGCTTACTGGTAGCGTAGGCATTCCACCGGGTCGAGCTTTGCCGCGCGGCGAGCGGGGTAGAAGCCAAAGATTACGCCGATGCCGACCGATACGGCAAACGCGATCAACACTGTTGTAATGGAGAAGCTTGGCGTGATCGTCCCGGTAGCTCCAAACTCGCTCATGATGCCCGAGCTTGCGGCAAAGAACGTGAGTCCCCATGCCAGCAGATAGCCAATCAGGACACCCAACAGTCCGCCGGTGACGCACAGCGCCGAGGACTCGGCCAAAAACTGCGCGGTGATATCGCGACGACTTGCGCCCAGGGCACGGCGAATGCCGATCTCACGGATGCGCTCAGTCACGTTGGTGAGCATCATATTCATAATGCCGATACCGCCGACAAGCAGCGAGATGCTGGCGACAGCGCCCATGATGAGCGAGAACGCGCCCATAAAGGAGTTGAGTGCATCGATGGCGCTTTTCATGGAGGTCGCCGATACACTGTCGTACTCATCATCCTCCGCGATGCCCTTCATTGCGCGCACCTTGGACTCGATGGTCTTACAAAGCTCGTCCATGTCTGTGCCCTCGGCGGCAAGAGCCGTCACGCTGGGGAATGAAGGATTCTCGTCGCCAAACAGTCCGGAGATAGTTTCGCGTGGCATATACAGCGTGAGCGAGCCCATGGAGTCGCTGCCGCCATCAATCACGCCTACAATCTGCACCTCGCCGTTGGACACCTTGATGGTTTTCCCCAGCGCATCCTGTTCGTTGCCGTAAAGCTGATCGGCGCCGTTGCGGCTGATGAGCGCCACGCGCGAGCCTGATTGGGACTCGGCCTGGGAATAGGTGCGCCCCGCAACGAGCTTGCTGGCCCCCACGGCGCAGAGCATGTCGCTATCGACACCCTGTGCCATGACGGTATAGCTTTTATCGCCGGTCTTATACTCGGTATACGCGCTGTCGACAATGCCGATCTGCTCTATCTGCGGCACCAGTTTTTGAAGCTTCTCGATGTCCGACTCGGTGAGTTCTTGCGACGAATAGATTTGCACCATGCGTGCCGCATTGAGGCCCAGACTGTTGACCAGGCTGTTTTGGATACCGCCGATGAGCGAAGTCATGGCGATAACCGAGGCGATGCCGATGACAATGCCCAGGATGGTGAGCAGGCTGCGCCCCTTGTTGGCTTCGAGCGAGTGAAGGGCTTCCTGGATGAGATCGCGGGCGCTCATGCCACCACTCCTTTCGGCGGGTTGGTGGAGGCGGAAATCATGGGCAGGCTATCTACGGCGCTGCGCAGGGTCCGCGGTGCATGTGGAATATACGCGCCGTCGTGAATGCGACCGTCGCGGATGGTCACGGCACGGTCGGCCTCGGCGGCGATGCTGGGGTCGTGTGTGATAAGCACGATGGTTTTGCCGCGCTTCTGGAGCTTATGGAAGGTCTCCATCACAAGCGCTCCAGTGGCGGAGTCCAGGTTTCCCGTCGGCTCGTCGGCCAGAATGATGGGCGGGTCATTGACGAGGGCGCGCGCGATTGCGACGCGCTGCATCTGGCCGCCCGAGAGCTCGGATATGCGGTGGTCCCAGTGGTCGACGGGCAGCGTGACGGCCTGCAGCGCGTGCACGGCGCGCATTTCACGCTGGCTACGGGGCACATTGGTGTAGGCCAGCGGCAGCATGACGTTTTCGATAACCGACAGGCGCGGCAGCAGGTTGAAGCTCTGAAAGACAAAGCCAATGCTCAGGGCGCGAACTTCGGTGAGCTCGTCATCATCGAGCTCGGCCACGTTGAGCCCTTGCAGGTAGTAGTCGCCCGCCGTCGGCTTATCCAGACAGCCTAGGATGTTCATGAGCGTTGATTTGCCCGAGCCCGAAGGGCCGGTAATGGCGACGAACTCGCCGGGATCTACCGCCAGGCTCACGTTGTGCAGGATGTGGGCGCAACCTGCCTCGCTCTCAAAGATGCGGTGCACGTTGCGAATGTCGATGACGGGACGCATTACATGCCCTCGTCGGCAGACATACTGCCCGAATTCGCGTTGTAGCCGCCGTCAGTCGTTGCGTCCGCTCCGGTGTCCATGACGAGGGTGTCGCCGTCGCGCAGCTTGGTAACCGGCACGTTGGGATTGATCTCGTTGCCCTGGTCGTCGCGCTTGACCTGTGTCTTGCCGACTACGGCTTCGTTGTCGTTTTGCGTCACGACGGTCACCTTCACGCGACGGGTTTGCTTGCCCTCGTCATCAGTCGCCACGTTGACGTAATAGTGTTCGCCGTCTTCGGTCATGAGCGCCATCGTCGGAACCATCACTACGTCGTCGAGCCGCTCGGTCACCACCGAGACCTCGGCCGTCATGCCCGGCTTCAGGCGCGCGTCGGGCGACTCGATGAGGATATCGACGTTAAAGGTTACACTGCCTCCGCCACCGTTAGCGGCGTCGGAGTTTGCCACCGACGCGATAGCCGTGACGGTGCCCTGGCTCACGATATCGGGAAACGCGGGATACGTGACGTTGGCGCTCTGCCCAACGGCGATCTTGGCGATGTCCTTTTCGCCCACCTGCACGGTTACCTTCATCTTGGACAGGTCGGCGATCTGCATGCACTGCTTGCCGCCGCTCGTATCGCTTTCGCCCGTGATCATGCCGCCTGTTACCGTGGCGCCCACCTTGGCGTTGAGCTCCACGATGCTACCCGAGCTCGGGGCCGTGACCGTGCGACTGGCTGCCTTGGCGTTCGCCTGATCGAGGTTTGCCTGGGCCGATGCGAGGCTGCGCTGCGCGGCCGATACGGCGTTCGTGTCCACTGATGCGGCTGAGACGCCAGCCGCTGCGGAAGCTCCATCGACGTCCGTCGTTGGGGTGGCTTGCGCGGCAGCGGCGGCTTTCTGCGCGTTGGTGAGGTCTTCCTGGGCGGCTGCAACTGCACGCTGCGCCTCGGCAGCGTTGCGATCGAGCTCGTCGTTTTTAATGGTCATAAGCACGTCGCCCTCGTTAACGGATTGGCCTGCCTGCACGTTGATAGAATCGACCGTGCCGTCGACAGAAGGGGAGACCACTGAGGACGAAATGGGTTTGAGCTGGCCTTTCGCCTCGACCGTTGTGGTAAACGTGCCCTCGGTCACCATGTCGGTCACAGGCTCGCTAGCGCACTGTGGCTGCGCATTGATAACCAGGGTTGCGACAATGGCAATGAGCGCGATGGCACCCACGACGCCGGCGGCAATACCGCGTCGAATCAGCTTTTTGCGCCGACGTTCGGCACGTTTTGCCTTGAGCTTGGCGTATGCCTCTTCATCGGAAATCTCGGCCGCATCGTTCGCGCGTCCGTTCTGCTTATCGGCATGTACGTTTGTAATCAGAGGAATCGTTTCGGTGGCACCTTCGGTCGTGTGCTCGGTATCATCCGGGCCCTGGGTGATGGTGGGGACATTCGGCATAGCGTCTCCTTTATAGAAAGAACCTCGATAATTATATGCGCCCACCGGTTGGGGTGGGCGCATAGAACGGTTTCTTTCGGAACTGTTAGATTGGTCGCAGCGGTTCCACGTTGTAGGAATGCGCGCGTTGCACTACGAGTGGACAACCACGCACAGGCCGACTTTGATGCAATCGTGCAGTGCCTTGGCGTCGGCCAGGCGCAGATTGATGCAGCCGTGGCTACCGCACCACTTATAGGACTCGGCATTATCGAAGCTCTTGTCGTTTTGCCAGGTGGCATCGTGGAAGCCGATCATATTGCCCTCGAACGGCATCCAGTAGCTCACCGGACTCTCGTATTTGGGCTTGCCCGTCTCGGGGTCCTTGGCTCCGATCAGGGTGCTGCCGCCGTCGTTGCTGTTGATCTGCCACACGCCCTCGGGGGTGGCGTCTTCGCCCGGTTTGCCGGAAATAAAGTTGGCCTCCCAAACGATATTGCCGCTCTCGTCATAGTAGCGCGCGTGCTGCTCGGACAGGTCGACGTCGATATACGCCTTCCAGTCGGGCTCTCCCTTTGCGGTAAAGGTGTCGGCCTTCTGGGAGTACTTGATCTCGATCTCGCCGGTCTGCTTGTTGTTAATGGCGTCCTCGACCTGCTTGGCGAGCGAGCTGCTGTCGATGGACCAACCAAAGTCGCCGCCTTCGACGGCGCACTGCTTGCCATCGGCGCGCGTCCACCAACGAGTGGAGCCCACGGTATTAAAGCCGTTGGCGAGTTCGGCTGCCCAGCTGCTGATCTGCGACGTATCGAGCGTGGGGTTGGCCGGATCGGCAAAGCTGATCCACTGCAACACGGAGCTGCCGTCGACCTTTCCGGCATCCTCGCCGTTGAGCTTGAGGGTCACGTTGACGCCCAGGAAGTTGTTGGCGGCATCGCATGCGGCCTGAATCTGATCATCGGTCAGCGTTCCATTGAGCGGCTCATAGGTATCGTTGCCGAGCTTGGAAAGATCTACGGTCTCGGCCAGCGAGGCAAGCTCGAGCTCGGCATACTTAATGACATGCTCGCGGTTGAGTTTTTCGTTGGAGCGCGCCTTCTCGACGGTAAACTTGCCGGCCTGCTCGTCATAGGAGCTATTGGCCTCGAACGTGCCCGAACGCCCCTCGTTAAACTCGTCGATGGCGGCGCCCAGATCCTTCTCAAACTTCTTTTGGTCAAAGGTATCGGAGAGCATGGACAGGTCGACGTCTTGATCAAGATCGACTTCGTTGGAGGTAGCGGTTGTTTTGGCCTTGCCGCTTAAGGATTCCACAAGGCGGACCGGCCATACAAAGGCTTCGTTGTGGCTGATAATCTCTTTTGCGGCAGCTTCGCCATCGACGATGGGCTCATCGGACTCGGGCTGATAGGTCCAGCTAAAGTCATCGCCTGTCACGGTGAGCTTATAGTGCTTCCATGCCGAATTGACCTTGGTAGCGGCAGACGAAGCGTTGGAGAACGAGACGTCGACGCCGGCAATGGTGGTGTTGGGGTAGGCTAGCTGCGAAAACGCTACGATTCCTACGATATAGACAATGACGATAAGACCCAAGACGACAAAGAGCGTCGTCTTTTTGCCCGACTTATTGTTGCCGGCGGACTTGCGCGCGGGGCCGCGATCGCCTCGGGCGTGCGTGGGGGGCTGCTTGGGCGCATTGCCGTTTGCCTGGCGCTGCTGACGTTGTTGACGCTGCTGTCGCTGTTGGTTCGGGCGTTGGGGCGCGTTTGCCGCACCACGCTGCTGACCGTGGCTCGGCGCGATAGGACGCGGTGACTGAACGCCGCCGGTGTGCCTGCTCGGCTGCTGCGGATCGGGAATCAGTTGAGTTCGATCGTTTTGCGACATCGTATGCATATCCTTCGATTTTCGCCTTGCGGTTCATCGTGTTTTTACTGGGCTTGCATTATAGCGATTGCCCTGCTGTTTGTGGTACGGAAACGGTGGCATTCGAAAGAGCTGGGACAAATGTCCCACCTTTGAGTCGTTCTTAGTCGCTATCCGCACACACCGCATTTTGCACAGGCCGAAAGTGCGGCCGGAGCCTGCGCGATGCCGCCCTTTGCCGTCTCGCGCAGCGTGGCTGGCAACGCGTGGCCCACCGAGAGCATTACATGTGCCATCTGGTCAAACGGCACCAAGCTCTTAATGCCTGCGAGGGCGAGTTGTGCCGAGCTAAAGGCCGCTGCTACGCCGATGGCGTTGCGGTTTTGGCAGGGCACCTCCACGAGGCCACCGACGGGGTCACAAACGAGGCCCAGCAGGTTACTCAGCGCGATGGAACTGGCGTCGAGCGCCTGCTCGGGCGTGCCGCCGAGCATCTGCACCAGCGCGGCGGCTGCCATGGCGGCGGCGCTTCCCACCTCGGCCTGGCATCCGCCCTCGGCGCCGGCGACGCAGGCGCTCGTGGTGAGGTTGAGGCCGATGGCGGCTGCGCAGTAGAGCGCGTCCATGACCTGCTCGTCGTCGAGCTGCAGGCGATCGGCGAGTGCAAGCACGCAGCCGGGCACAACACCCGCTGAGCCTGCCGTGGGGGCGGCGACGATCACGCCCATGGTGGCGGAGCGTTCGAGCACGGCCATCGCGCGGGCCACGGCATCGGTCTGAACGGGGCCCATCAGGCTTGCGCTCAAATCGTTGCGGCCGGTGGCTTCGACAAGCTTGGCCTCGCCGCCGATAAGCCCGCCGAGCGAACGCTGCGGATTGGCGATGGGGGCCGTGGTCTCCTCGCGCATGACGTCGAGCACGCGGCGCATGGCAGCGACGGCGTGGGCCTCGCCGGTCAGACGCGCCTCGCGAACGGCCATGACGGCGCCGATGCTGAGCCCCAGTTCCTCACACGCATCGAGCAACTGCTCGCCGTCGTCGAAGATTTCCTTGGCCGAGACGCCGGGGGAGAGCGACGAGGCAGAACCGGGGAGTTCGATAAACGTTGCGTAATCGACATTGTCGAGCTTGCGCAGCATGGGGACGACGGTGTCGTCGGGCGCGCCGTCGGTCTCAAAGACGGAGTAGGCCTGGCCGCCCACTTCGGTGCGGTAGGTGCGGCAGAAGGCGATGTTTACATGGGCGTAGGCGAGCAGGTTGGTGAGCGCGGCGAGTACACCGGGGACGTCCTTGTGCGCCACGAAGAGCGTGGAATACATGCCCGAGATGTCGACGCCGACGCCGTTAATGCGGCTGATGCGCATCTTGCCGCCGCCCAGGCTCTCGCCGCGGACCTGTGCCGTGGCGCCCGTGTCGTCGACCATGTCAATGTCGACGGTGTTGGGGTGGATGGACGCGTCGTCGCCCTTGATGTCAAAGTGATATTCGAGGCCCTGCTCGCGTGCGAGGTCGAAGGCCTGCTTGATGTTCTCGTCATCGGTGTCGAGGCCCAGTATGCCCGCGACGAGCGCACGGTCGGTGCCGTGGCCGCGGTAGGTGTGGGCGAAGGAGTTCCACAGGCCAAAGGTGACTTTGGTGATGCGGCCTTCCAACAGGCTGGCGGCAACTTGGGCGCAGCGCAGGGCGCCGGCGGTGTGCGATGAGCTGGGGCCGACCATGACGGGGCCCAAGATCTCGAATGCCGAGGTCGTAGCTAGTGTTTGCGGCTTGCCTGCCATGGCTGCTCCTTTGTTTTGTCCCATCGTCCCGAGGGCGGGGCATAAGGTCGCCTGCTCGGACAGTCCTGCTCGCACGGAGAGCACATTAAGTGCTCTCCGGCTCGTGCGGAACTCGCGATCGACCTTATGCCCCGCCCTCGGGACTAAGGATACATGGTAGAGGCGCGTGTGCCCCAAAATTCATTGGCTGGTGACCTATTCCATGTCCCGCGGTGGCTCATCTTCACCACCGGTTAAATAAAAAAGAAGTACCAGTTGGGGCCGGTACTTCTTTTGGTGCGTCGATATTTGGTTGTAGCTTTTGCCGTTGGCTTACAGGCCGCAGGCTGATTTGAGTTCTTCGACTCGGTCGGTCTTCTCCCAGGTGAAGTCGGCGTCTTCTCGGCCGAAGTGACCGTAGGCTGCTGTCTTTTCGTAGATGGGGCGACGCAGGTCTAGGTCGCGGATGATTGCGCCCGGGCGCAGGTCGAAGGTCTTCTCTACGGCTTCAACGATCTTGTCCTCGGCAACATGTGCGGTACCGAAGGTGTCGACCATGATTGAGAGGGGCTTGGAAACGCCGATGGCGTAGGCAAGCTCGACCTCGCAGCGGTCGGCCAGACCGGCGGCGACCACGTTCTTGGCGACCCAGCGCGCGGCATACGCGGCGGAGCGGTCAACCTTGGTGCAGTCCTTGCCGCTAAAGGCGCCGCCGCCGTGACGGCCGTAACCGCCGTAGGTGTCGACGATGATCTTGCGGCCGGTGAGGCCCGTGTCGCCCATGGGGCCGCCCACGACAAAGCGACCGGTAGGGTTCACGTAGATGTCTGCGTTATCCCACGGCATGTTCTCAGCGGCCATGACCGGGGTGATGACGTGCTCGATGAGGTCGGCCTTGATCTTGCCCATGTTCTCGATCTCGGCGGCGTGCTGCGTGGAGATGACGATGGTCGTGACCTCGACGGGCTTTCCGTCCTCGTAGCGCACGGTGACCTGGGTCTTGCCGTCGGGACGTAGGTAGGCGAGGGTACCGTCGTGACGCACCGTGGCCAGGCGCTCGGCCAGGCGGCTTGCCAGGTAGTGTGGCATGGGCATGAGGGTCTTGGTCTCGTTGGAGGCATAACCGAACATCATGCCCTGGTCGCCGGCACCGATCAGGTCGATCGGGTCGGTGGTAGCGCCGGTCTGGGTCTCGAAGGACTCGTCAACGCCTTGGGCGATATCGGGCGACTGCTCGTGGATGAGGCTCATGACGCCGCAGGTGTCGCAGTCAAAACCGAACTTGGCACGGTTGTAACCAATGCGGCGGATAACGCCACGGGCGATTTCCTGAACGTCTACGTAGGCCTGGGTGCGAATCTCGCCGGCGACGATGACGGTGCCGGTGGTCACGAGGGTCTCGCAGGCGCAGCGGACGTTCTCCACGTTGGCAGGCACGCCGTTGGGGGCGATGTAGCCCTGCTCCTGGAGCTCTATTTCTTTGGCGAGGATTGCGTCGAGGACGGCGTCGCTGATCTGGTCAGCGATCTTATCGGGATGACCTTCGGTCACCGACTCCGACGTAAAAACAAAGGACCCGTGTTGGGGCGGGATGGAACGAAGTTCTTCTGACATGATTGTCCTTTCAAAAACGTGTCCCGGCGACCGTTACCATTCCGCCGGGCTCTCTATGCAAGGGCACATCATAGCGCGTAAATCAAACATTCACACCCTTTCCGCACCTACTCATTGGGGACAGACATAAATGACCAGCCTTGCCTAAGTGCCGACAGGTTGCCCAAAGAATGGTCATTTAAGTCTGTCCCCAATGAGTAGGTCGGTGCCCTTTGTGCGGAGGTTGCTTTGATGCTTTATACTGGTGCGGTTAGACATCCATCCTGCAATCGAGGAGATTTCCATGGCATCAGACGTTCGCGTCCGCTTTGCACCCTCACCGACGGGCAAGCTGCACATTGGCGGCGCCCGCACCGCTATCTATAACTGGGCTTTCGCCCGTGCTAACGGCGGCACGTTCATCCTGCGCATCGACGACACCGACCCCACCCGCTCCACCGACGAGAACACGCAGATCATCCTGCGCGCCATGCGTTGGCTGGGCCTGGACTGGGACGAGGGTCCCGAGGTGGGCGGCGATTTTGGCCCCTACGCCCAGACCGAGCGCTTGGACCTGTACAAGCAGGCCGCCCAGAAGCTTTGGGACGAGGGCAAGGCCTATCCCTGCTTCTGCACCAAGGAGCAGCTCGACGCCGACCGCAAGGCCGCGCAGGAGCGCAAGGACCCCTTCCAGGGCTATCAGCGCCGTTGCCGCGATCTTGATCCCGAGGAGGCCCGCCGCCGCATCGAGGCCGGGGAGTCCTACGTCCTGCGCATCAAGGTGCCCGAGGACCGCGGCGACGTCGTCATCCACGACGCCGTCCACGGAGAGGTGACCTTCGACGCCAAGGAGCTCGACGACTTTGTCATCTTCCGCTCCGACGGTACGCCCACGTATAACTTCGCGACCGTCGTCGACGACGCCATGATGAAGATCACCCACGTCATCCGCGGCGACGACCACCTGTCCAACACCCCGCGTCAGGTCATGGTGTACGAGGCCTTCGGCGCTCCCGTGCCTACGTTCGCCCACATCTCCATGATCCTGGGCGCCGACGGCAAGAAGCTCTCCAAGCGCCACGGCGCCACCTCGGTGGAGGAGTACCGCGACGCCGGCTACCTGTCCGACGCCTTCGTCAACTACCTGGCGCTGCTCGGTTGGTCGCTCGACGGCGAGACCACGATCATCCCGCGCGATGTCCTGGCCAGCAAGTTCTCGCTCGACCGCATCTCCAAGAACCCGGCTACCTTCGACCCCAAGAAGCTCGACTGGGTCAATGCCGAGTACATCAACAGCATGTCCGATGCCCAGTTTGCCGACGAGATCATGGTCCCCGAGCTGCACGAGGCGGGTCTCATCGAGGGTAATGTCGAGTACGGCGAGGATTGGATCGACGCACTCGCGGCCATCGTCAAGCCGCGCACCAAGATGCCGGCCGACGCCGTGACCGTCGCCGCCCCCATCTTTGCTACGGCCGAGACGCTCAAGTATGACGAGAAGTCCGTCAAAAAGGGCCTGGCCAAGGAAGGCATGGGCGCCATTCTGGATGCCGCCAAGGCCGCGCTTGAGGGCGTGAGCGATTGGACGGCCGCCAACATCGACGCTGCGCTTGAGCCGCTGCCCGAGCAAATGGACCTCAAGAAGCGCGTGGTGTTCCAGGCCGTGCGCGTCGCCGTCTGCGGCAACATGGTGAGCCCTCCGCTGGGCGAGACCATGGCGCTCGTCGGTCGCGACGACTGCCTGGCGCGCATCGATCGCGCCCGCACGATGGCGCTGTAGCAGCAGCGTAAACGTATGTATCCGAGCCCCGTTCACCCGAGCGGGGCTCTTGTTTCTGTAGTCGTATGGGATAGGAGGTGCTGAGGTCATGGCTGAGCAACTGTCGCTGTTTTGTTCGCCGGAACCGGAGGAGGTTCCGGTGAAGCCAGTGTCTGCCGCTGCTTCGGCTCAGCCTAAGCCTGCACCTGAGCCCATCGCCGCCTATGCGAGCGTGGTCCTCGACATCCCGACGCGTGCGCTGTCCGAGCCGTTTGCTTATGGCATTCCCCGGTCCTTTGCCAACGAGGCACAGATCGGATCCACGGTCCTGGTCCACTTTGGTAACCGTGCGGCCGCGGGCTATATCGTCGACATTGCGTTTGAGCTGGGTGACCTGCAGGGCAACAGCGCTCTCGATCCCGCGCGTATCAAGCCTATCGAGGCTATCCTCAGTAAGCCGCTCTTTACCGCAGAGGCCGCCCGTATCGCACGCTGGATGAGCCGCGAGTATGTTGCGACGCTTTCCGAGTGCCTGCGCCTGTTTTTGCCCCCGGGCGGCAGTCCGCGGGTGGTCAAGGGCGACGACGGCATGTGGACGGTTGAACGTCCCGCCGTCAAGCCTATCCAAAACCGCTGGGTCATGCTCACACCCGAGGGTTTCGACTACACGCCGCCCAAGACCGCGGTCCGTCAGCGTCAGCTCATCGAGGCGCTCCAGTGCGGCCCGGTCACGACGCGCGATCTCAACCTGCTCTACAACAGCATGTCGGCGACCATCAAGGCGCTCGAAAAACGTGGTGTCGTCGTGGTGGAGGAGCGTCGCGCCTGGCGTGGCTGCAGCGAGCAGACCACGCTGTCCTCGGCAAGCGGCAAGGCACCGGTCGCACTTACAAAAGGCCAGCAACAGGCACTCGCGCAGATTGAGCGCGCCCGCCTGGACGCTCATGGCGACGTGGTGGTGGTCGACGGTGTCACCGGCTCCGGCAAAACCGAGGTGTACCTCTCCGCCATCGAGCGCGTGCTGGCGGCCGGCCGTTCGGCCTGCGTGCTCGTACCCGAGATCTCGCTGACGGCCCAGACCGTCGGCCGCTTCCGCTCGCGTTTTGGCGAGACGGTCGCCGTGTTCCATTCGCGCCTCTCGGCCGGCGAGCGCCTGGACCAGTGGGATATGGTCGCCAGCGGTGCCGCGCGCGTGGTCGTGGGAGCCCGCTCGGCGCTCTTTTGCCCGCTCGGCGATCTGGGCCTCATCATCATCGACGAGGAGCACGAGACCAGCTATAAGCAGGGTTCCAGTCCGCGTTACCATGCGCGCGAGGTTGCGTCCGAGATGGCTCGGCGCTACCGCTGCCCACTCGTGTTGGGCTCCGCCACGCCTTCTGCCGAGGCCCTCGACCGCTGCCGCCGCGGTACGTACAACGGTGTCACCTGGACGCGTGTGGAAATGCCCGAGCGCCCGGGACACGCCGTGCTGCCCACGGTCCGCATTGCCGACCTGCGCCGCGAGTTTTCTCACGGCAGCCGCTCCATGTTCTCAAAGCCGCTGATGGAAGGCCTGGAACGCGTGGTCGAGCGCCGCGAGAAGGCCGTGCTGTTGCATAACCGCCGTGGCTTTGCGCCATTCCTGATGTGCCGCGAGTGCGGCTGCGTCCCCACCTGCAACCACTGCTCCACCGCGCTTACGTATCACGAGCGCACGCACACGCTGCAGTGTCATACATGCGGTTCGTCTTGGCGCGTGCAGCCGTATCCCGCGCCTACGAGCCGTTGCCCCAAATGCGGCAGTCGCTACCTGGCAAAAATGGGTCTGGGCACGCAGCAGATCGAGGACGCACTGCACCAGATGCTGCCCGAGGATGTCGCCATCATTCGCATGGATGCCGATTCCACGCGCGGTAAGGATGCGCACAAAAAACTGCTCGAGCAGTTCGATGCCGCCGATTGTGCGGTGCTGCTGGGCACGCAGATGATCGCCAAGGGCCTCGATTTTCCCGAGGTCACGCTTGTGGGCGTGGTCAATGCCGACTTTGCCCTCAAGCTGCCGGACTTCCGCGCAGGGGAGCGCGCCTACGACCTGCTGGAACAGGTGGCGGGCCGTGCCGGTCGCGGCGATCGCCCCGGCGAGGTGATCATCCAGACCTACCTGCCCGAGGATCCGGTCATTCGCGCCGTCGCTGAGCACGACCGTTCGATCTTTACCGACTACGACCTGGACCAGCGCCGCGACGCGCTGTACCCGCCGTTTGTTCGCCTGGTCAACATTTTGGTGTGGTCGGCGAACCGAGACGACGCGCAAGACTACATCGGGCGTATTGCAAAGCTTCTTAAGCGTCGTTGGCATGCCGCCGCGCCCGACTTTTTGCGGGCGGGGAGTGCCGTGCCGCAGGTGCTGGGCCCGGCTTCGTGTGTAATCGAGAGAGCCAAGGACCGTTACCGCTTCCATCTGCTTGTGAAGTCGCCCGTGGGGTACCATGTCTCTGATGATATCGACGCCTGCCTCAAAGAGGTGGGCTCCGTGCGCGGCGTGAGCGTGAGCGTTGACGTCGACGCCTATGATTTGATGTAACAACCCGAAAGGATGGCCATGGAAGCCAACGGAATCGTACTGTCGCCCGACCCTCGTCTGCGCCAGGAGTGCGCCGTCATCGAGGAAATCACCCCGGCGATCGAGGCGCTTGCCGAGAAGATGAAGAAGATGATGTTCGAGAACGGCGGTTGCGGCCTGGCTGCCCCGCAGATCGGCGAGCTCATTCAGCTCGTCACCATCGACTGCGACTACAGCGACAAGAACGACTACGACCCGTACGTGCTCATCAATCCCGTCATTGTTGAGCAGAGCGACCATCTGGTGCCGTTTAGCGAGGGTTGTCTTTCCATTCCTGGCATTAGCTGCGAGATCGAGCGCCCCGACCATGTCGTCGTCGAGGCATACGACTTGGACGCCAACCTGATTCGCTATGAGGCCTCGGGCGACCTGTTCTGCGTGTGCCTGCAGCACGAGATCGATCACCTGCACGGCAACACCATGTTCGAGCGGCTGAAACCCATGCAGAGGCTCAAGGCAGTCAAGGAGTACCAGGACGCCCTGGCCCGCGGCGCTCGACCGGGCGAGACGGAGTAGGTTTGTCCGTCCCCGGGGCGCCCGCCTATATCATCCCGTGCTCAAACATTCTCGCTGCGCTGCGAAACTGCGCGCGGGACGATATAGGCGGGCGCCCCGGGGACTACGTTGACGCTCTCGTTCTCGCCCGGGTGCCGTCGGGCCAGGGAGGGGCGTCTTCGCTGATAATTGCTTTGTTGGGAGGGCTGCTTTTATGCGGCTCTTTCTTTGGTTTTGGGTATATTTGTTCTTGTTGAATTGTTATTGCGGATGGGCTGGTGACTTGGCTTTCCGCTGCTTTTTGTAGCCGTCTCGGCTTTGGTTGAGGGGAGACGTTCTTTATGCGTATTGTGTTTATGGGTACGCCTGATTTTGCTGTGCCTTCGCTGACTTCGCTTGTTGAGGCTGGTACCGAGATTGCGCTTGTTGTTACTCGTCCCGATGCTGTTCGTGGGCGTGGTAAGAAGCTGGAGCCGTCTCCTGTTAAGGCTAAGGCGCTTGAGCTTGGTCTGCCGGTTATTGAGGCTAATCGTATGACGGCCGAGGTTGTTGAGGCGCTCCAAGCTGCGCAAGCCGATATTTTCTGTGTGGCTGCTTATGGTTGCATTTTGCCCGATGAAGTGCTGCATATGGCGCCGCTCGGCATTGTGAATGTTCATGCGTCCTTGCTGCCTCGTTGGCGTGGGGCTGCTCCTATTCAGCGTGCGATTCTCGCTGGTGATGAGATTGCTGGCGTTTCCATTATGCGCATTGGGCATGGCGTGGATACTGGCGCTTATTGCGCGCAGGCGTCTACGTCGGTTGCCGGTAAGCATGCCGAGGCGCTCACGATGGAGCTTGGTGAGCTTGGCGGCAAACTGCTTGCCGATACGCTTCCCTCGCTTGCCGATGGCTCGGCTGTTTGGACTGAGCAGGATGAGTTGCTCGTCACTCATGCTGCCAAGATTTCCAAGCAGGAGATGCGTCTGGATCCGCAGATGGCTGCGCTCGATTGCGTGCGTCATGTGCTCGCTTCGTCCGATGCCGCGCCTGCTCGTTGCGTGATTGCCGGCAAGACCGTGCGCGTGCTCGATGCTGCGCCGACTGATGTGTCGCTTGGCGAGGGTCAGGTTCTCGTTAAGGCCAAGCATGTTTACCTGGGTCTTTCCGATGGCACGGTTGAGCTGCTCGAGGTTAAGCCCGATGGCAAGCGTGCTATGGCCGCTTCTGCTTGGTCTGCTGGACTGCAGGGTGCCGATCTTTCGTGGGGTGTTTTGTCATGAGCAAGCTTTCCCCCGCGCGCAAGCTTGCGCTCGATGTGTTGATGGAGGCCGACCGTCGCGGCATGTATGCGCGCGACGTGCTCTCCGCTCGCGCTACAGCCAAGGCCATTGACCAGCGCGATTCCGCGTTTGCCGCTCGCTTGGCGCTCGGTGTTGCCGCCACGCAGGGCATTTTGGATGAGCTGCTCGACCAGTTTCTCGATAAGCCCAAAAAGGTCGCGCCGCGCGTTCGCATGGCGCTTCGCATCTCGGCCTTCGAGATGCTCTACCTGCATACCCCGGGTCGCGTTGCCGTGAGTCAGGGTGTTGAGCTGGTTCGTAGCGGCGCTAAATCGGCTGCCGGTCTGGCCAACGCCGTGCTGCATAAGGTTGCGGACCACGTCGAGGACTTTGCCACTGCGGCGGATGCCGATGAGTCCGAGCGCCGATTGGTTCGCCTGTCTCGCCTGATGGGCCTGCCGCGCTGGCTGTGCGCCCGCATTATGGCATCGTTCGATACTCCCGAGGGCGCGCTCAACTTTGCCGGCAATCTGGCACCCGCGCCGCTCGCTCTGCACGAAAATGCCTTTGCAACCAAACCTGATCCGTACCTATCGCAGCTTGTTGCGCCTGTGTTCCCGGGCTGCCATGCGCCGGTCGATGCACAGGCCACGGTTGCGTCGGGTGTGTTTGAGCGCGCGGCTGCCGTGGCCTCGGACCTTAACGCCCAGCTCATCGCCACTGCGGCGACCCGTCCTGGGCGTTGCCTGGAGATTGGCGCCGGTCGCGGCACCAAGACCTATGTGATGATGTGTCAGGCCAAGCGTGCCGGCTACGATCGTCAGCACACCGCGCTCGATCTGCACGATCGCAAGTGCGATCAGAATCTCGCACGCCTGCATAAGGCGGGTATTACGGGTGTTCGTACGGTGTCGGGCGATGCCTGCGAGCTCGACGAGGTGCTGACGTCGTTTGACGCCATGCTCGGCAAACCTGTCTTGTTCGATACGGTGTTTATCGATGCCCCGTGCTCGGGTACAGGGACCATGCGCCGTCATCCCGAGATTCCGTGGCGCCTGACCGAAAAGGATGTGACGGTTGAGCTGCCTAAACTGCAGCTGACGATGCTCAAAGAGGCCGCCGCGCGCGTTGCCGAGGATGGCGAGCTCATCTATGCGACGTGCTCGGTCTTTGATGAGGAGAACACGCAGGTCGTAGATGCCTTCCTGGCCTCTCCCGAGGGCGCCGACTTTACCGTGGCGCCGCTCTCCGAAGCCCAGATTCTGCAGCTCCCCGAGTTTGCCCAGGCCAAGAAGCTCGTTTCCGTACGCCAAAACGATCGCGGACTCTTCCAAAGCGTCCCCGTAAACGCCGACTCCTACGACGGCCACTTCTGCGCCCGCCTGGTCCACAAGTAACAACTAAGTTGCGGTGAAATAGGGATTGAAAAGCGCCTTCTGCCCATCAAACAGTCCTTATTTCACCGCAACTCAGAAAGTCATGCGAGCGGAGATCGTAATAGCGGTTAAGAGTGGTAAAAATATCCCCGTCTCATACTTGCTGTTATCAAAAGTAGGGCGGATTACGGGGCTAGATTGGTGATGCCCGACCACAGCAAATATGGCCTAAATAAAACCGCAGGTAGATGGCTTGTTGAAATTTGCTATTTACCGGAATGGATAGAGGTTGTCAACTCAGCCCCGTAATCCGGCAGAGTTTTGAAATGATACAAACTTAGCATCAGCACGAAATCTAATCTATAGAAAAGTTGCGGTGAAATAGGGATTAAATAGCGGCTTCTAGCCGCCAAACAGTCCTTATTTCACCGCAACTCATCAGGAAACCTGGGTGTCTGGACCGCTTGTCACTAGTGGTTATGTGGGCAGTTGGCGCAACAGCCGCTGGTGGCGCTGGTGCTGGAGCCGCCACTGCGCTGGTCTGTGTTGTAGAAACCGCTGCCGTCGAACTTAATGCCGCTGGCCGAGAACGTCTTGGATGCCGGGGCGCCGCAGCTGGGGCATACGACCTCGGGCGTCTCGGACATGGGGTGCTCAACCTCAAACACGTTGCCGCAGCTCGTGCACTTGTAATCGTAGCGCGCCATAATACTTCCTTTTCAGCACAAAGCGGGCAGATCGCTCTGCCCGCAAAAATTCAAACAGTTGTAACTGTACCCTATATCGGGGGTTTTATCACGCTTCGCCCCAGAATCTATGGGTGTTGCGCAGGAGCTTCGCAGTTTTCTCCTCGGCCGCCGCAACGTCGGCCTCTTGCGCCTGCCATGTCCAGTTGCCCGTGGCCACGCCCGGCACGTTCATACGTGCATCGTCGCCCAGGCCCAGGATGTCCTGCAGCGGCATCATAACGAGCGGCGCATCACTTTCCAGGGCGTTGCCCATGAGCTCGCTTGCCAATGCAATGCCGCTCGGCTCGTCGCCGCCTGCAAAGGAGCGCGTGCACCATCCGGCAAGTGTCGAGGTGTCGTGCGTCGAGGTGTACAGGATCTTTCCCGGTGTGGGGTGAATTCCGCAACGAACGTCATAGTCGCTAAACTCCAGCACGTCCATGCCGGGGAAGCCGCAGGTCGAAGCCATGGCGCGAACGCCGGGCGTCAGATAGCCCAGATCCTCGGCAATAAAGTTGAGCGGACCCAGCTCGTCATAGGCGGTCTGGAACAGGTCCTTGCCTGGGCCTGCCAGCCAGCGGCCGTCGGCGCAGGCCTTGCCGGCGGGGATGCTAAAGTAGCTGTGGAAGCCCAGGAAATGGTCCAGGCGCACGCGGTCGTAGAGCGAAAACGCACGGCGCAGGCGGTCGAGCCACCAACGATAGCCGTTCTCTTTCATGCGATCCCAGCGGAAGGTGGGGTTGCCCCACACCTGGCCCTCGGGCGCAAAGTTGTCGGGCGGCGCGCCCGAAATCTCAATCGCCTTGCCGGTATCGGACAGCCAGAAGTTCTCGGGCTCGCTCCACGCGTCGGCCGAATCGTCCGAGACATACATCGGGATATCGCCGATGACCTCGATGCCCTTCTTGTGCGCATAGTTCATGAGCTCGCACCAGGCAAGGTCAAAGCGATACTGCATGTACGCCTGCAGCTCGGCCTCGTCGTGGAAGCGCTTGTCATCGATCAGATACTCGTTGTAGCGCGCGACATCTGCCGGCCAATCGTGGCGCGACTCGCCCTCAAAGTACTTCTTAACGGCCATGTAGACGCAGTACTTCTCGAGCCAATCGGCGTTGCGATGTTTAAATGCCGTGTACAGCGGGTCGGCATCCTCGCCGCCGTGAGCCTTCCATGCAGCAAAGTCGGCGGCCAGCTCCTCGTGGCTCTCAGGCAGCAGGTCGATATTGCCTGCAAAGGCCGAGGGGCCGGCGTAGGGGGAGCGGAAGAAGTCCGTGGGGTTGACGGGCAGGACCTGCCAGTAGCGCATGCCCATAGCGGCCAGATGGTCGATAAAGCGACGCGTGGGCGCACCGATTGTGCCGGGCTTGCCATCATCGGTCGGCACCGAGGTGATGTGGCACACAACGCCCGCGCCATGATCGAGCGGCTCCTGCAGGCGCTTCTCGGCATGGTGATAGATGATCGAAGAGCCCAGTGGGTAGAGGTCGAGCGTAACCGTGCCGTTGTGGATCTCGCACTCGTGACCGCTGATCACGTCGCTCGCGCATTCGCCGAGCGCCGGAATCGTCACGCGGTGCGAATTGCGCAGGCTGCGGTTGATGATAACCGTCGCGGACTCGCCGTCTTTACCGGCGCGCGTATAGGCGAGTACTTCGTCATTGAGCGCGAAGGCCTTGATTTCACCGTCGATCATAAACGGCAGCGCGCGGCGCACAGCAGATGCGTTCTTGACGATCGCGAACGTATCGAAGTCGTGCAGGTCTTCCTTGGTCGGCATGGTGCGGCGATTACCCGGATCGGTGAGACCCTCCAAGCCGTACTCGTCACCGTAATAGATTGAGGGAACGCCCGGGAACGTCATCTGCATGAGCGTCGCGAGCCAAAAACGACTCTTGGCCAGGCCCATGGAGTTCTCGTCCAGGCGCCACTTGCTGCGCTCGCTCTCGGGCAGCTGCGACTCGTCGGGGCCACCGCCGAGCACCGAGATGATACGCGGACGGTCGTGGCTCGAAAGCAGATTGAGCGCGCAGGCCAGTGCCTCGCGCGGGTAGTTCTCGCGCAGGGTTTCGATATCCTCGGCTGCCTGGTAAGCGTTCTTGTAGCCCATCAAAAAGCCGATGACCATGTCGCGGAAGGGGTAGTCCATGGCGGAGTCGAGCTCCGAGCCCTGCAGATAGCGGCGCAGGTGGCCATAGCTGATCTTGTTGGAGGCGTCTTCCCAGACTTCGCCGAGCAGCAGCGCGTCGGGCTTCTCGGCGAGCACGGCCTTTTTGATCTCGGCCAGGAAGTCGTCGGAAAGCTCGTCGGCCACATCGAGTCGCCAGCCATGGGCACCGGCGCGCAGCCATTTACGGATCACGCCGTCCTTGCCCAGGAGCCGCTCGCGCACCAGTTCGGAGCTCTCATTGATGGCGGGCATGTTGCCCACGCCCCACCAGCAGTCATACGAACCGTCCTCATGGAAGTAAAACGCATCGCGCCACGGTGAATCCTCGCTCTGCCAAGCGCCCACGCCGGGATAGTTGCCGTAGCGGTTGAAATAGATCGAATCGTCGCCCGTGTGGTTGAAGACGCCGTCCAGGATGATGGAGATGCCCAGCTTCTCGGCTGCCTGGCACAGCTCGGTAAAGTCCTGCTCGGTGCCCAGGATCGGGTCGATCTTGGTGTAGTCGGCCGTGTCGTAGCGGTGGTTACTCGCGGCCTCAAAGATTGGGTTGAGGTAGATGGCCGTAAAGCCTAGCTCGGCAATGCGGGGCAGGTCATTTTGGATACCCTTGAGCGAGCCGCCGTAAAAATCCCAGGTCTTGATGGAGCCGTCTTCGGCACGCTCGTACTCGGGCGGTTCGTTCCAGTCCTCGACCATGCGGCGCTGGATTCCTTTGCGCGGTTTTTCAACTTCGGCAAGCGTACGCTCGTGCCAGTTTTCGTCGCGGGCATAGCGGTCGGGGAAGATCTGGTAGACCATGCCACGCTCGTACCACTCGGGACGAACTTCGCGGTGCTTGTAGACGGTGATCTGGAAGGACGGGACCTCGGCGTAGTTGTAAGTTACGCCCTCGCCACCGGTGCGACCCTGCGGTGCGCCCAGACGGACCTCGGGCTGGCCCTCGATGTTGCAGATAAAGCTGTACCAGATAAGACAGGGCTCGGCGCACTCAAGCTCTACGGTAAATATGCCGTCGCCCTCGTGCGTCATGGGATACAGAGATTCACCGATCTCATCGACCCAGGTGCGCAGCGTAAGCGTTGCCTGGTTGGGGTCGGCATCCTCCAAAATCACCGAGAGCGAAACGGAAGTTCCAGTGGTCACAGCGCCAAACGGAGTGCGAAACTGCGGCAGACGGCTGTTGTGAATCAATCTCATAATTCGGTCCAGTTCAATAGAATCACGGCCTGCGGGCCATGGGCTTTACGCACAGGATATAAGTATATATGTTGCACACAGGCTGTATAAACAACATCCGTTTACCATCGGCGAACGGTTGTCCTAGAAAATCGTTTTACCACCCAAATTGTCGCGATATTTAAAAACGTCTATACCGATACTATTTGTATCCAAACAAAAGTACTTCGGTTTACTACGACGAATTGAATGATCTCAACAACAGTCATTTTGGTGATATTAAAACCGCAGCTAGAAGCGTTCTTAATTTCGAAGATTACTCGCCGTGGTCGGCCGGAGCCATTTTGTCGTAGTAAACCGGGGCTTATAGGACAAAATGTGTGTCCACGTTGGGGGCATCGGCGCAGGTCGATGCCCCTTTTTCAGCCGTTTAAATTC
>CALDEU010000050.1:0-5492 GCA_937942395.1 uncultured Collinsella sp. | reverse complement strand
CGATAATAATGCGTGGTCTCCTGGCCGGCCTCGTCAGTGGTCGTCTTGAAGAAAGACTTCTTGATAGCAACCTCTTTGCCCGCGCCGAGGTTTTCCACGATTTCCGTATCGATGATGTTGCCATCGACATCGACGTACTTGACAGCGCCGGAGATAGCGTCGGCTTCAACCTGGTTGTAGGTGACGACGAGGCGCTTGCCGGAGGCGGCATCTTGCACCTCGACTTTGGGCTCACCGGCTTCGGTCGTCTCCGTGCTTTGGAATACGATGGGGGTGTCGCCCGTGAGGTTCTTGTAGTAGCTGGCACCAGCGCCGACCGTTTCCGCGAACTTGTCAATGTCGGGATCGATCGTGCGGATGCCGAGCACCTTCCACTCATCCTCGCTCGGCACGGCGGGGTCGTTGACAAGCTTCGCGTAGATGGGGCAAATAGTGCCCGCGTACAGCGGATCACCGCCGCGCTTCGCGTCGAACAGTTTCACGGTATAGGTAGGGAAATTGTTCGGGTCGCCAAACACGTCCTGCAGCGATTGTGGTGCCGGGGCCGGGGCCTCGACATCCTGAGCCGCCGGAACCGGCTGGGCGATCTTCAGCGCGACAATTTGGGCGATGCGAGAGGAGTTGGCATCGCCGGCGTAGTCAGGCGCGGAAGTGTCGGCATCCTTTGCCTCGGGATCGGTATCCTGCGTCTCGGGAATAGCGTAGGCGAAACGCGGCGCAATGGTTGTGCCATCTTTCTCAACCTCTATATAGATGGTCTTCCCTGCGCCGTTTTCCACGCGAAAGAGATCCCACAGGCCATCTTCAGCCGTGGGGGTCATGAAATCGATGCCGTGAACGTCGCCGTGTTTGATCGGGTCGACTACAGGAGCGGCAGGTGCTTCTGCCGCATCACCATTCGAAGGGTCGTCGGCAAAGGCCTGGGCAACGAAAGAAAGACTCGCTGCCGGAAAAGCCAACGTGGCTGCAAGAGTAAAGGCTAGAAGGCTTCGGCCGAAAATTCTCTTTTCAGCGAGACCCCCATGACCGATTTCCTCATTTGTGCCTCCTCTGCTGCTCGCGATCACCTCTGGTGCTATATGCACCTATACGCGCGCGAGGCGGGGGCCTCGGGCGCGTCGGCGATCCTCTTCTCCTCGTTGATTGCGAAGCGCCGCCTCTCTTTGTCAGCTGATTCGCAATCCTGCTCTCTCGCTTGCTATTTTAGATGGCTCATCAGGCTATTGTCTACCCGTCAAATCATCTTTTAGCAAGCTAACTCTCTGTCAGTGCTAAGGATCACTTTATTGATCTGAGGCTATTTGTCTACTGCCAAAAATGACAACAAATGAGACAATTATGGCTGCTACTCAAAATACAAGGCTTTGACCTGGGGTTTCGTTCGCCACTTCCCATAAGCCCAAAAGAAGATGACTAGGTAAATGACAGGGTAATGACTATATTAAAAACGCCTTGTAGGGGGTTAACCCGTGGAAAACGATAACTGGGTACTGTCAATAATCTTGCGCAAATTCCAGCAGGCGACCGCCAGCCGTCGGCATGATCACTCGTCCAGCAGCGACACGTCCAGATACCTCCTCGACCCCCACTCGCTGTCGGCCACGTACTTCAGGCGCGCGGTCGCCAGCATGAGCGCGCTCTTGCCGTCCGGGAAGGTGCCGACGACCCGCGTTCGGCGGCGGATCTCGCGGTTCAGCCGCTCGATGGCATTGTTGGTGCGGATGCGTCTCCAGTGCCGCGCGGGGAAGCGCGTGTAGGTCAGCGTCTCCGCGACGCCGTCGCGGACGCACTTGGCGGCCGCCGCCAGCCTCATGTCCTCCAGCTTGGCGGCGACACGGCCGGCCTTCTCCGTGCTCGCCTCCAGAGACTCCTGGGCATGGACGGCCTTGAGCATCGCGGCCACCTCGGCGCGCTTGGACTTGGGGACCTTCGAGAGCACGTTGCGGTAGAAGTGCACCGTGCAGCGCTGGTAGGCGGCGTCCGGGAACACCTCGGCTATCGCGCCCGTCATGGCGGCGGCCTTGTCGCCGGTGAACATGCGCACGCCAGAGAGGCCCCGGCCCTTGAGCCAGGAGAGGAACTCGCGCCAGCACTCGGCCGACTCGGTGAAGCCCTCGGCGGCCCCGATCACCTCTCGGTAGCCGTCGTCGTTGACGCCGATGGCCACCATCACGGCCACGTTCTCGAAGGAGCCGCCCCAGCTTCTCTTGAGGTAGATGCCGTCGACGAAGACGTAGGGGTACTTGCGGGTCAGCGGCCTGCTCCTCCACTCCTCGACGGCCTCGAACGCCTTGTCGCTGAGGTTCGACACCGTCGATGCCGACACGCTCGCGCCCCACAGGATCTCGGAGACGTCCTCGATCCTCCTGGTGGAGACCCCGGCCAGGTACATCTCGATCATGGCCTCCTCGACGGAGGTCTCACGGCGCTTGTAGCGCTCGATGATCGCCGTCGCGAACCTCATGCCCTTGAGCTTGGGCATCCTGAGGGTCACCTGGCCCGAGGTGGTCGTGAGCCCGCGCTCGTAGTGTCCGGCGCGGTAGGCCTCGCGCCCTGCCGTCCGCTCGTAGCGGTCGGCGCCTATCAGATCGTCGGCCTCCTCCTCGAGAAGGGCGTTCAGGGTGTCCTCGACTGTTCTTCTGACGAGCTCCCTGAGCTCGCCGCGCATGGCGGCCTCGTCGAATGATACGATGGGATCGGACATGGCTCTGCCTCCTAATATGATCGAATCTAGACAACTCGAATCATACCGAAGGCCGGAGCCGTGTCTTTTGGTATCTAGGCTATGCTGCTGTGAAAGTGCGCAAGAGATTGTACGTTACCGATAACTGCTTTTCAACGAACGGCTCTTAGCGAAACTAGTGACAATGCGTTAGGGATGACTCATATCCCCTTTCTTGCTTCTACTTCTCTTAGCAGACAGCTATACAAAAAAGACGAACACCCGAAGGTGTTCGTCCGATTCATCTATGGTGGAGCGTAGGGGGATCGAACCCCTGACCTCAGGCTTGCAAAGCCCGCGCTCTCCCAGCTGAGCTAACGCCCCATGGCATGCACCCATGACCATCGCTTTGCTTGTTCGGGATTTCGACAGTTTAAAAAATCGGCCGATTCTGGCCCGAAATATAATAAACGCTCCACCGGCTAACTCGGCTCACGGTGGAGCGTTTATCGCAAAGTAATGGTGGGCCCGAATGGATTTGAACCAGCGACCTCACGCTTATCAGGCGTGCGCTCTAACCAACTGAGCTACGGGCCCTTGAAAAAGTGCTTGACTATCTTAAGCCTGTTTCATAGGTGAGGTCAAGGAAAATTTTTCCGATTTCCAAAACGTACACGACACGCCGCGAACGGCACGAGTAGTATCCTTTTAATCAGAATATGAATTATTTCACCTTCCGTGACAGTATCCTCCCTTTCGATGTGCGAAAAGCGACTTATACAGACATTCGAAACTCCAGGATGCAAGAATTTTGACTTATACAGGCAAACCTACTCCTTGTTTTATTTCGGAAATGCCTGTATAAGTCGCTTTTCGCGTCCTGGACTCAATGCCCGCTGTTAAACCACCATTGACATAGACCCACTTTCGGTACACGCGGAAAGGGGCCTCCCGCTACGATGCGATTGTCGAGAAAGCACCGGAGAGGAGGCCCCATGGACGGGATTATAGATCAAGTGCGCAGGATGCCGCTCGCGGAGAAGAGGAGGCTGGCCGAGGCCCTGCGGCAGGCCATAGCCGAGGAGCTCGCCTCGGGCGGGGGCGAGCCCGACCGCTGCCCGAGGTGCGGCTGTCCCGCCTTCGTGAGGAAGGGCCGCGACGCGGCCGGCCGCCAGAGGTGGCTGTGCCGGGGGTGCGGCCGGACCTTCGGCGCCGGCACGCTCGGGCTGCTCGCCCGCTCGAAGCTGCCCGCGGCCGCGTGGATGGAGTTCGCGGCCTGCATGGCCGACGCGCTGCCGCTGCGCGAGACGGCGGCCAGGGTGGGGGTGTCGCTGTACACGGCGTGGTTCATGAGGATGCGCGTCTGCGAGGTGATGGGGCGCCGCCTGCTGCCGGCGCGCGGGGAGTCCTTCGAGATGGACGGCACGTACTTCCCGGAGTCGATGCCGGGCAACCACTCCCGCGGCTGGTTCGGCCTGGGGAGGCCCGCCCACCGGACCGGCCACGACGCCTCCCGCGCCGGGCTCGGCGGGTCGGTGTGCGTGCTGTGCGGCGTCAGCGAGACCGGCGACTGCTTCTGCGAGCTGGCCGACGGCGCCGAGGACGGGCCGGGGGTGGCGCTCGTCGCGCTGAGGAGGCTGCCGGCGGCCTGCTCGGTGGCCACCGACGGGCGGCGCTCCTACGCCGGCTCGCTCGGGGGCAGGCCCCACGAGGTGCGCCCCAGCCGTGAGCTGGAGATGGTGAACTCCCTGCACTCCAGGCTCAAGGCGTTCATCGGGCGCTTCAACGGGGTCTCGAACAGGCGCCTCCAGCGCTACCTCGACTGGTTCTGCTGGCGCGAGCAGTTCCGGCGCAGCGCCCGCGGCCGCCGCGAGCTGCTGTTCGCCCACGAGGCGTCGGGGACCTACGTGTGCACGCGCGAGCTGACGCACCTGGAGTCGCATCCCTTCCTGAGCCTGGCCAACCGCGTCAGCATCGGGGAGAGGTACGGCTATATGTCAATGGTGGTTTAACAGCGGGACTCAATGTTTTTGTCACCGGAAGATGGGCTTAAGCGGTTAAACATTCCAAAAGTTTAAATAAGCTTGGTTCAATAATGAGACAATAGACATCAAACATAGAAAACTCAATCTGCAATCATGTTCTCATCGAACTAGAGTAAAGGACAAAGCATGGTTCCGTTGAAAGTGTTGACATTGGTGGTGGCGGGGCAGAACCAGCCGTCCGTGCTGGTGCTGCAACCCGTAGAGGAGACACCAGCGGGGAAGGCGCGCATTGTGCCCATTTGGATTGGCCCCACCGAGGCGGCACAAATCGGGATGGCACTGGAGCATGTGAAGTTCGCGCGGCCCATGACCCATGACCTCATGCTAGATGCGCTCACCAATTTGGATGCGCGCGTCGATTCCATGGTGATTTACGGATCGAAGGGGCAGATGTTCTTCGCGCACCTGGTTCTTTCCCAGGGAGGACGACTCATCACCTTAGACGCCCGGCCGAGCGACGCCATTGCCCTGGCGCTTCGGCAAGATGCGCCGCTCTATATTGAAGAGACGGTACTTGACGCTTCTTCGTTCCCGTTTCTCTTCAAGGGTGAGAAGCAGACGGAAGAGGAACTGGCGGCGTTCAAGACATTTCTCGACCATATATCCCCCGAGGATTTCGGAGATATCGAACAGCTTTAGTTTTCTTTCATCTGTGATAATATAACTGAACCAGCAAAGTCCGTGTGCGGGCGGGGCCTACTACAAAGGAGGTTTCGCCTATGAATGAATTCCTGATTGCTTTGGCCGCCATGGCCAACGTGGTGACAGCTTTGCTATCACTCTGG
>CALDEU010000049.1:0-29964 GCA_937942395.1 uncultured Collinsella sp. | reverse complement strand
CTCTCGGCAGAATCGAGAAAGGCGGCGTCGGTTTGAGCGGCGAGGGCGGCGTTCGCGTATCTTGCAAGCTCCGCGTCATTTTGCTGCTCTGGAGATAGGTCTGTGCCGCTGGCCTGGGGCGCGCGCGTATTGAATGCGTCGACAAAGCTCTGCATGCCCTGTTTCATAAAGAAGGGCCCGTAGATGGGTGAATTGAACGCAATGGGGATGGAGAAGGCTGCAGCGAGAACGAGCGTACAAATCCATACGGCCCTGTCTCTTAGGATTAGTTTGAGAAGAAGTCGACAGTACATTTAGAAGCACCTACGTTCCTCAAAGCATCGTTAGATTAATAATGACAGACCGGATGAAGATACGTGCGACGGGGGCGAGGCGAATGGCTGAGCGGTATCGATATGCGGGTTCAACGGCATCATATTGGCCACATAGATTATCAAAACCGTCGTAAAACCCCTGGTTGCAACTACGGGGAGTGTCAACGGTATTCACTTTTTCAGCAATGCCGTATTTACGTAATGTCGTTATTACATAGTTCTGTTATTTCGTTTTGCCGTGTGCCGGGTTTTAGGGCAGAGCCCTAAATCGTACGCCGCCGGGCAAAACGCAGTTTTGTACGGCGGCGTACGACTCTTGCGGAACCGAACTATGACACAACGCAACTGTGTCATAGCGTAACTACGTAGTAGCGTAGCTGTGCGATAACGCGATTACGGCAAATCGAAATAACAAAACAACGTGACTGTGGAATAGCAGAACAATTGAACATTGAACTAATCGCGCCTGAAAATTTTCCGCAAGTGTCGTGCGCCGCCGTACAAAGCCCGGCGGCGCACTAGGGCTCTGCCCTAAAAACCCGGCGCCCTTGGCGGCGTTAAAAAGTGACGCAATAACGTTGTTACGTTATTGCGTTATTACACAGTTCAGCAGTCACACTTTTACATTGTTGCGGCATGACACAGTTACGCAATGTCTCCGGTGCGTCTCGGTAAAAGGTTCGCTACCGGACAGCCACCGGACACCGAGGCGATCTAAGCGCGGCGATGGTTTGCCGTGAAATGTGCTGTGAGATGAAAAATCTCGCAAGAGACGCGAACTTGTACCTCCATCGTAAATGTAGCCACAAGTTCGCAGCCGTTGGCTCTTGCCAAGGCTCCGCCCTTGGACCTGGGTCGGTAAGTCGACTGCGACTGCATCGGTTGATTGATGGCAGTTGGAATCGACGCCGTAGTTTTTAAATCTGTTATGAAGCGTGAAACTCAAAAACTCATCGTATTGATTTTCATTTGATTCGAAACGCCTGCGCAAAAGTCAAACGACTCGCGCGGGCGTTTCGGTTTTCGTTTCGCATCTCAAATCGCGTCTAAACAAAACGTGAGTTTTGAAAATCGATAGCGACCTCTGGTCGCGATCATAGGCGGCTTGACCGCCGCATGAAAATCGACTCGCCATTCGAACCGTAATGCGATTCGCGGTACCTTTCGACAATCCAACAACGCTACGAGTCTCACTAAAAGACTCTCCGCGTCATTGAAATGTCGAAAGCTGCCTCAACTTTTTCGCAAGCGCATCGAAAAACGATTCGATAAAGTCGAATGTTTGCGTCGCGGGCGCCGCAAACCCGCTTCGCGGCAATGCGAACACTCGGCATCTCTCGCATTCGCATTGCCGCTCCGCTCTCGCTACAGCGAATCTCTAACACTCAGCATCCTTCGCGTTAAAAATTCACTTTCGCTCACGGTCTTCACGCAGTTACAACGCCGCGAGGCCTCTCGCTTGGAATGAGGCCTCTCATTCCACGTCTACACTGCGTTTCGCCCAATCACCGTTCCGGAGATTGCAAGATGTACATAAATCATGATAACCGGGCCCGTAGTCCCTGTTATCATGATTTACGAATCTTGCTTTTCTCCTGTCACGGAGAAAAGGGAAAGAGTGAACGCAGCACGCTTTTTGCGGGTTGGTTTCACTCTTTCTAAAAAATTAGGCAACCATAGCAAGAGGTGACGGATGCCAATCCTCAGTTTCTTGCTTACTTTTCCGGAGGCCACTCCGGAGAAAGTAGAAAAATGGCACGAAATGAATTCGTAAAGGCTCGCGTTTCTCCTGAAGAGAAAGAGATCTATCAACAACTTTGCGAACAAGCTGGTTGTACGGAAGCTGAGTTGATTCGATCCGTACTGATTCATCGGGAAATCTCACTTGATGATCTCGATGACGAAATGCAAGTTCTTGATCGGAAGAAAAAGGCCCTCCATAAGCAACAGGAGGATTACAGGAGAGCACAGGCATCGCGTAAAACCGATGAACGTGGCGAGCCGATTTCTGAAAAAAGGAGTATTCCGTTCCAAGTAATGCTCACTGCTCCAGAAAAAAAGGCAATTGAGCAGCGTGCAGCGGCGCTCGGCATTTCTGCAAGCGAACTGGTTCGCCGCAGCGCAATTTACGGAAAGATCGAATCATTCAATTTTGACATCGCGGAAGTTGAAAAACTCCATCATGAGTTATTGAAGGAAGGAACAAACCTCAATCAGCTGATGTATTTTGTGAACGCCCAAGGGCTTCCCGCGTACAACGAGAAAGCTGTTTTCCGAACGCTTGAAAAGGTTTATCAAAATGCTCGAAAGGTCGACCGGTTCATCGAGAAATTAGAGAAGCGTTATCACGTCGACTATATTCCAAGCGATTATTTGGCAGATGAACCAGACAACAGAAATCTTTAACTCGGACCTATACTTCGCGAATGATGCGCACAGCGCCATTGCAAGACCGATCGCAAGGCCAACGGCCGCTATCTTTGCATAGCTCCTGCCCGCGCGTCCCAGTTTTCGGCCTAAAACGGGATGCATTTTCCGAACCGGCGCTCAAAAGGAAACCGTATCCCGCTTTGGGGCGGGGGCTGCGGAAAATTGGCCCGTGATCTGGTTCGGATTGGAGTATGCGTTAACCGTTGATGTTGGCCGGTGTGGGCATGGAGATAGATGAGTGGATCGAGCGATATAATGACATGCTATGGAGGCCATATGCTCTTTTCCCGCCGTTCTGCCACATCTGCCTGCGCCATTGTGCTTATCGTAATGGCGGTTACCCCTTATCACCGGTTTTCATCTTCAATCGGCTTGGCATCAGGTGCAATGACCTGGCTCGTTATCCTCGGCGCATGCCTCGCGGCGTTTGGTCATGGTGTTGCGCTCCGCAAGGGGAGAGAAATAAGACGGCCGGGTCGCCTTGGCGTCTTCGGCGTTTTCCTTGCTGCTATCGTGGTGGTTCCCGAATGGGTCGACTTGGCCTTCTATGCTCGCGGAGATTCTATCCCAATCGTGTTTGCACCAATCTGGTTGTTGCATGGTGTTTCGTGTACCTTGTGCTTCACTGGGTCGTTGCTCCTCTCATATGTAATTTGGGATACGGCGGGCTCTTCTTTGATACGGGGGGCGGCGCGGGACGGCGAAAGGGGGACCCGCCGATCGCAGAGCGCGCTTTTTGCAGAAACAATAGTTGTCCTGTCTTGCCTGCTGTTTTGCTGTCGAGTTTCATGGAGAGTCGTTCCCGAGCCATGGGGGATGCCCTCTGTAACGCCCGCATCAATTGGCATCGTGCTTTTAATTCCTCTGGTCTACCTCGTATTGGCTGCGGTCCCGCTGCTTTGCTGTCCCCGCGCCTTTGGTCGGGGGCAGGGCGACGTGTTTGCCCGTTCTGTGCTCGTGGCAGTTCCCATTGGCCTTGTTCCGGCTGTCGAGGTGGCATACTTTGCAAGCGATGCCACGGTCATTGCATCACTGTCGATGGGGTCCGCTATTGCTGTTGCCGCCTTCGTATACACATTGCTAAGGGAGAAACGGGACAACAATTCGGATACCCCTCGCACGTCCGACCCATTCGATGCTGGGGTGTTTTCCCCTGCCCTGTCGCCTCGAGAAGAGCAGTTTGTTCGGCTGCTGCTCAAAGGGAAAACGCCGGCGGAGATTGCCAGGGAGACGGGTACGAAGCCATCGACGGTGCGAACAACGCTTCACCGAGCATACGGGAAGGCGTCGGTTGCGGGCTCAGGCGAGCTCGTGGCGTTGTTTGCAGGTGAGGGTGATGCTGTAGGGCCTGAGCCGCTGCAGCGGCATGCTGACGATCTGCTGGTATCAGCTCGGACGCGCCGGCTGTTTCGATACCTGCTCACATCATTTTTTATTCTTCTTGCGGCGGGTCCCTTGGTAATGGCGGATAGCGATTGGAGTTCTGGCGTTACGCATGCAATCGCTTTTTCTCTTGCAAGCTATACATTGGGTCTCGGGCTGCTTCTGTCGCTGTGCAGCGCGGGTGGAAAACCGAAGCGCGGGGACGATCTGGATGGAGCGGATGGGGCGATTGGGCTCGGAAGCCCGTGCGTGTGGGCGATACTGTCTGCTGTGGAATGGTCTTTTGTCTATATCGCGGCATGGAGGTGCGTACGCGATCCGTTGATGGCTGTGCCGGTCCTGTTTTGCGGCATAGCGTCTATGGCTTCGCTCGCCGTTAAGCTGTGCCCGTTTAAGGTCCACACCCATACTCGGGCTATCGCGCCATTGGTTTCGATAGGTGTGGCTGCTTTAATCTATGCAGCCACTAGGGGGCGAATTCATGGACTTGCGGTACTGACGGGGATGCTGCTCACATATATAGTGCTGGGAAGCTGTCCGCAGCGCAAAATGCTCGGGGTATGGATGCTTTGCTTTGGGGCGACGGCTCCTGTTTGGGTCGTCTTGCTCAGCATGGCGCAGGATCTAATGGTTTTCGAGCCGTTGTTCCTTGCGTCGTTGCTGGGGCAAAGTTCGGCTGTCAATGTCGTCGTGGCAACGGTGATCGTCTGCTGGTCTGTGCCCATGTTCGTCACGCACATCGCGCTCGCCCGCTCGGTTGAGGACGAGAAGGCTGTCTTGGAGTACCGCGCGAACGGGTCCACCGAAACGGCCCGCGTGCGCCAACTGGCTCTGCTTACGTCGCGCTCCCTTTCCGATGTTCAGTCGCAAATCTTGCTGATGACGGCAGAGGGCGCAACGACAAAGGCTATTGCGGAGGATGTCGGTTACGCTGCATCTACGGTGCAAGCACTGCGGTCTGCTTCTTACCGCCAGTTGAGGATCAAGAATAAAGCGGAGCTTATTTCATTATTATCACGGGTAGATAACGTGTAAACGCCTGAGTGATCAACTCAATAGTGGGTGTTTACAGACATCTTTCTCTATTCATGCAAAGGTTGCCGTGCGTCGACGCATTGTTAACCGCTTTTGATTGGAGAAGGCCATGATTAAGCCAAGGAGCGCTATTGCTCGAATCGGAGTCGGCTTGGCGATTGTTGCGGGCTTGTCGATGGGTGCACCTGCCGCATCATTTGCTCAAGAGGAGTTCGACACTTCCCAGGTTTCGAGCATTTCGCAAAGCGCAGATGCTGGAATTGCCACATGTAAGAACAACAAGGATACAGATTTCGCTTTTCAATGTTCTGGCACGAGCGCAACTGGCTATCGCTCGAAGCACGACTCATCTTCAGTTTACATTTGGATTATGGGCTATTCGGGAAAGCCGTTACGTTTGTACGTGGACGGTGCCTATGACAATAGAGGAACGGGCAACATGAATTGCACGCAGGGCGTGTATCGCTCCAACCATGAGCATGAATGGGAGATATACAACCTCGTCCGTGAGAACAAACGCAGTCATGCTCGTCTGACCGCATGGGCCGAGTCCGGATACGGCACGGTCTATGGAAAGTGGAGCCCCGATTGCTTTGGCCATTTTAACAAACTTCCCTCCTAGCCAATCCGCAGCTTCTTGTTGTGATTAGGGCCGGGCCGAGCGTTGCTGCTCGGCCCGGCCAATGGGAGGATGATGACATTTGAATAGAAATCTAATACGGCACGAGCTGTCCAAGATATTTGGCAATCCTATATTTGCGTTGGCTCTTATTTTGGCGACTGCCATTTCGATGGCAGCTGCCATCGAGGCGTGGTGGACACTCGAGGCCGAGCGCAAGCAGCTGTTATCTTTTGGCTACGGCATTGGTCTGCAGTCTCAGACATACCTCGGCCAAACGCGTGAAAGTAGCTTTGGTAACTGGATCGTTGTGAGCGCGAACGCGCCGTTGCTAGCGTCGGTGTTTTTCTATGCGCTGCCGTTGCTTGCCATGTTGGCCGGGTCGTGGTCATGCCTGTCCGAGCGTTTGAGCGGTTACGAGGCACAGATCTGCACGCGTGTTTCTAGAAATGCATATGTGAACGTGAAGATGCTGTCTGCTTTCCTCTCTGCGTTTGCGGTCACGGCTATTCCGCTACTCGTGAACTTTCTGATTGTCTCCATGCTGTTTCCCGCGTATCTCCCCCGAGTCGACGAATCGACTTACGTCGGACTCTATCTGCATAGCTATTTTTCTGGCCTGTTTTATTCCCGGCCTCTGTTATACGTGCTGGTTTATACGCTGTTCGATGCGGTGGCGCTGGGGGTTCTATCCATGGCCGTGACCGGTCTGTCGGTTGTGTTTCGCAGCAGAATCAAGGCGATGGTCGTTCCATATCTGATTATGGTTGCATGGCATTTTGTTAACGACTGGATTTTTAGCGTCCTTTCATGCGTCGGCTTTAACTGCAACATTCTTAACAGCATCAGGTCGGAATCACTAAATAACTGGCCCGACATTCGAGCGGGGTTTGCGGAAATCATTTTGCTGTTCGTCTTTTCTTTGATTTCCGCGAGATTCTTAAAAAGACGCGAGGTGGTCTGATGCTGTTTAGGCTGGTCGCCGCGGACCTGAGGACCGTTTTGAAGAAGAACATCCTTACTTTTATTGCAATTGCGGCAGTGACCGTTGCGAACTTGGTGTACGCCTACGGATTGTCTTCTGTGTATGGGGTCAGGACGGATACTTTGGGGTTTGCGGATAATCTTGCGCTCGTGTTTGCCGGATCTGCTCCGTTTGAGCCTAGGCCCGGGGTCATGTTTGTGCCTCCGTTAGGGTGGCTATTCCTCATTCTGCTTATTCTCTATACAACACTCGATTATCCGACCGAATCGTTGCACGGGCTTGGTTTGCAAGCACTTGTTCGATGCCGGGCAAGAACCCTTTGGTGGGCCTCGCGTTTTATCTTGGTGGCGGCGGTAACGGCATTTTCGCTGCTCGTGGTGGTTTGCTCTGTTGTGATTTGGAGCTTGGTGGTGAGCGCCTCGTTCAGCGCGGTCATTCATGGCGAGTCGCTTCAGCTGGCTAATTTGGCGCCGTGGTTTCTCAAAGCTGGCGAGGCGGATGCGCTGCCGTTTTTCACAGGTCTCTTTTTTGCTTTCGAGGCGCTTGCGTTTGCGCAGGCAGTGATTGGCTTTGTACTTGGGCCGTCGGTCTCGTTTGTGGTTTTAATGAGCTACCTGATCTGCTCGGCATATGCACGACATTGGGCGCTATTGGGTAACGCCTTGATGCTGTTGCGCTGGGGCGGAATTGTCAAAGAGGGAATCGCGGCGGGCTCGAGCGTCTTGTCATCAATTGGGCTTATGTCGTTATGTCTATCGCTGGGTGGACTGTGGTTTCGAAGGGCCGACCTTATAGAAAAGGGGGACAAGATATGAGCGTGATCGTTAGGGACGTATCGAAGCGCATGGGCAAAAACGATGTTCTGCGCAACGTGTCCATCGAGGTTGACCCTGGGACTGTGGTTGGGCTTCAGGGGATAAACGGTTCGGGTAAGACCATGCTTATGCGAGCGGTCTGCGGATTGATCAAGCCTACCGAAGGCGAAATCTCTATCGATGGCCAAAGGCTTGGGGTGGACATCTCGTTCCCGCCGAGTCTGGGGATGTTGATCGAGGCGCCTTCCTTTTTGGGATATCTGTCTGGCTACGACAATCTGGAGCTCATCGCCCAGATCAAGGGCGTTGCCACCCCCGAGGACATTCACTCTGCCCTGCGGCTCGTGGGGCTCGATGCAGACGAAAAAAAGAAGTTCCGAGCATACTCGCTTGGGATGAAGCAACGTCTGGGGATAGCTGCGGCAATTATGGAAAAGCCGAAGCTACTTGTTCTCGATGAGCCAACAAATGCCCTCGACGAAGCGGGTGTGGAAATACTCAAGCGCGTTGTGGCGATGGCGGCATCAACGGGTCGCGAGGTTATTCTGTCCAGCCATGACGGAGAGGTGCTCGAGGAGCTGGCCGATCGGGTTTACTGCATGCGCGACGGTGCCGTTGTGAAAGTTCGGGAAAGGTCGTGAGCGCGATGAAGAAGACCCTGTGGACAAGAAGGGCGGTGCTTGCTCTTTTCGGCTGTGCTGCTACCGGCCTTGCGGGCATGAGGGTGAGCGTCGTTAACGGGAACCGGACGGTCATTCCTGAGAAATATTATGCGGAGGGCGAATGGCTCTCGATGGATGGGGCGTTTCTGGGGTCGAAGGATGTGGCGACTGACGGGTATTCGTTTTGCATAGACGGGGCAGAGCTGCTCACGCCGCGCGAGTATCTCAAGCGTGCGCATGATGATTATTCAAAATATGGCATCGTGGATACGAAAACGAAATTGAAGGACGCCGACATCACGTGTGTTATCGCCGTAAAGATGCGTGTCAGGAATAAGGACAATGTCGAAGGCGGAATCAAAACGTATGTTTGGCATTTGGTGCCGGAGTCTGCGCCAAGCTATGATTTTGTGGTCAATACCGATCTGATAACGCAGGCAATGCCGGCTCTGGGCGGCTCTGCTGCGTTTGCTGTACAGGTTGGGGCGGAGAACGAGTTGCTCGTCCCATTCATGATGCAAAACACCAACGACTATTTCGAAGGTTACGAGACCGTCCGTTTTGAGAAGGCTTTTCCTGGGACTTATACGATGAAGATGACCGATCTGCCAGAGAGAAGGCTCTTAAGGTTTGAAGTGAAGTAGCTCGAAGGTCCTGTTGGGGGGAGCCTCATCCTACGCTGAAGCGGGATGAGATTCCCTTCGCAGTGGCGCTCGGCCCTAGCGCTTCTTCTTGCTCTTCTTCTTACAGTTACAAAAACAATCTGCGCGAGTTGATCCATATCGCGATCAACGACTGTCACCCGAAGAATATGGAGCAATTCAAAAAGCTGCTCGCCCCATGGGGCGTGGACATTTTCATCAAGAACAATCGAGTCTATGCGACAGATCTCGATTTCAAGGAGGCCGGCAATCCGAAGTGCACTTTCAACCTGATTCGACTCGACGGACGTTTCGCGGTCAAACAACTTGAAGCGGCGTTCGAAAAGAACGTGCTGGAAGCCGAGCGAGCGTTGCCGTACGAGAAACGCTGTGAGATTTACATTCAACGTCTTAAGAGGGCGTACTCGGCGTGGGTCGAACAGGCGAAAGCGAGCAAAGGCGTCGCCTACCATTCATTCCCTAAATTCATCGCACCGAAGTGCGATGAGGACCTGCTTGAAGATCCGGCGGTTCGCGATGAACTCCTTGCGCGTCGCGGCTATGCAAGGGAGATTCGCAACCGTTACGCCGGCGCCGTTCCCGATACCGGCGACGACCGCGTTCGCGCCGCCGGCCAGGCGCACGGCGGCACCGCCGCATCGCGACAGATGGACGATCGCGTCGTTGATCGTGGCGACTATTCGCGTGGCGACACGCCTCGCTAGGGTTGAACTGCCTGTCGTCGGGGCGGAGTAAAAACGCTCATGCCTCGGCGATGCGGCGAGGGCGGCATCTAGTACCGTAGTATTACGTTTCAGCAGGTAAATGAGGTAAAAAAGTCAGAATTAAAGCAGCCCGCCCGCCGTAGCGGGCGGGCTGTGCTGCTATAATCCTGGACAACAAAGGCGTCTGCAAACGCCTTTGCACCGTAGAGCGAGATCCCCACCTCGACATCTACAGCGGCACTTTCCGATGTGCCTTTGCCAATATAGTACCAGCTAGAGGGACTTTTGGCAGCTGTTTTTGATGTGTTTTCAGGGCCTCCCGCCACTGCGGCGGGGGCCCTTTTTGGTGCCACCCGGAGATATGCCGTTCCCGGTCGGCACCGGCCCTGCGCCGGTTCAAAAAGGTAGCCAAGGGCTCGAATAATCGGAGACTGAGCTGTACAGGTTCATTGTCCCGTCTCGCAAGAGACTTCGACGGGGGTAGTGCCCTCCATGTGACCCCTGCGTCGCCTCGGCCCTTCTGGGCGGAGGTGACGTGCCGGATTCAGAGCGATTGTCCTGCTGAAAAACTGCAGGAAAGTAGGCGAGCAGCCGAAGATCAGGAGTTGGTTGGATAGCCGTGTGGCGACACACGTGTCGCGGTGAGAAGCCGCAACGTCAAGCAAAGAGGATCGCGATGAGCATACAGCCGTGACGGATTCTGAGCCCCACCCCGGGCCCCGTCACGTACGGGGGCGCCGGTGAGGACGGCCGGCGCGTTAAAACGAACGGTCCGGATGCATGGGCGTAGCCATGCGGAGTCCCGCGAAATCGTCGAGTAAAAGGCCAAGGGGCGGGTGAGGTTTTCCCGGCTGCAATGCTGGTTTCGAAGATTTAGGGAGGGTCCACGATTGTGCCCAAACTCTGTGGATACTCCACCACCTAACAATCCGACCAGCAAGCCCATTAGACCTCGCGATCAGTTATCACAACCAGCAAGCCATCAGCGCGAGGCGTACCAGCTGCCAGCCTTCAGCGCCGGCGTCGCCTGCGGCTCCCCGGGCGTACTACCTCACCTGGCTGTAAACACCTACAATTCGGCAATGAGCCGCCGAATTCGCTTTTCGATTGTGGTTGAAGGTGTAAAAAGAAATATATAAATCAGCGAGCTCCGCGAGCGGATCATAGGTGCCGTCAGGCACCGCATCAAAAGCGATTCGCATTCATTTCGAAATGCATGTCGCGGTTCTTTTTAGGAATACACGCGAGAAAGGGCCGAACCGAAGTGTCTGGCCGGACGCCAATTGTTCGGGAACTGCTTGGTTCGACCCTCTTCTACTTTACTTCCATGGCCATGTGAAGGCTAGTATTCCTTAACCGGATGCTTCTTACCGAAACCACCGTCGATGCCGAAGTGGCAGAGCATGTCGATGGCGCGAAGATGCTCGTCGATGGCAGTTGCAATCTGGGCGTCGATCTCGCTGTCATGGTCGTTGAGGGAGCGGACCACCTCGTCGGCGGCCATGAAGGCCTTGATGGCTTGGTTGAGCTGTGCCTTGAAAGCATCAACCTTCTCAACTGCGGCAGCTCGGTCTGCCATCTCGCGTTCGAGTCGTTGAACGATTTCCTGTGTGTCGCGCATGGCTATTCCTTTCCCTCGGGTGTTTTACTTAATATATCGCCCCGTGCGGACACGATTCTCACCTAAGGTATGGCAGTGGCGTATGTTCATAAACCCGCAGGTAAACGGCTCGGCAGGATTCGATTTACGGGCCGATTGAACCTGGGGTGGTGTGGATGCCCCGACTCGCGGCACGACTTAACCGCCGTTATGTTAGCGATATGTCTAACATAACGGCGGCGCAGGCCGCTCACTCCCTGCGGCAACGCCGATTCCGGGAAGGCACGCCGGGGCTATGCCGACCTGAGTATCCTCTCGGCCTTCTCGATTGCGGCCGAGCGCAGGAACTCCGACTTCCGCATCCCGCACGCGCTGGCCGCCCTCTCGATGAGGTCGGCACCTGTCTTCGGGCACTTGAAAGACAGATTGGCGTTGGCCTCCCCCTCGGAAAGCTTGGGGCGGCCGACGCGGAGGTTCACCAGGCTCCCCTCCCAGGAGCCGGATTCGTATTCCGCGCACTCGCGCTCGATGTCCTCATCCGTGATCGCGGATCCGTTTGCAAGCCTGTACTCCATCAGTAACCTCTCCTTCTCGCGTCCCCGATCTCCCTCAGCGTCTTCTTGCTCGGCGGCGTCATGGCGTGGTAGACGAGCCACGCGCCGTCGGCCAGGAGGACCCCGACCATCTCGATGTACCGGCCATGCAGGTCGTAGCCCGTCCGCATCTCCTGTTCCCCGGGTATGCGGACGGCCGCGAAGCGGTAGTTCTCCCACGCCGCCTCGACATCACCGTCATCGAGCTCGGGGTGCCGCTCATGAACTCTCTGGTGTATCCGGACCATGAGCCTCCAATCGTTACGATAATATTCTACTACTATTTGGTAGTAGAATATTAGACATCCCAACATATTCCATCAGCCGTTCGTCCCAAAACGTATGCCGCGCGGCACTCGAAAACCGAACCCTCGATGCCGTGAACAGCGAGTGTCAAAACCCAGTGTCAAAACCTCCACTTGCATTCCCATGAGAAAATCAAAAGACAAGGCAGGAGGCTGAAAATGACCAGATACGGATACGCTCGCGTGAGCACGAAGGATCAGAAGCTAGATAGGCAAATCGAGGCGTTGGTCAACGCCGGCGTGCCCTATGGCCATATCTACAAAGACAAGGTCACGGGTGCCAAGGACGGCGACCGAACTCAGCAGAAGCGTCTGTTCAAGAAGATGAAGGCCGGCGATGAAGTGGTAGTCGAGTCCTGGGAGCGCCTAACCAGATCGACCAGGCAATTGCTGAACTACGACCTTATGTTCCGAAATCTCGGCGTGAAGCTAACTTCCTTGAAACAGCCGGTCGACCTCGATACCGCCTTCGGTCGATTCGTCCTCGGCACTCACGCCTGCACCGCCGAGCTCGAGCGCGACCTGATCAAGCAGCGCCAGGCCGAGGGCATCGCCGTAAAACGGAACCATGGTGGCAACGTCGGGGGCCGCCCGCGCATCGCGGACGTCAAGGCCGATGCTGCCGTGAAACTCTACCTTGCGCGGGAAACGCCCATCCCCGACATCTGCGCCGCCACCGGTATATCGAAATCGACTTTGTACCGCATCCTCCGTGAACGCGGATTGGTGGGCGTCAGAAGATAAATCCGAGTGCGCTACTATATAAGAGTGCGGTATTTCTCCAACTGAAACCCCCTGCGTGAACGCATAACGTATGACTTGAGGCACCTTTTAGAACTCACCGATCGCAGGATGACTACAAATCAACAGCGGCCGTGCATTGTTCCCAGCCATATGGCATGGCGGAGCCATGCCGTTGTTGATTGGAGTGCCGCACCATGGCAGACAATCCGAGCGAAAAGAAAATCAGCGAGACATCCGGCGTGAAGGCCGTCCTCGATGAGGCTGCCGAGCGGATCGAGGCGACATGGCGGGAGAAGCTGCTGCGCGAGACTGCCGACCTCAGGACCGAGAACGCACTGCTCATGGCCCAGGTGGATGAATTCAGCCGCAAGCTCGCCGAGGCGACGGATCGGAATGAAAAGATTGAGGCCGACTGCAATGAGCGGGTCGCCTTTATAGAGGAGAAGTTCGAACTCGATACCGCGAGCCTCGAGCTCGAGAACAACGAGCTCCATGCCGCGAGCGTCAGATATCTCGCCGATGCTCGGGAACTCGACAGGCAGGTCGTCCAACTCCATGCCGAGGCCGTGGCCATGGTCGATGAGATCGAGCGACTGCGCGGCGAGCGTGACGCCGCGCTGAAAGCCCAAGCCGAGTTGAACGACGCACTCCTGGCCCAGCGCGACCTGATGGCCGAGGTCGCCGCCCTCAAGGACCGCCTTGCCGCCTCCGAGCAGCGTGCAGCCGTGGCCGAGGCCAAGATCGAGGTCATGACCCAGATGAAGATCGAGTAGGCCGCATAGCATCTAATTTTCTAGAAACCCCCTAGAGCATTTCTAGGGGGTTTCTAGAACTGAGAGCCGGGCGCAGCACTTTCGATCGGCACGATGTCTCGATAGACCAGACGGTGCCTGTCGTCACGCCACTCGTCACCGTGGTAGTGGCCGAAGAACCAGGCTCGGTAGCCGAGCCGGTCGTCGAGCTCGGCAAGGAATCGCTGAAGTCGGTCGCCCCGATACTCGCGTCCGCGCTCCCGGCACAGCACCTCAGCAAGGGCAGCAGGAGCCTCGTGAGTCACAACGCAATCGACTCTCCAGCTCACGCGGTCGAGCGAGGCGCGGCAGTGCTCCATCTCCTCCTCGCTCGGCATCTCCTCGGGCCACCAGCTCCTCCCCTCCCTGCGATGCTGCCTGTCATGGCTCGTTGCGCCGCCCATAGTAAGAACCGTGGTTCCCGTGATGTCGTACACCTCTCCACGCATCAGGTGCAGCACGCGCGGCCGCACCTCATGAACGAGGCCGCCGTTCCACTCCCGCACCGGCAGTTCTGCCAGCATCCGGTGGTTCTCGTGGTTGCCGTCTACGAAACACGTGGTCCATGGCTTCGACTCAAACCAATCGAGCCAATACCTCTCAGCATTCGAGCCGTCCCAAACAAAGCCGAAGTCGCCGGCCACGATCACCACGTCGTCGCTCGTCAGAGTCCGGCCCAGCGACCAAGACCTGAAGGCGAACCTGCTGGCCCCGTACTCGGCCCTGCCGTGCACGTCTCCTGTCACATAGATAGCCATCAGTACGCACCCCACGGCAGGAGTTTGTCCCCGAGCCTCACGATCCGGTCGTACAGCACGGTATGACGTTCGTCCGGGTTGCCGTCTCGGTGAAAATGGCCGTAATACCAGCGCTTGTAGTCCAGGCGGTCCTCGAGCTCGTCGAGGAATCCGGTCAGCCGGTCCACATCAGGGCGTTCCCAGCCCGGGTCCGGATAGAGCGTCGGCGAGAGCATGCGCGTGGCACAGGTATGGGTGATGACGCAGTCGACCTTCCAACCGACCTCGTCGAGCCTTGCTCGCGCGGTATCGAAATCGCGCTCGTCCGGGAGCTCCTGAGGCCACCAGCTGGAATACGGCACGCGGTATTCTCTGTCCACGCTCGTGGCACCGCCCATGGTGAAGACCGTCGAGCCGTCGAGTTCGAAGACCTCACCGCGCATGAGGTGACGGATGGGCGAGGTGTCCGACAGGCGCTGCGTCAGCCCGCCATGCCACGGCTCCATGGGGCGCTCCTCCCAGTGATCGAAGCGCTCGTGGTTGCCGTCGACGAACAGTACCGTGTAGGGGCGCGACTCCAGCCAAGCGATATCGGCGCATTCCTCGGCAGAGAAGCCCCACGGAAAGCCAAAGTCGCCGGCGATGATCAGGTAGTCGTCGCTGCCAAGGCTATCCCCAAGCTCCCAGTCGCGCAGCTTTTGCATGTCGAGCCCACCGTGGATGTCGCCCGTCACATAGACCGTCATCGGATCGCCTCTTTCCGCTTGTAAGCCGCCAGCTCGCGCTCGACCTGCCTGTCGCTGGTCTCGTTGACCCACCAGGGCCATTTCACCCGGCTGCACGGCTCGTCGACTCCGGCGAACCATTCCCTCAGCTCGTCGAGGCTCACCGGGGAGTGCCCGTTGGCATCGCAACCGACGTCGTAGCGCAGAAGGCCCTGCTTGCGGTTGAACTCGTTGTACGCGCCACCGCTGCTGTGGATGTGTCCGTGAAGGTGCCACGATCCATGGCTCATGCCCTGCCAGTCGGCAATGGGGTAATGGCACAGGACGATCTTCTGACCGTCGATCTTGAGCACGCAGATCGGCGGCTCCACGGTGAACGCGCCTGCGACCGCCGGCTGGGTCCAGTCCTTGTCGTGGTTTCCCGGGACGAGGTGGATGCGCCTGCAGGTGATTCGCTTGCGCAGCCCGTAGGCGTCCTGGGCGGTCATCTTGAATGAGAAATCCCCCAGGATGTAGAGCTCGTCGTCCACGGCGACCCTGCCGTTGATGTTGTCGACGATGGCGTCGTTCATCTGCCAAATCGTCTCCCACGGGCGGTCGGTGAACTTCAGCACGTTCTCATGCCCGAAGTGGGTGTCGCTGGTAAACCAGATCATATTTATTGTCTCCTTTTGTCGCTAAAAAACGTTCTCCTTCGAGGTCAGGAGACGTTTTATGAGCGACATGAGGTGCATATCCCTCATGTTTCAAGCTCCAATCTGCCGGATTTGCCCAACTAAAAGTTTACGCTCACGCGCGAACAGGATTTGATTTTTGAAATATGGACGAATTCCTCGTCAGGAGGGTAAAATGGTGCCGACGGCAGCCCAAGTTGTAGAGAGCTGGGCAGAGCCGTTGCTTAATGAAGTTGGGTCATCGTCTTAGCGACGGTGACCTTTCTTTTTGGGCTTCGAGCCCTGCTTGAGTGCCTTGGAAAGGCCGACAAGGGCCGTGAGGAGCGAGACCATAGCGGTCAGGAGCTTCACGAGCTCGGTGAAATCGGTCATGGGCATCACCTCCCATCAAATGGAGGGCTCTGCCCGGCACGAGGGCTGCCGACAGCAAGGACGATTCTATCAGAGCGGCTGACTTCCGCCCGATATTACCATCCCACCGCGCCTGTGCAAAAAAGAGGGCCGTCAAACAGCGACCCTCCAGCGAAAGTGCACGTTATTTAGGACAGTCATATTCTTTGAAAATAATGGCTGTTGTAGAATTACATATAAGAGTCACCCGGAAGGAGCGATCGATGAAAAGCAAACGATTTATCCTGAATGCACTTCTGGTAGTAGCAATATTGACGCTCTTGGTCTTCTCCTACTCATACATGAATCAGCCAAGATTTGGATATGCTTTATACGCTGTTTTTTCCGGCGAAACAACTTACAACACTTACAACACTATAGGCTTCATTGACGCAATCTTTTTCTATGTAGTCGGCCCCGTATCAAGCGAACTGATCGCTTTTGTTGTCAGCTACAACCTGAATCAACAAAGCCAAACTCACTCAGCGACTTCGGCCAAACAAGGAATCAATCTCTTCGTAATAATGATAATTCTGCAAATTGCGACTGTGTTGATTATCGCCCTGACCGCAACAAACGTTTTGAAGTATGAGTTCGGATTCATCGTGAGCTGTCTCATGGCAATTGCCGCGGGTATAGCGGTTTCGTATACGACACCGGCAAAGAAGTAGCTCAACTAACAGGGCCTATTTGGAATCCGAATCATCCATGGAGCCGTCGATGCCGGTTTTGGTGTTGTCCTATAAGCCCCGATCAATTCATACTCCTCATCCTTGCCGAATTGCGAGTATGGCAGAATCGGCACTGGATGGCAGCGCGCTAGGCCGCGTCCGCGGAGTTACCCCCTGTTTTTATCGTAACAGTTGATTCTAGGGACGTTTCACTGTGCCCCTTTTGGCAATTTCCTGTGTCCTTTTTGGAAACTCGAGCGCCTATCTGACCGATGGGAAAGATTTAGCGAATTTAGGTGTACCACTTTGTGTTAGTTTGTATTTTAGACAGTATTTGTGATACGCTTTGTTTCAATCAGTAGTGGTACGATTTCGCTTGTTCAACGAAGGAGGTAATTGTCTATGGCAGTGGCCGAGGAGAAGAAAAGAATCCAGGTTACTCTGCCTCTCGAAATTTGGCGTGATCTCGATGACTACGCGAAGAGTCGCGGTGTAGCTAAGTCGTCTATGGCGGCGATCGCTATCGCCGAGTTTTTGGAGCGTGTTAAAGAGCAAAAATAGATATGAAAAAAGCCCCCTAACCGCCAAGTAAGAAGGGCTTCTTTCATGTTCAAATGTGGCTTTCTGGCCTGTTACCTGCAATCCTAGCACACGTATGCTTCGATTTGGGCCCCTATGTTGAAGTACTACCAAAATACTATGGCATCACTTCGGCTGATGGCTAGATAGCCTCAACGAGAGGCTAGTTTATGGATACCAAAAATTTAAAACCGGATGTGGGCGGTGGCTATCCGTGGGACACGGATAGCCACCCGTCCGGTACCGCAAACCCGTCTGGAATGGGGACGGCGTCCGATTTCGCGAATCAGGCCGTCACAGATGCCGCCATGGCCAATAGTGAGAGTCACCGCGAGGTACTTCGCCGGGCATCGGATGAATCGTCCCGTGTCGCCCACATGGTGCAGGATATGGTCAGCGAGAAGGTCGCGATCATCAAGCCGCCATGGATGCTCGAGCTCGGTCTGCCTAGGCTCGACACCGATATTATGGGGCGGATTTGGTCGTTCCAGCGCAAGGACGTCTACAAATCAACCTGCTACATCAGCCTTGCCACCATGGCGGCTGACGTCAAGTCGGATCGCTCGAATGTTAAAAAGAGAATCGACAAGCTTGTCGAACTCGGTCTTTTGATTAAGTCGCCGCGCGGGAATAACAAATCGGTTGAGTACCGGCTCGATATGACGGCGATCGCTAAGCGCAGACTCGAAGTCGAGGAGGGCAAGAAAAAGCAACGTGCTGAGAATTCGGCGAAACGCAAAGCTCAGTGGGACGCAAAGCATTCTGCCTAGTTTGAAGGGCTATGGGTTCATACAACCCATAGCCCTATTTCTTTTCCTTACAAACTATGGGTTAAACCAACCTACAGTCTAACTATGGGTTGGTTTAACCCATAGTTAGACGAAAAATAATTTTATTGATAGGGGGTTAAATAACGGTTCTTCAGCAAGTCTATCGGTTAAGACAACCGATAGACTTGCTCACAGGGATCGCGGATGCTTTTCTGTGACGGTAGAGCTATGGGTTGAAAGAACCCATAGAAAATTTAAGCCACTTTTCCGGCTATGGGTTAATTCAACCCATAGAAAGCGATCGGAAAACGCCAAAAAGTACCGAAATAGTTATTTCAACCCATAGTTTGAGCCTGTGTTAACCTGGGCCAACTTATCAACTATGGGTTGTCTCACGAGACTATGGGTTGAAATAACCCATGCCAACTATGGGTTCAGTTAACCCATGCACTATGGGTTGAAATAACCACAACTATGGGTTGAAATAACCACAACTATGGGTTCATACAACCCACCAAGTCTGACTAGAGTGAATTAGATTCACTTAGTCTGAGCTCAAGAGGGAAACAGAGAAATCCACCAGAAAGCATTTAATAATCGAACGATATACAAACAAGAAAAGCCATCGTCCTTGCCCTCCGCTCACTGCGTTCGCTCCGCGTCACTACCGCTCCTTGGCGCTCGCTACGCTCGCCCTCCGGTCGCCTACGGCTCCCTGCGCGTCGGCTACGCCTCCTTGCCCTCCGTTCGGCTATGCCTCACTCCGCGTCGCCTTCGGCTCCTTGGCATGGCCTTCGGCCAAAAGTGTGGGGGCTAACGCCCCAGCTCCCCGACTACGTCGCTGTCAGCCCTCAGCGCCGGCGTCGCCTTCGGCTCCCCGGGCGAACTAATCCCACTTAGTTGCAAGCCCTGCAATTCGGCAATGACGCCGAATCCGTTTTCCGGTTGATCTGGATACCGACATCTGGTCAACCTCACTTCAATTACCGGCAGGGAACTACAGAATCGAAAATAAGACGTCCTACCGGTGAGGTTCGACCGTTTTCTCACTGATAGATAAAACGGGGTCTTAAATCGGCTCTCAGTGGCCAAGGGAAAAGAAAAACGGGCACCTTTCGGTGCCCGTTAACTCAACTAGAACTCTTTTTCGGCCAGATAGCGATCGAAAAGCTCCCGAGCGATATCCGATACGGACTTGTCCTCCTCGAGCGCCACTTGCTTCAAACGTTTTCGGTAACTCTCCGGAACGTACACGGACAGCTGAACAAGCCTCTCAGATGCCCCTTCAGCGCCCTTTTTGGGGCGCCCGGCTTTCCTCACCTGAGGAGCCGGTTTCTGGGGCTCAGATGCGCTTTCAACGATTTTCTGCTGCCTCTCCTCGGCCTTCTCCGCTGCGACGTCGAAGTATGAGGTCGCCTTTTTGAACTTTGCCATTTACAGCACCTCTTCCAGCTCGTTCAGGATGTTTTCAATCGCCTGGGCGGCCTTGCCGTTTTTCGCGATCTCGTATACGGGCTTGCCCAGGGCCGCGCCCTGTTTGAATGCCGCCGCGGTCGGAACAGTGCCCAGCACGGGAAGGTCATCGGCCTCAAGAAGCTCGAGGAATTGTCTATCCACGGTCTGGTTCGCCGCGAAGTTGTTGACGATGATTGCGAACGACAAGTCAGGATTGGCCTCGGTGATGACCTTGATCGTGCGTTTCATGGGCTTCAGGCCCAGCGTGCCGGGCTGCACCGGGATGATTGCGATATCCGCATTCTTGGCATACTCGGCGGTGTCGTCGCTCAGGAAACCCGGCGTGTCGATGACATTCACGGCGTCCTCGTCGTCGAGCAGGTTCTTCTCGTGGTTCGCGCCGCCCTGAGGGTCGAGATTGCCGAATCCGACTTTGTGGCCGCGGCGCTCGAGACCCCAGGCGATCTCGTCGGCGAATGTCGTCTTGCCGACGCCGCCCTTCTGATTGACTAGCAGGATGTTCGTCGCCATGTCCTCCCCTTTCTGAAATAGCATAGTCATATATTAGCACATTAACATGTGACTAGATTAAGTAATTCTAAGTCGCAGTTAGAAATATATGAGCATGTTAAGTAATTAGTATAGTACTACGTTACCGTGCTCATGTACTACGTTACCGTGCTCATGACTGTGGGTTGGTTTAACCTATAGTCATGCTAAAGTTGCCAAAAGGGGCACAAAGGCCAATACGTTTGCGCAGTGCCGGCACAGCGACCTAGCATCGCATGCACCGGCGGAATCATCGCAGGCCTGCAAGGAGAGCATATCCACGGGCTCGTGGTCGCCGGAGACCTCGTGATGCAGCACGCGCCGGGCGGCGACTGGAAGCGCGTCGATTGGGATGCACTTGCTGCCTGGCTCGGCAGATACGGCTACAAGGTCGCTGATTGCGAGACGGAGGCCCTTCCGACCGCCGACGCGGCGAGGCGATTACGCGAGTGGGAACGCAAGGGTAAAAACGCATCGTCACTGAATCAGCGAGCCAGTATTCTTTAGTGTTAGATGATGGATATTGAAATTAATTAGCGAGATAATGTGCATATCTCATAATGTATGCGTTTCACCATGAGAGAGGGGTCTGTCATGAGCTGGAAACCGAGAAAATGCGTTATCGCCGGTCTCGTGACAACCGGTCCTGGCAGCGGCTTGTTTGCAACCGCAAGGGCATCGTACCGACTTTTCACTTGCCTGTTCTAAAAGGAAGTTGCCATGCTGTCGCAAAATCAATCGAGATACTTGGTCACAATCGGCTTTACCCTGCTCGCATCACTCTTTGCTAGCGACCTTTTGCTGAAACCGCCCAAGGAACTCGTTTTGCTTGCCATAGACTGCATTTCCGCCCTTTACTTTACGGCAACCCTATTCGTCGGACTAAAGGAGAGGAAAAAAGGCGCAGTCGCCGCATCCGCCGTATGCTTGATCATAGCCATTGCATCATTCTTTATCTGACACATTGGTGATTTAGGGGCGATATCGTAGGAATACGACCGGGAGAGTCGGGACCATAGGCTCCGGTAAGAACCTTCGCCATGCCCCGCGCATCGACCCCGATGATTTCCCCGCCGGACGTCCTGTCGGCCATGGCTCGAGCTCTAATACATGAGGTCCCAGCTTGTAATACGTGAACATATGACTACATTAACATGGTCATGTATTACCGAGCGTTATATGCTCCGCCGGATCCGCCCATCTGTTATCTTGGGGGCGACAGCCTCTTGCAAGGAGGCAGTCATGCTCCAGAGTGTCTTTGGATCCGATGGTCAGATCCATCTTGAGAGCCAGGTCAGCAGTCAACGTTTCGACCGCTGAGAACATGAGTACCGTCATCGGCAAGGATGGCGTGGAGACGGAGATTCAGGTGGGGCAGATGCGCCAAACACTGGGCAAGCCTGGCTTCGCTTGGCTGTTTAATAAGCACTAACGGTTGAGTTATTGCAGCATAATCGCAGTTGTAAATAGGTGACCATATGACCATGCTAACATGTGCACACAGTCATATGGTCACAGTTGTAGATCGGTTTAATCTGTGGCCCTTAAGCTGAAGCTGCCTCAACGAACCGTGGCTGGCGAGACGAAAAAAGGGGAGTTCCTTTTTGCGGAACTCCCCTTTCCGAGTCGTTATGCGATTTGCACTACATCTGCTCGCGGCGCTTCTTTTGATCGAGGAAGACGCCGGCTGCCACGAGGACGGTACCGCCGATGACGAACGTCTCGCCGATGAGTCCCGCGCGGTCACCGGTCTGGGCGAGGTTGCCGGGCTGGGCGGTATCCGTGCCGGCGAGGTGCTTCGGGGTGTATGCCGCCTGCTGCTTTGCCGCCTCCTTTGCCTCCTGTCGTGCGATCTCATCGGAAAGCTTCTGCTCCGCTGCGATGCGGTCGGACTTCGCCTGCTCGTAGGCGGCGAGTGCCGCATCATAGCCGGGCTGGAGCCCGTCCACCGCGGCCTGCCTCTCGTCCAGGATGGCCTTGGCGGGCGCGACCTTGGCACGTGCCTCGACTGCTGCGGCGAAAAGCGCGTTGAGGGCGTCATCCGCGTTCACATCATGGCCGGAAGCGATCGCCGCGCCGGCATCGATGGAGTTCAGCTTCGACAACTTGGCGTCTGCCTGCGCCTTTGCCTGTTCGGCGGCAGAGACCAGGGACTCGGCGGCGATGGCATCCGCCTTCGCGGCATCAAGCGCGGCCTTGGTGTCATTGACGGCCTTTACTGCATCCTGCTCGCGCTGCTGTGCCTCTGCGAGCTTCGCGGCAAGATCGGTGAGGATGTCGAGGTTCGACTGTGCGTCATCGAGATCGGTCTGGGAGCCGGTAAGCCTGTCGGCGGCAACGCCGGTGTCGGCCTTTGCGGCATCGACGGCATGCTGGGCATCCGCGAGGGCGCGTGCGGTGGCGTCCGCCTTTTGCTCGGCGGCGGCGAGGACGGTCGCTTTCTCGGTCTGATCGGCTACCGCCGAGTCATGGACGCTCTTTGCTGTATCGAGCGCCTTCTTGGCGTCGGCGACGTCCTGGAAGAACTTCGCGAGATCGGCGTTCGCATCCATGACGTCCTGCTGCTTGGCCTCGGTGTCCGCCTTGGCGGAATCCAGCTTGGTCTGTGCGGCCGTTACGGCTGCGTTGGCAGCATCAAAAGCAACCTGCTTCTGTTGTACGGTCGACTTTGCCGTATCGACTGCCGCGTTGGCGGCATCGAGGTCCGATTTCGCCGCATCAAGCTCGGTCTGGGCAACCGTGACGCCCTGCTGCTTGGATGCGAGATCGGCCTTGGCTACATCGACGGTACGCTGGGCATCGGTGACATCCTGCTTCGCGGCATCGACACCTGTCTGTGCGGCATCGAAGGCATCCTGCTTCTGCTGGACGGTTGCTGCGGCGCCGGCGGCTGCCTGCTGCTTGGATGCGAGATCGGCCTTGGCTGCGTCGAGTGCGCTCTTGGCGTTCTTCAGGCCGTTGATGTAGGAGGTCAGCTTCTGCTCGTACTCGTCGACGGAGATGGCTCCGGTATTCCAGCCCGAACCGGCCCAACCGCCGTATTGCAGCGTGAGCGAGAACGTCAAACGGGTGTCATCGTTCAGACCGCATCCCATGACAGCATAGTCAGGGTTGATGATGTTCATGTAATGACCGATACGGTAGTAATCGAACTTGTCCTGGTTGGCGTACCAGAAGTCGTAGGCGTCCTTTCCGGAAAGATTCGTCGCACCAAGGGATGCTGCAGTCTTGTCAAACAGATCCTTTTCCTGATAGATCCAGGCCTTGCAGGGGTCGCGATAGATCCAGGCAAGGTTTTCACCGACATCGAACTGCTGGGCATGCTCTACATTTTTCGTCGAATAGTTTGCATCTGCAATCGCTGCCGCAATGAGCTTATAGCTTACCTCAAGCTCGGAAAGGCCGACGGACTTACGGTAGGCGTTCACGTTCTTCATGACCGTGATGGACGAAAGCATGTTTTCAAGGCCCGTTGCGTCGAGACTGTTTCCGATCTCGGTGTAGTCTTTGTACGTGCAGTTCTGGATGATCTCGATGGCTGAATCGGCACCCATGGCCTTGAAGAAACCGATGGCTCCCTGCTTGAGCTGCGCGTCTGCGAGATCCACCTTCGTTTGTGCCTCGTCGACCTTCTGCTGGGCGGCGGTCACGGCCGCGTCTGCGGTATCCTTTGCGGTCTTGGCGTTCGCGAGCTCTACGTCTGCGGCTGCCTTGGCGGACTCGGCGTCCTTGACAGCCTGCTTCGCGGCGTCCAACTTGGCGACGGCGTCGGCATTCGCCTGCTTGGCCGCATCGAGGTCGGCGTTCGCGGCATCGAGGGCGGATTGGGCGGCGTTCACGCCGGATTTGGCATCGGCCGCGGCCTGCTGCTTCGCGGAGAGGGACGCCTGGGCATCATTCAGCTCGGTCTGCGCCGTTGCTGCAGCGGACTGTACCTGCTCGAGCTCAGACTCGCACTGGGACTGTGTCGCCTGTGCGGCAGCGAGGGCTGCCTCCGCGTCCGCGACCTTCTGTTTTGCCGCATCGTACTCCGGACCGCTGGCGCCTGCCTCCGCTGCGGCGAGGTCTGCTTTCGCCTTCTCGTAGGCGGCGCTGGCGGCTGCGGCCTTCGCATCCGCCGCGTCCTTGTTCTGCTTGGCTGCGACAAGGACGGAATCGGCGGAATCCTTTGCAGACTGGGCCGCAACCAGCTTGGACTGGGCATCGGCAAGCGTCGCGTTGGCGTTGTCGAGATCGGCCTGTGCCCTGCTCACGGCATCCGTGGCGTCGCGCACGGCCTGCTCGGCGGCACGGATAGCCTCCGGGGTGGCGCCTACGGCATCGGCCTTGGCTTTATCGAGGGCGTCCCTGGCATCTTGGGCCACCTTGAGGGCGGACTGGTACGCTTCGTCCTTCTCGGATGCATCCGCCTTGGCGTCTGCGAGACCCGCCTTCGCCTGCTCGAGGTTCTTGCCGGCAGCATCGGCGGCGTCCTTGCCCTCTGCGACCTGACGGGCGTACTCGTCCATTGCCGCTCGATCAGCTGCCGTGCCGGCGCTGACTGCCGAATCGTAGGATGCCTTGGCCTGGTCGCGGGCGGAAGCCGCCTCGTTGTAGGGACCGGCGGCCTCATCGTAGGATGCCTTGGCGGCGTCCTCCTTCGCCTTCGCCTCGTCGACTGCCTTCTGCAGGTCCGCGATGGTCTGTGCGGCGGATTTCGCACCGGTACCGGATGCCGCGCCGGCGTGGGCGGCGATCGGCGACATCACGGCGGGGTGCTGTGTGCCCCCGTCACCGGTCTGGGCGAATGCCGTGAACGGTGAGATGAGGCTCGATCCGGTCATGGCGGCCATGGTCGCCGCGGTGACGGTCAGACGCGCGATCCCCTTCGGAGTGTGAATCTTTTTGTTTGGCAGTGCGGCGAAGTGATCGCCACCGGCAGCGAAATGCTTTCCCTGAGTCATTGTGCTGTTCCATTCCTTTTCCGTGCCCTATCCGACTGGGCATCAGAGTGCTTTCCAATAGAGATAGTTATGCGCCTTAACTGGGATTGTTGTATATAGTCCGTTGGCTTTTATACAACAATCCATGACTCTTTTTGTCATGGATGCGAAGACGCTTCAGAAATCATTCGGCATGAGATGCAAAGAGCTCCGCGCTGGACTCGGGTGCAGCCAGGAGCAGTTCGCCAATTTGATTGAAATGGATCGTTCCTACTACGCGAGCATTGAAGTCGGGCGGCGTAATGTCAGCCTCTCAAATCTCAAGAAGATTGCCGACGGATTTCAAATCAGCATTGCTGAACTCATGAGAGGCGTCAGCTAAATTTATCCGTCTCATAGTTCATCTCGCCGATCACGCTGCTATGAAAATAGAAAACGTCACCACAGATTACCGTCAATCGTCACCATAGTGCTGATGGAATGCTTGTTATAGGCTGACATGGGAGTCATACAGATGGATAGATATATAAATAGATGTATCGATCGTGCTAGCTCGTCAATCGATATATCAATTCTTGGAGACCTGTATTCCTACCATTTTCAATGAAACAACGGCGGTAATTGCTATCGAGATTGCACCGATAATACCGAGCGCTATCTGAATGGGATATAACCCCAACACATGTCCAAATATGGAGAAAAACATTGCGGAAAAGAGAGCCCTTACCAGAGACGCGACGGAAAGGATCGTCGCGCGGAGATCGTCCGCTATCGCGTCTTGGATTAAGTTTTCCGAAGTGATGTACACCACTTCTGGGAGAAAACAAAGCACCATGCTAAGGCCAAACAAACACAGCGGATTTGAAGCGAACCACGGAAGAATCATGAAAAGGCCAGCCTCGATTAGCATCGAGCCGAGCATGGTATTTCTTTTCCCGAAACGCGACGAGAAGAAATCTGCTGCAATGTAGGCCGTCGCATTTACTGCATAGGATGCACCGAAAAAGATTCCTATTATGGAGACGGGAGCATCAAATGCGTCGAATACCAGCTGATTCAAGTTGTAATAACTCCCATAGAATCCATCGAGCATGCTTGTGCCGATTAGAAGAAGCAATACCGCAAAAGCGGATTCTCCAACACGCCAGGTTTCGCGTCTGAACATCTTGGCTGCGTCAGACCTTCCCTTTTCAGAGCTTTCAGAACGGGTCGCTTCCGTCCTCTCAATGGGATACAGAAGGAAAAGCTGCAGGAGATAGAAAATGGAGACACATACGTAGAGGGCGCTCCAAGATACTTGGGCAATGAAAGATCCGAGCACAATTGCCATTCCCGTAGCGATTGATTGCGCGGCAAGCAGCCGAGCGTTGATGGTGAGGAAGCGCTCTCCTTGACCGGCATTCCGGGCAATTTCATATAAAAGCGCTTGTTCGGATCCCGATTGAAGGGAGTAGGCGAGTGCCTCAACAAGGGAAAGCGCGACGAGAAAGGGGCCTGAGAGCAGCAGCATGCCAGCCGTATGGAAGAAAAGCAGCAGCACGCCCACTTGAATCGAGAACTTCTTTCCAAAGAAATCGCCTACCAGCCCTGTTGGCAGCTCGAGGACGACCGTTGCAATGTTAAACAGAGCTTGATAAAGCGCGATTTCCGTGACAGACATTCCTTTCTCCGCAAGGAAAAGTAGAAAAACTCCCCGATTTAAAACAAATCCCGCGAGAACGAAAAAGGCGGAATAGACGTGCAACTGCGCAGTGGCATTCTTGTTCATTTGACACTCCTAACGGCTATTTTTGTCGGGGTGTTCGCCACTGATTCGAAGCCTGAAATGTTCATAGTCTCAATGAAGAGCTGATAAAGCTTCTGAACAGGGTATCGATAGAATAGGACATCCTGCGCTCTTTCTTCTCGACGAACTATTGCCAGCCGGTCGATTTCGAAACAAGAAACCGCATAATATACCCCAGCTTGATCTAGAGTTGCCGTATAGCTTTCTGCAACGGCAAATGCATCACGATCGCGACGCATTTCAAAAATATCTTCAAAGCTTCTACCATCTCGATGAATCATAAGGTAGGTTGCGAATTTAAATTTCAAATCAGCATTGCTGAACTCATGAGAGGCGTCAGCTAAATTTATCCGTCTCATAGTTCACAGTGGATCTCGTTGATTAGTGCCTTAAGAAAATGGAAATCGTCCCAACGAGCTATCGTCAATCGTCCCAATATATTACCGTCAATCGTCCCAATAAGTAATCGTTATTTGTCCCAACGACGCAGATAGACGCTATAATTTCAAATGAATGATTGGAGGGAAAGCCAATGGATAGGTATATAAGACGTTGTGTTGACTGCTTAGTCGAGCGCGACCTTGGCATTTTTGGTGCAGTGCTCATTCAGGGGCCGAAATGGTGTGGAAAGACAACGACAGCTCAGAGATTTGCCGAGTCATCGTTATCTCTCTCCGATCCATCTGGCGGTTTTGCGGCCCTCCAGCTCGCTCGTCTCGATCCGGCCCAAGCAATTGTCGGACCGACCCCGAGGCTTGTCGACGAATGGCAGGAAGAACCGAAGCTATGGGATGCCGTGCGATTCGAATGCGATGTCAGGGGAGGGGAGCCAGGACAGTTCATTCTCACCGGATCTGCGACGCCGCGAGCCGAGAACCGGCCGATGCACAGCGGTGTGGGTCGAATCGCCCGTTTGCGGATGGATACCATGACGCTTTTCGAGCTCGGTATTTCGTCGGGAACGGTCTCGCTTGGTGCGCTGCTCGATGGCGATTCCGTTGCGGCGTCACTCGGATCCATCGCCGGTATCGCCGGTATCGCGGATTTGCTCTGCCGCGGCGGTTGGCCCCAAGCGGTCGGTAAGACAACTGCCGACGCAATGCGGATAGCCGCCGCCTATATTGACGGTGTTTGCGAGTCTGACGTTTCGAGGGCGGATGGAGTGAAACGCGACCCGGTTAAGGTAAGGGCCTTGCTCTCGTCGCTTGCACGCAATGAATCGACTCTTGCCGGCATGAGGTCCATCGAAAGGGATTTGGGTGTTGACGTCTCAAAGAATACGATTACCGGCTACATGGACGCGCTGCGCCGTATCAATATCGTCGACGATGTCCCCGCGTGGCATCCGGCTCTCAGGTCGCCGGTGAAGTTGCGGCAGGGCGCGAAGCGGCACCTTGCGGACTCATCGCTCGCCGTCGCCCTCATCGGTGCGGATCCGGAGTCGTTGTCATCCGATCCGAAGACCCTTGGCTTGCTCTTCGAATCCCTTGTGCTGCACGATCTCAAGGTTTACGCGGCGGCCAGCGATGCGACCGTATCTCACTACCACGACGCTGACGACCTAGAGGTCGACGCGATTGTCCATCGTCGTGACGGCTCGTGGGTTGCCGTTGAGGTTAAGCTCGGGAGCCCCCAAGTCCCAGAGGCAGTGGAAAATCTGCTTCGACTTGAGCGAAAGCTGGTCGATCGCGGGGAGAGGCCGCCTGCGGCGAAACTCATCGTCATCGGGTTTGGTATGCCGGCTCACGTAACTAGCGAAGGCATCGTTGTTGCTCCGGTCGATACGCTCGGAATCTAAATTATTGTTATTTGCATTTCCAGAAATCCTCTATCTAGACGCCTCCTAGAGGATTTCTGGAAACAACCGGTATTTTGATCTGGGCTACGAAAGGTTACGGGTCCAGATTCCGTGCTGCGTGGAGCCGGTGATCTTGTTCAGGAACTCGCGCTGCTCCTCGGTTGCGAGGATGTAGGTAGAGCAGCCACTGAGCATCTGGTCGACGTCTGTGATTCCGGACGCCTCCCATCCCAAGATGCTGACGGCCTTGAGCGTCAGGCAGTTGAGGAACATGTAGGGCGTGTTCTCGACGTTCGAGGTGTCAAGACGGTCGAGATCAAAAAGCTCCGTGACGCTTGAGCATCCCCTGAACATGCCCTCCAGGGTCGTGCAATCCGATGTATCGAGTTTCGATAGGTCGATTGGGTCAGACCGTCGAACAGGTATCTACCGCTCTCTGGATCCCAGGTATCCAGGACAACGACCTCACGGATTCGATTCCTGTAGGAATACCACGGTTGCTTTCCGAATTCGTCCGTGTGTGTACGGATGAATGCGGGGTTCAATACCCCGGCTGCCTGATCGGCAGACCGCCGGGAACTCTCACTCCTCGAAAAAAGCCGGCACTCGGTTAGTCCTGCGCATCTTGAAATCGCCAGTCTCGTGGGAGACGTAGAGAATGCCGTCCATCCCATCTCGCGATGCATATGAAAGGTGAACAGAACCGCAATCCGCTCCATCATTGTCGAGAAGATCGAACGAATTCGGGTCGCTCGTTGCGGCCAAACGACCACTCAGACAAGAGCCATCGTCATTACAGATTTGCCATTCCATGTCTTCGCCCGCAAGAATCGCCATAGACGGCCTGGTCGCGCCATCGTTGACATACATCCCGTCTATGCCAAACCCATTTTCAGCGCCATCGATGAACGATTGCTCGGACCTATACCTCGCAAATGATGCACATAGCACCATTGCAAGACAAAGTACAAAGCCAACAATCGCTATCTTTGCATAGCTCTTGCCTATCATGTCATTCACCTCGCTCGTATGTATCGAGGTATTCCTGCTTGAGCGTCTGCGAGGACGACTCGATCTTTTCCACGAGCGTGCCGGCTTCGATGAAGTAGAACGAGTTGGTAAGGTCTGCCAGGTCGTCGAGTAGATGGCTTGAAATGAGCACGCTGCGTCCCCGCGCCACTTCGCTGCGCATCGCGTCGCAGGAGGTTTTCCGTTTTCCCGGATCGAGGCCGTTCAGCGGTTCATCGAGGATGAGGTACGGGCAAT
>CALDEU010000048.1:0-1751 GCA_937942395.1 uncultured Collinsella sp. | reverse complement strand
GCGCCTTTAGACGCGAGCCCGGGGCCCGTGGGTTATACCCTAAGAGCAAACCACCCTTTTTAAGGGTGGTTCTGATTGCTTGCATGTCCTCGGCAGCATTTGCCCAAATGGTGAATGCTGGTGCCGGCAGGTTGCTGAGTGCGTGTTGCGGGTATACCTCACGCGTACCATGATCCAAACACTGTGAGGTGTCTGCGCGTGTGCGCGATAATTCATTTTGGAACTGACGGTTGGCGCGCTCGCGTCGATGAAGACTTCACTGCCGATAACGTTGCCCGTATCGCCGATGCCGTCGGCGAGTTGTGGCAAAAGACCAATCCGGGCAAAACGGTATATATAGGGTTCGACACCCGGCCCCTGGCGAGCGAGTTCGCTGAGCTTGCGGCGGGCGTGCTAGCAGCGCACGGGCTGGACGCCGTGCTCGCTTCGCGACCTGTTCCGACCCCTGCCCTTACGTGGGCGGCGGCTTATGACGGTGGGGCGTGCGGCGCGCTCATGGTGACGGGGTCCCATCATCCGCAGGGTTATCTGTGCCTCAAGATTCGCATGGGTGACGGCTCGACCGCCAACCAGGATGTCATCGAAGAGCTCGAAGAGACCATGGCTCCCGAGCCAATGGGGATCGAGGGGCAATATCGCACCGCGGATATCATTCCTGACTATATGCAGGCGGTGGCATCGTTTGTCGATGCCGAAGCCATCCGCGACGCGCACCTGCGCGTGGTTGTCGATCCCATGGGCGGCGCAGCCCAGGGTTATCTAGCCGACTTGCTGCGCGAGCTTGGCGTTGAGGTGCACGAGATTCACGCCGGGCAGGCGTCTGACCAAGAAGATATCTGCCCCGACCCCGTTGAGCCTTGGGTGGACACTTGCGAGCGCGCGGTTATCGAGGACGGAGCTTGCGCCGGCCTGGTGACCGACGGCGACGCCGATCGTATCGGCGCGGTTGACGAGCGCGGCAGATATATACATCCGCATCAGATCATGGCGCTCGTTTTGGGCGACTTGGTTCAATTTCGTAATTTGGAGGGGCGCGTCGTCGTCAATCTTTCGTGTTCGACGCTCGTGCGTCGCATTGCCGAGGCGCTTGGCTGCCGCGTGACCGTCAAACCAGTCGGTTTCAAATATATAGCGGCAGAGATGAAGAAGGGCGGCGTCCTCATAGGCGGTGAAGAAGCCGGTGGTATCGGCATCGCCGCGCATATGCCCGAGCGCGATGGAATCCTCGCCTGTCTGATTCTGTGTGAGCTTATGGCAAAGACGGACGCGCCTTTGGGCGTTCTGGTCGACCAACTCGAGGATAGTTTTGGTAAGACGAGTTACGGTCGACGGGATTTGCGCCTTGAGGCCGAAGATGCCGAAACGTTACGAACCCTGCTGCCGGGCGTAAACCCCAAGTCGATTTGTGGCAAGGTGCCGCAAAACGTTAGTCATATGGATGGCTTGCGTTTGGCATTCGAGGATGACACGTGGCTGCTGGTCCGTCCTAGCGGGACCGAACCAGTGGTGCGCGTCTACGCCGAGGGGTTCTCGGTGGAAGAACGTGATGAGTTGCTCGATGCTGGCTGTGCTTTAGCTAGGGGGACGTATCCGCTTTAACCATGAGACTGCCTTATATAAAGAGATGCTCGGCGAGCGGTAGTTAACGGCTGGCAAACGTTAGTCGGATCACAGGATGTGTAGGAAATGTGTACGCCCAGATTCCCGCCCACGGCGCCCCTCCGGTCTGGCAATATATCTCCTTGCCGCGC